>JAJRSO010000063.1 GCA_024278755.1 Calditrichota bacterium | reverse complement strand
CCAGCAAAATAGAAAGAATATTTTCTTCGTCGCCTAATGTTGTCATCTGCTGTGTAAGCCGGTATATTTTCGTGAGCTGTTTAGAGCCCAGTTCAGAGAAATTTAAATTTTGATCATTCATGTTATTGCTGGTAAGTAAAACTATTAAATGGAGACTGGCAGATATTTCCCGGCCGGTCTTGTATTTGTAAGCTAAAATAATATTTTCCCGCTACTAATCCGGAAACTTTTAACTGGGTTTGTGAGGATGGAATTGCCTCAAATGTTTGTGGTGTTCCTCCCAGCCGCTGTAAGACAATCGTATAGGTAAAATCATAATCGAGAGTTACTTTTTGCCAGCTAAAATAAACCGTATCGGATTGAACGCTTCCATCTTCCGGCGAAAGTATAATCGGGTTTTCTTCAATTATCCGAACAATCCGAACAGGTTCAAAGCGGATCCGCTTCGCACCTGAATTTTGAACGGTAATTTCGAAATTCAGTTCCGACAGTTCTCCCGGGGTTACCGAAGGAGATACCTGGGACAAAGAAAAATTTTGTATAAAACTCTGCTCAATGGGATTTTCCACTAATAATGTGTCACAAAAATTAGTGTCTTGCTGATGGATGGTAACCGCTGCAATATCGTTTAAGCCGTCCGGATCTATAATTTTAGTATAAATGGAAAGAGAAGTGAGATTTTCCTGATTCTCAATAATCTCATAAAACGAAATAAACCGGATTTCGCTTAACTGCGGTTTTGTATTTAAACGGATTTTAACAGCATTGCTTTTAGAAAGACTTTTAAAAACGGAAGTGTCTGCAAAAAAAGACTCTCCCCGACAGATAATGGTAAGCGAATCAAGTTTAGGATGTGTAAAAACAGCGGCGCCCGTCTGGTCACTTAGTTTTAACTGATTAATCTCAGGGATGTAGATTTCTATTCCGCCAATAGCTTCGGAAGAGGGGAGTAGATGCAAAACCTGAACAGTGGTAACGACGCTGTTAACCCCATTGGGGTCAAAAGGATTTTCCCGCGGGGCGTCACAGGCCCAAAAAAATAGAAGCGAGAGTAGTGAAATGCGAAAGATTTTATTCATTGGCAGTAAATTCTGTTTTAGACTTTTAAAATCTAAAATAATAAAATTTTTAAAACCGGAAAAGTTTTATTTACCGGCAATTGATAAAATCAAAAATTAGGGGAATGTTATTTGGAATAGCCCCATTCTGTAAAACTTCGTTTCCATTCCCTGAAGATGCGTTCTTTGAGCTGATTTTCCAAACTAGCGTGTTTATTTTTTTTGTAATTTTTTAATGTTTCAATATAAGCCGTAGTTTGTTGTACGATTTCGGAATACCCGGGAAACCGAAGCGTCGTATAAATCTGGTTTAGGGTGGAAGCAGGATCCTGCTCCAGGTTTTCAAAAGCAATATCAAAATAATTTTCTGCCGGAATCGCTTTTTTCCCGGAAAAGAAAGCATCATACATTTCGGTGTAACGCTGTAAAATAAGATCTGTTAGTTTACTAAAATCTCTTTTCTGAAAAGCCGAACGAGTTGCGGCAATTTCGTACATTCTTAAAGTAGACTGAAAAACAGTATATGGATTGCGGTGTATATGGATAAATTTTGCATTTGGATAAAGCTCTAAAAGTATCTTAATACGTCCCGTATTGAGGGGAGATTTAAGCAATAAAGGTTTTTTATGCAGGAAGGTTAGTTTTTGCATAAAAAAATGAAAACTTTCTTTCCACTGTTCGCGCTGTTCTTCAGTGGCTTTTAAAAAGGTAGAAAACGTTTCGTAATAGTTTTCGTTTTTAGGAAAAACCCAACCGAAAAGCGGGCTCATTTTACTGATGATGGCAACTCCGAATTCCTCTTCGGCGGGGCTGTTAAAACTAACCATTACATTGTCTGTAGGACGGGATTCCGGTTTAAATTGTTTTTGGCGCAATTCAAACAAATTCTGTCGGGTAATAAATGTATGTGGATTGCGGATTTCGAAAACGTTAGCGTATCCGAACTGTTGGTTTTGACAAAGAAGTTTATGCAGAAAAGTGGTTCCGCTTCTCCAGTGTCCTAAAACAAATATCGGGTCACGGATCAATTTCGTTTTTAATATTTCGGCGTGATATTGCCTCTCTCTTCTGTATGCCAAACTATTAAAAAGGCTTAAATATGTAAGCCCAAATAGCTTACTAAGTGCATTACCAGAAATATTAAAATGGTTGGTTTTTAATAGTCGTATCCAGTCTTTAAATAAAATTCCGTTAAGACTATCCATGGCTTTCCTTTAAGTAAAGTTTGCAATGACGGCTTAAGGTTCGATGGAATAATTCCATTTATCAAAACAGAATTTCCATTTGTCATTGATTTTTTGTTTCCATTCGTTGGGAATCGGTTGGTGCACATTCTTTTTGTAATCTTTTTGTTCGTCTAAATATTGTTTAAGAATAGGCGCGTAGGTTTCAAACCCGGATATCTGTAACCCATTGTAAATCTTTTCAATCCCGGCGCTAAAATTTTGTTCCAGTTCTTCAAAGGAAAGTTCGAAGAAATGGCCTTCTTTTATTTGGTCTTTTTCTTTGAAAAAAACCTCGTACATTATTTTAAAACGGTTGATTACAGCTTCCATATCAGCGTTAATATCCCGCTTTCCGAAACCGAGATTGGCGACCGTGTTTTTATATAAACTATACGTAGAGCGAAACGTATGATAGGGGTTGCGGCGAATATGGATAAATTTCGCATCCGGAAAAATTTCCAGCAGAGTTTTTATTCTGGCGGTATGATGTGGCGACTTTAAGAGTAGTGGTCTGTTATTTTTAAAGGTCAGCTTTTTCAAAAAGTAAAGAAATTTTTCTTTCCAATCCTGGCGTTCTGCCTCCGAAATATCGTGCAAAGTGAGGTATTTTTCAAAATAGGCTTCTTTTGTCGGGAAGGACCATCCCATTAACGGTGACCTTAGGGTAAGCGTGTTTATCGCAAATTCATCTTCAGCGGGATCTTTATAACTGACTACCATATTATCCATAGGACGTTTCTCTGCCTTCATACGTTCCAGACGCTGCTCAAGCATCTTTCCGGTTGTTAAAAATGTTTCGGGATTATACACGTCAAAAACGGTAGGATATGTGAATTGCGGATCCATAGACAATAATTTGTGCAGCAAGGAAGTACCGGTACGCCAGTGTCCTAAAATAAAAATGGGCGCTTTTGTTATTTTTGTAGCCTGGATCTGGGGTTCATATTCTTTTATTTCTTTGTTTGCATAAATGGAATTGCGTAATCCTATTAATAGTAGTTTCAGACTTACCGGCCATAGCGCCGGTTTAAAAAGAAAACCGTTTTTCAAACTAAGTTTAAGCCATTTACCCGATGTGATTCCTAATAAAATTTCCATTGTTAGTTTCCCGAAAAGTTTAGATGGTTGATGCGTTAAATAGTTTTATATCTTTTCTGCTTTTATGTACAACTGCAGCGGCGGTATAGGCCGGGTGTGCATAAATATCATATAACGTATAAGTATAAAGATTCTGCGGCTCATGTATTGTGCTAAGAAGCACGGCTTTCTTTTGGGGCGACAGACTTACACTGAATCTGGCCAATGGAATGGATAGTCCTTTTCCGACTGCTTTTATATAGGCCTCTTTTCGTGACCAGCAATTAAAAAATCCCTGTTGTTGCTGGTTTGACGGAAGGCTTCTTAATTCATTAATCTCATCGGACGAAAAAAAACGTTCGGCTATTTTCAATCCGCCAAAGTCCTTACGCTTCCATTCGATATCCACTCCCGCCTCATATTTTTGATCAAAGATTAACAGCCCCATTTCATGTGAATGTGATACATTAAAATGCAGAGCCGAATCGGCTAAGGCCGGTTTACCGTATTTATTGTATTTAAAATCAAAACTATCCGCATGTTGTTTTAAGTATTTCCCCAACAAAAAACGCAGTTGCCCGCGGGTTATAACATACCGGTTTCGATCTTTTTCAAAATGGAATTTATTGGCCCGTTGTATTTCATCCCCATTCAGCAATACTTCGTACTTAGCAATCTGTGCGGGAGACATTGTAAATGAAACCCGCCAGACATGCACTTCGTCATTTAATGTAAAACCACAGGAAGCAAAGGGCAGCCAGTTCTTTAAGATAGACATTTGATTTAAAATATCGAAGGGGTTAATAATTTGTTTATATCACGCAGCAAACTTTGTATCAATGTTGGTGTATGTTCCAACAGAAAAAAATGTCCGCCGGGAAATAAACGCAGGTTAAAAATACCACTGGTATGTTTTTCCCAAGCCTGCATATAATCTTTTGGCGCTCCTTTATCCTGCAATCCGCCAAAGGCGGTAATCGGACAATTAAAAGATGGCCGTTCGCTATATGTATAGGTCTCACATACTTCAAAATCTGCCCTCAATATCGGAATCATTAAATCCATTAGTTCTTTGTGCTCGAGCACTTCCTTTGGCGTTCCGTTATATTCTTTAATCTGACGTATAAAATCATCTTTTGATAATTGATGAATGGGCGCTTCGGTACTGGGTAAGCCGGGCGCACCTCGTCCTGAAAAGAAGAGATAAACCGGTTCCTTCCCATATTGTTCGCGCAGGTAGTGCGTCAGTTCAAAACCCAGAAGTGTGCCCATGCTATGACCGAAGATAGCAAACGGCCTGTCTAGCTCATTAAGCAGTGCAGAGGCGATATCTGGAATAAGATCGTCTATTCGGGTACGAAGCGGTTCGCTAAGTCGCTGACCCCGTCCCGGAATTTCTATCGTAAGCAGTTCCATTTGCGCCGGAAGCAGCGGCGCCCAATTGCGGAAACTGCTGCTTCCTCCGCCCGCAAAGGGAAGACAGATTAGTTTTAGTTTTGCATCAGATCGTGGCCTGGGCTTAATAATCCAGGATGGCTTCACTCCGCTTCTTCCATTTTTTTTCGAAGACTTAACGGACGCATATCGGTCCACACTTCTTTAATATGCGCAAGACATTCTTCTTTTGTACCGGTAGTGCCTTCGTCTTTCCAGCCTAAGGCATTTTCACGGTCGGCTGGCCAGATTGAATACTGTTCTTCATGGTTCAGCACGACTTTATAAATGGTTTTGTCTTCACGTTCGTCACGGCTCATAATTCGCTCCTTGGTTTTTGTATCTGGTATTCTAAATAAACTTCTTTTTGGGTCATTACAATTTCATCTTCTTTTAGATAACGCATATTATATGTAAACCCACTGGGCTCAACCTCTTCAATATCAAACGCAATGAAATTGCGAAAATCTTTACTAAAGGCAAACGAAGTGACCAGTAAGAACATCAGTATTCCCGATGAGATATAAATTAAAGCAATATTTTGATCGAGTATATCGTACAGAAATCCGCCCAGTCCCATTCCAAACGGAGCGGTACTGGCGGCGATTGTGGTTAATGCGCCAAACACTCTTCCACGGATATTGGTAGGCGTTGTCAATTGCAAGATGGTTGTAATATTAACCATCACAAAACCATTAAACATGCCGCCGATAAAAAAGAGACCGGCTGCCTGAAACGGAGATGCTACATAGGTCATTAAAATATATCCCATCGGTTCCAGCAGCATAAAGGTAATTAAGAAACGGGTTCTTCTGTGCCCCTTCAGTTTAATAATACCCGCTCCGGTAAAACCGGTTAACGCGCCGATGCCATATATTGCCAGTAAAAAACCATACCAATTGGAAGAAACGCCAAGAAAATCTTCCACATAAAACATTAGCAAAATGATGATTGGCATGGTTAAAAAATTAAGAATTACCGATGAAAATAACAGTTTTTTAAGACCGGCATTCTTCCATATATACCGCAAACCTTCTTTTAGGTCGCTCTTAAATGCCTCGTAGTACTCCGCATATCCCTTCATCTTATCGGGAATGATTTGCGGAATTGTAATAAAAGATTCGCTAAATGCCGATACCAGATATGTTATCCCGTTAATAATAACCAGTAAGGGTAAACCCAGCAGATGCATGAGCGGAACGCCCAGTCCCTGGCCGAAAAACACAGATATCTTTTGCGAGAGTTGTCCCATCGAATTGGCTGCCGGTAGTTTGTCTTCGGGAACCATATCCGGAACCGATGCAGAAATAGCCGGCCCGAAGAAAGCGCCAATGGTGGATAAGGAAATACCAACAACAAAAACTGCGCCAATGGCCAGGCTTCCGCCGGCTTGCGAATAGAATAAAAACAGACCGAGCGAGGTTACAATGATACCGCTAAATATATCGCCGTATAAAATAATTTTTTTCCTCGAAAAACGATCGGCAACGGCGCCGCCGAATGCACTGAACAAAACCATCGGGATTGCGCTAAGCATAAAAAACGAACCAACCAGCGAGCCGGCGGAACCGGAAGCCTCAAGAGTATGTTTTAACCAAAGTGCAATAACGATTGAATAGACCTGAGTGCCAAGACGGCTGACAAGTTGTCCCTGCCACAGGAGTAAAAAATTTCTGTTAAACAAGCGCGTGTCTTTGGCAAGTGATTTGATTTTTTTAGGTTTTTCTATTGAAGCTTTTTCCATATTCCTTCATCGGCTTTGTTAAAGCCTAAATTTAATAAATCCATTGAGTTGTTTCCAGTAAATTTACACGAGTCCGTTTAGCCGTTTACTTATCTCCATGGCAACCTGTTTCAGATGTGGTTCCTGGAGCATCGTAATGTGATTTCCCGGGACATCTACAATGTCAACACCAGCCGTAATTTTTTTCCAGCCTAAATCCGCTTCCGCTGCGTTACGGTTTTCTTCGGAGCGGAACAACACAATGGTATCCGAATACGGTTTGGCTGTATATTGCAGCCAGGCCTGAATTTGTGTTTCATTGACCAGTATATAGCGTTTGAAATCTGCCAGACGGATAAAACGGGGGATCGCTTTGTGTTTTTTTGCTTTTTTTATTATCACTTTAAACTGTTCATCTTCACTCAGTGTGCGCAGATATGCCTGATCTACCTTAAAATAACGCTTAAACATATTGGCCAGCATCTCGGCCGTATCTTTAGGTGTGTCGTGTGTAATAAAAGGGGTTTGATCCAGTTGAATTAGCAGAGCTGTTTTTTGCCCCATCTGTTCTAACTGGCGGGCCATTTCGTGCACAATAATCGAGCCCAATGACCAGCTGGCGAGCAGATAGGGACCTTGCGGTTGTTTTTCACGGATCGTCTCTATATAAGCGGATGCCATATCTTCGATAGTCTTGTGCAATTCCATTTTTCCGTCCAGACCCTGTGCCTGAATACCAAATACAGCCCGGTCTGTTTCGAGTGTTTGGGCTAACTCTCTGTAGTGGTGCACAGCACCGCCAGAGGGATGTACAAAATAAAGCGCTTGTCTTTCGTCTCCTTTACGCAGGCGGATTAAACTGGCCCCCGTTTCGAATTCGGCTTCGTCCTCAATCATTTTTGCCATATGCGCTATGGTCGGATCTTGAAAAAAGCTAACCAGATTAATATCCTTATCCAATTGTTTTTCTATGCTTGTAAGCAGACGCATGGCCAACAGGGAGTGCCCGCCTAATTCAAAAAAGTTGTCCCGAACGCCTATTTTTTTTGTTCCCAGAATGTCTTTCCAGATATCTGCCAAACGTCCTTCCAGCGTTGTGCGCGGTATAATAAATTCTGCCTTGGCCGCCGCTTCATCAAAGGACGGTTCGGGTAGAGCGCGATAGTTTACTTTGCCGTTAGGGGTGAGCGGAATCTTGTCCAAGACCTGAATGGACGATGGAATCATATATTCAGGAAGTTCCGCAGATAAAGCGGAACGCAGGGTTTCCATATTAAAATTTTGCGGTTCGGAGACAATAATCCAGGCTGCTAATTTTTCCTGCACCGCATCGACCACCGCATTTTTAATTCCGTTCTGCCGCAGCAATACCGATTCTATTTCGCCCGGTTCCACACGAAAACCGCGGATTTTAAGCTGCTGATCTTCACGGCCTAAAAATTCCAGTTCGCCATTCCAAAGGCGCCTTGCCAGGTCGCCACTGCGGTACAGCCGCTCTCCGGCCTCCGTTGAAAACGGGTTAGGGATAAATTTTTCTGCGGTTAAATCGGGACGATTCAGATAACCGCGGGCCAAACCGGGGCCGCTCAGATACAAACCGCCCGGCAGACCTGCCGGAAGTTCCTGTAAATGGGCGTCCAGAATATAGGCTTTTACGTTATCAATAGGCTGACCGATTGGTACGGTTTTCCCTGAAACAGGCTCCCTAACTGTAAACGTTGTGGAGCAGACCGTATTTTCAGTTGGACCGTAACCATTAACAAAATGACGTCCCTCCGCCCATTTTTCTGCAATCTCTTTGGGACAGGCCTCTCCGGCGGAAACCACATTTTTCAGATTTGGAAAGTCTTCCGGTTTTAATACGGCCAGCAAAGACGGCGGCAAAGTGGCATTGGTAATTTTGTTTTCCGTCAGCATTGCCGACAGGCCGGTTCCCGAAAGGAGGACATCCCGTTCAATTAAATACAGGGTCGCGCCTTGTGTAAGCGCCGTAAAAATTTCCTCTACGGATGCATCAAAACTGAAGGAGGCAAACTGCAAATTGCGGCTCTCTTCCGAAACCCTGTATTGTTTTGCCAGCGCGTTTGTTAAATTACATAGTCCGCGATGCTGCAACATAGTGCCTTTTGGTTTTCCGGTGGAGCCGGACGTATAAATAATATAGGCCAGGTTTTGTGCGTCGGTTACATTCGGCGGATTTTCGGCAGATTGTTTTTTAAGCGCTTTTCCCATGTTTTCAAAAACAATGGTCTGTACATCCGCGAGTTTAAATTGCTCTGCAAATAAGTCTTGAGTCAGGAGCAGGCGCACATTAGCATCTTTAAAAATGTACTGCAACCTATCCTGCGGATAGGCCGGATCCAGCGGTAAATATACGCCGCCGGCTTTTAAAATACCCAGCAATCCGATAAGCATATCAAAAGAACGGGCAACCGAAATGGCGACAATGGTTTCGGGCACAACGCCTTTTTGACGCAGAAAATGGGCGAGCCGGTTAGCCTTTTCATTTAATTCTCTGTAGTTGAGACAGTTTCCGTTAAAGCAAACGGCGGCTTTTTCCGGTGTCTGCTCTGCCTGTTTTTCAAATACCTGCTGAATTGTATGGGTGTCCGGAAAGGGACACTCTGTGGCATTCCATTTTTCCGAACATTGCGTAAGGGTTTCTTTATCTGCTATGGATAAATTCGAAACCGGAATATCCGGATTGAGAACGATGGCATTCAGCAGAGCCTCAAAATGGTTCAGCATCTGCCGAATCGTCTCTTGGCGAAATAAATCGGTATTGAATTCGAATTCGGCAAACAGAGTTTCTCCGGTTTCCATCATGATCAGGGACAGATCGTATTTGGCCGCTTTCTGATCCGCTTCCACCGCTTCAATTTTTACGTCCGAGAGTTCCATATTGCCCATGGGCGTATTTTGCATGACAAACATGACCTGAAAGATAGGTGAACGGCTCATGTCGCGTTCCGGTTGCAGAATTTCCACAAGCTGTTCAAAAGGCAAATCCTGATGGCTGTACGAATGAAGAATATTTTTACGTGTTTGTTGCAAAAGAGTCCGGAAACTGGGATCTTCCGAGAAGTCGCCTTTTAGCACCAGATTATTTACGAAAAAACCGATTAGATTTTCAATTTCCGATTGATTGCGGCCGGCGATAGGGGAACCGATTAAAATGGTTTCCTGGCCTGAATAGCGGTGCAGAAGCGTCTGAAATGCCGCCGATAAAAACATAAAAAGGGTGGTGCCTTCGTTTTGACTTAGTTTTTTTATTTGACTACTTAGCGCCGCCGGAATTGAAACGGAAATACTGCTGCCGTTAAACGTCTGTACCGCCGGTCTGGAATAATCTTCGTGCAACTGTAGCGGTTCGGGATTCAGGCCGATGGTGTCTTTCCAAAATTGGATCTGTTCATCTAATATTTCATCTTTAAGCCAGCTGCGCTGCCAATGCGCGAAATCGGCATATTGCACAGGCAACGCCGGAAGCTGCGCCTGGTACCCTTTGGATAAGGCATCGTACAATTGTGAAAACTCGCGAATCAGTACGCTGACCGACCAGCCGTCCGAAATGATATGGTGCATATTAAAAAGGATGACATGTTCGTTTTCGTCCAGTTTAATAATTTTTGTCCGGAACAGCGGGCCAATCTCCAGGTCAAATGGTTCGGCGGCATCTTCACCAGCCAAGAGTTCAGCCTGTTTGTTTCTTGTTTCCGGCTCCAGGTGTGATAAATCTTCATACACCGGTTCCGGGTTGAGTGTCTCCTTAATATTCTGAACCGGCATACCGTTTTCGGTTCCAAAGGTGGTACGAAGGGATTCGTGCCGTTTAATAATTTCGGCCAGACTTTCTTTAAATACGGAGAAATCAAAGGGGCCTGTAAATTTAAGCGCTGCCGGAATATTGTATGTGGCGTTGTCCGGGGCCAGTTGATCCAAAAACCACAGTCGTTGCTGGGCAAAGGAGAGCGGTAAAGATTCAGTTCGCGCTACGGGTTGCAAAGGCGGCAGAGACCGTCCGCCGTGAACCGAACGGAGTTGTTCGATTTGCAGAGTTAAGCCTGCGATTGTCGGCGCTTCAAAAATGGTAATCAACGGGATTTCTATATCGAAAACATCTCTAATACGCGATGCCAATTGCGCTGCTAAAAGGGAGTGGCCGCCGAGGGTGAAAAAGCTCCGTGTGACACTAACTTCAGTCAAATTTAACAGTTCACAAAAGATATCGGTCAGCGCCTGCTCGTCTTCCGAACGGGGCGCCGTAAAAATATCCTCCTCAGACAGTTGTTCGAAATCGGGCTTTGGCAGGCTGCGAAAATCAACTTTACCATTGGACGTAAGCGGAATTTCATCCAGTACGATAAACGCAGCAGGAACCATATAATCCGGAAGATGTTCGGCGCATAGGCTGTAAAAATCTGTATTTTCCATCGCTTTACCGGTTTGCAGCACAAGATATGCCGCTAAAACAGGACTCCCCGGGATATCTTCCCGGACCATAACTATAGCATTCTGGACACCTTTAAATGTTTTAAGAACCTGTTCGATCTCACCGGGTTCAATTCGGAAACCGCGTATTTTAACCTGCTGATCCACCCGGCCCAGAAATTCAATTATTCCGTTCTCATCGGAACGCACCAAATCACCGGTGCGGTATAATCGTTCTCCCTCTGTATCGCTAAACGGATTTGGAATGAATTTTTCCGCTGTTAAATCGGGCCGGTTAAAATATCCCCGCGCCAAACTCATTCCGCCAATATGAAGTTCGCCGGGTACTCCCGGCGGAAGCAAATTCCCCTTACGGTCCAGAACATAGAGCCGTACATTGTCGATGGCCCGGCCAATGGGTACGCGGGCCGCGCTTATTTCCGAATCAACCGCAAAACTTGATGCGCAAACCGTATTTTCGGTGGGCCCGTAGGCATTGATAAAACGTCTTCCCTGTGCCCAGTGGGCTGCTATATCCGGCGGACAGGCTTCTCCGGCAGATACCAGCGTTTTCAAATCGGGGAAAAGTTCTTCTTTTAGCAAGCCGGACACCGAAGGCGGCAGGGTAACCACAGAAATTTTGTTATCTCTTAGTAAATGCACCAGACCGGAGCCGGGCATTAAATCGTTGCGATCGGCCAGATACAATGTTGCGCCGCTGATTAGGGTAGTGAATATTTCTGAAACCGAGGCGTCAAAACTAAAAGAGGCAAACTGCAGGGCGCGACTGTTTTCGCCCAATTGAAAATCCTTTATCTGAAAGCGGGTTAAATTGCACAAACTGCGGTGCTGGATTACCGTTCCTTTAGGTTTGCCTGTCGAGCCGGAGGTATAAATCATATAAGCAGCATTTTCCGGATGGGAAATTAGCGGAGGATTTTCGGGCTTCTCATTTTCAAACAATTGCCGTTGCCTGTCGAGGGCAATTGTTTCCAGCGGGAAGCGTTTAAAAATATCCCGCAGTTTGTTCTGTGTCAGCAGCAGAGAAATGCCAGAGTCTTCCAGAATAAAACGGATGCGTTCCTGCGGATATGCCGGGTCGATGGGTACATAAACACCGCCTGCTTTTAAAACGCCAAGCAGAGCGGTTACCATTTCCGGCGATCGGTTTAGAGAAATACCGGTTAACTGTTCCGGGCCGATCCCTTTTTTTCGTAAAAAATGTGCTAACCGGTTAGCCGTACGGTTTAATTCTCCATACGTCAGTTTGCTGCCCTTATACGAAACGGCAATGGCGTCTGGCGTTTGTTGTGCACGTTGTTCAAACCAGCGCTGTATTAAAGCCGGCTCCTGCAATGCGGCAGGAGGCTGCTTCCATTTAAGCAGCAGTTTTTGTTTGCTATTGGGATCCAGCAGGCTGAACGCATTGATATCCATTTGCGGGTGGCGGGTCAATTCCGTTAAAAAGAAAATGAATTGCTCCATCATGGCTTTTATGGTTTCCGCTTTAAACAGAGCGGTGTTGTATTCAAACTCGGCCCAAAGTCCGTCGGCATTTTCCACAATCATCAGGGTCAGGTCAAACTTAGCGGTTTTCATATTGCTGTCTAATGCTTCCATCGCCATGGGACCTGTGCCGTTTGCCGTAGCATTTTGAGCGCTTCCCGGCGTATTTTGCAGCACAAACATCACCTGGAAGAGTGGAGAATGACTCATGGAACGTTCCGGCTGCAGCTCGTCCACCAGCTGTTCAAAGGGAATTTCCTGATGCGCATAGGCCTGCAACGTACGCTCTTTTGTCTGTGCCAGTAAAGAGCTAAACGATAGCGGCTGCGAGAAATCGGCTTTTAAAACAATTGTGTTTACAAAAAAACCTATCAATGCTTCCGTTTCGGAATGGCTACGGCCGGCAATAGGCGAACCTGTTAATATTTCATCCTGGCTGCTGTATCGGTGCAGGAAGGCCTGAAAAGCAGCCAGAAGCGTCATAAAGAGCGTAGCGCCGTGTTTGCGGCCCAGTTCGGCGGTCGCTTCGGAAAGGGAGCTGCCAAGCGGCGCCTGGTGTACGGCGCCATCAAAGGTTTGTACGGCAGGCCGCGGATAGTCCAAGGGCAGGTTCAGTACCGGCGGATTAACGCCAATGGCCTCTTTCCAGTATTGCAGTTGTTCGGATAGAATCTCATCTTTTAACCAACTGCGCTGCCAGATGGCATAATCGGCATACTGGATTTTAAGTTCCGGAAGGGGAGAGCCTGCTCCGCGCAAAAAGGCCTCGTACAAAACGGACAATTCACGAATGAGAACATTGGTCGACCATCCGTCGGAAATGATATGATGAATGTTAAACAGTAATACATGATCTTCCGGCGCCGCTTTAATCAGATGTACCCGGAATAAAGGTCCCTTGTCAAGTTTAAACGGTTTTGCCGTGTCCTCATCAATCAATAAACGGATTTTCCTTTCACGTTCGGATGTTTCCGAATCGCTCAGATCGATGGTGCGCAGTTTAAAATCGCTTTCGGCTGCGATAATCTGTTCGGGTTTTCCGTCCTTTGCTTTAAATGTGGTGCGCAGGCTTTCGTGGCGCATGGCAATTTGATGTAAAGCAGATTCGAGCACTTCCGGGTTCAATGCGCCTTTAATACGCATGGCCGATGGAATATTGTAAAACGGGTTTCCCGGGGAAAGCTGATCCAAAAACCAAAGCCGCTGTTGTGCAAAGGAGAGGGGGATATGCTCGGGACGTACGCCGGATGTTAGCGACGGGGCGGAAAAAGCGCTATGTCCCATCTCAATTTTTAGCAGAAGCGTGGCAATCGTGGGCGCTTCAAAAATATCTTTTAGAGGCAGTTCGATGCCAAAGGCATCACGAATGCGCGACACCAGCTGAGTGACTAGCAAAGAGTGTCCGCCCAGCTCAAAGAAATTATCATGAATACCGATCGTATCGATTTGCAGCAATTCCCTCCAGAGTGCGGCCAGCTTTTGCTCCTCTTCTGTGGAAGGCGCCGTATATTCAATTTCCGCTGCCAACGCTTCCCGTCCCGGTTTGGGCAGTGCCCGCCGGTCAACTTTTCCGTTAGCAGTCAGGGGTATTTTATCCATAAGCACCGAGGAAGCGGGGATCATATAATCGGGAAGTACCGCCTTTAGCTGTTGCCGAATATCGGAAAAATTTATCTCTTTATCTTCCGCGGGAACAAGATAAGAAACAAGACGTTTGTCACCTGCCACATCTTCCCTTACAATCACAACCGCATCATCAATTTCCGGGTTTTGTAGCAGCACACTTTCAATTTCGCCGGGTTCAATACGATAACCACGAATTTTTACCTGTTCGTCTGCACGGCGGATAAATTCCATGTTTCCGTTTTGCAAATATTTAACAAGGTCTCCCGTTTTGTACATACGGCTTCCGGGAATGGCGCTATACGGGTCGGGCATAAACGAAGCTGCTGTCAAATCGGGGCGGTTTAAATAGCCGCGGGCCACACCGGAGCCGCTGATGTATAACTCACCCGGAACACCGGCCGGAACCGGTTGTAGGTAGTCATCCAGAATATATACAGGGGTGTTATAGATTGCTTTTCCGATGGGAACCGAGCCGCGACCCTGCCATTGGGAGGCTTCGTAAACCACACAGCCCACTACTGTTTCCGTTGGCCCGTATTCATTAAAAAGTTTGGTTTGCGGCGCGTATTTTTGCCAAAACTCAATTTGGGGCGCTGTCAGGTTTTCGCCGCCGATAACAAAAGCCCGGGACAGGCCGGACGCTTCTTTTGGCGAAATCTGACTGCCGAGCAGTTCCAAATGCGCCGGTGTTATTTTCACAATGTTAAAATCTTTGTATTTCAGTAGTGCGAACCCCAAGGCTTCCAAACCGGTGTCTTCGGGAATTAAGGTGATCGTTCTTCCGGTTAAAAGCGGTGTAAAAACAGCGGTTACAGTAGCGTCGAAAGATAAAGTGGAATGCACCAGCGACCCGCGGCCTTCCGCAAGCGGATATGCGGCATAGCACCAGTTTAAATAATGGCTAAGCCCGCGATGTGTGATAAGAGTGCCTTTCGGTTTCCCGGTGGAACCGGACGTATAAATCATATAGGCCAGGTTCTCTTCATTAACGGTTACGTTTAAGTTGCCGTCACCCATTTTTTCAATTTCCGCTTGATCCCGATCCAGTAAAATATCTTCGGCGGAATGGGCGGGAAGCCGGGTTGCGGCCGTTGATGTGGTTATAACCAGCGTGATACCGGAATCTTCCATAATATATTGCAGTCGATCTTGCGGATAATGAATATCGATGGGCACATAGGCGCCGCCAGCTTTTAAAATGGCGAGAATGGCGATTATCATTTGCGGTGAACGTTCCACAGCCAGGCCCACCGTAACATCGGGCGCTACGTTTTTCGTTTTAAGAAAGCGGGCTAATTGGTTTGCCAGCCGGTTCGTTTCTTCGTAACTGAACCGACTTCCTTCAAATTCTATGGCGATATTGGAAGGAAATTCGGCTGCTTGTCTTTCGAATAATTGAAATATTGTTTCCGTAAATACAGGTGTTTGAGCTTTCGCATTCCAATCTGTCAATAGTTTTTGGCGTTCTGTTTCACTAATCATCGGTAGCAACTCAATAGGCTGATCCGGCGCTTCGGTCATGGCGGTTAGCAGTCGCTCAAAATGGGCCAGCATTTTTTCGATGGTACTGCCGTCAAAGAGATCGGTGTTGTATTCCAGCGCCGCGCCGAGCCGGTTGTTTTCTTCCACCACAAACATGGTCAGGTCAAACTTTGCCGTGGCGCTATGCGCTTCCACCGGCTCAATGGAAATATCCGAGCGGCCGGAAGGAACCATACCCGACGCCTGACTGCTTTGCAGGGCAAACATAACCTGAAACAACGGGGAGTGGCTCATATTGCGTTCGGGATCAACCGCTTCCACAATTTTTTCGAACGGTAAATCCTGATGGGCATAAGCATTTAATGCAATTTCTTTTGTCCGTTGTATCAGAGAACGGAACGATGGCCTGCCATCAAGATGGACTCGTAAAACCAGCGTATTGACAAAAAAGCCTATCAGACTTTCAATTTCGGGATGATTACGGTTGGCAATGGGTGTACCGATATTGATATCATCCTGTCCCGACCAGCGGTAAAGTAGGGTGCTAAAAGCGGCCAGCAGCGTCATAAACAGCGTGGCGCCTTCTTCTCCGGACAGAGCTTTTATACGTCTGCTCAGTTCTGCAGACAGTTGTTTTGTTTTGAACGATCCATCAAACGTTTGCACGGCGGGACGCGGCCGGTCTTTGGGCATTTCCAGTACCGGGGGACTTCCTTCCAGTTGTCTTTTCCAAAAGGCAAGTTGCTGTTCCAGAACAGCGCCGCTCAACCAGTTACGCTGCCAGTGGGCAAAATCCGCATATTGAATGGGAAGCGGCGGAAGCGGAGAGACATCTCCGCGTACAAAGGAATCGTAAATAACGCCGATTTCACTCATCAACACATGGGTTGACCAGTTATCGGAAATAATATGATGAATAACGAGGCAGGCAATATGCTCGTTGGGCGTTAGTCGGATCAGTTCAAAACGGAACAGGGGCAGCCGATCCAGGGGGATCGGTTCCAGGTTTCGTTGTTTTATAATATATGCCGCCTGCTTTTCACGATCCTCTTTCTGCAAATGACTAAGATCGGTTAGCGGTATTTCGATTTCAAGATTTTCGCGAATCTGTTGCAGCGGTTTCCCGTCTACCGTATAAAACCCGGTACGTAAAATTTCGTGGCGGCGGATGATCTCATTAACCGTTTGCTGCAATATTACCGGATTCAGCGGACCTTTTATGCGATAGTTTTCGGGAATATTATAAAAGGGGCTGTTTGGTTCCAGACGGTCCAAAAACCATAAACGGTGTTGAGCAAACGAAAGGGGTAATTCCTGATCACGATTAACCGGAACGATGGGCGGGGCCTGAACCCGGCCGGTACTCACCGAGGCGGCTTCAACGGCGTGTGCAATGCCGGCCACGGTTGGCGTCTCGAAGACAACCCGTAACGGAATTTCCACTTTAAACGTATCTTTAAAACGTGAAACAAGTTGTGTGGCCAACAGAGAATGGCCGCCTAAAAGGAAAAAATTATGTGTGGCGCCAACCTTTTCTACATTTAAGAGTTTGGAAAAAATAGCGGCAACGCCCTCTTCTTCGGGTGTGCGCGGTGCTATATATTCGGCTTCCATCTCTTTCATCAGCACATCGGCGTCTGGTTTTGGCAAGGAACGGCGATCTACTTTTCCGTTGGGTGTGAGCGGAATGGATTCCATCCAGACAAAAGCGGAAGGCACCATATATTCCGGCAGCTTCTCAGAAAGAAAAGCGCGCATTTCCAGAGATGTAGGATCGGCATCGGTTTCGGGGACATAGTAGGCTGCCAAACGTTTATCGCCCGGGTCATCTTCACGCAGAATAACGACGGCATCTTTTATGGATTCGAATTCAGTAAGCGCCGATTCTATTTCTCCCAGTTCAATCCGGAATCCGCGCAGTTTAACCTGTGTATCGGCCCGGCCCAGAAATTCCACATTGCCATCCGGAAGGTAGCGGGCCATATCGCCGGTACGGTACATTCGTTCGCCGGCTGTACGACTGAAAGGATTCGGTAAAAAGCGTTCGGCTGTTAAATCGGGTCGTTTAAAATAACCGCGGGCCAGACTTTCGCCGCCCACAAACAATTCGCCGCGAACGCCTGGGGGAACCGGTTGGAGGAATTCATCCAAAATATACATGGCCATATTGGCAAAAGGTTTGCCGATAGGAACCAGCCGATCGGACGGGATATTTAAATCATTTGTTTCAAACCATGAATTATCGATGGTGGCTTCGGTAAGTCCGAAGGAATTAATCAGCCTCGTATCCGCTCCGGTAAAACTTTTAAACGCTTTGTATTCGCCGGCGTACCAAATATCCGAACCGGCAATAAGGCAACGGAACTGCCGAAGCGTTTTACCGTTTTGCTCGACATAGTCGATTAAATTTCTTAAAACAGCGGGAACAAATTCACCGATAGTAACCTGCTCTCTGGTCATATAGTCAAATAATTGTTCGGCTTCGAGCAGCATATCACGCGGTACCAGTACCAGCTTGCCGCCGGAACAGAGGGCGCGCGTCCAGTCACCGGAAAATACGTCAAATGAAAAAGAAGCCATTTGTAAATGGCTGCGGCATTTGGTTTTAAGTTCATAGGTCTCTTCCCAGGCGCTATAAACATTGACAAGACCGCTGTGCCGAACCATCGTTCCTTTGGCTTTACCGGTGGAACCGGACGTGTAAATCATATAGGCCAGGTTTTCGGCGCTAACCGCGCTTTCGGGATTTGTAACAGGCTCTTTGGATATTTCCTTCCATTCATCATCTAAAACAACAATATTGCCCGTATAGCCTGTCACGAGGGAAGCGCCGGAAGCAAACGTAACAAGGATGGAAATGCCCGCATCTTCCAGCATATATTTCAGCCGGTCTTCCGGGTATCCGGGATCGAGCGGCAGATAGGCGCTACCGGCTTTTAAGACCCCCAAAACAATAGCCGGCAACTGAACGGATTTATCGGCCATAACACCGACTTTAATTTCCGGCCCGGCACCTTTTTTTTGCAGATAGTGTGCAATTTGGTTGGCTTGTTTGTTTAGCTCTCCGTAGGTCTCTTTATGGTCAAGATGAACAACGGCCGTGGCACCCGGTGTTTCAATAGCCTGTTTCTCAAATAAACGGTGAATACATAAACTGCGATCGCGCTCGCGGGCCGTATTATTCCATTCTTTTAGAATGCGATATTCCTCCTCGGAGGAGAGCAGGGGGATTTCAGAAACCCGTAGATCCGGATTGAGGATGGCGTTATCCAAAACCTGGATATAGTGGGAAAGCAGCCGTTCGATAGTGGATGAATCAAACAAATCGGTATTATATTCAGCCGAAACACTTATCCCTTCCGTACTTTCGGAGAGGGAAAGCGTAAGGTCAAAAGTGGAAGTGCCCATATCTACGGTGAGCATTTCCATACTTAATTCCGTATTTACCTGATGCGCTTTTACCGGGGCGTTTTGCAGAATGAACATCACCTGAAATAAAGGCGGATAACTCATATCCCGATCGGGTTGCAATTTGTCCACGAGAAGTTCGAACGGGATATCCTGGTTTTCAAATGCGCCCAGCGAAGTTTGCCGCATACGTTGCCACAGTTCCCGGAAAGAAGGATTGTCATAAAACTGTGTGCGCATGACCAGCGTGTTTATAAACAGCCCGATTAATCCTTCGGTCTCTTTGCGCGTACGTCCGGCAATGGGCGTGCCGATAGAAATATCATATTGACCGGAATAGCGGGCCAGCACAACATTAAAAGCTGCCATAAGGGTCATAAACATTGTACCGCCAGCGCTTCTGCTAAACTCGTTTAAGCGCTGGGAAAGATGCCTGGGGATTGTTCGTGTAAGGCTTGCGCCAACGTTTGTCTGTACCAGAGGGCGAGGGCGGTCGGATGGCAATTCTAACACAGGCGGATTGTTGCCCAAGGCTTTTTCCCAATAGGTCAGTTGCTTTTGTAAAACGTCACCCTGTAAATACTCTGCCTGCCATTCGGCAAAATCGCCGTACTGGATGGGCAGTTCCGCAAGCGGTGAGGGCTTTTGTTCTAAAAAAGCGCCGTAAAGCGCGGTGATTTCGGCAATCAGAACACCCATGGACCAACCGTCGGAAATGATGTGGTGCATGGTTAGCAGAATGGTATGATCGTTTTCAGCCGCTTTGAGAATGGTTACCCGCGTGAGCGGTCCTTTGGCCAGGTTAAACGGAGTCCGCGCTTCTTTTACCGCTAATCTTTGTAGCTCGTTTTCCCGGTCGTCCGGCTCCAAACTCTGTAAATCGATTTCCGGAATGTTGATTTGAAATTGCGGCTGAACCACCTGCATCGGTTCGCCGTCGATAGCTTCAAAGGTGGTGCGCAGCGTTTCGTGACGGTCAAATATTTCCTGTACTGCTTTTTTAAATACCGGAGCATCGAAAGCGCCTTTTAAGCGAAAGGCAGATGGGATGTTATAATAGGGGCTGTTCGGTTCAAACTGATCTAAAAACCAAAATCGTTTTTGGCCGAAAGAGGCCGGAAAAATATACACATCTTCTTCAAAAGAGTCGTCTGCTGTGTTTTCGTTATCAAATTCAAGTTCAGGTGTAACGGGGTCCTTCATCCAAAAAATCCCTTATTCGTTATATTTTTCCTGTTGAATACTATTTGCCTAAATCCGAACGGCGTACCCTTCTTCCGGAGCGTGAAACCCGTTTAATTTCCGATGTCGGAGCCTGTTCCGCCGATTTATCGACTGTTTGAGCGGCCGCGATTTCTTCGGCAATCTGAGCCGTGGTAGGTTTTTCAAACAGGGTGCGCAAGGGCAATTCTACCGAAAAGGTCTCTTTTAAACGGGACATAAACTGGGTAGCAAGCAGTGAGTGGCCGCCCAATTCAAAGAAATTATCATGCACACCCGCCTGTTTTACATCTAAAAGCGCTGTTATAATGGCAAGTAATTTTTCTTCGGTTTCATTGCGCGGCGCTAAATATTCCGCACTTAAATCACTACGGCTGATTTCGGGCGCCGGCAAAAGATTCCTGTTAATTTTTCCGTTTGGCGTTAACGGAAATTTATCCATAATCACTATCGCGGAAGGCGTCATATACTCCGGCAACTCTTTTCTGACAAAATCTTTTATCTGATTCGGATCAATCGTTTCATGTCCATCGGTGACGATGTAGGCGGTTAGTCGTTTATCGCCGGGCTTATCTTCCCGGGCCATTACAAACTGGTTAACGATATGTTCGTGTCTTGCCAGTACGGCTTCGATTTCTCCAAGCTCTATTCGGAAACCGCGTACTTTAACCTGGTGATCGATACGGCCAAGAAATTCGATATTACCATCCGGCAGATAGCGCACGAGGTCTCCGGTACGGTAGAGCCGATCACCGGGAAGCTGTGAAAATGGATTGGGAATAAATTTCTCCGCTGTCAGCGCGGGACGGTTATGATACCCACGCGCCAGCCCGGTACCGGAAACACAAAGTTCGCCCGGTACACCAACGGGAACCGGTGCGCTGTAGAGATCCAGAACATAGAGTTTAAAATTACTGTTTGCCTTTCCGATGGGCGGCCCGGCCGGATAGGAACCCTGACATTTGTGCATGGAGGCGCATACCGTGGTTTCGGTGGGACCGTATGCGTTAAAAAAGGTTCGGCCCGCGCCCCATTCTTCCACTAATTCGCCGGAAACAGCTTCTCCGGCAGTTATAATGGTTTGCAGATGTTCCAATTTGGTTTTAGGAAGCACCGCGAGAACCGACGGCGGCAGCGTTATGGTGGTAATTTTTTGATCGTTCAGAAGATTAACCAGTTCCTGACCGGAAGTGATTGTTTAGCTGCTGGTAAGAACCAGCGTCGAACCGGAAACCATGGCCATTAAAAATTCCCAGGTTGCCGCATCAAAACTCAATGAGGCAAATTGCAAGATCCGGCTGCCGGGGCCTACCTTAAACGCATTCTTTTGAATGAAGGCCAGGTTGCAGGCGCCGCGGTGGTGCAGCAGGGTGCCCTTTGGTTTCCCGGTGGAACCGGATGTGTAAATAATATAGGCCAGATTATCCGGGGTTGTTTTTGTCTCCGGATTGGCCTCCGCTTGTTCTGAAATGTTTGTACCGGTTTTGTCGATGGTAATTAGTTTTTCCTGGTGTGCGGCCAGATGTGCTTCGAATTTTTCCTGAGTAAGCAAATATTTGATTCCCGAATCCTCTACCATATACCGGATTCGCTCGGAAGGATAGGCCGGATCGATGGGAACATAAGCGGCGCCGGCTTTTTGAATAGCCAGCATTGCGCTAACCATGTCTAAGGAGCGTTCCATACAAATACCGACGGTATCTTCTTCGCGGATACCGAGAGAACGCAGGTAATGAGCCGTTTGATTTGCCTGTCGGTTTAGTTCGGCGTAGGTCAGCGTTTTTGCCTGGGCTCCGGCATTTTCTTTAAAAACCACTGCAGGCGCGTCCGGCTGTTGCCGGACATTTTATTCGAACAACGCGGGAACGGTTTTATCCAACGGAAATATTTGTTCGGTTTTATTCCATTCCACAAGGAGTGTGCGTTGTTCCGATTCTTCCAGTAAGGGAATTTGGTCGATAGGGATTTCGGGGTCTTCGCTTACGGTTTCGAGTATAGTTTTAAAATGGCTCAGCATTCGTCGGATGGTGGAGGCATTAAACAGATCGGTATTGTATTCCATCGAACCGACGATCCGATCGGCGCCTTCGGCCATGGTTAACGTAATGTCGTATTTGGCGGTTTCGCCTTCCGCGCTAAGGGGTTCCAATATAATTTCGGATGTGCGCACAGAGTTATCTGCCGGAATGTTTTGCAGTACAAAGGCGGTCTGAAACAGAGGCGAATGGCTCAAGTCCCGCCGGGGTTGTAGTTCTTCCACCAATTTTTCGAAAGGCATATCCTGGTGGGCATAAGCGCCAAGCGCGGTTTCACGCACCTGCACTAACAGCTCTGAAAATTCAGGGTTTTCAGAAAGGTCGGTACGCATGATCAGCGTATTTACAAAAAAGCCGATTATTTTTTCCAGATTCGATTTTGTTCGTCCGGCAATGGGTGTTCCGGTTAAAATATCATCCTGTCCGCTGTAACGGTGAAGCAAAACGGTATACGCAGCCAGTAAGGTCATAAACAGTGTGACGCCTTCTTCTTTGCTTATTTTATTTATGGCGGCTGATAATTCCGGTCCAAATTCGATTGATTCGGAGGCGCCGTTAAATGTCTGAACCGCCGGGCGCGGTCGGTCTGTGGGTAATTCCAGAAGCGGCGGAGCCCCCGTCAGTTTATTTTTCCAGTATCGCGTTTGCTGCTCCAGCACTTCTCCCTTTAGCCAGTTTTGCTGCCAGTATGCGAAATCGGGATATTGAATTTCAAGCGCGGGCAGCGGAGACGGTTTGCCTTCGGAAAAGGCCGCGTACAACTGAACCATTTCATTCATAATAATGCCGCTGGACCAGCCGTCGGCAATAATGTGATGCATATTAAACAGTATCGCATGAAGCGCATCATTCAGTTTTATTAGCTGGGCCCGAAAAAGAGGACCGGTGTTTAAATTAAACGGAGAAAGCGCATCTTTTTCGGCCAGGCGTTTCAATTCTTCATTGCGATGTTCTTCCGGAAGGGGAGACAAATCGATTTGTTCCAGACGAAAAGCGTGCGTTTCCCGGATTAGTTGTTGCGGTTTTCCGCCCTTTTCATCAAAAACCGTTCGTAACGATTCGTGACGGCCGACGATTTCCCGGATGCTTTTTTCCAGCGCTTCAATGTTTAACGGGCCGGTCAGTTTAATTGCGGTCGGAATATTATAAACCGGACTGTTCGGTTCCAGCTGATCCAAAAACCAAAGCCGTTGTTGCGAGAAAGAAAGGGGGAGCAGCTGATTCCGGTCTACGGGAACGATCGGCGGGGCTATGATTCCGCTACCGTCTTTTTTTACGCGGTCGATTTCGTGAGCGAGCTGAGCGATGGTCGGCGCTTCGAACAAACTGCGTAATTCAATATCCACATCAAAAGCGTCGCGAACGCGGGAAATAAGCTGTGTCGCCAAAAGCGAGTGACCGCCCAAATCAAAAAAACTGCTTTCCACGCCCACTTTTTCCAGGTTTAAAACATCGGCCCATATTGCGGCCAGTAATTCTTCTTCCGGGGTACGGGGCGCCGTGTAGATATTCCCGGCAAAATCGTCCTGTCCCGGAACGGGCAACGCTTTACGGTTTACTTTTCCGTTGGGCGTAAGCGGAAATTCTTCCATTGTTACAAAGGCTGCCGGGATCATATAATCCGGTAAGTTTTCGTTAAGGGCTTCCCGGATGGCGGTTGGCTCAATTTCATTTTCAGCAGAGGCAATCAGATAAGCGGCGATAGATTTTTCTCCGGCCTGTTCGCCAATAACGGTTACCACGGCGTCTTTAATGGAATCTATGGCTGTGAGTTGTGCTTCGATTTCTCCGAGCTCAATTCGGAAACCGCGAATTTTTACCTGAAAATCGACACGGCCGATAAATTCCAACCGTCCGTCCGGAAGATATTTTGCCAGGTCGCCGGTTT
Source organism: Calditrichota bacterium (assembly GCA_024278755.1). Taxonomy (GTDB): domain Bacteria; phylum Calditrichota; class Calditrichia; order Calditrichales; family Calditrichaceae; genus JANTFQ01. Next base: position 140,107 of record JAJRSO010000063.1, on the reverse strand, counting down.
TATACAAACGGGCGCCTTTTTCACCACTAAAGGCATCGGGAATAAATTTTTCAGCCGTAATTTCCGGGCGTTTTAAATATCCGCGGGCCACTCCCGGTCCGCCAATATGAATTTCTCCCGGAATACCAGGCGGTACCGGATTCAGAAAATTATCAAGGAGGTAAATTTTAACATTATCAATGGGCTTGCCGATAGAAGCGCTTTGGGAAGAGGTCTCTTCTTTTTCCACGATCCCCCAAATGGCGGCAACCGTTCCTTCGGTGGGGCCGTATCCGTTAAAAAAGCGTACCTTAGAATTCCATCGGTTTGCCAAATCCTGCGTACAGGCGTCACCCACCGAAAAGATTGTTTCGAAGGAGTCGATTTTGTCTTCCGGGAGGAGAGAAAGCAGCGAAGGCGGAATCGTTGCGCAGGTTACCTTCTTTTCGTTGAGAAAAGAGACCAGTTTATCGGTAGATAAAAGTGTCTCTTTGGAAATCATCTGGACTGTTGCGCCGCTTAGCAGGGCTGAAAAAATTTCGCCCGTCGCCGCGTCAAAACTAAAAGAGGCCAGTTGTAAAAAGGATTTTCCTTCTTTTAAAAGAAAAGCCTGCTGCATATTCATAAAAAGATTGGCGGCTCCGCGATGTTGCAGCATCACGCCTTTGGGCTTGCCGGTAGAGCCGGAAGTATAAATAACATACGCCAGATTAAGAGGTCCGGCGCTGTTATTCGGATTGCCGTCGGGTTCCTGTTCAATACCTGTTTCGGCTTCATCAACGGAAAGCACCTGCAGATCATATTTTGTAAAGAGCGAGGCAATTTTTTTTTGCGTGAGCAACAGCCGGATACCGGAATCGGCAATCATATATTCGATGCGTTCCTGGGGGTACTCCGGATCGATGGGCACGTAGGCGCCTCCCGCTTTTAGCACTGCCAGCACGGCGACAACCGTATCAACGGAACGGTTGAATGAAAGGCCGATAATGGTTTCGGGCCGTACGCCTTGTTTAATCAGAAAATGTGCCAGCCGGTTAGCCCGTTCATTCAATTGCGCATAGGTCAGGCTTTCGTTTTCGAAATTTACCGCCGACGCGTCGGGATGCTTTTTTACCTGTTCCTCGAAAAGCTGATGAATTGTATTTTCCCCGGGGAACGGAGTGGTTTTACAATTCCAGGTGTTTAATACCTGGTTTTTTTCATTTTCGGTAATTAGATCGATTCCGCCGATGGGTTGAGCCGGGCGGGAGACCATTATTGACAGAAGGTTTTCCAAATGCTGCAGCATCTGGCGGATAGCGGGCAGGGTGAATTTGTCGGTTTCATAGGCGATTTCTAAAAAGAAATTTTTAGCCGGCGCCGCCACGAGTGTAATGGGATAGTTGGTGCCTGTAACGGAATGCACGTCTGTTATTTTAAGGCTGCCTTCGCTTTCGGAAAGGGTTTCATTTACCGGATAGTTCTCGAAAACAATAAGGCTGTTAAAGAGAGGCATACTGCCGGGGACATCGCTCCAGCTGTGAATATTGACCAGTGGTGTGTATTCGAATTGCCTTGCTTCCGCTGTCTGAAGCTGTAATCCGGAAAGTAATTCCAAAAATGTTTTATTCCGATCAATGGAGACTCGTACAGGCAATGTGTTGATAAATAATCCGAGCATGGTTTCAACGCCGGGTAAATCGGCGGGACGGCCGGATACGGTGGAACCAAACAGAATGTCGTCTTCTCCGGAATAGGCGGCGGACAACAAGGCCCAGGCGCCTTGAACAATGGTGTTAAGAGTAATCTGGTTTTCTCTGGAAAGGCGATTCAGTTTATCTGTTAACGCTTCCGAGAGTATATGTTCTTCGCGGCCGTATCCTGCGGCTGCTTCGGATGTGTTTTGAGCTGTAACCAGCGGAGTGGGAGCGGTAAATCCGGCAAGCCGCTTTTGCCAGTAAGCCTTGGCCTTTTCCATATCCTGTTCCTGTAACCAGGCGATATAATCTTTATACGGGCGCAGGGGATGCAGTTGTAACGGTTTGTTTTGAACCTGCGCATCATAAAATTTAAACACTTCCTGTAAAATCAACGGAAGTCCCCAACCGTCAAATAACAGGTGGTGGTGGTTCCAAATAAAGTAGGATTCGTTTTCATTCAGTTTGATTAAGACGTTGCGCATTAACGGCGCTTCGGAAAGTTCCAAGCCCTCCTTTAGCTCGCTCTCTAACAGGGTCTTAAATTTTTCTTCTCTTTCCCCCTCCGGAATATCCTGCCAGTCTAATACAATGAAAGGCAGTTCTGCCTCTTCGTAAACGGCCTGAAGCGGCTCGTCGAGATCTTCCCATACAAAAGCCGTACGTAATATATCGTGGCGTTGAACCACCTGCTGCCAGGCTTTTTGAAAGAATTCGGTATTCAAATTTCCAATGAATTTGCAGGCTAACTGTTCGGTATACATTGTGCTTTCAGATGAATAAATGCTGTGGAACAGCATGCCCTGCTGCATGGGAGAGAGCGGATAAATATCTTTAATGTTTTCGTTCATTAATAAAAATCACCTGTATAAATGAATGTTCGCCAGATCAATAAAAAAGCCAGCGGGTACACTGACTTTTTTATTCTATATTAACTTTGGTTTTCGTCCGGTTTTCAGATTGCTTTATATTTATTTTAACAGAGTCATCTTTTTTATAATGGTCTGTGTTTTGGTACTAACCCGGTAAAAATAGGTTCCGCTTATAACGTTTTCTCCGTTAAAGGTGTAAGTATGAAATCCGGCCTCTAAAAAGGGCGACTGAAATGTAAATACTTCTTGCCCCAGAATATTAAATACCTGAATTTTAACCGCACTGCCTTTGTGAAGCCCAAATTTAATCTGTGTCGCCGGATTGAACGGATTTGGGTAATTCTGTAAAACCGTAAAAGCATCGGGTCGGATGGCTGGATCCGAAAGCAGAGCGCTGGGCCCGTTTACGGTATAAATTACACTTGTACTGTCTTTTTTACCGCCTTCGTCTTCGGCAATATAGGTTATGGTTTCGGAACCGGTCCAGCTTGAACCGGGCGTGGTAACGGAGGCTTGATTGTTGGCATCGATGGTGACGGTTAATTCGGTATTTCCCGAATAGGTCCAGTGGATGGAACTATCGGGCGTCAAATCATCGAAAACGTGTACGTTTAAATCGGTGTTTGAAAAGCTTTCGCCTTCGCTGACGGATTGATCGGCAATGGTGGAAACCACGGGAGGGTCATTTACTATATTCGGACTGATGCCGCTGGTAATTTCGAACGAGAACCAGTGGTTAAATTTTCCGTTTTCATTTTTATCACCGTCACCGCCCTCCAATGACTGTGCCGGCCAGCTTCCATACGTACCGCCGAGATCACGATGCGGGATAAAATCTATCCAGTAAATATCGCTTTTCCATTCATTGCTTACCAGCCAGCCAACAATATAGATATGCGCAGGGTTTCCCAATGAATCCCAGGGAATGGCGATTTCATAATAACCTGTATTCATATTTAAATTGGCGAGCGATGTATCCAAATCGGCAACATCCCAACTATTGCTTGCCGAATTATAAGGGCCGAATCGGCCATATACGGAGTCTTGTTTTACATAGTCGCCGCGAATAAAATAGTCGGCGTAAAAGGGGAGTGTCCAGCTTTGTTCTTCAAACCAAAAGGGCTGTTGTTCCATAATATTGGTCCAATAGGTGGCAGCCGTATCGGTACCGTTGCCCGACAACGGATTTTCGGGATGCGGATCGGTGTCCACATACCAAAACATATCGGTTGTTCCACGGACGGTATCGTTGCTACTGGTTAAGAATTCCGCCGAATAGGCCAAATAAAGATTGTTTGCATCCCAGGTGCAGTATGCGGAGATTGTATCGGTGCTGGTGATAAATGTTTCATCTGATAAAAAATTATTTGTTCCGGTCATTGAAATTGTATGATACGTGCCGGCTGTTAGAAAGCCGGTAATAAAAAGTATTAAAAAAAGTATCCGTTTTCCCATAAGTCTATCTCCCTATAATTATTTTCCTGAAAGATAATAAAAATGAAAGGACAAATTGTGATTTATGTGTCTTTTCCTATCTTTTTTTACGTCTTTTTCCCTTTTGTAACTGGGCCATTACTTTATCCAGTTTTTTATTATCTAATCCGGCTAATTTAAAATCGGACGCCGTCCGTCCTCCCGCTTCGGGCGCTTTGCAATGCCGGATTAGCTGACGTAGTTGTTCAATGTATGTTTCGCCGAAAAGCTGAATGCGTTCTGAACGGAATTGGTTTTTGCTGAAAGTAAAAGATAAATTCAGTTTCCCATCGGCTGTTGCTCCTGAAATATCGATAAGACCGGAACGTTTTTCTTCCGGATCGTGTTCGGCTCCCTTACGTTCCGAGGCAGGCGCTAACAGCGATTCGGATGGCAACGCCTGATCAAATTGTCCGAGATAGTTAAACGTAATATAAGTCCGGTCTAATGAAGATAATTCCTGACGGATAGAATCATCCGGGCTTAAATAGCGTAAAATACCGTATCCTATGCCTTTTTCAGGGATTCTTCGTAACAATTCTTTTATATTTTTTATGGTGTCTCCCGGTCCGACTGCAGACCCTAATTCCAGCAATACCGGGTACAGAGTTGTGAACCAGCCTAAGGTGCGGGAAATATCGACATCAGGGAGAATGTTTTCGCGCCCGTGGCCTTCCATATGGATTAATAGCGAACGTTTCCCTTCCCATTTAGCGAAGGCCAGCGCCAACGCCGAAAGCAATATGTCATTAATCTCGGTATTATACACTTTTGGCACTTCCTGCAACAACGAAGTTGTTTCTTCGGTTGTCAGTGAAACCGCAATCTGTGTGGCCGAATCTTCTGTGTTTATACCTTGTGGGAAATCGGCAACAAACGGTGTTTGTATTTTTCGGCTCATATCCAGCCAGAAACCGGATTCACTTTTAGCCTTTTCGCCCGACGCGTATTGTTCTAATTTCTCGGCCCATTCTTTAAACGAAGTTGTTTTCCGGGGTAAAATAATTTCTTGTCCGGAAATGGCCTGTTGGTAAGCGGTTTGAAAATCTTCCAGCAAAATGCGCCAGGAAATACCGTCCATTGCCAAATGGTGGACAATTAAAAGTAGTCGTCCCGGTCTGTTGCCGAAATCAAAGTAGGCTACGCGAAACAGCGTGCCTTCCTGTAAATTGATAGACCTTTGTAATGCCTGTGTGTTCCGTTCGATAAATGACTTAAGCCGAGCGTCTTCCAGTTTACTTCCGTCGAACACTGTAAAAGGCAGTGTTTCGGGTAAACCGGCGTTTATCTGAAACGGAAACGGACTGTTTTCTTCATATCGTAGGCGCAGCGCATCATGATGCGTGAGCAGAGCGTTTGTTACTTTTGCAAGTAAGGTTGGGTCTAAAGCCTGTTTCACCTCAAAAAGCAAGGATTGATTCCAATGGCTTGGCCGTTTCAGATTTTGAGAAAAAAACCAGTGCTGAATTGGAGTAAGCGGTAGTGAGCCTTCCACCAGCCCCTGTTCTGCATCGATTATTTTTGCGGTGGAAGCCACTGCAGCAAGTTGGGCAATCGTTTGATATTTAAACATTTGAACCTGCGTTATTTGCAATCCTTTTTGACTTGCACGCGCCACAACCTGAATGCTTAAAATGGAATCTCCGCCCAATTCGAAAAAATTATCGTTAATCCCGATTTTTTTCTGGCCCAGTATTTCCTGCATAATTTCGGCAATAATTTTTTCATTTTCCGTTTCCGGCGGCGCATATTCGGTTTTTAAACTACTGCGGATTTCATTGGGAACCGGCAGACTTCTGACGTCTATTTTCCCGTTGGGCATATAGGGGATTTTGTCCAGCTGCATAAATGCCGAAGGAACCATATACTCGGGAAGTTTGGCCGACAGAAAATCCCGAACGGCGGGAACTGAAATAGTTTTGGTTCCCGATTCTGCCGTTGACTCTTTTGCCGTAAAATATGCGACTAATCGTTTTAAATTGTTTTTATCCTGACGGGGCACAACCACAGATGTTTTTATTTGCGGGTAGCGGTTCAGAAGATTTTCAATTTCACCGATTTCCACACGAAATCCGCGTATTTTAACCTGCTGATCCACGCGACCTAAGAAATCAATATTTCCGTCTTTTCGAAAACAGACCAAATCTCCTGTTTTGTAGAGCCTTTTCCCCGGAAACTTACTAAACGGATCGGGTATAAATTTTTCGGCTGTTAAATCCGGGCGGTGTAAATAACCGTGCGCCAAACCGTTGCCGCCGGTATATAATTCACCCGGAATTCCAACCGGTACAGGATTCATTTGCGGGTCCAGTACATAGGCGCTTGTGTTTTCCAGAGGGCGTCCGATGGGTAAATCCTCGGGTGTTTGCATCTCTTTATCATTCGAAGTGGTTTCGTACAATGTGGAGATAATCGTTGTTTCGGTGGGACCATATGTATTTAATAGCCGGACCTTTTTATCGGCGATTTTACTCCAGGCCATAAAGCGTTCGGCATTAATTTTATCACCGCCGAGGATTACAAGCCGAAGTGATGTGGGGAGCTGCTTTTCGGATTCTTCCAGTTCTGTCACTATCTGGTGCCAATATGCAGTAGGTAAATCAATAACGGAAATACCGTGTTTATGAATCATTTCCAGTAATTGGCTTCCGGAGATGAGTACTTCTGTTCCCCTAAGCACCAATGTGCCGCCGGTGTTTAGGGTCGGAAATATTTCTTCAACTGCCGTATCAAAATTAATGGTGGCAAATTGTAAGACTCTGTCATGCGAAGTCAGGCCAAATTCTTTAGCCATGGCCAGATTGTGATTGACTACCGAATTGTGTGGAATCAAAACACCTTTGGGCCTTCCGGTGGAACCCGAGGTGTAAATGATATACGCAAGATTTTCTGCATCTAAAGGTTTTGGCAACGGTGAAGTGGGCGGCTCTTTCTCGATTTGAGCCCAATCCTTATCCAAATAAAGAAGTTCTGCTTTTTGGCCCTTTAAATTTTCCGTTAAATGCTCCTGAGTCAAAATGATATCGAGCCGGGAATCTTCGATCATAAAAGCGAGGCGTTCGTCCGGATAGTTAGGATCGAGGGGGACATAGGCCGCGCCGGATTTTAAAATACCGAACAAGCCCACCAGCATTTCAAAGGAGCGTTCGGTACAGAGACCAACCCTGCTACCGCCGGTAATGCCGCGTTTGTGCAGAAAACGGGCTAACCGATTTGCCGCGTTATTTAACTGCTCGTAGGTAAATGATTTTTCCGAAACAATTACCGCTTTGGCATGAGGCGTTTTACGGACCTGTCGCTCAAAAAGATGATGAATGCAAAGATCTTTTTGGGGCGGCGTAATTTCGTGGTTCCAGTCCCTGGTGAGTTTTTGAGATTCTTCCGGTCTTAATAAAGAAACCGCCGTTATCGACTGCTGCGGGTGACGAACCATCTGTGCCAGAATCCGTTTAAAGTGCGCAACCATTTGTTCGATGGAATCGCGATCAAAAATATCTGTATTGTATTCGAAACCGCCGGAAATTTTTTGCGGCGTATCATTTAAGGTGAGGGTTAAATCAAATTGGGAAATATTGTTTTCCACACCTATAAATTCCAGGTCAAAATCGGCGGCCGGTTCGACTCGCATAGGTGTATTTTGCAGGACAAACATAACCTGGAACAAGGGCGAGTGGCTAAGATTACGGTCTGTATGAATGACATCCAGGAGTTTCTCGAAGGGAACATCCTGGTGTGAAAAAGCGCCGAGGGCGGTTTCTTTTATACGATTTATAAGCTCAATAAATGTCGGGTTCCCCGAGAGGTCGGTGCGTAAAACCAAAGTATTTACAAAAAAACCGATGATGTTTTCGATGGCGGAACGGTTACGATTTGCAATGGGGCTACCGATATTGATGTCGTCCTGCCCGGAATAACGGAACAAGAGGACATTAAAAGCGGCTAAAGTGGTCATAAACAGAGTAGCCGATTGTTTTTGCGTAAATGCTTTTAATTGTTCGGACAGCGCCGGTTCCAGCTCGAATGCCAGATGTGAACCGCGGTAGGTTTGCACGGAAGGCCGGGTTTTTGCAATGGGTAAGTCGAGCGTGAAATTGCTTGAACCAAGCTGCTCCTTCCAGAAACGAAGCTGTTTTTCCAGAACATCGCCTTGCAGCCAGTTACGCTGCCAATACGCATAATCGGCATACTGAAGCTCCGGCGCCGGCAGGTTTATGGGTTGTTTCTTTTTAATGCTGTTATACAACGCCGCCATTTCTTTGATAAAAATACGCATAGACCAGGCATCCGAAATAATATGATGCATGGTCAGTAATAAAACAAACTCTTTATCCGAAAGTAGTATGATACCTGTCCGAAACAAGGGACCTCGGGATAAATCGAATGGTTTTTGTGCTTCTTTTAAAATCAGTTCCCGAATCGTTTTGGTACGTTCCTTTTTTGATAAATCCCTTAGATCGGTTTGTGGAATGTTCACCTGAAGCCGATCTAAAATATGCTGGTAGGCCTTGCCGTTTTCGGTAGTAAAAAGCGTACGTAAAATTTCATGACGCTCCACCATCTTTTGCATACTTTCCGTAAGCGCCCGAATATCCAGTTTTCCCGAGATACGGTAAGCGCTGGGGATATTGTAAAACGGACTGCCCGGTTCCAGCTGATCCAGGAACCACAGACGTTGCTGGGCAAACGAGAGAGGCAGCTTTTGATTCCGGTCAACCGGCGTAATCGGCGCCGACTCAATTTGTTCAGATCTCAACTGAGCTGTTTTAACACGAAGAGCCAGTTGTTCCACGGTTGGCGCCTGAAATATATCGCGCAAGGGAAGCTCTGTTTTAAAGCTGTCTGTAATTCGGGAAATAACCTGAGTGGCTAAAAGCGAATGTCCGCCGATTTCAAAAAAATTATCGGTGGCGCCGATATTTTTAATATTTAAAATTTCGGCAAATATTCCGGCAATAATTTCTTCTTCGGCAGAACGGGGCGCAACAAATTGCCCCTGGGAAGAAATATCCATTTCCTGAGGGATCCTCAACGCATGCCGGTCTACTTTTCCATTTGGTGTGAGCGGCAATGATTCTAACGGAACAAACAGAGCGGGGATCATGTAATCCGGCAAAACGTTTTGCAGGAGTTCTCGTAACCGTTTAATATCTGTTTCTTCCCGCCCGGCGGGCACAATAAAAGCGACAAGTCGCTGTTCGATTGCCAGCACAACGGCATCTTTAATGCTTTCCTGACGCAGAAGTATGTTTTCGATTTCCGGCAGTTCTATTCGGTATCCGCGTACTTTTACCTGGTGGTCAATCCGTCCGAAAAATTCAATATTCCCATCGGGTAAAAAACGGGCCAGATCACCGGTACGGTATAATCGGTTTCCGGTAAGTTCAGTGAACGGATTTGGAATAAATTTTTCCGCGCTTAAATCGGGACGGTTCAAATACCCGCGTGCCAGCCCGGCCCCGCTTATGCACAATTCTCCAGGGATACCGACCGGCGCCGGATTGAACTGACTATCCAAAATAAACACCTCGGTATTGGCTACGGGTTTACCGATTACAGGTTTTTTCGGCGGGTTCGAATTCCGCTTGCCAATGGCAAACAGCGTTGCGTCCACGGTGCATTCCGTAGGGCCGTAAACATTATAAAACGTTATATCCTCGCTCCCGGACAACCGTTCCCACAATGAATCGTCAATGGCTTCACCGCCAATAAGCATTAGTTCCGGCATAAACGCTTGTTCTTCCGTTAAACCGGCATCCAGCAAAAGCCGTAACTGGGAAGGCGTGCAATCGAAAACATGTATTTTATTCCGTCGGATATATTTAAGTAGTGCTTTTCCATCCAGGCGCGTCTCCGCAGGCACTACAAACAATGTGTGTCCGTTTAGCAATTGAATAATCTGTTTTACCGAAGTATCAAATGCCAAAGGCCCATTGACGCTAACGTTAAACGGCCCGTTTTTATGATATTTGTAGATGGCCTTGTTCAAGGCGACGTTTAAATTAATTACAGATTGATGTTGAATAGCAATGCCCTTGGGCTTTCCGGTTGTGCCGGAAGTATAGATAATATATGCCAGTTGTTCGGGAAGTATGTGTATTTCCGGATTTTCTGTACTTTCATGACGGATTGAATCCTGATCAATTTGTAAAACAGTTCCTTTAAAATGGCTAAGCGAAGGCGCTAAATGTGACTGAGAAACGAGCACATGAATAGCGGCATCATCAATAATAAACTGCAAGCGCTCCATCGGTTGCGCCACATCAAGGGGAACATAGGCGGCTCCCGCTTTTAAAATGCCCAATAGTCCGATAAGCATTTCGGTTGATCGTTCCATATAAAGGCCGACCATTGTATCCGGCCCGGCGCCTATTGCCATTAATTTATGAGCGACCTGATTTGCGTGAGCATTTAGCTCTTTGAACGTCAGTAAAATATCTTCATAAAATACTGCGGGTCGGTTTGGCGTATGTGCAACCTGTTGTTCAAACAATTGATGGATGAGCGTATCACTGGGGAATTCTGTTTTGGTCCGATTCCATTCATAAAGAAGTTTTTTACGCTCTTCGTCTTTAACAAGTTTAATGGCCGAAACAGATTGCTGTGGGTTTGTAACAACTTCTTCTAATAAATACCGATAATGGCTTAGCATTCTCCGAATGGTGTCTTCATGGAATAGATCGGCATTATAATCAAAATGAACTTGTAGCCCTTTTGCCATTTCATTAACGCGCAGAGTTAAATCGAATTTAGTGCTGGTATTTTCGAATTCGACCGGCAATATGGTTAATCCGGGCAGTTTTGTTTCCGAAGTTTCGTTAGTGGTATGCACAAACATTACCTGAAAGATAGGGGAAAATGTCAGATTTCGTTCCGGTTGAATGGCGTCAACCAGCATTTCAAATGGTAAATCCTGATGTCCGTAGGCATTAAGTGCGGTTTCTTTAACATATTGCAGATAGGTATTAAAATCCGGTTTACCGGATAAATCGCCGCGCATTACCAGGGTGTTTACAAAAAAGCCGATAACCGGTTCGATTTCAGCCCTGTTACGATTGGCAATGGGCGTACCTATATAAATATCCGTTTGACCCGAATAGCGGTACAACAAGGTCTGAAAAACGGCTAAAAAGGCCATGAAAGTGGTTACGGATTCATGGCGCGAAAAATCCTGTACTTTTTTTAAAAACTCCGGGGGTAATAAGATACTTGCACTCTTGCCATTGTTTGATAAGACAGCCGGGCGCGGATTATCAGTAGGCAACTTAAGAATCGCCGGGTTTGTACCCAATTGCGTTTTCCAGAAATGAAGCTGTTTCTCCAGCCGCTCACCGGAAAGCCATTTTCGTTGCCATTGAGCAAAATCGGCATATTGAATTTTTAGTTTTGGCAAGGCCGCGCTCTGCTTATTAACATAGGCCTGGTACAGCGCTCCAAATTCAGCAATAATTATTCCCATTGACCAGCCGTCGGAAATAATATGATGCATGACCATTAGCAAAATATGTTCATCTTTTTTAAGCGTAAGAAGTGTAATAAAACCGAGCGGTCCCTTGGTTAAGTTAAAACGATGCTGAGTCTTTTCCTTAATTATTTGCTTTACCCGGTCTTCCTGTTCCGATTCGCTAAGGTCTGTGATACGTATTTTTTCGAGAAGTACTTTAGGCTTTTTATCGATAATCTGCACCGCTTTTCCGCTGACTGCGGTAAATGTTGTGCGAAGGATTTCGTGTCTTTGAACAATTTCATTAAGACTTTTTTCCAGAGCCTCAATATCCAGTAGTCCTACAAGACGAAAAGCGGCCGGAATATTATAGGCCGGATTGCCGGGTTCTAACTGGTCTAAAAACCATAAACGCTGTTGTGCAAAAGAAAGCGGAAAAGAATTAAACTGACTCCCTTTCTGTTTCAGTTTTTTTTCAAGCAATTTTCGTTTTTCAGGCGATAAAGCAGCCAGTTTTTTTTCTAAATCAGACATTTATATCCTTTTGATAAAACTCTTACATTCGGTTACGGGTAATCTACAAGGGAAGAAACCGCTTAGTTGTTTTCCGGATCATCGTCATCTAACAAAGAGGCAATTTCATCATCGGACAATCCGTCGATTTCGCTTAAAAGCTGTTCAATATCTGCTTCGCCACGCTCAATCTGTTCAATCTGAGGGGCCTCTTCGTCCACGCGTAATGCATCCGGACTGATGATTGCCTGGGCCAGTTCAGAGATGGTTGGCGCTTCGAAAAACTTGCGTAATGGCAGTTCCACCTGAAAACTGTCGCGAATTCGGGACATGAATTTTGTCGCTAACAGGGAATGCCCGCCCAGGTCAAAGAAATTATCATTGATCCCCACTTTTTCGAGACCCAGTAATTCGCAAACAATTTGTGCCAGCTTCTCTTCGTCCGCATTACGCGGGGCGATAAATTCGTTGGCTAAAACATCTCTGGAAATTTCGGGAACCGGCAGCGCCTTACGGTCAATTTTTCCGGTGGGACTGAGCGGCATGGATTCCAGATGCATAAAAACGGATGGAACCATATAATCGGGGACCTGCTGTTTTAAATGAGTGCGCAGTTCATTTATGTCTGTGGCTTCACCGTCTTCGCTCACATAATAGGCGACCAAACGCTGATCGCCGGGGTTGTCTTCGCGGGCGAGTACGGCCGCATCACGAATTTTTGGAAAATTGGTTAAAACCGCTTCTATTTCTCCTAGTTCGATACGAAAACCGCGTACCTTAACCTGATGGTCGATGCGGCCGAGAAATTCCATATTGCCGTCGGGCAGCCAGCGCACCAAATCACCGCTGCGGTACAGACGAGCCCCGGGCTGTTGACTAAACGGATTCGGAATAAACTTTTCGGCGGTCAGATCGGGACGGTTCAGGTAACCCCGGGCCAAACCTTTGCCGGCAATACATAATTCGCCGGGAACACCCAAGGCCGTCGGTTGCCAGTTTGTATCTAAAACGAATAACTGGAAATTATCAATGGGTTTACCGATGGGCGGCTCGCGGTCATCCTCTGGCGAGGTTTCAAACATCGATGCACAGACCGTCGTTTCGGTGGGGCCGTAGGCGTTTACAAATTGACGATTGCTTCCCCAGCGCTGCACGAGATCGGCGGTGCATTTCTCGCCGGCTGTAATAATGGTTTTCAAATCCGGTAATTCTTCATGCGGCATAACCGCCAGCACGGAAGGGGGCAGAGTAACGGTACTGACCTGCTGTTCTCTTAAAACAGAAGCCAAACCCTGGCCGGATGCCAGTGTCTCCTGATCAGCTAATACCAGTGTTGCGCCATTGAGCAGAGCCATCGCCGTTTCCCAAACGGAAGCGTCAAAACTGAGCGATGCAAACTGTAAAATTTTACTTGCCCGGGTAATAGAAAAAGCCTTTTGCTGGGCCTGGGATAAGTTGATTAAGCCTTTATGCGCCAGCATGGTTCCCTTAGGTTTCCCCGTAGAACCAGAGGTATAAATTACATAAGCTAAATTATCGGGTAAGATAGGCTGGGGTAAGTTTTGGGCGTCTTGAGCAGAAATCTTCTCCGAATCCCGGTCTAAGCAGATGACGGGCGTCCCGTTTACCGGCAACGATTCCAGCATCTCTTCGAGGGTGATTAGGAATTTTAATCCGGAGTCTTCCAGCATATAAGAGATTCGATCTTTGGGATAGGCCGGGTCGATAGACAGGAAGGCGCCGCCTGCTTTTAAAATTCCTAATATAGCCACAGGAATATTCAGCGAGCGCGGCAGACTTATTCCGACGATTTGGTCTTTTTGCAATCCGGAAGACAGCAAATAGTTCGCCAGTTGATTGGCCCGGACATTAAGTGCGCCGTAACTCAGTTTTGAATCTTCAAACTCTGCCGCTGTATTTTCACCGCCGGCACGGACGAAAGATTCGAACACCTGAGGAACGGTGGCCTGCCGCGGAAGTTCGACCATCGTCTGATTCCAGTCCAGAAAAAGATTATGTTTTTCTTCTTCGCTTAAAAAGGTTAACTGATTCAGGGATTGTTTTGGATGAGCGATTACGTTTTTCAGGATATTGTAAAAATGCAGCATCATGCGTTCAATGGTGGCGCTGTTAAACAAATCGCTGTTATATTCAAAATAACATTCGATACCATTTTCGGTTTCTGCTGTGGTCAGAGTTAAGTCGTATTTCGAAATCTGCGCTTTTGTTTCAAAAGGTTCCAACGTTAAATCGGGCAGCTCCAATTTTTCGATAGACATATTCTGCAGAATAAAGGCCACCTGGAACAAGGGCGAATGGCTCATATCCCGTTCCACGTGCAAAGCCTCGACCAATTGTTCGAATGGCAGGTCCTGATGAGCATACGATTGCAGTGTGGTTTCACGCACTTGTTTTAGCAGGGTTTTAAAATTACGGACGCTGCTAAAATCTGCTTTAAGCGTAAGCGTATTGACAAAGAAACCAATCAATGGCTCGGTAGCAGATTGTGTGCGGTTGGCGATGGGCGAACCCACCAGAATACTGTCCTGTCCGCTGTAGCGGTGTAGCAGCGTCTGAAAGGCGGCCAGGAGAGTCATAAACAGGGTGGCGCTCTCTTTTTGACTGAATTGTTTAAGCTGTACCGCAAATTCGGCGGGAAGGTTCAGCTTTAAGGTCTGTCCGTTAAAAGTTTGCACGGCCGGCCTGGGTCGGTCGGTGGGCAGTTCCAGAACAGGCGGATTTTCACCGATTAACTCCTTCCAAAAAGCAAGTTGTTTTTCCAACACTTCGCCCTGCAACCAGTTGCGCTGCCAAACGGCATAATCGGCATACTGAACCGGAAGTTCCGGCAGAGGTGACGGTTCACCGTTTAAAAATGCCGGGTATAGCAGGGCTACTTCTTTAATGAGAATTCCCATAGACCAGCCATCGGTGATAGTGTGATGCAGGGTAAACACAACCACGTGATCCCGATCGGCAAGTTTAATCAGTTTACTGCGGAACAAAGGGCCTTTGGCCAAATCAAAGCCGGTAATAGCATCCTCACTTGCGAGTTGGCGCGCTTTTTCTTCTGATTCTGCAGAAGGCAGGTGACTTAAATCCTCGATGGGTAGTTTAAAATCGTTTTGTTCGTGAATGATTTGCAGCGGACCTTCGCTCCGTTCGATAAAAGTGGTGCGTAGTACTTCGTGCCGTGTTACAATTTCAGATATGCAACGCTCCAAAACGTCTACCTTTAAATCGCCTTTTAAACGCAAAACGGTAGGGATATTATAATTTGCGCTTCCCGGAGCCAGTTGATCCAAAAACCAGAGACGCTGCTGGGCAAAGGAGAGGGGCAGGTCTGTATTGCGATCGGTCTTTTCGATAGGCGGCGCGACGAGTGATTGATCGCTTAGACGCAGTTGTTCAATTTTCAGGGCAAGATCGGATAGAACCGGATTTTCGAAAAAGTCCCGCAGGGGCAGTTCCACCTCAAAAGCGTCACGGATGCGTGAAAGCATCTGCGTGGCAAGCAGGGAATGACCGCCCAAATCAAAAAAATTGTCATTAATACCCACATCCGTGATTTTGAGAACACCGCTCACCAGATTTGCTAACAATTCTTCCGTAGGCGTACCTGGCGCAATTTTTTCAGCGCTGCCGCCGGCGCCTTCTTTCGGTGCCGGAAGCGCCTTCCGGTTCACTTTTCCGCTCGGTGTAAGCGGGAAAACATCTAATTCCACAAAGACCGGGGGAACCATATATTCGGGCAGGTGTTCTTTTAAAAAACTTTGTAAAGCGGACCGCTCTAATTCGGCCTCTGTATTTTTAACGATATAGGCGGCGAGGTATTTTTGCCCCGGTTCATCTTCCCGCAGGAGTACCGCAGCATCGCTGATCTGTTCAAAATTACAAAATACATTTTCGATTTCACCCAGTTCAATGCGGAAACCACGCAGTTTTACCTGATGATCGATGCGCCCCATAAATTCAAGACTTCCATTCGGCAGCCAGCGTACTAAATCACCGCTTTTATATAAACGGGAACCGGGCTGATCACTAAAAGGATTCGGAATGAACTTTTCGGCGGTTAGATCGGGACGATTCAAATAGCCCCGGGCCAAACCCACGCTGGCAATATGCAGTTCGCCGGGAATGCCAACTGGCTGCGGATGAAACCAGGGGTCCAAAACATAAAGCTGTGCATTCTGCATCGGGTAGCCAATGGGAACAGAGCGTTCGAACACGGTATTCTTTTTAATGCTGAACATGGCGGCGGCAACAGTGCTTTCGGTAGGTCCGTAGCCATTAACAAATAGACGACCCGGCGACCAGCGTGCCACAATATCCGGTGTACAGGCTTCTCCGGCCGATCCGACTACTTTTAAATCAGGTAGATTTTGATGGTCTAACACGGCCAGTACAGAAGGCGGGAGAATAACGGTAGAAATTTTTTGTTGGCGTAACGCATCGCTTAAGCCGTTTTCCGATAGAATAGTTTCTTTGCTTATCAAATGCAGCGCCGCGCCGTTTAGCAGTGCGCCGAATATTTCGGCCACGGAAGCGTCAAACCCAATAGATGCAAACTGCAAAACCCGTCTGCCCGCTTCCATTTTGAATGTTTTACCGATAGACTGAGCCGTATTTACCGCACCCTTGTGCTGAAGCAACGTGCCTTTTGGCTTGCCGGTAGAACCGGAAGTATAGATAATATAAGCCAGGTTTTCCGGGTGATTCACTAAGGGCGGATTCTCCTGTTTTTGGTTAGAAACGGCCTCCCTGTCAGAATCCCAGTTTATCCGCGGTAATTTAACATGCGCTAGCTTTTTAATGTGCTGTGAATCGGAAATTAAAAAAGAAGCCTTCGAATCTTTAATAATATATTCGATCCGTTCCAGCGGATAGTCCGGATCGATTGGCACATAAGCGCCGCCGGCCTTTATAATGGCCAATAGACTGATAATAACTTCCGGCGACCGTTCCAAATAGATGGCAATCTTCTGTTCCTGCCCAATCCCTTTGGAACGGAGATAATGTGCTAACTGATTAATTTTATTATTAAGTTGCGCGTAGGTAAATCGTGTTTCATTAAATACCAAAGCAGTTGTGTCGGAATGTTCGGCTGCCCGCTGTTCAAATATTTGTTGGAGACATAAGGTATCTGGGAACGTGGTTTTTGTCTGATTCCACGCGAATAGTATTTGCTTTTGTATATCGGCATTCAACAGAGTCAGATTCTTAATACGGGTATCGGGCAGATTAGCGATTTGCTCTAAAATGCGTTCCATTTGCTTCAGCATTGCATTCACGCTGTTCGTAGAAAAAAGGGCAGTATCATAAGCAATGTCAAGGGTTAAGCCACTGTGCGCTCCGGCGACCAAAGAAATGGGGTAATTAGTGCGCTCGTTGGTGGTTACATCGAAAATATCCAGACTGCTCATCTGGTTTTTCATGGATTCATCCACCGGATAGTTTTCAAATACTATCAGGCTTTCGAACAGGGCAGAATGTCCAGGCACTCCACTCCAGCTTTGAATATCGGCCAGCGGTGTGTATTCGTATTCACGCAGTTCTACGGCCCGTTTTTGGATTTCTGTTAATACATTTAAAGCGGATTCATTCGGATTAACCGCTACACGCACCGGCAATGTATTGATAAATAATCCGGGCATTTCTTCCACACCTTCCAGTTCCGGCGGTCGTCCGGAAACGGTGGCGCCAAAAACAATATCTTCGTCACCGGTGTAGCGGTGCAGTAAAACACTCCAGGCGCCTTGTACGATGGTATTCATGGTAAGCTGATTGGAGCGGGCCAGTTCGTTTAATTTATCTGCGGTCTCCTGATTTAAATGAAGCGTCTCTTTACGGTATATCTTATTCGCTTCGGAATCAATGGCAAAATTAACCAAAGGAATGGCGTTTGGAGCGGAAAAATCTTGCAATAGCTCTTTCCAGAACCTTTTTGCTTTTTGCATATCCTGTTTTTGAAGCCATAAAATATAATCGCGGTAGGGCCGTTTCCGGGGCAGGTCAAATTCTTGTTTGCGGATATTGGCTTCATAGAAAGCGAAAACCTCTTTCAGCAGGATGGGCAGGGACCAGCCGTCGAATAAAATATGGTGGTTGCTCCAGATAAGCTGCCAGACATCCTCTTTTAGCCGGATCACGGTCAGGCGGATAAGCGGCGCCTTAGACAGTTTAAACCCTTTGCTGCGATCTTCTTCGAGATAGTTTTTCAGCATAACAGATTGGCTGGAGCTGTCTGTCTCACCGCTCCAGTCGAGTTCGGCAAAGGGCAATTCCACATCTTTCTGAACCACCTGTAATGGCGTATCCTGTTTTTTATAGACAAACGAGGTACGTAAAATGGGATTGCGCGCCATTGTTTTTTCCAATGCGCTTTTAAAGGCGCCCACATCAAAACTACCGCGTACTTTGAAGGTGGTCTGTTCAAAATACAAACCGCCTTCCGTTGCAAGAATAGTATGGAATAACATTCCCTGCTGCATGGGAGACAGGGGATAGACCGCTTCGATATTCTTTTGTTTAGATTTATTCATAAGCTCACTATTTTATTACCAATTACCAATTACCAACAGAAACGGTTAAGAACCAAGCGTCGGTAGTCCATTTAATCTTCATCCAATTCTTCGAGTAGATCCCCCAGTGCGCCATCATCCAATTCGACATCGGCGAAGTCCGATGGTGTGTAAGCGCCGGCCTCCGGATCCTGGCAATGCAGGATTAACTCTCTCAGTTCATCCAAATACCGGTTAGCCCAGTTGAGGATTGTTTCCTCAAAATACTGCTCTTCACTATATGCAAATGTGATTTGCAGAACATTTTCCTGTACACTGCCGCCAATTTCCAAAGCATGCATTCTTTCACTACCCGGATCACGATCGAAACCCGGCGTGGTGACCGGTATGCCCAATAGTTTGTCCTCGGACGAATTTGGCTGAAATTGACCTAAATAATTAAAACCTATTTCGGCCTGAACATGATTGGTTAGCAAGTTGCTGTTCAGGTGCTTTAACAGACCGTAACCGATGCCGTTATTGGGTATTTTTCGGTATTGTTCTTTTATTGATTTTATAGATTCGCCCGGGGCGGTTATCCCTTTCAGATGCAGATGTACCGGAAAGGAAGATGTAAACCAGCCGATGGTACGTGAGATATCCACATCTTCAAAAAGATCTTCACGGCCGTGGCCTTCTAAATCAATTAAAAGACTATCTCTGCCGTGCCAATGTTTTCCGGCGCGAACCAGAGCAGTAAGCAAAAGCTCATTAATTTGCGTATGATAAACAGAAGGAACCTCTCTAAGCAGGGCATCGGTTTCTTCACGGGTTAACGATATGCGCACAGTTTGTACAGATGCTTCGGTGTTTTGTCCGTTTTTATCTTTCGGAAGGGTAACGGGTGTTTCGTTTGTTAATAGCGCATTCCAGTATGCTTGTTCTGCTAAAAGCGTTTTCGAAAGGGCATAGGCGTTAATACGTTCGGCCCAATATTTAAACGAAGTTGTTTTGGGAGGAAGTTTAACCGTTTTATTGTCGGATAATTGCCGGTAGATGGCTATCAAATCCTCCGTTAAAATACGCCAGGATACCACATCTACAACCAGATGATGAATAACTATGAGTAAGTAATCCGGTTGGCTGTCCGGCGTTTGACAATATGCCGCCCGCATTACCGGCCCTTTGGCCAGGTGCAAAGAAGTTTGAATCGTGTGTGCTGTTTTTGTCAGGGCATGCTCAATCTTTTCCTGAGCGGTGGCAGACAAATCTACAATTTTCAGAATGTCGTTTTGAATTTGATCGGCAATGGTCGCTCTAACAGAACCGTTCGATTCTGTAAAGCGGCTGCGGAGAACATCATGTTGTGTGACAAGAAATTTCATTACCCGGTCAAGGATAACGGTATCTAACGGACTTTCCAAAGCAATCATCATGGTTTGATTCCAATGATGTTTGTTTGTGAGATCCCATTTAAAAAAAGCATGCTGGATGGCGGTTAACGGGTATGAGCCGCTAATCATCCCCTGCTCGGCATTAATGGCCACCCCTTCTTCTGCCACCGCGGCCAGACCTTCGACGGTGGGATCTTCGAATATCTGTTTGGGTGTGATTTTCAAGCCTTTTTGATTGGCTCTGGCCACCACTTGTATGCTTAAAATGGAATCACCGCCCAGTTCGAAGAAATTATCGCGTATGCCCACCCGTTCCAAACCGAGCAATTGGCACAGAATATCGGCCAGAATTTTTTCATTTTCCGTGCTTGGAGCTACAAATTCCGTTTCCAGGTTCGGACGATAGGCGTCTGGTTCGGGCAAGGTTTTACGGTCGATTTTGCCGTTTGGCGTAAGCGGAATTTCCTTCAGCCAGACAAAAACGGAAGGAATCATGTAGTCCGGCAATTTGGGTTTGCAATGGGCGCGTAGTACGTCATCGGACGGCGTGTCTTCCGTGGAAGTCGTTAAATAGGCGACGATGCGCTGCACGCCGGGCGTATCTTCGCGTACAACGGTTATCACATTTTTCACAGTCTCCAACTCGGCAAGAACCGTTTCAATCTCGCCTAATTCGATGCGGAAACCGCGCACCTTAACCTGATGATCCACGCGGCCTAAAAATTCGATATTGCCGTCGGGCAGAAATCGTCCCAAATCGCCGCTGCGGTACAACCGTTCGCCTCCTTTTTCGGAGAAGGGATGTGGCAGAAAGCGTTCGGCGGTTAAACCGGGACGGTTCAGATAACCACGGCTCAGGCCGTCGCCGCCGATGAATATTTCACCGGGAACGCCCTGCGGCGCTAACTGCATGTCTGCATCTAAAATATACACTTGCGCATTCCGGATCGGCCGGCCGATGTTAGGCGGACCCTCGTAACCGTTGATATGAAAGATGGTGGAATCCACCGTACATTCGGTGGGCCCGTAAACGTTATAGAACTGAGTTTGGCCGGCCGATTGTAATTGCCGCCAGACGTCGCCGTCGATGGCCTCGCCGCCGGGCAGGCAGATTTGCGGCTGCCAACGACCGTCTTCGTACATACCTTCAGCCAAAAGCAGTTTTAGTTGTGAAGGCACGCAGTCCAGCACATCCAATTTGTTTTGGCGGATGAAGGACAACAAAAGATCGCCCGACAAACGCGCGTCCTGCGGAATGGGGTAAAGCGTGTGTCCTTTTAACAAAAGCACTAATTGCTGCACCGAAGCGTCGAACAAAATGGGCGCGTTTAAACTGGCGCGTAGCGGCTGCTTGCCTAAACGGTTGTAGATTCCTTCATAAAGGCCGTCCAAAAGATGCAGCATGGACTGATGCTGAATCACTACGCCTTTAGGCTTGCCGGTGGAGCCGGATGTGTAAATGACGTACGCGCTGTTTTGCGGCAAGGTGCTATTAGCGGGATTTTGTTCACTTTGGCGGCTGATGGCTTCCTGTTCCGCATCAATATAAACCGCTTGTGCCTGGCCCTGGGACAGTTCGGACTCTTTGGTGGAAATAATGGTTTTTAGGCCAGCGTCTTCCACAATAAAGGCCAGCCGCTCTTTGGGATAATTGGGGTCTAAGGGAACGTAAGCCGCGCCGGATTTTAACACGGCCAAAATGGAAATAATCATTTCTAACGAGCGGTCCAGATGAATGCCCACAAAGGTTTCCGGTTTCGCGCCGCGTTGGCGTAAATAGTGCGCCAATTGATTGGCCTTGCGGTTGAGTTGGGCGTAGCTAAGCTGCGTCCCTTCCCAAACCACGGCAGTCCGTTCGGGCGCGGCGGCCACCTGATCCTGAAACAGAAGATGAAAACAGCCAGCCGCGCTTTTGCCGCTAATGCTATGATTTAATGTGTACAGTAAATGCCGTTCTTCCTGTTTGCTTAACAGGGCAAGACGGGTGATTTTTTGCTCCGGCTGTTCGCTGATCGCCTTTAACAGATTCTGAAAATGTTCAATAAAAGCGCTAATGGTCGCCGCGTCAAACAGATCCGTATTGTATTCCCACATGGCGCGAATCGTCGAACGGTCTTCCACCACGGAAAGGGTCATATCGAATTTGGCGCTGCCGCTGTCCATTTCCAGCGGGCTGATGGAAATACCTTCCATTTCATAACTTTTTTGCGGCGCTTCCTGAAAAGCAAACATCACCTGAAAGATGGGCGTGTCGCTTAAATTCCGCTCCAGATTCAAGGCATCCACTATCTTTTCGAAGGGTACATCCTGATGCGCATAAGCCTGCTGAACTACTTCCTGCACGCGCGTCATGGCTTCTGTGAAAGCGGGAGCGCCGGAAAGGTCGCTGCGCAAAATTAGTGTATTCACAAAAAAGCCAATCAGCGCTTCGGTTTCGCTGCGGTTGCGCCCCGCGATGGGAATACCCACAACGATATCTTCCTGCCGGCTGTAGCGGGAAAGGAAAATCTTAAACGCCGTCAGCAAAGTGATGAACAATGTGCTTTTTTGCTTAAGACTGAATTTTTTAAGCGCGGCGCTTATTTCTACGGGAATTTCAAAATACGCGCGGCTGCCGTGGAAGGTCTGAACCCTGGGCCGCGGCCGGTCCGTTGGCAGTTGTATAAGCGGCGGCGCGCCGCTTAATGTTTCTTTCCAGTAATCTAACTGCTGATTTAATTTTTCACCATCCAGAAAACTTCGCTGCCACTGGGCAAAATCAAAATATTGAACAGGCAATTCCGGCAGCGGATTGGGTTGCTTATGCAAAAAAGCCTGGTACAAAACGGCCAGCTCTTTGATGAAAATCGAAAGGGAAGCGCCGTCGGAAATGATATGGTGCATATTCAACACAAACACATGGTCGTCAGAAGCAATCTGCAATAATCGGCAGCGTAGCAAGGGCGCTTGGTCAAGATTGAAGGGGGTGGCCGCTTCTCTACCGACCAGATTTTCGGCTTTTTGCAGGGCCGTTTGTTCGTCGGCGTTCGACAGAACGCTGAACCCAATGGGCAGAGCAACGCTGTCCGCTATCTGCACTTGCGGCCGGCCTTCGATGGTTGTAAAGGAGGCGCGTAAAATTTCGTGCCGCTGAATGATGGCATTAATGCTTTTTTCCAGAATAGTTTTATCTAAGGAGCCTTTGATGCGTACGGCTACGGGCATATTGTAAAAAGGGCTGTCCGGCTCCAGTTGATCGAGAAACCAAAGACGCTGCTGCGAAAAGGAAAGCGGTTTGGGGGCATCCGCGGGCAGACGCGAGATGCGCCGTATGGAGCGATCGAGCAGACGGCGGATTTCTGTGCGATTTTCGTAGCCGAATGTTTCGACTAATTTCCAGGCGCTGTCGGACAGATAGTCCTCTTTCAGGTTTTTTTTCCAGTGGTAAGCGCGGTCGGCTGTAATGCCCTTGTGCTCGTGGAAGCGCACGTCGCCCAACATCTTGGACAAATCATTCAAACCGTCGGTCATGCGCTTTTCTTTATTCTTCTGCGGTTCCAGCATATCAGGATGAATGTCGATATGTAAAAAATCACAGACGCCCTGAACCGTTTTTTGCGGCTCCAGCACAAGGTCTTCGTAAAACAGGCGATACTGGCGTGCGGCGGGAATATTCTCTAAAAAGTTTAATATATTCTGGTGGCTGATCAACCAAACCAACTCGGCTAATTGCCGCGAGCTGAAGTTATGTTCGGCAGTAAAAAACGGCGGATAGAATACATGCAATTTGGCTTTTTGAAAAGAGGGAATCACGCCGTAAGGATGGCGGATTAAATGGACGTAGAGCGCGTTGTCAAAATAGGCCTCGGCGCGCTGCAGGATATCGGGACTGAGGGCATAGTTGGGCGTTTTGTCCACAAACACGCGATCGCCGATCCATTCTTGCATGACGCGGTAAAAATCTTTAACGCTCATATTTTGCGCTTCGTACTCTTCCATAATTTGCCATGCCTCATCTACGGAGCAATCTTTTATGGCCATGATGGCGCGTACCGTACCGTCCAGCCAAAAATCGTCGCGGCCGGTAAGATGCTTTTTGCGTTGCTGCAGGGTGTCGTAATTGAGTAATTGCAATTCGGGCGGCGAAAACAGCTTGGGACTGCCGCCTAAGATAGCGCGCGTTAAGGTGGAACCGGAACGGGGCGAAGAAATGACAAAGACGGCCTGAGTATTTTTCTGCTGCGCCGCTTCATTTTTGGCCGGGCCGGGAGACCAGATGATTTTACGGAAGTGCTCGATATCATCTGTACGGATGCGCGCCTGCTCAAATTGCTGTTGAACTTTTTCGCCGGTGATTTTAAAAACGGACTGCGGATAATCCCGTTTTAACAGCTCGCACAATTCGGCAATGGTCGGCGCGTCGTACAATGCCACGATGTAAACATATTCGCCCAGCGCATCCTGCAAACGATTAACAAAGGTCGCCCCCTGGATGGAACTGCCGCCCAGAGCAAAAAAGTTATCGTGAATCCCGATGCGTTCCATTCCCAAAATATCTTTCCACATTTGGTAGATGAATTTTTGCAGTTTGGTTTGCGGCGGCTGATATTCGGTTGCGCCCGGGCCGGAAGCACCTGCGGCGGCGCTCAACGCTTTACGATTTACCTTGCCCGTAGTGGTTAGCGGGAAGCTGTCCGGAAAAATATAAACGGCCGGCAGCATATATTCCGGAAGTAAACCGGCAAGATACGCGCGCAACTCCTCTTCCGACGGTTTAGACCGGCTTTCGGCCAGCACATAGGCGCACAGGAATTTAACGCCATGCTCGTTTTTGTCGGCAACCACCGCGGCCCGGCTAACTTTATTGTGTTTGTTGAGCAGAGCTTCGATTTCGCCGATTTCGATGCGGAATCCGCGCAGTTTCAATTGATGATCCGCGCGTCCGTCAAATACGATGTTGCCGTCTTCCAAATAATGGGCTAAATCGCCGGTTCGGTAAAGGCGCGCATTTTCTTTATCGGAAAAGGGATCGGGAATAAATTTCTCGGCCGTTAGTTCCGGTTGGTTCAGATAACCGCGGGCCACGCCTTGCCCGCCGATGTAGATTTCGCCTTTTACACCGGGTGGAACAGGCTGGCGGTTGACGTCTAAAATATACATGCGCATGTTTTGCATGGGCCGGCCGATGGGAATTTTGCCAGCGGGGAAATCCAGCTTGTCCTCGGGATTTATTTGGTAATAGCAGCTGGCAATAGTCGCTTCGGTCGGGCCGTAAGCATTAATAAAGCTGAGCGGTCGTTTAGCGTGAGCCCGCATTTGGGCGACTTTTTTGAGCGCGGGAGCTTCGCCGCCCACTACCATAATACGCAGCGATTCCGGAATAGTAAGCGCGCGCTTTTCTAAAAAATCAACCCAGTTTTGCCACAGAACAACAGGCAGATGCAAAATGGAAATTTGCTGCTTTTTAACAATTTGCGAAATATCGTACGGCGTGATCAGGCTTCCCTTGGGTGGCAAAACCAGCGGAATGCCGCTGAGTAGCGCCGGGTAAATCTCTTCGCCGGCCGCATCAAAACTCAATGAGAAAAATTGTAGCATACGGTCGGAAGCGTTTGGCTGGTAAACGTCCATGGTGGCTAAAGCATGGTTTAGCAGGGACTCGTGACGCACGAGCACCGCTTTGGGCGTTACGGTTGAGCCCGATGTGTAAATTAAATAGGCCAGCGAATAGGAAGCCATTGGCGCCGTTGGATTGTTTTCTTCCTGATTGTTAAACTCCGCCTCTTTATCATCCGCTAAAACTATTTCAGCTTTTGCCTTGGAAAATATAGTGTCAAAACGTTTTTGTGTAAGAATAAATCTGGCCTGCGAATCATCCAGAATCAGGGCGATACGTTCTTCCGGATAATCCGGGTCTACGGGAATGTAAGCCCCGCCCGCTTTAAGAACAGCTAACAGCGCGATGACCATTTCCGGGGAACGCTCCATGCTCAAAAGGACCAGATCTTCAGCCTGCAAGCCTTTATTAAGCAGATAATGGGCCAGTTGATTGGCGCGCCGGTTTAACTGGGCGTAAGTAAGAATCTCCGCCGCTTCGTTTGTATTGAGTTGCGGCTGATAAATAATGGCTGGCTTATCCGCGTTTTTTTGCGCCTGTTGTTCGAAAAGATGGTGCACACACTGTTTGGCATATTCTGTTAAAGGCCGGGAGGTGCTATTCCATTCATAAAGAATGCGCTGTTCTTCTTTGGGAGTAAGCAAACGCAGGCCGCTGATGGGCTGCGCCGGATTTTCGACAATATTTTTCACTAATGTTGTAAAATAACCGATTAATTTCTGAATGGTTTCCCGTTTAAACAGATCCGTATTAAACCCGAAAATGCCGTTTAACCCGTCGCTGGTTTGTTCCATAGAAAGAACGAGATCGAATTTAACGGTTCCGCTCTCTTGCTCGATGATGTCGATTTTTAAATCCGGAAAATCAGGCGCGGGTCTCGGCGTATTCCTGAAATCGAACAGAACCTGGAACAAAGGGTTGTGGCTGAGCTCGCGCTGCGGATTTAGTTCCTTTACGATCATTTCGAACGGCACGTCGTTATTGGAAAAAGCGTCCAGACTGAATGATTTTATATTCTTTAGGAATTCCTCAAAGCTCTGGCTGACTTCCAGACGGGGACGCATGACTACAGTGTTAATAAATAAGCCGATCAGGTTTTCGCTGCCTTTATAGTGCCGATTGGCCAGCGGGGCGCCGATGCCGAAATCGCTTTGCCCGCTGTAGCGATACAAAAAAACATGATAAACGGCCAGGAGCGTCATAAAAAGAGTTACGCTGTTTTTCTTGCTTAATTCTATGATCTTTTGTGAAAGCGTAGATGACAACTTAAAAGGAATATGGGCGCCGTGATGGGTTTGCACCGGCGGCCGGGGAAAATCCGTGGGGAGTTCCAGTGCGGACGGCAAATCTTGAAGCGTATCGCGCCAGAAGGCTAACTGCTTTTGTACGCGATCGCTCTTTAAAAAGTTTTCCTGCCAGGCGGCAAAATCAAAATATTGAATGGGCAGTTCCGCAATCGCAAGCGGCGTTCTCTTAACCAACGCCGTATAGCGCGTGATGATTTCCTGCACAAAAATACCTACTGACCAGGCATCGGTGATGATATGATGTAAGGTTAACAGCAAAATATGGCACCGTTCGTTCAGGCGTAACAGTTTGGCGCGCAAAAGTGGAGCTTGCTCGAGATTAAACGGCAGAAGCGCTTCTTCGGAAATCATTTCCTGAGCTTTGTCCTGCTGTTCTTCGGCCGTTAAAGAGGTCAGGTCTACAAACTGAATTGTCAGTTTTATATCCGCCTGCGGAATTTGCAGCGGCTGACCGTTATGTGTTTCAAAATGAACTTGCAGAATCTCATGCCGGGCGATGATTTGGTTCAAGCTTTCCTCAAGCGCGGAAATATTCAAACGGCCGTCAAATTTCAGGGCAGAGGGGATATTATTTACCGAGCTGCCCTGGTTTAACTGCTCTAAAAACCAAAAGCCTTTTTGTCCGTAAGAAAGCGGGCGGTAATCCGGATTGCTCCGTCGCGGAATATCTTTCACCTGACTGGCAGCAGGTTTGGCTTTTTTTAATTTACTGAGTAGTAATTCGCGTTGTGCCGGTGATAACTGAGCCAGGCGTTTTCCAACATCGGGCATATTAATCCTCGTCTAATTCAGATAAAAGATCGTCTAAGGCATCTTCATTCAAATCTACATCCTGAAAATCTGACGGCGTATATGCTCCGTTGTCAGCTTTCAGTAAAAAAGATACACTATTAATTAATTCCCCTTTATACCGAGACAGAAAGTTTTCTATTGATTCCTGTTTAAATTGATTTTTACTATACATAATATCGATAAACAGATTTTTCCCTTTTACACTAACGCTTATTTCAATCAGATGACCGCGTTTTGATTTCGGGCTGCGCTCATCATTGTTAAAACCGGCTATTGGTTTAAACAAGCTCAATTTCGTTGAATCGGTCTGAAATTGTCCGAGGTAATTGAATATTACTTCGGGTTCCGGAAGGTCCTTTAATTTTTCCGAGTCTTTATTATTAAGATATTTTAATAATCCAAAACCGATTCCATTATTTGGAATATTACGTAATTGCTCTTTAATCGTAATAATTGATTTCCCCATTTCACTAATCTGCGAAAGATCCAAAAAAACAGGGTAAGTGCTTGTAAACCAGCCAACGGTTCGCGCCAGGCTAACGTCTTCTAAAATATCTTCACGCCCGTGGCCTTCCATTGTTAGCAAGAGTCTGCTCTGTCCGCTCCAAATTTTAAAAGCCTTAATCAATGCTGTCAGCAGAATATCGTTCATCTGCGTATTATAAACCTCATGCACCTCTCGCAGCAGTTGCTCCGTTTCCGTTTCATTTAAAACAGCCGAAACGATGGCCACAGAAGCTTCCGTATTATCACCGTTGGGAAAATCAGGGATCAATTTTTCGATGGGCGCTTCTGCCAACTGGTTCCAATACTGTATCTCTTCCTGCCATTTTCCATCATTCGCGTAAGCCGCTAATTTTTCCGTCCATTGTTTAAACGAAGTGGTTTTAGCCGGCAAAAATACTTCGGAGTTTGCCGTTAATTGTCCATATGCGGTTTGCATATCTTCGCTTAAAATGCGCCATGAAAGGCCGTCTACCGCTAAGTGATGCACCACAATGGAGATAAGATCATTTTTTCCGCTACCGCGTTTAAAAATAGCCGCTTGTATAATCGGCCCGTTTTCCAGATTAAGCGATCCTTGTAACTTAGAAATATGCTGATAAATAGCTGCCGACTGTTCGGACGCTTTGAATTTCGATAAATCGATTACAGAAATCAAATCCGAATCTTCATTTTCAACAATTTTTGCTTTCCATAGTTGCCCGTTTTTTTGAAAACGTAAACGTAGCGCGTCATGATGTTCTACTATTTTTTCGATTACCTGTTTTAGTATGGCCTCGTCAACGTTAGTTACCGCTTCGAGAGTAAGCGACTGGTTCCAGTGCCAGGGTTCGGGATGTTTACTTTCGAAAAATTGTAGTTGAATCGGTGACAGAATTACCGGACCGGAAACGGCTCCTTGTTCGGCCTCAATTATTTTTGCCTGTTCCGCCACGGCGGCCAGACCTTCGACGGTGGGATTCTCAAACATCTGTTTGGGCGTGATTTTTAATCCGGACTGATTGGCCCGGGCAACCACCTGAATGCTTAATATGGAATCGCCGCCCAGTTCGAAAAAATTATCCTGAATACCAATCCGGTCGATGCCGAGTACCGCTTTCCAGATTTCGGATAGAATTTTTTCTTTAGCGGTGGCGGCTTCCACGAATTCCGTTCCAAGGTCCGAACGGTCAAATTCCGGTTCCGGCAGGGCTCTGCGGTTTACCTTGCCGTTAGGCAGCAGCGGAAAGGCAGGCAGAGTTACAAAAGCGGCCGGCACCATATATTCGGGTAGGGTCTCTTTTAAAAAGCCGCGTAGTTCCGCGACATCAATTGTTTTGTCTCTTGCGGCAATCAGATAGGCGGCCAGTCGTTTATCGTTCTCTTTGACTTCTCGGACAAGGACAACCGCATCGTTTACGGATTGATCTTCCCGCAGGCGGGCTTCGATTTCACCCAGTTCCATGCGGAAGCCGCGTAGTTTAACCTGGTGGTCCACCCGGCCCAGGAACTCAACATTACCATCGGACAGCCAGCGTACCAGATCCCCGGTTTTATACATACGCGCCGCTTTATCGGGATAAAAAGGATCGGCAATGAATTTTTCGGAAGTCAGGTCGGGCCGGTTTAAATATCCCCTGGCCAGGCCGGCGCCGCCAATATGCAATTCGCCGGCAACGCCCACCGGTACGGGTTGTCCGTTTTGATCCAGAATATAAAAACGGGCGTTGGCCACCGGTTTACCGATAACCGGACGCTGCGGACTGCTTTGTACGTCGCAGATGGTGGAATCCACCGTACATTCGGTAGGACCGTACATGTTAAAAAACTGCATCTCTTTGGAAGCAATTAGTTTTTTCCAGGTTACCTCGTCGATGGCTTCGCCGCCGGGCAGAACCGCCAGCGGTTTCCATTCCTCGTTATCTAAAAATCCGGCGTCGAGCATTAGTTTTAACTGCGAGGGCACACAATCGAGAATCTGAATCTTGTATTTCCGGATATATTCCAGCATCGTGTCTCCGCTGCCGCGCACATCGGCCGGAATAATCTGTAGGCCGTGACCGTGGGCCAGCATTACAATCTGCTGCACGGAGGCGTCAAAGGGAATGGGCGCATTTAAACTGATTCGTAGCTTTTTATTTCCAAAACGGCTGTAAACCGTCTGTTTTAAATTCTCGGCGAGATGCAGAGCCGATTTATGAGAAATCATTACTCCCTTGGGTTTGCCCGTGGAACCGGAAGTGTAAATAATGTAGGCCAGGCTGTCGGGGTTTTGCGTGCGCTTCGGATTTTGAACGGATTCTTTTGATAGCTCCGGCCCGACTGTGTCCAGAGAAATAATTTGGGTATTTGTTAGTGATAAATCAGCCACCGTTTCCGAATGGGTAAGCAAAACTGGAACGCGGGCGTCTTTGAGCATAAAATCGAGCCGTTACTCGGGATAGGCCGGGTCCAGCGGCAGATAGGCGCAGCCGGCTTTCCAGATGGCCAGCATACTGACAATCATATCGGTGGAACGTTCCATTAAGATGCCGATAATACTTTCCCGCTCTACGCCGGTTTTTAATAAAAAGGCGGATAGTTGATTTGCACGGTTATTTATCTGTTTAAAGGTCAGCGCTTCATCGTTAATGCCCACGGCAAAAGCCTGCGGCTGAAGTTGCGCTTGCTGTTCAATTAATTGATGAATGCATTGGTCGGACGGAAAGTCAAGCGTTTTGGGAATCCAGTGGTTTAATACCTGCTTCTTTTCATCCGTACCAAGCAGAGGCAAAGAGGAAATAGATTGGCGGCTATTTGCACTAATGTTTTCCAGTAAGGTAATAAAATGATTCAACATCCGCTGCACGGTTTCTTCCCGAAAAAGAGCGGTTTTGTACTCAATAATGCCCACCAAACGATTTGTATGTTCCACCATTTCGAGGTTCAGATCAAATTTAGCGGTACGGCTTTCCATTACATAGGGTTTAAACCGAACGCCTTCCAGCTCTACTTCCTGAATGTCCGAACGCTGCATGGAAAACATAACCTGGAAGAGCGGCGTACGGCTCATATCTCGCTGCGGGTCCAAAGCGTCCACCAGTTTTTCGAAGGGAATATCCTGATGATCAAACGCTTCCATAACGGTGTTTTTAACCTGTGTTAAAAGAGCGCCGAACGTCTGCTCGCCGCTTAATGAGCATCGCAGCACCAGCGTATTTACAAAAAAACCGATTAGCGGTTCAATTTCGTTACGGGTACGATTGGCTACAGGCGTTCCGATAGTAAAATCATCCTGCCCCGAATAACGGTAGAGCAAAACCTGGAACGCCGTTAGCAACGTCATATATAACGTGCTTTCCTGTTCCTGACTAAGTTGTAATAATTTTTTATACAAATTTTCCGGAAAACGGAATACCAGACGTTTCCCTTTCTGTGAGACAATGGCCGGACGTTTAAAATCGGTAGGGAGCTCCAGATAGGGCGTTATTCCTTGTAACTGTTTTTTCCAGTAGTCTAACTGGATTTTCAGAGTTTCACCGCTTAACCATTCGCGCTGCCAGCCGGCAAAATCCGCATATTGAATTTTAAGAGGTGGAAGAGGATGTGTTTTATTCGTTTTAAGCGCGTTATAAAAAACCGCCAGTTCTCTGACGAAAACATTAACCGACCAGCCGTCCGAAATAATATGGTGCATTACCACCATAAAAATATATTCGTTCGCAGCTGTCCGGATAAGGCGTGCCCGAAGAAGCGGACCGGTGGTTAGATTAAACGTTTTGCGCGCTTCTTCGTTGGCTAGTTTTTCCAGCGCAGGTTCCGGTAAATTCTGTGCGTCAAAGAATTCTAATTTTAGCGGTAAGCGGGGCAGAATAATCTGCGAAGCCTTACCGTCATCGGAACTACTGAATATGGTACGCAGCGTTTCGTGTCGTTCGATAATCATATTCAGACTTTGTTCCAGTAAATTCCTGTCCGGATCGCCGATTAAGCGAATGGCGCCGGGAATATTATATTGCGGATTTCCCGGTTCCATTTGATCTAAAAACCACAAACGCTGCTGAGCAAAAGAGAGCGGAAGCTCCGTTTCGCGGGATAAAGGTACAATGCGGGTCATTGATTTAGCGTTTTTCGGCGTATTTTTAACAGCGATTTCTTTTTCCACGGGATAATTAAAATTTTTGGCCAGTTCCCAGCCGGTATCGCTGAGAAAATCTTGTTTGTGATTTTTTCGCCAGCGATCGGTTACGCCGGTATCGATATTTTTACGAAGGTAAAATTTAAAATCACCAACCATTTGTGAGTTCCCGGTAACGCCGTCAGTCATTTTATCTCCCTGATACGGATTAAGCATATCCGGGTCAAAATCGATTTCGAGGAAATGGCATAAGCGTATCATCTCTTCATAGGGATTTACCACCATTTCTTCAAATTTCATCCGAAACTGGCGTTCGGCCGGTATATTTTGCAAAAAGCGATTGATATTCTGATGGCTGATAATATAAATAAGTTCACCCAATTCGCGGCGAGTAAAATCGTGTTTGTAGCGAAAGAAGTTTTTATCCAGTTTGGCTTCGATAAAGGAATAGATCATTGCATACGGATGGCGCAGCAGATGGATGTATTTGGGGCTTTCAAAATCCTGTTCCGCCCGTTTGAGGATTTCCGGATCAAAAGGATAGGTGGGGGATTTATCCACTAAAATTTTATCGCCCATCCATTGCTGAAGTTCGTAATAGAACTGTTTTACGGAAAGATTCTGCGAAACAAAACCGGCCATTATTTTCTTTGCTTCCTGCACATCGGTATTTTTCAATTCCTTGATTGCCCGTACCGTAGCTTCCAGCCAAATCTCCAGGCCATCCTGCGAAAAGGCTTCTTCACGTTCCTGAAGCGTGTTAAAAGACAGTAAATCCAGTTCCGGCGGGGAAAATAATTTTTTATTGCCGGCCAGCATCACGCGCAGCAGGGTAGAGCCGGAGCGCGGCGGAGAAAGTACAAAAACAGCCGACGGGTTTTTGGAAGAAAGCGCTTCTTTTCGCGGTTGAAGAGGTGTAATTATAGAACGAATAGCATCAATCTGCGATTGTCCTATTTTGCTTATTTTCTCTTCGCCCAAATCGATTAGTTTATAAATTTGATTTACAGTATCGTCTAATTCAAAACGCTCGCGGGCTAATTGAGGGTAGTAGTTGACGATATACCCGGCTAACTCGGCGATGGTCGGCGCCTTGAATACGACGCTGACGTGAGTCACTTCGCCAAATTCCTTTTGCAGGCGGTTGGCAAATACCGCGGCTTTTAAAGAATTTCCGCCCAGTTCAAAAAAGTTGTCGTGAATTCCAACCTTATCGATACTTAAAATTTCTTCCCAGACGGCGCAGAGAAATTGTTCCAGACCGTTGCGCGGCGCCACATACTTGCCTTCAAGGTCGGGTCGCGACTGATCCGGAGCAGGTAAGGCTTTTTTATCCACCTTCCCGTTCGGCGTCAGTGGAATACGGTCCATTTCCACCCAGGAAAAGGGCACCATATAATCGGGCAGTTTTTCAAGCAGGAAACTACGCAGGACAGAGGCCTTCATCTCCTGCTCCGCTTCGGAAACGATGTAGGCGGTTAACGTCTTATCGCCCGGATTGTCCTGACGGGCCAGAACAACGGCGTCTTTTACAACCGGGTGTGTTTTTAAAACAGATTCAATTTCACCCAATTCAATCCGAAATCCGCGGATCTTGACCTGTTGATCGATACGCGCCAGAAATTCGATATTGCCGTCCGGCAGGTAACGGACCAGGTCGCCGGTTTTGTATAACTTTGATTTTCCCGAAGCATCGAAGGGGTTTATAATAAAACGTTCTTTGGTTAAATCGGGACGGTTGAGATATTCGAGCGCCAGACCGTCGCCGCCTACAAATAATTCACCGGGAACGCCAATTGGAGCTATCCGCAGATTCTTATCGAATATATAGGCCGTTGAATGAGCGATTGGTTTTCCGATGGGCACATTCGTATCGCTGTCAGCAATTGCACCAACTTTATACCAGGTTGAGAAAGTGGTGTTTTCCGTAGGGCCATAAACATGTAATAAATTTTGTGGCGGCTCGCCAAGTTTGATTTTTCGAACCGAAGGCGGATTTACCATTTCTCCGCCGAACATAACGGTGTTCAGTGTTTTAAATGCGGAAGAATTCTCAGCGGCAATTTGATTGAACAGAGCAGTGGTTAAGAAAAGATGACTAATTTTCTTATCCTTTAAAGCCTGAACAAAGCTTTGCGTGGAAAGCATCACATCTTTTGGAATCGCAATCAATTTGGCTCCGTTTAGTAAAGCGCCCCAGATTTCAAAAGTAGCGGCGTCAAATGCCGCGTTTGACGCCTGTGCAATAATATGATTTTCTTTAATTTGCACATAATCAGTATTCATAATTAGACGAATTACGGCCCGGTGGGGAACGATAACGCCTTTGGGGATTCCGGTTGAACCGGAAGTGTAAATAACATAAGCCGGATCTAAAGGTTTATTTATCACAGCAGGTGATGCGATACTATAATCGGCAAGCAGCTGGATGTTGTCAATGGCCAAAGAAACGGCGTTGCCGTCAGGAAGCTCTTCTAAAAGTTCCGTTTTTGTAAGTAATATTGAAGCTTTTGTATCTTTGAGGATAAATGACAAACGTTCTTTAGGGTAGGAGACGTCGAGGGGCACATAGGCTGCCCCGGCTTTTAAGATAGCAAGAAATCCAATAATCATATCCAGCGAACGTTCCATATAAAGAGCAACAAGATGGCCAGGCTCCACTCCTCTTTCAATCAATAAATGGGCGAGTTGATTTGATTTACCGCTCAATTCTTTATACGTATAGCAGAGACTGTTGAAGCAAACGGCAACGGCATTCGGCGTCTTCGTAACCTGACGATCAAATAATTCGGGAATGGAAGAATTTGCAGGATAATCCGTTTGAGTCTGATTCCATTCGGTTATAATTCGTGTTTGTTCTTTTGCGGATATTAGGGAAAGATTTGCTATCTTTTCTTCCGGGTGGCGCAGAACATTCATGAGCAGAGTATGAAAATAACTGCAAAATCGTTCAATGGTTGCACAGGAAAATAGATCCGTATTGTATTCAAATGTACATTTAATAAAATCATCGTGCTCCAGCATCAGTAGCAGAAGATCAAACTTCGCCACTTCAATTTCGATATTAACGATTTCCAGCGTAATATCATCCATTGTGATCCGGTCGAACGGTACTTTTTGTAAATCAAACATCACCTGAAACAGGGGCGAATGGCTTAGTTGCGGGCCGCCGGAAACGGCTTCCACAATTTTTTCGAACGGTACATCCTGATTATCCGACGCCGTAACCACTTCGTCTTTGATCCGCTGAACCAATTTTTCGAAGGTTATCTCCGATCGGAAATCAGCCCGTAAAACAACCGTGTTAACAAATAGGCCGATAATGGTTTCAATCTCGGCCCGGTTACGATTGGCAATGGGAGCCCCGACGCCAAAATCATCCTGTCCGCTTATTTTATGGAGAAACACCTGAAAAACCGCCATAATCAGAGCGTAAAGGGAAACGCCCATTTTTTTACTTAATGTGCGCAGCTTTTTAGTAGACACAGCGTCAATTTTAAAAGGATGCTGTTTACCGTTATAAGTTTGAAAATCCGGTCGCGGAAAATCGGTGTGGAGATCCAGAAATTCCGGCATACCCGATAAGGCGTTTTTCCAGTACTGAATCTGCTTTTCGATACTACTGCCCGCAGCCCGTTCTTTTTGCCAGGCCGCATAATCGGCGTACTGTAAATATAGATCGGGGAGTTTTGTTTGAGGATTTTTTACAAGAATACGGTAATTGGATATAATTTCATTGATGATAATACCAATGGACCAACCGTCGGTAACAATATGATGAATATTAAGACTTAAAACATATTCATTAGCTTTTGTTTTCAGGATAAAAGAACGCACGAGAGGCGGTTTGGTAAGATCAAATGGTTTGGCCGCATCGGCTTTTAACAGCGCCTCCACTTTCTGTTCCATCCTGTCCGCCGCGGTGTCGCTAATATCAATCAATGGCATTTCGATAGTATACTCGGGAACGATTATCTGCCGGGCTTCACCCTTCTCATTCGTTACAAATCCGGCGCGCAATACTTCATGACGACGGATAATTTCGTAGATACTCCGTCTTAAAGTATTTAGATTAATATTTCCCGTAAGACGGATAGCCGAAGGAATATTATAAAATGCCGAGTCCGGATCGAGCTGATTCATAAACCACAGACGCGCCTGGGAAGATGAAATGGGATATTCGGACGGGTTGCTCCGCTTTGTAATTCGTTTGTTTTTTAAATTTGGTTTTTGCTGAGCGCGAAGCTTTTTTAAAAGCAGTTCGCGTTTTTCCGGCGATAATCCGGCGAGTCGTTTATTAAGTTCTGACATTATGCTACATCCTTGCGATTAAAAGAAGTCTGAATATCCTATTTATCATTTAATAGTTTTTCGAGTTCTTCATCCGACAAGTCCTCGATTTCCGAAAGCATGGATTCCAGCTCATCACTGTCCTGAAATTCTGCCTGGGCTTCAGTGATAGAAAGCGCGATTCCTTCCACGGTGGGCTTTTCGAATAGTGTGCGTAGCGAAATTTCCACGTCAAATTCTTCGCGAATGCGTGAGACCACCTGTGTGGCCATCATGGAATGGCCGCCCAAATCAAAAAAGCTGTCCTTTACACCGGCTTTTTCAATTTTTAAGATTTCCTGAACCATCGCGGTTAATTTTTCTTCGGTTTTGGTTCGCGGCGCCACGTATTCGGTTTCGACTTTTACTTGTGAAAAATCAGGGGCAGGCAAAAAACGCCGGTTTATTTTTCCGCTGGGGTCTAAAGGCATCTCTTTTAAGTATATGAAAACAGAGGGAACCATATAATCCGGCAGACGCTGTTCGAGAAAGGACCGGATTTCGGAAGCGGAAAGTTCTTCCTTGGCTGTGTAATATGCGACCAGCCTTTTATTGCCAAGGGAATCGTCGAGAGCCGATAAAACAGATTCCTTAATGGATTCATAGCTATCTAACAAGGCTTCGATTTCACCGAGCTCGATGCGGAAGCCGCGAATCTTTACCTGAAAATCAACCCGTCCCAAAAATTCCAGGTTGCCATCGTTTAAAAAGCGTACCCGGTCACCGGTTTTATACATACGGGCATCCGCTTCGCCAACAAAAGGATTGGCGATAAACCGTTCGGCGGTTAATGTTTCGCGACCGAGATATCCTTTGGCCAGGGCGCTGCCGCCAATATATAATTCGCCGGGAACACCTGCCGCGACCGGTTTTTTTTGTTTGTCAAGCACATAAAATATGCGGTTTGCGCAGGGTTTTCCCACGGGTACTTTTTCGGCGGAAAACCCGGGCGGCACTTCAAACGTACTGGCTGTAATAATGGTTTCTGTCGGTCCGTAGGCATTGAGCAGCCGAATGTTTTTTAAGGGCGTTTGATACCAGTGTTTCAGGGCTTCCGGGCGCAGTACATCGCCGCCGACAATAACCAGGCGAATTCTGTTATCCGGTAGAAGTTCCGGTTCATTGACCCAATCAGCCGCCAATTGCGCCCAGTAGGCGGTCGGCGGATTAATCACGGTTAAATCGTATTTGGCAATGTTTTTCGAAAACGTGTGTGTATCCCAGATTTCACTGTCGCGCATAATCAGTGTGGAACCACTCATCAGGGGCGGCAGGATTTGTTCCAGAGAGGCGTCAAAATTGAGCGCGGCGAATTGCAGCACATTATCATCATCTGTTAAATTATAGTGTTGACACATATCGACACAGTGTGCGGCAAACGCACCGTGCGGCGCTTCCACACCTTTCGGCTGTCCGGTGGAACCGGAGGTGTAAATAAGATACGCGGTGTCACCCGATTCAATGGGAACGGATATATTTGAGGTTTCTTCCCGTTGGATCGTTTCCCAATCGCTATCCAATAAAACTGTTTCGATATTTTCAGTAGAAAGCTTATGTTTTAAGGCCTCTTGTGTTAGTAAAAAACCAGCGCCGGAATCGGAAAGCATATAGCGCAGTCTTTCTTCCGGGTAAGACGGATCCAGCGGCAGGTAAACGGCTCCGGCTTTTAAAACCGCCAGAAGGGCGATTAACATTTCTGCGGAACGTTCGGCACAGACGCCGACAATTTCTCCCTGCTGCAGACGGCGCTTAACCAGATGGCGGGCCAGTTGATTGGCGCGGGAATTTAATTCGGAATACGAATATGTTTCATCTTTAATTTTTAAAGCGTCGGCCTGTGGTGACTGCTTAGCCTGACGTTCGAACAGGATATGTACCGGAACCTCTGCGGTGGCGGATTGATGCGATTGTCCCCATTCCGTTACGAGTTTTTGTTCTTCCTTTTCCGTCAGCATAGGTAAGCGGGAAACGGCGGATTCCGGATTGCGCAGAATACCCTCCAGTAAGGTCCGGTACTGAGCAATCAGGCGATCGATTGTCTCCGGAAAAAACAGGTCGGTATTGTATTCCATCTTGCACAATAGTCCCTCGTCCGATTCGGTCATATTCAAAATCAGATCGAATTTGGTCGTCTTATTGTCAATTTCTAGCAGGGACAGTTCCAATCCGGGCAGCTCCAGTTTATCTACCCGGGCATTGTTCATAACAAACATTGCCTGGAAAAACGGCGAATGACTCATATCCCGCTCCGGCTTTAATTCTTCCACCAGCGTTTCGAATGGAATATCCTGATGCGCATAGGCGTCGAGGGTCATAGTTTTTGTATTGTTCAGCAATTCTTTAAACGGTAATTCCCCCGGTACAATACTGCGCAACACCAACGTATTGATAAAAACTCCCAGCATGGCTTCCGTTTCTTTTCGGTTACGGTTGGCAATGGGAGAGCCGATGCAAAAGTCTTCCTGTCCCGTCCAGCGCATTAATAAAACCTGAAACGCGGCCAGGGTCGTCATAAAAAGAGTGGCTTCCTGCTGTCTGCTTAACTCATTTAGCGCTTTATGGGTAGCGCCGCTTAGTGTAAAGGTTTTAAAGGAGCCGTTGTAAGTTTGATACGCCGGGCGCGGTTTATCCAACGGCATATCAAGAACGGGCGGCGCGTCTTTTAACTGTTCCCGCCAGTACGCCGCCTGGTTTTCAAGCGTTTTTCCGCTTAACCATTTGCGTTGCCAAAAGGCAAAATCCGCATATTGCACGGCCAGTTCGGGCAGGGGAGAAGGCTGCCCCTGTGTAAAAGCGCTGTACAACTGCATCATTTCGTGCACCATTAAACCGGTAGACCAGTTATCGGAAATAATATGATGTTTGGTTAAAATAAGTACGTGGTCCTCTTCGGCAACCCGCAGCAGTTTTACCCGCAGCAACGGCCCTGTGCTTAAATTAAAAGGAATTTGTGATTCTTTCAGAGCGATCCGGTTAATTTCCGAATCGTTTAAAATCGCGTTGGCAGTCTCCGGTTCAATCATCTCAATCTTAATATTCAGCTCAGGAGCAATAACCTGAACCGGAGCGTCCCCGTCTTTATCAAACGTGGTGCGCAGCGCTTCGTGGCGACGGATGATTTCGTTAAAGCTCTTTTCCAACGCTTCAAAATTGAGTTTTCCCTTTAATCGCAGCACCGGAGAAATATTGTACAGGGCGGTTTCCGGTTCCAGCTGATCCAAGAACCATAACCGTTGTTGGGAATAGGATAGGGGGAAACGGTTAGTATCCCGTTTTTGCGGAACAATCATAATTTGTGACAAATCAACACCCTGTTCCATGAGCATCATTTCGAAAAGCTCCCGTTTTTCGGGAGGCAGACTGGCTATTTTTTTATATAAATCCATGTTATTAATTAATACTTAACAGTTAATTATTAACTGTTAAGTATTAATCCTTTTTTTAAATTGTATTTATACCGTTGAACTATTCGCAAAGCGAAACGATATGATTTTAACTGAAGAATATATCCATCCTTCATTAATAGAATTACCTGCTTTTAGAAAAGCACTTCAACTACACGAATGGTTAATTGTTAGTCACCCTTTTTCTTTTTCAGCATTTTGGCCGCTTCTTCTTCGGACATATTTTCCATCTGTTCCAGCATATCGGCAATTTTGGACATCTCGCTGCTTTCGGCTTCTTCTTTCCCGGCGGAAATTATTTTAGATACACCGGAAATAGTCGGGTCTTCAAACAGGCTGCGCAGAGGCAGTTCTACCTGAAAGGCCTCCCGAAGCTGTGAAATTAACTGGGTGCCCATTAACGAGTTGCCGCCTAAATCAAAGAAATCGTCGTGAATGCCGATGGGTTCGATTCCCAGTAACTGCTGCCAGATGGCCGCAATTGCTTCCTGTAATTCGTTCTCCGGGGCCAAAAAGGCGTTGGGCAGATCGGGTCGGGCATGCAGCGTTCCGGGTTCGCCGGAACCACTATCCGATTGTACATGTTCCATATGCAGCCATTTGTCGATGCGGTATTGCAGGTCACCGGTGGAAACAAGAACCTGCGACAGGCCGCGGTAGCTGAAAATACGTTCGAAGGCCGTAATTCCTTCTTCCGGCTTAATGGCCAGTTTGGCGGTTTCCGCGCCGAGTCCGGTTTCCTCTAATTCCTTTCGATCAAAATTCCAGCCGTCCCAGTTTACGCTTATCCATTGGGTATCTGATTTTTTATTTTGATCATAAGTAAGGGCGTCTAAAAAGGCATTGGCAGCGCTATAGGCGCTAAATCCCAATCCGCCTAAAATGGAAGACATGGAAGACTGCAACAGAACAAAATCGACCTTTTTATCTTTTAAAGCATCGGCGATATTTTGTGCGCCGATAATTTTTGCGCGGAATTGGCTTAGCCAGTCTTCTTCGGTCATTTCCTGGATTGATTTAAAGGCGTGTGCACCGATGACGCCTGCTGCATGAATAATACCGTTAATTTCTCCAAAATGCTTAACTGCCCGTTTGATTACCGATTCTACCTGATCTTTTTCTGCGGCGTCGGCCTGCAGGACGATAACTTCCGCGCCGGCGTTTTCGAGGTTTTGCAGACGTTTGATTTTAAGAGAGGTTAAATCATCGCTGCCGTTTTTGGCAAGCCACTCTTTCCATTGTTCTTTGGCCGGAAAATCAAAGAAGTCAACCAAAACCAGGCGGGCGTTCACTGTCATTGCCAGATGATTGGCCAGAGTCATTCCGATGCGTCCCAAACCGCCCGTAATCAGATAGACGCCTTTCTTTTTTAAATAGCCGGCCGTCTGTGCTGCTTTTTCCAGCCGTACCGCTTCAAATTCCTGCACCCAACGTTCTTTGCCGCGATAGGCCAGGGCTAACTCCCTGCGGTCTTCGATAAATTCCGCGGTTAATCGCTGTGCCAGTTTTGTCATGGAATTACCCATGCGTGTCGGCAGGGTAACGTCAATGTTGCGGCAGGTGATGTTTGGGAATTCCTGACCAATCACACGACTTGGCCCCAGCAGGGTGGCAACGGCCGGATCGGTGGATTCGAATCCGGTGATTTCGAAGAGATGATTGGAAATAATATCGAGTCGCAGGGGATTGGTTAACCCGAATTTTGCAAGACTCCTGCTCAGAAAGAGCAGGCTCTCAAATCCGGTTAAAATAGTCGCTTCGAACCCCTGGTCTTTTTGCCGCAGTTCCACATTCCAGAAATGTAAAATATGGTCGGGTTCAAAATTTTCATTTTTAAGCGCATTAAAGATCTGTACATAATCTTCTTCCACACCGGGCCGGGCGGTAAACGTACGGGCGTCTTTTTGGCCGTAGGCCGAACCGCGTTCTACAACCACTAAATCAGCCACATAGGGTTTTAACCGTTCAATAACGCTCACGGCCAGACCGGTGGGGTCTTTAAAAATAAGCCACTTACGGCTAATTTCTTTCGTCACCGGCTCGTAAGGAAGATTGCGCTGTTTCCAGGCCGGCAGATAAAACCAGTCGGTAATGTCGCTATGGCGCCCATGGAAGGTTGTTTCGCTTTTCCCGCCTCCGATGGCTGCCGCGCCGCCCCCATGCATCCAGTAACGCTGCCGTTCAAAAGGATACGTGGGAAGCGCCAGCCGAAGCCGACGTTCATCGCCGTAGTAGTTAAACCAGTCAAATTGAAGCCCTTTTAGCCACATCAGACCAATGGTATTCAAAATAAAAGTTTCGCCGCTTATTTTATCCTGCGGATGAGGAAGAGTCGAAGCGATAAGCCGTCCCAGTGTGTTGCCCGGATGACGGCGAGCCAGCGTACTTAAACTGGTTCCCGGCCCCACTTCCAGTAAAATCATCTGCTCATCTTCGAGCAGTTTTCCGGCATTGTCCATAAAACGCACGGCGTTACGCAGATGTTGTGCATAGTAAGACGGGTCTAAGGCCTGTTCCCGGGTAATCCAGGTGCCGCTTAAATTAGAGAGATACGGAAGCTGCGGTTCGTTTAGCACCGTTTGTTCCACCAGTCCGGTAAAAGTTTTGATAACCGGATCCATCATGGCCGAATGAAAGGCGTGCGATGTGTGCAGACGGCGAAATTCAACATTTGCGGTTTTAAGTTTTTGTTCTACCTCTTCGATGGCTTCAAATGTGCCGGATAAAACCGCCGCGCCCACGCTGTTGATAGCTCCGATGGAAACGGAATCGCTTAGATAAGGCTGTAATCCGCTTTCATCTAATTGTACGCTAAGCATTGCGCCGGCGGGCATATTCTGCATCAGTTTGCCGCGGGCGGCCACCAGCTTCAGCGCGTCTTCCAACGACATTACACCGGAAAGACAAGCGGCCACATATTCACCGATGCTGTGTCCGACCATCGCCGTGGGCTGAACGCCCCAGTGCATCCATAATTTGGCCAGGGCATATTCGATGACAAACAGAGCCGGCTGCGTAATATACGTTTGGTTCAGTTTTGCCGCCGCTTCTTCTTCCATTTCCGAAGAAGGGAAGAGCAGGGATTTTAAATCCAGATTCAGATGGTTTTCTAAAATACGGCAGCAGTTGTCCACTTCCTCTTTAAAAACCATTTCAGTGTCATATAACTCTTTACCCATATTAACGTATTGAGCGCCCTGGCCGCTAAACATAAAAGCAACCGGAGGATTAACGGGTTCTTTTTGATGGGCGGACGAAAGAAGCCGTT
This sequence comes from Calditrichota bacterium, assembly GCA_024278755.1. GTDB lineage: Bacteria > Calditrichota > Calditrichia > Calditrichales > Calditrichaceae > JANTFQ01. The sequence continues at coordinate 96,963 of JAJRSO010000063.1, read as the reverse complement.
TGGGGTCTTTGTTTTCCAAAGCCTTAATCGCGTCTTCCGTGGTGGAACAAACCAGCATGCGCCGGTGTGTGAATGGCTTACGTCCCAATTGCAGGGTAAAAGCCGCGTCGGCAAGATTGGTTTGCGGATGCGTTTTTAAAAAGGCCAAGAGATTTTCGGTGGCGGCGTCCAGCGCTTCCGGACTCTTTGCGGACAAGAGAAGCAGTTTGTTTTCCCGCGCCGCATCGGAAGGCGGAATTTCCGGCGCTTCTTCCAGAATGGCATGAACATTGGTTCCGCCGATACCGAACGAGCTGATACCGGCTCTGCGCGGATTCCCGTTTTCCGTATCCCAGTCGCGCAGTTTTGTATTTACAAAAAAAGGACTGTCTTCGAAATTGATTTTTGGGTTGGGCGTTTTAAAATTAATACTGGCCGGGATCTGTTTGTTGTGCAGAGAAAGCGCCGTTTTAATCAAACCCGCAACGCCTGCCGCCGCGTCGAGATGGCCGATATTGGCTTTTACCGAACCGATGGCGCAAAACTGTTTTCGCTTGGTCTGTTCGTTAAATACCTGCGTCAGCGCGTTGATTTCGATTGGGTCGCCCATAATGGTTCCTGTCCCGTGGGTCTCAATGTAGCTCAGTGTGTCCGGATCAATTCCGGCGACAGCCTGGGCGTTGGCAATCACTTCCGACTGTCCGTCAACGGACGGCGCCGTGTATCCCACCCGGTTGGAGCCATCGTTATTGTAGGCGGAGCCTTTGATTACGGCAAAAATATGGTCGCCGTCTTCCAGCGCTTCATCGAGACGTTTTAAAACAACCAGACCGACGCCGCTGCCGCTGATGGTACCGCTGGCGTTTTGATCGAAGGCGCGGCAGTGGCCGTCTTTGGATAGAATCATTCCCTCCTGATAATAGTAACCCTGCTTTTGGGGAATGGTAATGGATACGCCGCCGGCCAGGGCCATATCGCAGTTAAAGTTGAGCAGATTTTGGCAGGCGAGGTGTACGGCCACCAGCGATGTGGAACAGGCGGTCTGTACATTTACACTGGGTCCGGTTAAATTCAGTTTATAGGAGACGCGTGTGGTTAAAAAATCTTTGTCATTGCCGATAGAAAGCTGGTATCCCTCGGCCGAGCTGATCATACCTTTTTGGGACATTAAAAAAGAATATAAATAGGTGTTCAGGCTCACTCCGCCGAATAAGCCAATTAATCCGTCAAAATTATCAGCATGGTAACCGGCGTTTTCCAGGGCTGTCCAGGCTGTTTCCAGAAAAAGGCGGTGCTGCGGATCCATGATTTCCACTTCCCGCGGAAAAAAATCGAAGAAGCGGGCGTCAAATTTATCTTCGTCGCTAATAATAGCCCGTGATTTTATATAATTGGGATCGTTAATTAATTTCGGATCGATTCCGGCTTCGGCGAGTTCGTTGTCACTAAACCAGGTAATCGCTTCGGTTCCGGATTTAAGCAATTCCCAAAAGGCGTTTATATCATCCGCGCCCGGAAATTTTCCGGCCATGCCAACAATTGCAATATCCAGTCCTTCATTGGAGTCTGTCATCTATTTCGTCTCCTTGGTCTAACTCGTTGCTGTTGAATTTTTGTGGCCTCGCGTTGTCTCGAAGCCCGGTTCATTGATTTTTTAATGGCTTCCCTGGAACTGCTTTCATCGCCTAAAAACTTGGCAAGCGTACCAATCGTAGGATATTTAAACATTTCCACAACGTTTACATCCCGGTCAAACACTTCTTTTATTTTGCCCTGAACCTGTACAATTCCTAAGGAATGACCGCCCAAATCAAAAAAACTGTCGTTGATGCCAACCTGTTCCACCTGTAACACTTCCTGCCAGATGGCCGCCAGTTTACGCTCGATTTCCGAACCCGGTTTTACAAAGGTCTGGCCTTTTTGTTCACCTTCCGGATCCGGTAGTTTTTTACGATCCAGTTTGCCGTTGGAAGTAAGCGGAAAAGCGCTCATTTTAACCACAGCCGCCGGAATCATGTAATCCGGTAATTTCTTTTTTATACACAATTTTAATTCATTTTCATCATATGCGTCGCTGTCTTTCGGGATGATATAGGCCGCGATACGTGTCTCTCCGCCCATTTTCCGGGCAATAACCGCCGCGTCGCCTATATTGCTGCAACTTCTAATAACCGCTTCGATTTCCCCAAGCTCAATGCGGAATCCGCGAATTTTAACCTGGTAGTCGATACGATCGATAAATTCCATATTACCATCTGTCAAGAAACGCACCAGATCGCCGGTACGATAGAGCCGCATCCCTTCACTGTCGCTAAACGGATCGGGGATAAACCGTTAGGCGGTTAGGGCCGGACGGTTAAAATATCCGCGGGCAATGCCTGCTCCGCCGATATACAATTCACCCGGCACACCAACGGGAACCGGATTGAGATTCGCATCCAATATATAGGCCTGAACGTTGCGGATCGGTTTGCCGATTGGCAATGTGTACCGTTCAAACGGTGTTTCCGTTAAATAAGTGGCGGTACAGATTGTTGCCTCTGTAGGGCCGTATCCGTTAATAAAATTACGATTTTCCGCCCAACGGGCCGCGGTTTCCGGAGGACATTTCTCTCCGGCGGAAACGACCGTTTGCACCGTGGGGAAATCGTTGGGTTGTAACACAGACAGCACCGATGGCGGCAGCGTAATATTGGTTATCTTTTGTTTGTTAATTAAATCGATTAATTCGGCCAGTGATAGCAGGGTTTCTTTACGCACCAGCTGCAAAGTAGCGCCGGCGGTAAGGGTGCTGAATATCTCCTCCACGGAAGCGTCGAAACTGAAAGAAGCAAATTGCAGTACTTTGGAATCCGCGCTAACAAAGTAGTTTTTGCGGGTGGAATGTAATGCATTGATCAATCCCCGATGGTAGAGCATAGTGCCTTTCGGTTTGCCCGTAGAACCGGAGGTGTAAATGATATAAGCCAGATTTGCCGGGTCCGTAGCTGGATTCGGATTTTCGGTGGCGGCGGTTTCAATTTCTGCGCGATCCACATCCAATAAAATGATTTTGGCGTTTGTATTTTCCACCTTATTCAGCAGATGTTTATGGGTTAGTATAAGCTTAAGATTCGCATCGGTAAACATATACTGGATCCGTTCCTGCGGGTAGGTGGGATCGATAGGTACATAGGCCGCCCCGGCTTTTAATACGGCCAGGATAGCGATAATCATATCCAGGGATCGTTCCACACAAATACCGGCCAGTGTTTCGGGGCCGGCGCCCTTTTGTTGAAGATGAAGTGCCAGTTGGTTGGCTTTTGCATTCAGTTCGGCATACGTGAGGGCGTCTCCTTCAAATGCAACGGCGGTTTTATGAGGAAATTCCGCAACACGCGCTTCGATAATTTGATGAATACAGACGTCTTCCGGAAGGATTTCTGTGGTCGTATTCCACTCTTTGGTCAGCATGGTGTATTCTTCTTCCGGTAACATACGCAGGCGGGAAACCGGCCGCGATGCGTTGCGAATCACATCTTCGACAAGAATAAGGTAATGTTTCAACATGCGTCGGATGGTTTCCGCTTCAAACAGATCCACATTATAGCCAAGTGAAGCAGCCAGACCGCTTCCGGATTCGACAGCCATCATGGTTAAATCAAACGGAGCGACGCCCTGTTCCAATTCCATAGATTCGATGGTTAGCCCGCCTAAGTTGAGCGTGGCGCCTTCGCGACTCAGGGCAAATTTGGAAAGTCCCTGATCGTGCATCAAGTGGGCCCGTTGCAGAATGAACATGGTTTGGAAGAGCGGCGTTCGGCTAGGATCACGTTGCGGCTGCAACTTTTCGACCATTTGCGTTAAGGGATAATCCATATGATCAAAGGCTTCGAGTACGGTTGCTTTGACCTGCTCGAAAAATGCTTTAAAAGTTGGATTGCCGCTTAGGTTGGCCCGGAAAGGCACTGGATTTACAAAATATCCGATAATTTCGGCAAATTCTTTTTTACTACGGCCTGCCGTCGGCGAACCAACCACGATGTCGTCCTGGCCGGTGTAGCGGTTAAGCATCACATAATAAATAGCCAGCAGAAGGGTAAACACAGTGGTGTTGTTTTCTTCGGCAAAACGGTGTACGGCTTCAGACAATCCTTCCGGAAACCAGATGGTTTCGGTAGAACCACGGTAGGTTTGTACCGCCGGTCGCGGACGATCGGTTGGAATATTAAGCTGGGGAAGTCCGCCTGAAAGTTTCTTTTCCCAGTACTTTAACAGTTTTATTCCGGATTCTCCTTCGAGCAGTTCATCCTGCCATTCGATATAGTCGGTGTAATCTTCGGCATGCACCGGCAGGGCGGAAGTGTCGCCGGCTGCTTCGAAAATCTGGCTCATTTCATTTAATAACAGCGCCTGCGACCAGATATCCGTTACGATATGGTGCATTACAAAGAGCAGAATGCTGTCATTCTCGGCACGTTCCAGCAGAAAAACCCGCATTAGGGGGCCGTTTTCAAGGTCAAAATGGTTGAGCACTTCTTCGTTAATACGCGCTTTTATCCGTTCATCACTCCAACCCGAAACCGCCTCTTCATAAAAGAATGCCGGCATATCGGGATGAATGCGCTGGATGGGTTGTCCATCAATAAGATGAAAGGTTGTACGCAAAGAAGGATGACGATCCACCAGCGCCTGAAAAGAACGGTGCAGAATCTCTTTATCAAATTGTGAACGGATACGTACGGCATAAGCGAGATTAAAAATACTATCCGGATTCATCAGGTGCTGAAAAAACATCGCTTTCTGACCGCTGGACAATCTGAAATCGCGTATTTCGTTTGTTTTCTTTTCGGTTAATACGGTCTTTTTATGCTGTGGTTGTTCCTGATCCAATTGCGGCATAAATTCAGCCGCTAAATCCAAAATAGAAGGTCCCTGCAATAGTGTGGCGATGGGCAGGTTTACGTCCAGTTTGCTTTCCACGGTATTTTTAAGTTCAATAGCCATCAGAGAATCAATCCCCAGGCTGGTAAGCGGTTGATCCAGTTTGATCTTATCTTCCGTAATTTTTACAACGCGGGCAATCTCTGCACTGAGAAAGCGGTTTAAAAGCGCCTGCCGTTTATACGGATCGGCTGCCATCAGATCGGCCCGGCTGATATCCGGTTCTTTCTTACCGCCGGCGCCGGATTGAAGCGGCTTTTTACGAGGCAGGAGTTGTTTATATAAAGCCGGAATGGATTTCCCTTCAAATTTACTGAACAGGGTTTGCCAGTTTGTCTCGTTAATAATTATTCTGCCCGATACATTGCTTAGCAGATGAGAAAGAATATTCCAGCGGTGTATTGCTTTTTCACGATTGTCAGGCGTATTCCCCCCCAGTTGCAAATGAAGGGAACGAAGATTTTTTTGCAGACGTCGATGATGAAACGACAGAATCAAATGGTCTAAACGGTGTACTTTGGCACGACTCAATTCCAGAATTCCTAAATCGAAGGAAGACAAGGAGACAAATAAATCCAAAGGCTGATCGGTGAATAGGCGGGCAATTTCGATTACATCTTTTTTCAGATCGTTAATATCTCGTTCTTCGGAAAAAGCGCCTAAAGAAATAATGACCCCGTTGATTTCGGAAGAAGGCAAATCGGCTAATTTTTCGATCCGGTTAATTTTTATGGCGGATTTTCTAAAGTTCTGTTTACGGCCTTCTTCTTTATTGAAATGATAAAGATAAAAATCGCTTGCTCCGTTTTCTGCCATCCAGTCCACAAGGGCCTTTTCATTTTCATCGAAGGAAGCGGCGATAAAATACTTTTTATCGGAGCTCAGCAACTGTAATCCCGCATCCGGAGCGGCCGTTTTTTTGGAAAAAGAGAGCACTACTTTCTCTTCGGAGCGGAGCTGCTGTAAATAAATAGGCTCGGCTACGAGCGCACTATAAGAAACCGTTTTGTATGCGGGAATCTCGTAAACCGATTTTTTTACCAGATCCATCACTTCAGCAAAAATGGTATGCACCAAATCCGGCTGGCCTGCGGCGATATGTTTCATATCCACGGCAAAAAAGGAAACATTGCGGCGCAGATGGTGATAGACCAACGGCTGATCGAAAGAACCATCGGTATTGAGCTCCAGAAACCGGCCGAAATCTTTTAAGATGGAAAAGCTTCCGGACATCTGTTCGTTGGAGGCCGTATTAACAATGATATCGACTCCGTTTCCGGTTGTAATATCCGATATGCTGTCGATATAATCTAACGAGGTATTTAAAAAGACATTTTTGATGCCGCTGGCTTCGAGCGCAGTTTTTTGCTCGCTCGTTTCAACGGTGGCAAAAATACGACTGTTAAAATGCCGGGCAATGCTTAAGGCCGCTTTTCCAAAAGCTGTATGTGCATCGTGGATTAGTACGTCCTCTTTTTGCTGGATGCGCGCCAGAAAAGTAAGGGCATAGTGTGTGGAAAGATAGGCCAGAGGCAGGCTTCCCGCTTCTTCGAAGCTCAGATTCTCCGGCTTGGGCTGCACTAATTTGTAATGGGCCAGCGTATATTTGTTAACACCCTTTAATCCGAAAGCAACCACGGGATCGCCTTTTTTAAAAGCGGTTACATTTTTCCCGACCGATTTAACGATCCCTGCACACTCAATTCCAAATGGATGAGGCGTTTCGTCCGCCGGAGCGGAAAACGATTTAAAGTTTTTCATGGTAATTGTGCAGGCTTTAACCTCAATTTCAAGTTCATTGGCTTCGGGCTTCATCCGGCTTTCGGAAAGGGACGGAAATTGCCCGGTTATGCGGTTCATCCGCTCCATTTGCTGCGAACGGATTAAACGCGGCGCGAAAATATCTTTACCCTGAAGGGCAATCGTGTCCTCCTCTGATGTTAGGTAGAGCAGGTCAAACAAATTGGCGCTTTGAGAATTCAGATTCACAACCCGAATGGCGAGTCCCGGAAATTTAAGCGAGAGATTCCGTTGCATATCCCATAAAAAAGCCTGGTGCGGATCGAGTTCCGGCGGCTGATTTTTAACTGCCACAGCAGATTCGGTATAGAGCCATATTTCGGCCGGTTTTGTTTCCAGACCATGCAGTATCTCGATGGTATTATTCAAAAAAGAATCGACGTTGGTTGTCGGGTCTAAATTCCAGAGATAGAGCAGGCCTGTTTCGCTATGAATCACCGGCGCCAGCGTTTCGCGGAAACGCTCTTTTTGGGCGGGATTAAAATGATACAACCCTTCCCGCAGTTTTTTATTTTCGCTGCCGTAATTAGCAACAATACACGATTTTCCTTTCAGTACCAGTTTTTGTATGAGTGAATGGCTCCATTCGGATTCATCACTGAATATGAGCCATTTGGAGGGAAGTTCTGCTGTTTTTCTTTTATTGACCGTGGCATTGAGTTTTTTCCATTCAATTTCGTAAAAGAGGTTCGACATAACGTCACCGAGCGAAAGTGTTTGCAAACGCAAATCGTTCATTTCGAAAATGGGAGAGCCGTCGTTATGCACTAACCGAATCTGACTCAGCAAAACCGGTTTTCCGTTTTGATTGCGGTGAATCGAAATATTGGCCCAAAACTCCGACTTAGGGCTGCTCACCAATTTAAAAGTTCCAACGGAATGCGGTTTGTAAAACACAGGGCGTTTCTCTTTTATCTGGGCAGCCAAGGCGATTAACTGAATCAGATTGTCAATAATCATGGGATGCACACGGTAGGTTTCGGGTTGAAAACTGTCTGTATCTTTATTATTGAAATGCATTAAAATCTCATCTTCGCCAATCCAAACTTCATCGCTCGCTTTTGAAAGATTTTCTAAAATTTGCTGACTGCTTTTTAGTTCCGAAAAGAATTCTTTAACCGTTCCGGCATTTTGCATCTTGGATTTAAGCGCTTCGATATCAAGATGAATATTGTCTTTTTCCGGCAGTACATCTTCGGCGACGATAGAGCCGAGACTATGCATCACCCAGCCGGACTCATCCGAATTATGCAAAGGCTTGCTGTAGGCCTGAAAATAGGCTTTTTTTGCCGACACCGGGGAAAGGCTGAAATGCAGTTGTCGTGTTTCGCTTTCGCGAACGGTCAGGCTGTTTTTAAACACGATGTTCTGAAGAATCATATGTTCGGTGTTAAATGTCTGTGCCGAGGCTGCCATAGCCATTTCCAGATAGGCCGATTCCGGCAGGGATGGTGAGTGGGTTTCGCGTCCGTTATTTAGATAAGCCACATAATCGTATTTTAACTGAACCGTCCAATTCGGGTTATTGGGCATCAGCGCGGAGCGGTGCTCTTTGCCAAGCAGCGGATGTTCATGCCTGTCTTTTTCTTCAAAATCGGATTTTTGCGGATCGTCAATCCAGTAGCGTTCACGCTGGAACGGATAGAAGGGCAGGCGTATAAAACCCGCTTCGACGGGGGTTAGTTTTTGCCAGTCTATGGAATATCCGATGGTGTACAATTGACCAACAGTTAGCAGCATTTGGGCGCGCTCGGCTTCTTTTCGGCGCAGGGAGGGTAAAATAAACGCGGTGCGATTTTGTTTTTCCAGGTTTTGACGGATGTAATTTTTCAATACGGGATGTGGGCCCACCTCAATAAAGATCGTATGCTCCTGCTCCAGTAATAAATCGATTGCATCAGAAAATTGTACACATTCCCGGATATTTCGTCCCCAGTAATCCGGTCCGTAATCTTTATCCTGCGCTGTTTTGCCAGTAACCGTAGAAATAACAGGAATCTTCATTCTGTGTATTGTAATTCCCCGGATAGCGTCGCGCAAACGGGCGCTAAACGGTTGCATCTGCGGACTGTGAAAGGCATAGTTTACCGGAAGCTTTTTATAAAACACATCCTGCGTCTGCAATTTGGAAAGAATGGCATCGATGGCTTTTTCTTCACCGGAAATAACGTTGGATGTATAACTGTTGTGCGCGCCCAGCGACACGTTGTCTTCATATCCCGCAAGTATTTTTTTAAGTTCGTCATAAGGTAAATCTACGGCGGCCATTTTGCCTAACCCGGTGGCTTCCTGCATCAGTTTGCTACGATGAAACACAACCTTCACCGCATCCTCTAAACTTAAAATTCCGGAAACGTGCGCGGCGGCAATTTCGCCGATACTGTGTCCCGTTACACTATCGGGAACAATTCCCAGTTCTTTCCAGACGGCCGTCAGAGCAACCTGAATCGCAAAAAGAGCCGGCTGTGCAATTTCGGTTTGATCCAGTCGGGATTCGTCCTCATTTTTATGTAACTCATCTATGAGCGACCAGTTTGTGTACGGTTCCAATAAGGTGGAAATGCGGGTGATGGTATCTTTAAATAGCGCATCCTGCCGGAAGAGTTCGCGTCCCATAGCCCACCACTGCGGCCCCTGTCCGGAATACACAAAGGCAATTTTGGGACGGAAAGACGGATCTTGCCGGCCTGCAATAAAATGCCCTTCCTTATGCTCCGTATACAATTGCAACTGGTTGAGCAATTCGGTTGGGTCTTCGGCAATAAGCGCCAGCCGATGGTCAAAATGGTTACGACGCAGTGCGGCGTTGTACGCCAGCGTATACAGATAGCCCTGCGACTTGTCTTCGGATTCACGCAATAATTGCAGATAGTTGGAAGCCAGTTCGCGCAACGCTTCATCGTTCTGAGCGGAAAGGGGGATAAGCAGCGGTTTAATTTGTTTGACTTCTTCTGTTAATTCTGTTTTTATCCGGGGCGCTTCTTCTAAAATCATATGCGCGTTGGTACCGCCAAAACCGAAAGCGCTGATTCCCGCTTTGTACCGTTTAGACTCATCATCCCAGCGTACGCCTTCGGTTGGAATTGAAAAAGGCATTTCATCGATTGCAATATGCGGATTGATTTTTTTGAAATGCAGATGCGGCGGAATTTGCCGGTTTTTAAGCAACAGAACGGTTTTGATGATGCCGGCAATTCCTGCGGCTGCTTCGAGATGCCCGATATTGGTTTTAACCGATCCGATATAACATTTATTGTCCATTGGCCGGTTTTTCATGACCATACCAAGCGCCTGTACTTCGATGGGATCCCCCAAAATGGTTCCGGTACCGTGTGCTTCCACATAGTCGATGTCTTCCGGTTTAACATTGGCGTTTTTAAGCGCCTGGCGGATTACTTTTTGTTGCGCCAAACTGTTGGGAGCGGTGATGCCGTTACTCTTGCCGTCCTGGTTTACCGCGGAACCGCGGATAACCGCCAGAATATTGTCTTTGTCGCGTCTGGCGTCGGAAAGCCGTTTTAATACAATGATACCAATGCCTTCGCCACGTACATAACCGTCCGCTTCAGCGTCAAATGTGCGGCAGCGGCCGCCCGCGCCCATCATTTGTGCCTGTGAAAAGGTAATGGTCAGTTCCGGAGATAAAATAAGCCCGGCGCCGCCGGCCAGGGCCAAATCCGATTCCCTTGTGCGCAAACTCTGGCAGGCCAGATGTGTCGCCACGAGCGACGAAGAACAGGCCGTATCGATGGCAATACTGGGTCCGCCGAGGTCAAGCGTGTATGAAAGCCGGTTTGCCGCGATACTAAAGGCGTTCCCGGTTCCGGCATAGGCATCAATTTTTTTATAATCGGTATCACCGAGATGGGAGTAGTCATTGTTACTTATGCCGATAAAAACACCTGTTTTACTTTTAGAAAGCCGCGGCAAAGTAAAACCCGCGTCTTCCAGCGCCTCCCAGGCTACTTCCAAAAGCAGGCGCTGCTGTGGATCCATTTTGTAAGCTTCCCGCGGGGAAATACCGAAAAACTGTGGGTCAAACTGGTCGATATCTTCGATAAATCCGCCCCATTTCGTCGTCATTTTCCCGGGTTTTCCGGGTTCAGGATCAAAATATTCGTCCACATCCCAGCGATCCGGAGGCACTTCACTGATTCCATCCACGCCATCGCGCAACAAACGCCAAAATTCCTCTGCGTTATGGGAGCCGGGAAAACGACAGCTTAAACCAATTACTGCGATGGGTTCGGTTTTTTCTTTTTGAAGAGTGTTTATTTTGCTCTTCATCTCTTCAATTGCCACCAATGCGCGTTTAAGCGGTGATAAATTGTCTAAGCGCCTTTTATTATCGCTCATAATGATCCCTCATCCGTCCATTCATCCTCATCCGGCGCTTCATCCAGGGACTGAAGCAATAAGGCTTCGGCCTCTTCATCCGAAAGGTTTTCAATTTCATCAATTGTTTTATCTAATTCAACATCCGTAGTAGGCTCATTTTCATCAACAGTATCTTTTTCTCCCAGAGCCAGCACATCGCTTAAAAGATAGCCGGCCAACGCGTCGATGGTTGGGTAGTTAAAAACCATAGTGGCCGGGAGCTTTTTACCGATTGCCCGATCCAGCGCATTTTTCATTTCGATAGCCATTAGCGAATCAAGTCCCATCTCAGAAAGCGGTTTCTTTGCGTCAATGGCGTAGTCCTCTTCAAGTCCCAGTACTTTTGCCGTGCGAACGCGTAAGAAAGCCGTAAGAAGTTCCAGACGTTCTTCGACAGGGGCATCTTCCAACTGGCGCACCAGCTCCGGCTTTTCTGCCGGTGCGTCGTTAGGTGTCAGATGTTCGGAAGAGTTAAATTGCTTTAGCACCGGCGGAATTCCAATCGCTTCGAAGCGTTTTAGAAAACCTTTCCAGCGAATGGGTAAAACGGCAATTTCGGTATACGGCCAGTGGAGAATTTTTTCTAAAAAGGCCACACCCTGTTCCGGCAGAATAGTGCCCAGTCCGCCATCGAACCGTTTTGCACTCGTTTGAATATTTTTCGCCATTCCATTGCCCGCCCACGGCCCCCAGTTAATACTGATCGCCGGTAGGTTTTGTGTGACACGGTAGTGGGCCAGCGCATCCAGAAAGGCATTTGCGGCAGCGTAATTTCCCTGGCCCGGCGAACCGAGCAGGGAAGCCATCGACGAAAAATACACCATAAAGTCAAGGTCAAGTTCCCTGGTAGCCACATGCAAATTCCATGCGCCGTTCAGTTTTGGCCGCATCACCTTACGGAAACGTTCCGGATTTTGTTGCATTAAATGGCCGTCATCCAAAACACCGGCGGCGTGGATGATACCTGCCAGCGGCCGTTTTTTATCGTTCGAATAGGTTTGAATAAGTGCTTTTACCTGATCCGAATTCGCTATGTCAACGGCTTTAATCTCTATTTCGGCGCCGAGCGTTTTCAGTTTGCTAATTCTGCCGTTATCAGCGGAGTTTTGCCCCGAACGGCTAACCAGTACAATACGGCCGGCTCTGTTCTGCGCCAGCCAGCCGGCCAGCGTAAGGCCCAGCGATCCGGTGCCGCCGGTAATCAGGTAGGTGGCATCGGGACGGATTGTAAATTCCGATGTTTTCGGTTCTTCCCGCTTCTCTTTCTGGGTTAGCACTACTTTACCGATGTGCCTGGCCTGCTGCATAAAACGAAAAGCGGGAATTGCATCTTCCAACGGGTACGAACGCAGCGGCAGGGGGCGCAGGGAACCGGATTCAAATAATTCCATTAGTTCGGTAAACATCGATTGAATTAACGCCGGTTCTTCTTTGGACAAATCATCCAGAGCAATGGTGTAATATTCCACATCCGGGCGCTGCTCCTTTACCTTATCCGAATCCCAGATACCCACTTTGCCGATTTCGAGGAAACGTCCGTTTTGTGCCATAACGGACAGCCCTTTTGGGATATATTCATCCGTGAGAGAATTTAAAAAAAGGTCAACGCCGCTATTCGCCGTGATTTTCATAACCTCGTCCGCAAAATCAAGGCTGCGTGAATTCATGATATGCCTGATACCTTGTTCTTTCAGAAAGGCGCGTTTTTCATCACTGCCGGCCGTGGCAAATATTTCTGCCTTTTTCAGATTGGCCAACTGGATGGCCGCCTGGCCAACCCCGCCCGTGGCTGTGTGGATAAAGACTTTGTCGCCGTCGGATAAACGGCCTAATTTAAAGAGGGCGTAGTAAGCCGTCAGAAACGTAATGGGAATGGTGGCTGCCTCTTCAAAGGAGATGTGCTGTGGTTTTTTTACAACAAGATCCGCGTATGTGGTCACATAATCGGCAAAACTGCCGGCGGCGATTCCAAGCACATCGTCTCCCTGCTGCACATGGGTCACGTCCGCTCCCGTGGCAACCACGGTGCCGGCACATTCTCCGCCGAGGGGGCCGGGGTCGCCGGGATATAAATCCAGCGCATTTAACACATCGCGAAAGTTAAGCCCTGTTGCGCGAACACGAATTTCGACCTGACCTTTGCCGGGACGAATGCGTTCTTTTGATTGCATTTCCAGATTATCGATAACACCTTTTTGCGAAATACAGAGTTGCTGTGACTGTCCGGCGGAAGAGATAAGCGCGGCATCCACGGGTATCAGTCGGGCTGCGTAAATCTGCCCTCCGCGGACCGCGAGTTGCGTTTCGCCATCGGATTCGCTTAAGGCGGCTGCCAATGCCGTCCATACGGGTTTGGCCGGTTGGGGAACAATATCCGCCCGTACACACTGAATATCCGGATGATCCAGGGCGATAACCCGTCCCAATCCCCAGAGTGGCGCCGCGGCGGGATTCGGTTTATCATCTGTTTCCACAATTTGCGCGCCGCCGGTAATCAGCCATAATGCCGGCAGATTCAGCGATCCGCTGGCGCCCATACTCTGTACAAGATGCAGCACACTTTCGGTTCCCAGCCGTTGCTGGGTTAAAATGGATTCTGCCGAAGCCGAATCTTCGGTGGACAGGTCTAAACTCCAAAGATGCACAATACCTTTAAGTGCCTGCTCCGAATTATTGATAGCGGCGGAGAAGAGCCCCCTGTAATCATCGGGATTATCGGGCCGAATCTTCCATGTCTCATCATTATGTTCAAAAACATTGCCGGTCGTAACATATTCAACTGTGCCGCCCTTAGCCGTAATCTGATCGGCAAGCGCTTCGGCATGACCGCCCCGGTCTTTAAAAAGCAGCCATTTCCCCTTTAAATCGACGTTCGTATTCTGTTTTTCAAGCGGCTGCCATTCCAGGCGGTAGACCCATTTGGATGATTCGGAGTCCAACAGGGTTAGCAGGGTGGATTTTTTTACACGGTTTAAATGCAGGTTCCGAATTTGCGCAACAACCGTTCCGTCTTCCTGCATAAAGGTCAGATGGGCGCTTAATCCTTCTTTCGGTTCCGTATGGTTTAGCAAGATATGTGCCCACAGCGGTTGGTTTGCGGGAAAACTGTGTACGGTCATGCGCTCTACCGAATCCGGTAAATAGATAAAATGTTCGGCGTCGGAATCATTTATATCGTTTAAAGCGGCGGCAAGCAACTGAAAACCCGCGTCCATTAATGCCGGATGAAAATGATAGTGTTCCGATCGTTTGCCCGTTTTTTCGGGGAACTGAATTCTGGCAAACGCTTCACCGCTGCCGCTGTGAATTTCCTGAAGAGCCTGAAAAGCGGCGCCGTAATGAAAGCCTTTTGAATTCAGTTTTTCATAAAAGCGGCTGGTTTCGTGAGTTGTTTTGCAGCGCTCTCCGATAGCCTCCGGAGTTTCGGTTGTTTCGGATTCTGTTTCTGATTTGCCTATTTCGGCGTCGGCGTGCAGCGTCCATTCTTCCGAAGGTTCTTCGTCGGATTCACGTAACTGGCTAAAAAGCCGGATTCCGAAATGCTGCTTTTCTTTGGCCGCTTCCAAAACCGTTTGCAGAGCTTGCGCGCCTTCTTCGGGAAGTTGTAACGGCTGGTGGATTTTAAAGTTTTTAATTTCAAGCGTTCCGTCCGGAAATTGTTTTCTGGCGGCCGCAATACAGGTTTCAATAAATCCGGTTGCCGGCAATAGCGGTAACTGTAATATACGGTGGTCGGCAAGTTCGCCGGCGCTGCTTTCGGAAATAGATGCTTCGTAAACCGGATTCCTTAATGCGGGAGAACGCAAGGCTCTGCCCAATAAGGGATGTCCGTCAACCGAACTTAGCCGCTGCATTCCGCCGGACGGAAGCGCCTGTTGAGTTAGATGCTCTTCGGCGATCCAGTAGCGCTGCCGCTGAAACGGGTAGTGGGGCAGCCGCAGAAAATTTCTGTTGTATAGTTTGTCGAATTGTTCCCAGTTGATGGGTGCGCCGTTTACATACAGGGCGGCCGCTCCGTTCAGAAGCGCCGGCCAATCTTCTTTTTTTCGGTTCATGGTGGGTACCCAGCCGGCCTCGGAATCGGGTAAAATATGCCGCGCCATGCCGATAAGCGTAGGATGCGGTCCCACTTCGAGGTATACATCCACCTCTTCGGCAGCGAGTGTTTTGATACCGTCGTCAAATAATACCGCTTCGCGAATATGCTTGCGCCAGTATGCGGCATCGGGAATTTGATCCGTTTCCATTAATTTTCCGGTCACGTTGGAAACGTAGGGAATCCGGGGCGCCTTAAAACGCATTTCTGCTGCGATGGATTCAAATTCATCCAAAATAGGTTCCATCAGGGGAGAGTGGAAGGCATGTGAGACTTGCAAATAAGTTACTTTTATCTTTTCTTTTTCAAACGTTTCAGCAATTTGGCGCACCGCCTGTTCTTCTCCCGAAATAACGGTGTTGGACGGGCCGTTAATACCGGCAACGGAAACCTTGTCTTTCTGTTTTGCCAGCGCTTTTTTGACGGCAGACGCTTTGGTAAAAATCGCCGCCATGGCGCCGTTTTGGGGTAGAGACTGCATCAAACGGCCGCGTGCCGCAATAAGTTTTATTCCGTCTTCCAATCCCATCACACCGGCAATTACTGCCGCCACATATTCGCCCACGCTGTGCCCGATTAGGTAATCCGGTTGTACGCCCCATGATTGCCAGAGTTTGGCAAGGGCATATTCAATGGCAAAAAGAGCAGGCTGTGTGTACTGTGTTTGATTGATTAAGTCATCCGCCGTTTCCTCTTCCGGGTAGATTACGGATAACAGGGGCTGCGGAAGCAGGTCGGTGGAAAGAAAATTACAGCGATCCATGGCCGTACGGAATACGGGCTGTGTTTTATAGAGTTCTTTCCCCATCCCTATGTACTGGGCGCCCTGCCCGGTAAATAAAAAGGCTGTTTTGATATCCGATTTTTTGAGGATGGTGTTTTTATACACGGAATCATCTTCTTTACCGGAAATAATATTTTGCAATTTAGTAATTAGTTCTTCCCGGTCTTTAACAACCGTACTCAAACGATGCGGAAAATGGGAACGGCGCGTATTCAGAGAATAGCAAATATCGGCGACCGATCCGGTTTCGTGGGTATGCAGATGCATCAAAAGCATTTCGGCAAAATTCCTAAGCGCAGCATCGTTTTTTGCCGAAAAAGTAAACACATGCGCCTCGCGGTCTTTCGTATTCGTCTGTGTTGCCGGTTCAGGCGCTTCTTCCAGTATCATGTGCGCGTTGGTACCGCCAAAGCCAAAGGCGCTGATGCCGGCGTATCGTTTTTTGGAAGAACGCGGCCATGGGGTGTTTTCGGTAACGACCTGAATCTGCCCGCTATCCATTTTAATATACGGATTCAGCTTTTTAAAATTGAGATGCGGCGGAATTTCTTCGTGCTGCAAGGCCAGAACAACTTTGATAAAACTAGCGATTCCGGCGGCCGATTCCAGATGGGCAATGTTCGTTTTTACCGAACCAATGAGTAGCGGGTTTGTTTTTGCCCGTTCCTGCAGCATAACGTTTTTTATTGATTCGATTTCGATGGGATCGCCCAGGGGGGTGCCGGTTCCGTGCGTTTCGATGTAATGAATTTGGTCCGGCGCCAGGTCGGCGTTATCGAGCGCTTCGTTGATTACAGCCTGCTGCGCCAATCGGTTCGGCGCCGTAATGCCGTTGCTTCGCCCATCTTGATTTACGGCGGAACCGGTAATTACGGCCAAAATGTTGTCATTGTCTTTTTGGGCATCGGAAAGACGTTTTAAAACTGCCATCCCGGCGCCTTCTCCGCGGCCGTATCCGTCGGCGCTTTCGTCAAACGTTTTGCAACGTCCGTTAGCGGCCATCATGCGTGCCTGCGAAAAGGTGATGGTGATTTCCGGAGATAAAATCAGGTTTACGCCGCCGGCAAGGGCCATATCGCAATCTCTGTTGCGCAGACTCTGACAGGCGGTATGTACGGAAACCAGCGAGGAGGAACACGCTGTATCCATGGCCAGACTGGGGCCGCGGAAATCGTAAAAATAGGATAAACGGTTAGCGGCAATGCTAAAGGCGTTTCCCGTTCCCGCCCAGGGATTTAGGCTTTCGATGGAGCCATGCTGTAACCGGGAGTAGTCGTTCGAACTGATACCGACAAAGACGCCGGTCCGGCTGCCGGCCAAAGTGTTTGCCGGCTTGCCGGCGTCTTCCAGAGCTTCCCAGCTTACTTCCATGAGCAGTCGCTGTTGCGGATCAATATGCGCCGCTTCCCGAGGGGAAATACCACAAAAATCGGCGTCGAATAAATCGGCGTGTTCTAAAAACCCGCCCTCTTTAGTAATCATTTTGCCCGGAACGGCCGGATCTGGGTCATAATATTTTTCTGCGTCCCAGCGATCCGAAGGCACTTCCCGGATACCGTCTACCCCGTTTTTAAGCAATTGCCAGAATTCTTCCGTATTGTTTGCACCGGGAAATCGGGATCCTATCCCAATAACGGCAATGGGTTCGTATTCCCGGGACGGTTTTATTTTGGTTGCTGCAGCAGATGGAAATTCGGCTTCTTCTTCGCTGAGATGTCGGGCCAGCGATTCGATAGTGGGATAATCCCAAATCAACGTAGGCGACAGGGGACGATCCAGAAAATCTTCCAGATCGCCGGATAAGCCGACGGCCTGCGCGGAATCCAGGCCGAAGCTGATAAAAGGCTGACGGACATCAATTTCGTTTGCCGGAACGCCGAGGGCTTCGGAAAGCTGTCCGGCAATCCATTCTTCAAGGCGTTTGCGGTTGTCTGATTTAGGCCGGGCTTGTTCTTTTTCTTCGCTTTCGGCGGGCGCTTTCTCTTGCGCGGCAGCAGGCGCAACTTCTATGGTTGTACCGCTGTCCCAGCGTTGGACAACGGCCAGCTTATCGGCAAGAAAATCCTCTCTGGTGGCCTGACGCATGATCTTACCGCTGGATGTTTTATGGATAGTACGCGCTTTAATAAGAACAATTGCCTTCGTTTGAAGATCGTGGTTTTCCGTAACCGCTTCGCGGATGGCCTGAATAATTTCATTGAAATTTAGGTTTTTATTATGGCGGATTTCGCAAACGATTACCAGTTCTTCGTTATTGTTTATATCCACCGTAAGCGCGGCGCTGCAGCCGGGGCGAATTTCGGGATGCGCCTGCTCGACACTTAATTCGATATCCTGCGGATAGTGGTTGGTTCCGCGGATAATAATCAAATCCTTAACGCGGCCGGCAACAAAAATTTCGTCATTTTTCATAAAACCCAAATCGCCGGTGCGCAAAAATGGCCCGTCGCCCGTATCGGCGAGGTAATTCTGAAAGGTCTCTTTAGTGGCCTCTTTTCGTCCGTAATAACCGAGAGAAACGCTGGGACCCTTTACCCATATTTCACCGATTTCACCCTGTTTGCAGGGTAAAAACGTATCGGGATTTACTATAAGCGTCGTCTGATTGGGATGCCCGTGTCCGGAACTGACCAAGGTCAGAGCGGCAGGATCCTCCTTTGGAACTTCCAGTACCGTGTTTTTTTGCAAGGCCGTTTTGTCAACCGTGGTCATTATGGGCTCTTTGTCTATAAATCCGCCGCTGACAAAAAGGGTGGCTTCCGCCAAACCGTAGGCCGGCAGAAAAGCAGACTTTTTAAAACCGGCCGGTTGAAATGTTTCAGAAAAACGTTCAATGGTTTGTGCGCGTACGGGTTCCGCGCCGGATAAGGCCATCTCCCAGCGGCTTAAATCTATTGACTTTATAAATTCGGGCGTCGCTTTTTTTACGCACATATCGTAAGCAAAATTAGGCGCGGCGGTACTGATCACCGTATTCTCCGGGGTACGACTGATGGCTTCTAACCAGCGCAGAGGACGCTGAAGGAAGGCGATGGGAGACATAAAGACACTGGGACAGCCGGAATACAACGGTTGTAAAACGCCGCCGATAAGTCCCATATCGTGATAAATAGGCAGCCAAAAAACGCCGACGGTATTTGCTTTATAACCCAGACTTGTTTTAATGATTTCCGAGTTTGCCATCAGGTTGCTGTGCGAGAGAATAACGCCTTTCGGATTTCCGGTGGAACCTGAAGTGTATTGTAAAAATGACGTTGTTTCTGCCGTAATGGACGGTGCAATCCATTCTTCAAAGGCTATGGTTGTTGTCGAATCGGTGGAAATCCATTGCAGGTCGCCCAGTTCGGTTGATTCGGCAACGGCACGTTTATCGGATGAAAAATATTTCATCGATGTGCGGAACTTACGCATAAAGGGGATTTTTTCAAGCGAATTGGTTAGTTTACTACCCAGTTTCAGCATACGAATCATGTACAGAATGGCGTCTGTCGTAAGCGCAACGGTCGCACCGGCGTCATTAACAATAGCCTGCAGTCGGGGTAGCGAACGGTTCAGGCGGTTGGGATCCGGCGGATAGGCGGGAACCGCGGTAACGCCTGCATAAAGACAGCCAAAAAAACCGGCAATATAATCCAGTCCCGGCGGGTAAAGTAAAAGAGCCCGTTCCCCGGTTAAGCCCTTTTTTTGTAACATCAAGGCAACCGAACGCGCTTTTTTATCTAATTCGCCGTAAGTTAATGAGGTTTGTTTTTTATCGCCGTCTTTGATATAGGTGTAAGCGATTTTATCGGGTTCGATAACCGCCCGCCAGCGTAGTAAATCCACCAGCGTTTCCGGTTTGAAAAGCGGGTTGTGATAATCCGTTTGATTGCGATTCATAGTTCACCTTAATAAATTGTTTTATTCGGCCGATTGACGCACAATTTTCTGCCATGAACTTCCGTGCCGTGTTTTGAAAGAGCGGCTGAAAGCGGACAGGTTTTTATAATTCAGAATATTAAACACTTCTCTCGGTTTTAATTTTTTTTCGAAAAGTAAAATGGATTCGTAATGAAAGAGCAACCGCTGTTTAAACTCTCTAAAATTTTGACGAAAGTATTTTTTAAATTCCAACCTAAAATGGCTCTCCGAAATATTCAGGTGTTTTGCCAGCTCGTATGAGGTTAATTTCTGGATGGGCGCTTGTTCCAAAAACTGGCTTATCCGGCTGACTCTTTCAGATACGGAAGAGTCGGAATTAATAAGTAGATCTTGAGGAATTCTGCGCCAATGATTTTTCCATAATTTTTGCAAAGTTTTAACCATGTTCAATTGCCGCGCATCCCCGATAAAGCAATAATCAATCCCCGCAAGGTATAGTTGTGCGAACTCCTGATCTTTGGTTTGCGAATTGTAGTAAATAATGGATAAAAGCGGAAACGTTTTGCGTAGCAGACTCAGATCGTTAATAGTGTTTTCGGAGACGTCTTTCATAACCAGTAAAAAATAAATTTCGTTCTTTTGAATTTGCGAGCGAATGGAAGCGGGGCCGTGGGAGCGAAGATCAAGATACTGAATATTCCAGTGCTCGAGCTGGTACAATGTTTCGTCCTGAAGCGATTCCGTTGAACTTCCGTTATGCGTAACCAAAAGATTGGACACGTTTCCTCCGCTAAAAATGGTTGTTTATGATAAAAAATAAGGGTAAATAAAATCTAAACATTTTACCAATAGCGATGGTGATTGCAGAAAAATCACAATGCATAAAAGTACTGACAGTAGTTAAAAAAAAGCCGTAAATACCATTGTGACATAAGTCACGCTATATATAATTATGTAAAAAAAAATAAATTCGAATAGTAACGGAAATGATAAGTGTGGAATTTGCTTAGCAAAATATTGACATTTTCGTTTATTGTTTTTTTTGTATCAGAGCGCATTTTGCACACCGAGTGGGTACTTCGCCAAGGGTCAGGCTTTTATACAAATAGCGAAACGAATATCCTGCGGCTACTGTTGTTATGATTAAAACAATGCTTTCCTGAAAAGCAATCATATTTTTCCCCGATTAAATAAAACCTAATAAATGTCCGCCCTGATACACAATCAAACAGCTCACATACGCTAAAACGGTCATATATCCGGTCATCAGCAAAGGCCAACGCCAGGAGTTGGTCTCTTTTTTGATGACGGCAAAAGTAGCCATACACTGCGCCGCAAAAACGAAAAATACCATCAGAGATAAAACCGATAGTACCGTAAAAACGGGTCTGCCGTCCGGATAGCGATCTTTGCGCATGGCTTCGATAAGCGACTGTGATTGCCCCGAATCATTTTCCAGATTGTACAGAGTGGAAAGGGTACTAACCATTACTTCACGGGCGGCAAAAGAGGTGATTAAACCAACGCCTATTTTCCAGTCGAAACCCAATGGCTTGACGGCCGGTTCGATAAAATGGCCCAGTTGTCCGGCATAGCTATATTCTATTCGTTCCCGCGAGGTTTGTTGCCTGCTGTCGCTTTGTTGGGGGTAACTGGCTAAAAACCACAACACAATGGAGATGGCCAGAATAATGCTTCCTGCAGTTGTAAGAAACGACTTGCCCTTGTCGTAAATCTGCCACCACAGGGAACGGGCTAACGGCATCCGGTAGGGCGGTAGTTCCATTAGCATGGTCTGAACGCTTTTGGATGGATAGAATTTTTTAAAAACAAGGGCTGCAAAAATGGCGGTAAACATACCCAGGAAATAGATCCCCATCAAAACCGCCGCCTGCATGGGAATGAAACCCAGTATATATTCGGCCGGTACAAAAGCGGCAATTAAAATGGTGTACACCGGTAGGCGGGCGCTGCAGCTCATTAATGGAATAAGCATAATGGTAACAAAGCGATCGCGCCTGTTCTCGATGGTGCGGGCGGACATTACGGCGGGAATGGCACAGGCAAATCCGCTGAGCAACGGTAAAACAGAGCGGCCGTTTAAACCGATTTTAGCCATTAATTTATCCATCATAAAAGCCATTCTGGCCATATAGCCGCTGTCTTCGAGCAGGCTTAAAAAGAAAATTAAAATTATGATCTGCGGGAAAAATATCAGGATGGTGCCCGCGCCTCCGATTATTCCCTGGGTCATTAAACTTTTAAAAACACCGTCGGGTAAAACAGCGCCTGCCTGGGCAGAGGTCCAGTCGATTCCGCTCTGAATGAGTTCCATGGGCAGTTGTGCCCAGCTAAAAATGGCATTGAAAATAAATCCCAGTACCAGTAACAGAGCAAGCGGCCCAAATACAGGATGGGTTAAAATCGCATCAGCTCTTTCGCTCATACTGCGCCGGCTAACGGAATCTTTTTTAAAGACGTCGCCAAGGTACAAATCGATATAAGCAAAACGGGAAGACTGCTCGAGATTATGGTAGGGAATGTTTTTTACAGTCAGAGCCGATTTTACCTGTTTGGTAATATCCAGCAATGCTTGCAGTTCGCTTGCAGAGAAAAATTTGGAAAGATAATTTATATATCCGCTATCACTTAGTAAGCGTAGCGCTTCGATGCGCGGATGGTGGTTAAGCGAATCTTTTTTGACTTCTAAAAATTGCTCAAGAGGCGCAATGTCTTCGCTGTAATTTTCAATTTCCACAAGCCGGGGCGGGTGGTTTGGAAGAAGTACGTTATCCGGAATCCGCTCCAGCGTTTCGATAATTTCTTTAATCCCTTGGCCGTATTTTGCCGATGCCGGGATAACCGCCCATGCATTAGTTCGCCGTTGTAATTCGTTGGCATCGATAGAAATATTTTTCTTCCGCGCCTCATCAATCATATTTAAAACGATGATGGTAGGAACATTCCAATCCAATATCTGAAGAGCCAGGTAGGTGTTGCGAATAAGATTTGTAGCGTCTGCAACAACAATAACGGCACGCGGCCGGCTATTCGGATCGCGCCAGCTCTGAACCATGTCGGAGACAATTTTTTCATCCACGCTTTTGGAGTTAAGACTGTATGTGCCGGGTAGATCGCGCAGAATAATACGGCTGTTGCGAATCCGGCCTGATTTTTTTTCTACTGTGATGCCGGGATAATTACCCACTTTGTGGTGAAGTCCGGTAAGCCTGTTAAAAAGAGCGGTTTTTCCGCAATTCGGATTTCCGACGATGGCTACCCAGGGGGGCGCCTTTTTTATTTTGCCGGTATGTTGCTCAGTTTTCAATATTGCCTCTTAAACGAACACGGATTTGGCGAGCCATTGATTTTCGAAGAGAGAGATAAAAACCGCGCACTTTAATTTCGATAGGATCGCCAAGCGGTGCGTATTTGATCACACGCAACGGTGTACCGTCTATAAGACCCAGTTCCCGAAGCCGGTCATTGCCGGAATTGTGTTCGGTTAAACTGCATATGGTTGCTTCTTGTCCGGGTTTCAAATCGGCCAGTTTGATTTCCTGCATCTTACGTTCCTTCGTATTTTTACCCATTCCTTTGCCCCGATTGCGATGCATACGACACACCTGTTATCTATATAAAACAAGTGTAAATTTAGTAAAACTTTTAGGGGCTGTCAATAGATTCTTTCGGCGGAATATGATGTAGTATTGGTAAAAAAGATTTTATGGAAAGAAAGGGAGTGTTGCAGGCTAGTGAAAACCACAGAAACGGTAATGAAAATTTGTAATGCATTTATAGCACGGGATAAAAGGCAATCCTGTTTAAGAATACCACAATCGTAAATACCATATTCCATCGCTGTCCTTAATAATAATGACGTTGTATTTTAACAGAATAATGATAGCGGAAAAACAGTGATCCCTTCTTAACGCCCTTGTTGACGTTTCTTTTTTAACTGCAGATGAATATTAATTACCTCTTTCATGCTCGGTATTTTATTTGTCTAAATTGATGCGCGTTAATTTGCGCTCTTTCGCGGCTATTTTTTTTGTTGTAACAACCTGAAAAAAAAGAGGCTATTCCTGATAAACCGGAATGCAAGGAGGAGTTGTAAAACATTCTAATCATAATAAGGGATAACTTAAAACACTCTTCTAACCCTCCTGCCGGGTATTGCAGAAAAATTTTTTAACCATTGGTAACACCGGACCCACTGGGAAAAATAAAAAAACCCGAATATGAGTTTTTTAGCGTTTTTGGTTTCTTTTTATTCGTTTTAAACCGCTTAAATCCACGGCAAAAAAATTTTCAAAAGGCGTTTACCGGGAGGGATGTGTTATGACTGAATTCATAAGATTTTTATTTAGGGCGGATGTGGTATTTCATTTCAAAAATCTTGACTTACTAAAAGCAAATTTTCTATATTAAGTTTCTATAATAAGAATGGATGTAAGGATAAGTATTAAAAATAGAAACCTAAATAACGGAGGCCTAATGGCAAAACAATATGTATATAAATTCGGTGACGGCAAGGCGGAAGGTAATGCCGATATGAAAACCCTTTTGGGTGGTAAAGGCGCCAATCTGGCTGAAATGTCCGGACTGGGAATTCCTGTTCCGGCCGGTTTTACAATTTCCACAGACGTCTGCTCGGACTATTTTGAAAATAACGGTACCTACAACGATGCGGTTTTGGAACAGGTGGAAGAAGGAATGAAATCCATCGAAAAAATTATGGGGAATAAATTCGGCGATGCGGATAATCCGCTACTCGTTTCCGTACGCTCCGGCGCGCCGGCATCCATGCCCGGTATGATGGACACGGTGCTCAATCTTGGCTTAAACGACGCAACCGTTGAAGGAATTATTAAAAAAAGCGGCAACCCGCGTTTTGGCTGGGATTCGTACCGCCGATTCATTCAGATGTACGGCGATGTGGTGTTGGGAATGAAGCCGGAATCCAAAGAGGAAGAGGACCCGTTTGAAATTATTATGGATTCGGTAAAAAAGGAACGCGGCGTTAAAGACGATACCGAATTAACGGCCGAAGATTTAAAAAATATTGCCGCCATGTTCAAAGCGGAAATTAAAAAGCGAACCGGTCATGATTTTCCCACCGACCCTGCCGAACAACTTTGGGGCGCCATCAGCGCGGTTTTCAGTTCTTGGAATAACCAGCGAGCCATTACCTACCGCAAGCTAAACAATATTCCCGCCGACTGGGGCACTGCCGTAAATGTTCAGGCCATGGTTTATGGGAACATGGGCGACGATTGTGCCACCGGCGTGGCGTTTACCCGTGACCCGGCCACCGGTGAAAAAGTATTTTACGGTGAATATCTGGTTAATGCCCAGGGCGAAGATGTGGTTGCCGGTATCCGTACGCCGCAGCCGGTTAACAGCGCTACCCGTAAAGACCCTTCGCAGGTAACCCTGGAAGAAGCCATGCCTCAGCCTTATGCCGATTTGGAAGCTATTTATAGAAAACTGGAAGACCATTACAAAGATATGCAGGACATCGAATTTACCATCCAGAATGGCAAATTGTGGATGCTCCAGACACGTACCGGAAAGCGTACTTCCACCGCCGCCATTCGTATCGCAGTAGAAATGGTGCAGGAAGGTATGATTGATGAAGAAACAGCCGTTATGCGTATCGAACCGGAGCAGTTAGATCAGGTTCTGCATCCCATGTTCGATCCCAAGGCAGCGCGCGACGTATTTGCTACCGGCCTTCCGGCTTCTCCGGGCGCTGCCACCGGCCGTATTATTTTTCATGCCGATGAAGCGGAAGAATGGGCAGCACGTGGCGAGCAGGTCATTTTAGTGCGTATCGAAACCTCTCCCGAAGACATTGGCGGTATGAATGTGGCCAACGGAATTTTAACCCAGCGCGGCGGAATGACCTCACATGCGGCGGTGGTAGCCCGGGGCATGGGCACCTGTTGTGTGGCCGGGTGCGGCGCTTTAACGATTGACTACAAGAGTAAAACCATCACGGTTGGGGATCGGGTTTTTAAAGAAGGCGACTGGATTTCGCTGGACGGTTCCAAAGGGGAAGTAATCAGCGGAAAAGTTCCGACGGTAAAAGCGGAACTGACCGGTAATTTCGGAACCTTAATGGGCTGGGCGGATGATCTGCGTAAACTGAATGTTCGCACCAATGCCGATACGCCGTATGATGCACAAAATGCCCGTGATTTTGGTGCGGAAGGCATCGGCCTATGCCGTACGGAGCATATGTTTTTTGAGGGCGACCGTATTAAAGCCGTTCGCGAAATGATTTTGGCCGATGACCTAAAAGGCCGTCAGAAAGCCCTGGAAAAATTATTGCCCTACCAGCGGGATGATTTTTACGGGATTCTGAAAGCCATGCACGATTTGCCGGTAACTATCCGCACACTAGACCCACCCTTGCATGAATTTTTACCCAATGACGACGCGAATCAAAAAATCATGGCCGAAGAAATGGGGATTAGTGTTGAAGCGGTTAAAGCCAAGGTTGAGGCTTTGCATGAGTTTAATCCCATGCTAGGACACCGTGGCTGCCGTTTGGGAATTACCTATCCGGAAATTACGGAAATGCAGGCCCGCGCCATTTTGGAAGCCGCCTGTCAGTTAACCAAAGAAGGTGTTAATGTTAAACCGGAAATCATGATTCCGTTAATCGGAACCAAGGCGGAGTTTGTCCATCAAAAAGAAGTGGTGGTACGTACCGCAGAATTAGTTCAGAAAGAAATGGGCGTAAAAGTCGATTATCTTGTGGGCACCATGATCGAAATTCCGCGGGCGGCCATAACGGCAAACGAAGTGGCCGAAGAGGCGCAGTTCTTTTCCTTCGGAACCAATGATTTGACACAGATGACTTTCGGGTACAGCCGCGACGACGCCGGTAGTTTCTTAAAGGAATATGATGAAAAGGGCATTTTACCGGACGATCCGTTTCAGACTCTGGACCAGAGCGGTGTTGGCGTTTTAGTGGAAATGGCTGTTCAAAAAGGACGGGCCACAAAACCCGATTTAAAAATCGGTATTTGCGGCGAACATGGCGGCGACCCACGATCGGTGGGTTTTTGTCATCGCACAGGGATGAATTATGTGAGCTGCTCACCATTCCGCGTACCAATTGCCAGACTGGCTGCCGCTCAGGAAGCCATCCGTGAAAAGAATAAATAAGAAGGAATGAATCCTAAAAAAAAGCCATCCAGTATAAAAGGATGGCTTTTAAATAGTTGAGGAAGCTTCCGGATTTGCATATTAAATGATTGTTTCCGGGAACTTCCTCTTTTTTATTTCAAAATCACAATAATACAGTATACCTGTTTTATTCCAATTTGCTGTGATGTTTCGCACGAAAGTTGTTACGAATGAAAAAAATACTAATTATTCATACCGGAGGCACTTTTGGAATGGTGCCTCTTAAGCCCAGCGAGGTGCTGGCGCCGGGGAAATTCCAGGATAAAATAACAACTCTTGTTCCTGAAATTACGCGTATCGCGGAAATTGAAGTACAGGTTTTGTTCAATCTGGACAGCTCCGACATGGGGATTGAACAATGGGAAATGCTTACCGAAGAAGTTCATAAAAATCTATATAAATACGATGGATTTGTAATTATTCACGGTACGGACACCATGGTTTATACGGCAGCGGCTCTGTCTTTTTCGCTGATAAACCTGAATAAGCCGGTTGTGCTTACCGGAGCGCAACGTCCTTTGTCTAAATTGCGTAATGACGCTCGTTTAAATTTAATTGATGCGGTGGAACTGGCTTCTATGAGTATTCCTGAAGTACTTATTGTTTTCGGTCAGCGCATATTGCGTGGCAACCGGGCTAAGAAAATAAGTATTCACCATTTCCGGGCATTCCATTCGCCCAACTATCCTTATCTTGGTGAAATTGGCGTTGATATTCGTCTGGACCGTTCTAAACTTTTAAAAAAAAGCGGCAGCCCTGTTTTGGTAAAAGGGTTTTATGCCGGTGTGATGGTTATTTCCGTACAGCCTTCCATGAATCCGCAATTTTTTATTAACTTGTTAGACACTCCGGTTTATGCGTATATTTTGCAAGGTTTTGGTGCAGGCAACCTACCGACGGGAACACAAAACTGGGTATCATTTATTGAAAGCGCCGTTCAAAAAGGAAAACTGATTTTTATAGGCAGCCATTCCATGGATGGCGGAGTGGACTTAAATCTTTATGCCGGAGCAAAAAAGGCGTTGGCCGCCGGTGCGTATGGCATTGGTACCATGACCATTGAAGCCGCTTATGTTAAACTGCAAAAAATCTTAGCGCAAACACAGGATAGGCAGGAAATTCTCCATAAATTTTCTGAAAACTGGGCAGGTGAAATATAATTGTTACGACGTTTATTTAAAAAAGAATACGCAAAAGTTGTTTTCTCCGCAGAATATATCTATGGTTTGTCCTCCGTCGGGAAGTATGAGACATTTGACATTATGCGCTTTAAAAAAATACGCGATAAACTGGTGGCGGATAAACTGATAAAACGAAAAAATCTTCTGCGTCCCGATCCCTGCACCACCGATGACCTGCGTTTGGTGCATACCGATAAATATATTAAACAAATTCAGGATCCGCAGTATGCAGCCCGTCTGCTACGGTTGACCAATACCAGTATTTTCGATAATTCTGTTCTGGAATTTTATAAGGCCGTAACCGGCGGTACCCTGATGGCGTCGGCTTATGCTTTAAAATACAATGTTCCTGTTTTTAATTTGGGCGGCGGTTACCACCATGCCCATGCCGACCGGGCCGAAGGCTTTTGTCTCGTAAACGATACGGCGGTCGCTATCGAAAAATTTCGTACCCTGGGACGGGGTAGAAAGTTTATGATCATCGATCTGGATTACCACCAGGGAAACGGGAATCTGCTTTATTTTAAAGATGATAAAGAGGTGTACACCTTTTCTATGCATGCCGATACCTGGGTAGAAATAGAACGGGAGTTCAATAATGATATCCTGCTTCCATCCGGATGTGATGATACCCTCTATCTGAAAATTTTAGAAGAAGAACTGAATACATCCTGCTGGAAGTTTAAACCGGATATGGTTTTTTTTATTGCCGGTTCAGATACATACGAAAAGGATACGCTGTGTGATATGAAGCTTAGCCGGGAAGGAATGTTAAAACGGAATTTGTTTGTGTTTCATAAAGTCCGCTCGAAAAACATTCCGCTGGTTATCGAAGCCGGCGGCGGTTACGGGCCGGATAGCTGGGAAGTGTACTACGATTTTATCGCACATTGTCTACGTCATAAAAACTAAACCCAATAGGTCGCCTTATCCCGATGTGGAGAATAAATAAAAATTACTGGCAAATTGCCAAACGGCTTAGCACGGCACAGTTGCAACTGGATTCGTATGACAATGCCTATATTACCGATATGGATTTGTTTAATGCGGAATCGGGCGGCATGGGGCATAATTTCTTTCTGGGATTCTATTCGCATAAAGGGTTTGAACTGATCGTCAAGAAATACGGTATTCTGGAAACCTTACGCGAAATAGGGTTTAAAAATATTGAATATAAAATTGATACCTCCGATCCGTATATCCATAAGATTACGTTTTATGACAATAAACGGATGCTTATCGAAGCGGTGTTAAAACGGGAAATCATAACGCTTAACCTACCGTTTTATCCCAAGGCCAATGGAAAACGAATTACAATTTTATCAATCGAATGGCTGTCTATGCAAAACCCGGATGCCGATTTTACCGCCGACAGGCCAAGGCTTCCCGGTCAGCAATATCCCGGACTTGGTTTGGCCTCCAGAGCGGTAGAGCTGATGATGATTGCCGCCTGGCGTTTAAAACTGGCGGTACTGGTGAATAAACCCCAGCAGTACCATAATGCATACCTGTATTCAAAAATATTTTTCTATCTTAATCCGGAACATCAGGCTGTTTTAATGGCCATAAGCAGAGATACAAAAAAACATCCGTTACATAAAACAGCCTGGGCTATTGAATGGGGGGCTTTAATCGATGAAGTGGAAAATAAACCCTTTACCTGGACCGCTTCACAGCAAATCGTTCCGCTGGACGTCGAATTAAAAAAGGCCTTTAATTCATGGGAATACAGACGCCTTGTAAAAAAACTAAGCGGAAAATATAAATTTAGAATAAATGAAGATAAATATATAAAAATCAGAAAAATTAAGGAGGACCAATGAAAATTAAAGCCATTCAGTTACGCAAAGGAAACGTAATCAAATATAAAGACGGACTTTTTGTGATTACGGACTTTATGCATGTTACACCGGGAAAAGGCCCTGCCTTTTTTCAGACTAAAATGAAAAATATTAAAACCGGTAATAATGCCGAAAACCGCTTTCGGCCGGATGAAGCCGTGGAAAAAGTAGACCTAAATACGCGAAAAATGGAGTTTTTGTACGAAGACGGAGGCGATTATTATTTTATGGATATGGAAACCTATGACCAGTTCCCGCTAAATAAAGAACTGCTGGGCGATGCGCCATTGTATATGTTGCCCAATACTCCGGTTGATGTAAGTTTTCATGAACAGGAAGCAATCGGCATCGAGCTGCCCTTAACGGTCGAGCTGAAGGTGGTCGAGACAGAGCCCAATCTTAAAACGGCAACCGTTTCTTCTTCTTATAAACCGGCCATTATGGAAACAGGACTTAAAATTCAGATTCCGCCCTTTATTGAAGAAGGAGAAGTGATTCGAATTGATACGCGGGACGGTAAATACCTGGAACGCGCCAAATAATGGATATGCTAAAAATATTAATAATCGAAGACGATCCCGATTATGCCTTTTTGGAAGACGATGTTTTAAACGAACAGCTCGATTGTGATGTGACCATTGCTACCAGCAGGGCAACGTTACAAAAAAGCGCAGTATTAAATGCAGACATCGTTTTGCTGGATTTTAATTTACCCGATGCCGCCGGTTCGGAAATTCTGAGCGATATCCGTCAATGGAGTGATATTCCGGTAATCATGGTTACCGGAAATGAACAACTGCAAACGGCAGTGGAAACACTTAAAGGCGGCGCTGTTGATTTTATTAATAAATCTCCGGATAACATAGACCAACTACCACAGCTAGTACTAAATACGGTTCGAAAATACCGTGAAAAACAATTACAGGAAAAGCAAAAAAAAGAACAAGAAAGAAGTGACGCCAAAGTGGAAACGCTGCGCCAGGTTTTAACTACGCTTGCCCATTATATCAATAATTCCACAACCACCATCTATGGCTATGCCCAGTTGTTTGAACAAGATACGGCAAATCTGAAACGATGTAAAAAACTGGCGGAAATCAGTATAAAAGAGACACAAAAAATATCATTTGTTCTGCAGGAATTGGAAAAATTTGTGAACACAACGGAACTTAAAACTACAAATTATGTAAATATTCCCGATGCTATGTTTGCCATTGAGGAAAACCTTAAAAAGAAGATGGAAAATCATTAGTGTCCGGTTAAATAAAAGAACTTTTTAAAAAAGAAAATTGGGTTGATTATTTCGTATTCTGACCCTCTCCGGTTCCCGATTTATCGGGAACCTTTCCCCTCCCTAATTGAATTAGGGAGGGGCTTGCCGAAGGTAAGGGGTGGGTAAAAGAAATATTTAATAATCGAGTCTCAGTTTTTTACTAAATGCACTAACCTTTGATGTACATAGTGTTTTTTAGACATTTGTTACTTTTTAACCGGACACTATTGATGGAAAATATATAATGCTTCTGAAGCGCTGCCCTTGCCAGCGACACTGAAAATTTGTATATTCTAATTTTTCTAAAAAAGATGCACTATTTGCACAGGAGGATTTTTGTGAAACGCGTTATTTTAACAGCGGCAATAGTTTTATTCGGTTTACAAATTGGCTGGGCGCAGGAAACAGCACGTAGTCCCGAAGCGGGCGAAGCCTATAACGATGGCCTGAATTTGGTTCGGAAAGGTAGATACGAACAGGCGATTCCTAAATTTCAGACAGCTGTTAAGGCAGATGATAATTTTCCAAAAGCAAATTATATGCTGGGATACTGTTATAAAAAAACTAGCAATTTCAAAGAGGCAGAAAAAGCTTTCCGCCAGGCTATAAAACTGGATGCGAAGTTTGAAAAAGCCTACGTGGCCTTAGGAAATATGCAGGCGCAGTCTGATAATGCTAGTGAAGCCATGAATACATTTAATGCTGTTTTAGCCATAAATGAAAACAATCCCAAAGCAAATTTCGGGATAGGTAAAATATATTTTGATAAGAAAAAATACACCAAAGCCGTAACCTTTCTCGAAAAAGCAATAGCCGCCTATCCTAAATATGTATTGGCGCATAATATTTTAGGATTGACCTACCGGAAGCTAAGACAATATTCCAAAGCAACAAAAGCGTTTGGGACCGCTATAAAATATGAAAAGAAAAGAAGTAAAAAGGGAAGTTACTATTTCCAATTGGGGCAGACGCAGATTGACGCTAAAAAATATAAAGCGGCCGAAGCGGCGCTTCAGAATGCGCTGAAGTTTTCAAAAAAGAGCAGCGTAATTTCCGGCGCAAATTTTTATATGGGCGAAGTATATAAACTGACCAACCGCAAGCAGAAAGCCATTAAATATTATCAGCGCGCCGCTAAAAACAGACGGTGGAAACAGGCTGCCGATTACGAAATAGATTTAATTAAAAATCCAGATAAGTATGTAAATTAATTAAATAAAGTACTATGAAAGGAACACATGATTACCGTTAAAATCCGAGACAACGAACCATTTGAAAAAGCATTTAAACGTTTTACCAAAGCCTGTGAAAAATCCGGTTTAATGGCCGATATCAAACGCCATCAGCATTATGAAAAACCAAGCGAACAGCGTAAACGACGCAATAATCAGGCGCGCCGCAAAATGCGTAAATTAATGAATGAAATGAATCGCTAAAAAATGTCTTTAGAACAGCAGATTAAGGCAGATATCGTTACCGCCATGAAGGCAGGTAATAAATTCGAAACCAATACACTGCGCAGTATCAACGCTCAAATTAAAGACGAGCGCATTAAACTGCGCCCTAAACGGGAGCTCACCCCCGAAGACGTAACCTCCGTTCTACTCACCGCGGCAAAGCGTCGTAAAGAAGCGATTGCTTTGTATCGACAAGGGGGGCGGGACGACCTGGTGGAAAAAGAGCAAAACGAATTAAATATTATTCGGCGTTATTTGCCCGAGCAGCTGTCCGAAGATAAAGTAAAAAAGATCATAGATGAAATTATTAGCGAGGTGCAGGCAAAATCGATTGCCGATCTCGGCAAAGTAATGGGTCGTGCAATGGGCCGCTTAAAGGGGAAAACCGACGGCGGCCTGGTACAGAGCCTGGTTCGTGAACGGTTGACCCAATTATCTCAATGAATTCATTCGATATCACTCTGCTTGTAATTATTTCCGTTTTTGCCGTCCGTGGTATTTTTCGCGGCCTTATTACCGAACTTACCGTTTTAATTGCGCTCATCGCCGGTTATGTGCTGGGTTTTACCTATATGCAGGCAGGCGTTGATATTTTGCGCAGTTTCTTTCCGGCCCTGCCGGAATTTGCCACCCGTTTTATCGCGTTTACTATCATTTTTCTTGCTGTCAACATTACTCTGCATCTGCTGGCAAAAATGCTCAATAAATTCGCTTCGCTCACCTTTATGCAGTCGGTCAATAAAATTGCCGGCGGCTTCTTTGCCGCCGCTAAGGCCTCTCTGATTTTGAGTATCGCTTTTATTTTACTGGAGTTTATTCCGTTTTCCGGCCAGATAAAAAAAAACAGCGGGGCCGAAGAGAGCCGTTTGTATCAACCATTGCGCGCCTTTGCTCCTATGGTGTATAATGGCGTAATGGCTGTGGTACCCGGCGATTTCCAATTGCAGGATAAAGTAGATAAAACCATTCAAAAAGCCGATTCTACCGCAAAAGAGTATATCCCTCCCATTTTCTAAATAGAGCAAAATATGCGAAAATTTGAAAAGAGCGCCGCTGCTCTGGAATTTAATAAAGTTGTTGAAGCGATTGCCCAAAAATGTGTTTCGGAGACCGGGCGCAGCCGCCTGAAAAACAGCAGGCCCTTTTCGGATGCGAAAGCGCTGCAGAAAACGCTGGAACAAATTTCCGAATTACGCGAAATCTATCTTACCGATGGCGGCTTTCCCATCTGGGATTTCACCGATGTGCGCATTTTATTTGCCAAAATCGAACCGCAAGAAAGTTTTCTGGAGATTGAGCAGTTTGTAAAATTGCAGGATTTTTTGGAACTGACGGCGGAGATCAAACAGTTCGAAAAAAAGAACGGAGAAAAATATCCGCTGCTTAGCCGGTTAATCCGTTCGCTTGACCCGCTAGAAAACCTGCTGCGCCAGTTTCAGTTTACATTCGAATCTTCCGAACGGATTTTTGATAACGCCAGCAGTGAACTTAAATCGATTCGCAAAGAAATGAGCCGGTTGAATAATGAGATTCATATTCGGCTGGAACGTATTATGCGCAAAAGCGCCGAACATATTCAGGAAGAATACATCACGCTGCGTGACGGGCGTTTGGTGCTGCCGGTACGGGAATATTCCGTAACAAAAATACCCGGCATTGTACACGGACAATCCGGTTCGGGCGCGACCTATTTTGTGGAGCCCATGGCGGTTGTGCCGCTGAATAACGATATCCAAAAAGCCACTGCTACCGAACGCAAAGAAGTGGTGCGTATCTTAAAAAGACTCACCAATTCCGTCCGGGAACATCAGGCCGAGTTTTTAAATAATTTGGAACGGCTTACCCAATTAGATGTACTGCAGGCCAAAGCCCGCGACGCCAACCAGTTTCACTGTATCGCGCCGGAAATTTCGGAAGATTTTAGGTGGAAACTGAAACAGGCCAAACATCCGCTATTGTTGCGGCTACATCCGGACAGCACGGTTCCGTTAACGGTAGAAGCCGGCGGAAGCTATAACGAACTTATTATTTCCGGTCCCAATGCCGGCGGTAAAACCGTGGCTTTAAAAACCATCGGCTTGCTACAACTGCTCTTCCAAAGCGGGTTTCATATTCCCGCCGCCGAAGGCAGCCGATTGCCGCTTACTGAACGCCTCTTTGCGGTTATCGGAGACGACCAATCCATCGAAAACGATTTAAGCACCTTTTCTTCGCATCTGAAATCGCTACAGGAAATTTTGGAAGAAGTGGATCAGCGCAGCTTGGTTTTAATCGATGAAATCGGTAGCGGAACCGAACCGGGAGGCGGCGCCGCTCTGGCCATTGCCGTGCTGGAAAAGCTAAATAAAAAAGGCATCGTTACCATTGCCACCACACATCAAAATCAGCTTAAATATTTTGGCGCCGAAACGGAAGGTGTGCGCAATGCGGCTATGCAGTTCGACCCGAAGGAACTGCGCCCGCTATTCACACTGGAAAGTGGAATCCCGGGCAGCAGTTACACCTTTGAAATCTGCCGCCGGATGGGATTGGATGAATCCATTCTTTTCCGGGCGGCCGAACTGAGCGGTCAGGATAGTTTTGAACTGGATCAACTATTGACCGACGTTTCGGAGAGTATCCGCAAATATAAGGCGCTGCATGCCGAACTGAGCATTAAACGGTCGGAGTTAGACGGACTGATAAAACTGTATAAGGTCAAAAGCGATACGCTCAGCGCCAAACGCAAACAGTTCGAAAAGGAAGCAAAGGAGGAAGCGCGCGCCCTTTTAACCGACGTTAATAAGGAAGTGGAACGGGTGATTCGTGAAATTAAGGAATCGACGGCGGATAAACAGGTGGTAAAAAAAGCGCGCCGTGATTTGAATGATCTGAAAAAGCGAATGTCCGAAACGTCAACGGCGCCAAAATCCGGCGGCGTAAAGATAGAGGAATTAAAACCCGGTCAGCGCGCCCGCTCGCTGCAGTACGGCGTCAGCGGACAAATCAGCAAAGTATTTCGCGGTAAACAGGAAGTGGAAATTGAAAAAGAGGGACTCAGAATCACCGTTT
This sequence comes from Calditrichota bacterium, assembly GCA_024278755.1. Lineage (GTDB taxonomy): Bacteria > Calditrichota > Calditrichia > Calditrichales > Calditrichaceae > JANTFQ01. The sequence goes on along the minus strand of JAJRSO010000063.1, from coordinate 61,140 downwards.
CTGCTTTTGATTTGGAAATTCTGGATGCGGACGGCAAGCCCAGCCCGGTAGAGAAATCCGACGCTTTAGAAGGCAGCGAAGCGCCCGGAGTGAATGTGCACAATGAATTAGACCTGCGCGGTTTAATGACCGAAGAAGCCGTTCGTGAAACAGAGCGTTACATTGATGCAGCGAAGCTCAGCAACTGGAACGAAGTGCGTCTGGTACACGGCAAGGGTACCGGTGCGTTGCGTCAGGCGGTGCATCAGTATTTGAAAGGCGTTCAAGGCATAAAAGGATTTCGTATCGGCCGTTGGGGCGAAGGGGACAGCGGCGTTACGATAGTGGAACTTTAGGCTTCGAGAGCTCCCGTCACCGGGGAAAGCGCCCTGAGCGAAGTCGAAGGGTAAAATTTAAAATCTAACACTTCATATAGGTAAACTATGGCTCAAAAAATGTTTCTTATCGACGGATCGGCGCTTTATTACCGCAGCTATTTCGCTTTTGTCCGCAACCCGCTGATCAATTCCAAAGGCGAAGATACGTCCACCACATACGGATTTTTAATGACTTTGGTACGCCTGATTGAAGAGGAAAAACCGGAGTATCTCGCAGTTGTCTTTGATACCAAAGAACCCACTTTTCGTCATAAAATTTATGACGCGTATAAAGCTAACCGCGCTAAGATGCCCGAAGAGATGTCGGCTCAGTTTCCGCGTCTTATCGATACGCTGGATCAGCTGCGCCTTCTGCGCATCGAAAAAGCCGGTTTCGAAGCGGACGATATTATCGGCACGCTGGCCGCTGCCTATGCCGGTCCGAACCTGGATGTGTTCATTGTTTCGGGCGATAAAGATATGGCGCAGCTTGTGAATAAACACGTGTTTATGTACACACCGCCAAAAGCCAAACAAAAGGCGGAAATATTAGGGCCCAAAGAGATCAAAGAAAAAATGGGTATCGAAGCCACTCAGGTAGTGGACTATCTGGCTTTGATGGGCGATAGCTCCGATAATATTCCCGGCGTGCCTAAAATCGGCAAAAAAACGGCCGCAAATTTGCTGGCGGCTTACGGCAGTCTTGAGGAATTGTACCGGAAAATTGATACGCTAAAAGAGGGAACGGTAAAAACAAATTTACTGGAATACCGTGACGATGCCGAGCTTTCACAACATCTTGCCACCATCGATACGCATGTGCCGCTCGAACTCAAACTGGAAGACCTGGCCTTTAAAATATGGGACAATGATAAAGCGGTGGCGCTCATGTCCCAATTAGAATTCCGCACCCTTTCCGACCGCATGCAAAAGCTTTCCGCCCGCTACGGGACGCGGGACCTGTTTGACACCTTCGAGGAAACGGAAAATCCGGCCGACTACCGTCTGCTTAAAACAGAGGCCGATTTTCAGGAATTTGTTAAAGAGTGTTCCGCTCAGCCGGAGTTTGTGTTTGATCTGGAAACCAGTTCTCTGGATTTTCTGACGGCGGAAATTGCCGGCATTGCCTTTGCCTGGCAGGAAAACAAAGCCGCCTATATTCCGCTGCAGCATCCGGATTTTGCCCTGAATAAACAAAAGGTTCTGCAAGCGCTTAAGCCCATATTTTCCAATCCGAAGATTCGCAAAATCGGCCATAATTTAAAGTTTGACGCGCAGATTATGGAACAGCATGGCGTGGAAGTAAACGGACTCTATTTTGACACGATGATTGCCTCGTACCTGCTCAATCCCTCCGGACAGCATAAGCTGGACAAGGTGTCCGAACAGTATCTCGGTTACGAAATGATTCATATCGAAGCATTGATCGGCAAGGGGAAAAATCAAAAAAAGATGACTGAGATTCCGGCGTTGCAAACGGCCGATTATGCCGCGGAAGACGCGGATATTACTTTTAAACTCTACCGTTTGATGAAACCGAGAATCGCGGAAAACGAGATGGACGATCTGTTTTATCACTTAGAAATGCCCCTGGTGCGTACACTGATGCAGATGGAGCGGAACGGGGTTAAACTGGATACGGAAGTCCTGAGCGCGCTGTCGCAGCAGGCTGCCGTTCAGGTGGAAACACTGAAAAACGGTATCTTCGAAACAGCCAAAGAGGAGTTTAATCTAAATTCTCCGCAGCAGTTGGGAACACTGCTGTTTGATACGCTTGAAATTCACAAAGACCTTAATTTGAAAAAACCGCCGCGCACTAAAACAGGGCAGTATTCCACTTCGGAGAAAATTCTGGAGCGTTATCTTGGGCATCCCGTAGTTGAAAAAATTATGGAATACCGTAAATTAACCAAACTGAAAAATACCTATCTTGACGCCCTTCCCGGGCTGGTGCATCCGAAAACAGGGAAGGTGCACACATCGTTTAACCAGAGTGTGGCTGCCACCGGACGTTTATCCAGCAGTAATCCCAATTTACAAAATATTCCTATCCGTACCGAAATCGGACGGCAAATCCGTAAGGCCTTTGTCCCTTCACAAAAGGATTATCTGATTTTAAGCATCGATTATTCGCAAATCGAGCTGCGCATTATGGCCCATCTTTCCGGCGATACGGCTATGATCGAAAGTTTTAAGCAAAACCTCGATATTCATTCCAAAACCGCCGCGCTGATTTTTGGCGTCCCGCTGGAAGCGGTAACCGGCGACCAACGCCGCAAAGCCAAGGAGATTAATTTTGGCATTATTTACGGGATGAGCCGTTACGGGTTGGCTTCGCGTCTGCACATTTCCGTGCCGGAAGCGGAAGAATTTATTGCCGATTATTTTGCCGCCTATCCGGGAATCGCCGATTATATACATAAAGCGAAGGAAACCGCGGCCCGTCTTGGTTATGCCGAAACAATGCTGCACCGTCGCCGCTACCTTCCGGAGATTAAAAGCAGTAACCGCCAAATCCGGGAATTTGCCGAACGCAATGCGGTAAACACGCCCATTCAGGGCTCGGCTGCCGATCTCATTAAAAAGGCGATGAATGAAGTACAGCGCTATTTAAATGAAGAAAAAGTTGCGGCGCGGATGCTGCTGCAAGTGCATGACGAACTGGTGTTCGAAGTACATCGGGATGCAGTGGAGCGGGTGACCAAACGGGTGACCGAAATGATGGAGAATGCGTTTAAACTGAATCTGCCCATAAAAGCCGACAGCGGCATTGGCAAAAACTGGTTGGAAGCACACTGACTTTGCCTTCCCAAAAATCGCAATAAACAAATTTCAAACCTTCTACCACAAGAAAGCACAGAGGATGTTTAAGCCTATTGATTGTGAACTTGTAATTCGCGGTGCGAAGCCTGTTGGGATTCGTACCGTTAAAAGCGCTTCAATCAAAGACTGGCAAGCGCTGTTTGTGCCGTCTTCACGAGGACGAAGGGCGAAGTGATCTCCCGTGACTGAGCGGGGAGTGCTTCGTCTTTCCATATAGCCGATCGCAGTGCGAAGCCTTTTAGGATTCGTACCGTTAAAAACGCTGCTATCTTTGAGTTCTCTATAAAAACCACGAATTCCACGAATTTACACGAATCTATTCAATGTCATTTCAATAAAAACAATCCGTGTCCTTCTGTGGAAATCAATGGCTATGCCTTTTTAGACTGGACTCATCCATGATAATTAAAAAGCCTGCGAACGGTGCTGTTTGGTTAATTCGTTCAGTTGTTTTTTTGTTTCCATCAGACTGCGCTGGTAGTGTAAAACCGCGTCGTCCGAGGCCGCCTCCTGTTTGATCAACTGCGCCAGTTCCGTATTGCGTTTTTCAAGTTGGAAACGTTTTAACTGAAAAACACAATCCTTGGCAAATTTGGCTTCGTCCCCGTATTCGGCAATGGAGAGTTCGGTGATAGTTTTGACCATCTCCTCGTCTTCGCTAAACCGGTCCAGCAGACGGCCGGGATTTAAACCGCCGGTCTCCTCGTATTCCTGTATCAAATACTCGAAGAGGCGAATGAAATTTGGATTTGTAAAGGAATCGATACCGATTTCACCGAGAATGGTGTTACGGATTTCAGATTTGCCGTTTAGTAACAGTCCCAAAATACCGGCTTCGGCCTTATACATTCCGCTGTGCGTTTTTATTTTTGGGGAAGCCGTAGCTTCTTCCTTTGTTTTATTTTTCAGCCGGAAGCGCTTAAAACGGTTCAGCTGATCCACCAGCAGACTTTCGTTGATTTGCAGGCGGTCGGACAACTGATGCAGATAGAGTCCTGTTTTGACCTGGTTGGGCAGTTCGGCCAATTGATTGAGCACGTTTTCGATAAAGGACTCTTTTTCTTCCAGCGGCGGGTTTTTATTCTCCTGAAAAAAAGCGTCGATCTGAAACTCCAACGGGGACAAATTCTTCTTTCGGATCTCCTCAAAAGCGGCCGTGCTGAAATTTAAAATGAAGGTGTCCGGGTCTTCGTCGTCGGGAAGACGTACAATAAAGGCGCTGAGGCCCTCTTTTTCAATAATCTGTGCGGCGCGGACAGAGGCCTTGCGGCCGGCGCTGTCGCCATCAAAGGCGATATACACATTTTTAGTGTAGCGTCGGATGAGCCGGGCCTGGTTTTCGGTAAAGGCGGTGCCGCTAACCGCGGCCACATTGTTAATGCCGGCTTCCACCAGACGCAGCAGGTCAAAATAACCTTCCACAATATATAAAAAACCATTTTCACGCACCGACTGAATGGCCTGGTGCAGACCGTATAATATCTCACCTTTTTTGTAAATGGGACTTTCGGGGCTGTTTAAATATTTGGGCTGTTGTTCTTCCCTCAGTTTCCGCCCCCCAAAACCGATAATTCTACCGGCCGTATTATGAAAAGGGAAAATCACCCGGAAACGGAATTTGTCGAACCAGCCTTGGGATTTTTCGCTGCGGTTAATCAGGCCCAGATTGGCGGCCTCTTCCAGATCGTGCCCGGCCGATTTGAGCAGGGGCAGCAGTTTCTCATAGGAATCGGGGGCAAATCCGAGACGGAATTTTTTAATGGTTTCTTCGGAAAGATTGCGGTCGATAAAATACTGCAGGTATCTTTTATACTGCCCGTTCCATAAATTCTGCTCGAAAAACGAACAGGCCGTTTCGTTGATGGCGTACAACTGCTGGAAATAACCGGTATTTTCCGAAGGCCCGTCGTCTTTGGGCAGGGCGATACCGGCGAACTCCGCCGCCTTCTGAACCGCTTCGATGAAGGGAACCTTTTCGTACTCTTTAATAAAGGTAAAAACATTGCCGCCTTTCCCACAGCCAAAACATTTAAACAATTGCTTTTCGGGGCTGACTACAAAGGAGGGCGTTTTTTCCGAATGAAACGGACAGAGGCCTTTAAAATTTTGCCCGGCTTTTTTCAGATTTACAAATTGCTGAATATAGTGCACAATATTGGCCGATGCGCGCACTTCATCGATCTTGTCTTCCGGGATTCGGGGCATGGTTTCCTTGACTTAAAAAATGGATTTCTCTAAATTGCTCAGAATGTAATTATTTCCTTAAAAATAAACAAGTTGAACCCATAGGTTCGAATGGAGAAATATGGAGCAGCAACCGGGAAAACAGATAAATATTGAATTGGGCGAGGCCGAAGCGGAAGGCATCTACAGTAATCTGGTGCTTATTTCGCATTCGCCGGCGGAATTTGTGTTTGATTTTACACGGGTTTTGCCGGGCAAAGCAAAGACAAAAGTCTATTCGCGAATTATAATGGCGCCGCAACATGCCAAATCACTGCTGGGCGCGCTGGAAGAAAATATCAAAAAATACGAAGCGGAATTTGGCGAAGTTAAAGTGTACGGCATGCCGGGAAAAGATAAAAGTATCGGATTCTAAAAAAATGTTAGACGCCATTCAAAAAGTAGAAGAACGGATTCAGCGGGCCTGTGCGCGCAGCGGAAGGAGCCGGAACGAGGTAACCCTCGTTGCCGTCAGCAAAACTTTTCCGGCCGAATCCATCAAAAAAGCCTACGAAGCCGGGCTGCGCATTTTCGGAGAAAGCCGGGCTCAGGAGTTCAAAAGTAAAGTAATCGGCCTGCCGGACGATATTGAATGGCACTTTATCGGACATTTACAGAGTAATAAAATAAAATATGTACTGCCGCATGTGCATCTGCTACATTCGATTGATTCCCTTGCGCTGGCGGAAGCGGCCTCGCGCTATGCGCAGAAACACGGCTTGTCGGTTTCTGTTTTAATGGAGATAAATACCTCCGGTGAGAAAGCCAAATACGGGTTTTCACCACAGGAGGCCGCGGATGCTTTTCTTAAAATGAACGATATGCAGGGGATTGTTTTAAAGGGCTTTATGACCATTGCTCCCTTCGTTTCGGATGAAAAAAAAATACGCGCATCGTTTCAATTACTGCGCCGCATAAAAGAAGAGGTTAGCCGGTTTACCGCGCCGGAAAACACAGCGGAGCTCTCCATGGGTATGTCGGCGGATTTTGAAACGGCCATTGAAGAGGGAAGTACAATCGTGCGCGTTGGCACGGCTATTTTTGGATCACGGGAGGTTCAGTGAGATTATCACCGCTTGAAATACGCAAACAAGAGTTTAAAAAAGCCATGCGTGGCTATGACGTCGTGGAAGTGGATACGTTCATGGAAAAACTGGCGGAAGATTATGAAAATCTGATCCAGGAAAACAGCACCTTGTCCAAACGGGTGATTTCGGTTGAGGCGGAATTAAAACACTTTAAGGAAGTGGAAAAAACGCTGAAAGAGACCCTGTACAATATGCAGAAAACCTCGCAGCTTTCCAAACAGACGTCCGAAAAAGAAGCGACTCTGGTGAAGAGAGAAGCCGAGCTATCCGCCACGCAGATGATTGATAAGGCGCGTCAGGAAGTGCTTTCCATGCGCGAAGAGGTCAATACTCTGCGCCAGCAAAAAGAGTCGTTTATTGCCCGTCTGCGCCATCTGCTGACTTCACAGATAGAATTATTGGAAGTGCTGGAAATCGATGAAGAGGGAATTTCGGAAGTAAAGGATCGCACAAAAAAAACATTTTCGGCAACGCCCCGCCGGCCGGAACGAAAAAAAACCGCCGCGCCCTCCGCTCCTCCGGTTATTAAAACCAGTCAGGAACCGGAACAGAGCGCGCCGCCTGTGGTTGAAAAAAATAAGGGACACGAATTCTTTGGCGATATATTTGATGATGATAAACTGTAGTAATTAGCCAATCATTTACACGAGAATCCACCGATAATAAATTTTGAGGAAATTATGAAAAATACATTTATGTTACTTCTACTCGCACTTGCCGCCGTCAGTTTGAGCAGTTGCGCTTCAGGCCGCATCAGCGCGGTACGCGATGTAAAACCGCAGTCTTCCGTAAAAATGATCTTAGCGGACGGGTCCGTAAAAGAGGGCGTTATTTTTAAGGGCGATAAAGAACAGCTCTTTTTTGTCAATGCTGCTACCCATAAAACCGACACCGTAATGTACGACGCTGTTAAAAGTATGGAATATTTGAACCGCTATCTGGATTTTAACGGGTACGAAATGCCCAAAGCCGAAATAAAATCCCATAAGGGGCTAAAGAAAACGCTGCTCTATGGAGGCGGGGGATTAATCCTCGGAGCCGCAGCCGGGGCCGGAACCGCCATTGCTCTCTTTGCTCCTAAAGAGGACGGAGATACGGGCAACAGCGATGCCGCAATCGGTGCCATTGCCGCATTCGGAACCATTGGGGCCGTGGTCTTTGGCTGGCTGGGTTCGAATGCCGATTTTGACGATGCGGTTTTTAAAACCCGTAAAGCACGCTATCTGGTGGAAAAGAAAGAGATGGACAAAAAGAAAAAAGAGCTGGAACGGTTGAAGAAAAGTAGGAAGTAGCAAGACAAAAGTATCAAGTATCAAGTAGTAGGTAGTAAGTAATAAATAAAAGCTGACTACTAAAACATAGAAAGCAGAACTATATGAATTTTGATATTGAAGAATACCGTTTACAACTAAAAGAAGCGGAAGCTTTTATCCGGGGTAAAATATCGGAACAACCGGTGGCCGGTATCATTTTGGGGACGGGTCTTGGCGGCCTTGTTTCGGAAATAGAAGTACAGGTTAAATTAAATTATGCCGATATTCCCCATTTCCCGGAATCCACCGTAGAAAGCCACGCCGGAAAATTGATTTTCGGATTGCTGGGCGGAAAATATATTATGGTGATGCAAGGGCGTTTTCATTATTACGAAGGACTTACCATGCAGCGAATTGTTTTTCCCATTCGCCTGATGCATCTGCTGGGAATTAAAACCCTGCTCATTTCCAACGCCGGCGGCGGATTGAATCCGCAGTACCGCAAAGGCGATTTAATGCTCATAGACGACCAGATTAATTTGCTGGGCAATAATCCGCTTATCGGTCCGAATCTGGATGAATTTGGTCCGCGCTTCCCGGATATGTCCGAGCCCTATTCCCGGCGCCTGATTGCTCTCGCCGAAGAAATTGCCCTGGAAAATAAGTTGAAAGTACAGAAAGGCTGCTTTACGGCAGTGACCGGTCCGAATTTGGAAACCAAGGCGGAATATCGTTTTCTGCGCACGGCAGGCGCCGATGTGGTCGGTATGTCCACCGTTCCCGAGGTGATTGCGGCCAATCACCAGGGAATGGAAGTACTGGGTATTTCCGTTATTACGGACGAGTGTTTTCCTGATGCGCTTAAAGCGGTGAATGTGGAAGAGATTATCGCTGTGGCGGGAAAAACCGAACCAAAACTAACTCTGTTACTATGTGAAGTCGTAAAACGACTTTCGGCTTAAAACAGCTGCCAGAAAAATATACAGCAAAAATTGAGATAAAAGTTTGAGTGGTGTACAGAAAATGCCACGAAGCGCACGAAAGAACACATGTTTTTTCCAATAAAAGGAATCGGCGCCATTCGGTGTGAATCGGTGGTCAAATAAACCATTTATCTAAAGTAAAAGCAAGGTATAAAATGTTTCCGGAAATCCCCAAAAATTTTAAACTCCCCGAGATGGAAGAAAAAGTCCTGCAACGTTGGCAGACAGAAAATATATTTAAGAAAACCTTGGAGAAAACTCAAGACGGTAAAAACTTCGTATTCTTCGAAGGCCCGCCCACCGCAAACGGTAAGCCGGGCATTCACCATGTGATGGCCCGTACGGTAAAGGATGTGGTCTGCCGTCATAAAACCATGACCGGCCACTATGTGCATCGCAAAGCGGGCTGGGATACTCACGGACTACCCGTCGAAATTGAAGTGGAAAAGCAGCTTAAAATCAACGGAAAAGAGCAGATAGAAGAATACGGCATCAGCGAATTCAATGCCATGTGCCGCCATAGTGTGTTCAATTATAAATCCGATTGGGATGCGCTGACCGAACGCATCGGCTACTGGCTGGATTTGGAAGATCCCTATATCACCTACGAAAACGATTATATCGAATCGGTCTGGTGGATTTTAAAACAGCTGTGGGATAAAAAGCTTATTTACCAGGGATTTAAAATTCTCCCCTACTGTCCGCGTTGCGAAACGCCGCTTTCCAGCCATGAAGTTTCCCAGGGCTACAAAGAGGTGAAAGATCCGTCCATTTATGTCACCATGGAATTGCAGGATGAAGCGGATACCTATTTTCTGGTCTGGACCACAACTCCCTGGACGCTGATTTCCAACGTGGCGCTAGCCGTCGGCTCGGATGTGGAATATTCACAAGTGAACGATGAAAACGGAAAAAAATACATTATCGCCACGGCGCGCATCGGCGATCTGTTTGAAGAGGGCAGCTATTCCGTCGAAAAAATATTTAAGGGTTCCGAACTGGCCGGTAAACGATACAAACGCATCTTTGATTTCGTAGACGTGGACAAAGATGCGTTTTATGTAACCGAAGGCGATTTTGTTACCACCGAAGACGGTACCGGAATCGTGCATATCGCGCCGGCTTTTGGCGAAGACGATAATCAGTTGGGACGCAAATACGGCCTTCCGGTGATGCGTCCCGTAGACGCCACCGGTTCGTTTACAGAAGAAATTACCGATTACGCCGGGATGTTCGTAAAAAAGGCGGATGAAAAAATCATTGCCGATTTGCGGGCGCGGGGTATTCTGGTTAAAAAGAAAACCATCGAGCATAGTTATCCGCACTGCTGGCGCTGCCAGTCGCCGCTGCTGTATTATGCTCGCGAGTCCTGGTATATTGAAACGTCCAAATTTAAAGAGGCTATGCTGAATAACAATGCCCAAATCAACTGGTACCCAAAAGAGGTGGGCGAAGGACGTTTTGGCGAATGGCTGAAAAATAACGTGGATTGGAGCCTTTCCCGTGACCGTTACTGGGGAACGCCGCTCAATATCTGGACCTGCGAATCCTGCCGCCGGCAGGACGCTATCGGTTCTGTTGTCGAATTATTTGATCGGGCGGAGAATTTATCGGCCGATGATATGGAAAAAGTCGATTTGCACCGGCCATACGTGGATGATATTACCCTGAAATGCAGCGAATGCGGCGGACACATGAAGCGCGTACCGGAAGTTATCGACTGCTGGTTTGATTCCGGCAGTATGCCCATCGCCCAGTGGCATTACCCGTTCGAAAATAAAGAAAAATTTGAAAAACGCTTCCCGGCCGATTTTATCTGCGAAGGAATCGATCAGACCCGCGGCTGGTTTTATTCGTTGCTGGCCATTTCTACGCTGCTCTTTGATGAACCGGCCTATAAAAATATCGTGGTAAACGAGCTGATTCTGGATAAAAACGGGCAGAAGATGAGTAAATCCAGAGGCAATGCCGTCGATCCGCAGGAGATGATCGCCCGCTTTGGGGCCGATACCATCCGCTGGTATTTGATGAGCGTCTCCTCGCCCTGGACACCGAAAAAGTTTGATCCGGACGGAGTGATGGAAGTACAGCGTAAATTCATGAATACGCTGCTAAACACCTATTCGTTCTTCGCGTTATACGCCAATATCGATAGCTTTGATCCCTCGGAACAGCCGGTTCCGTTTGAAAACCGCCCCGAAATTGACCGCTGGGTTTTATCCCGCTTGTACACGGTAGTACAGCAGACGGAAGACTTCTTTGAAAAATTTGATTTAACCCGCGCGGCGCGTATCATTTCCGATTATTTAATCGACGACGTTTCCAACTGGTACGTACGCCGTAACCGTCGCCGTTTTTGGAAATCGGGTGATTCGGATGATAAACGAGCCGCCTACCAAACCCTACACGAAGTGCTGGTGACGGTGAATAAACTGATTGCGCCCTATGCGCCTTTTCTTGCCGACGAACTTTATCTGAACCTGACCGGCGGAGCAGAAGAGCAGAGTATTCATCTCGCAGCCTATCCTTCCGTAACGGAAAAACAGAAGACGCGCATCGATTTGCAGCTGGAAGAAAAAATGCACCTGGCTCAGCAGGTGGTGACCATCGCCCGCGCCCTGCGCAATGAAGCGCAGATTAAAGTACGCCAGCCGTTGGCCGAACTGATCTTTGTCTCGGAAAACGAACAGGACCGGAAATATGTGCGGGAAATGGCGCAAATTATCAGCGATGAATTAAATGTAAAAAAAGTGGCGCTGGAAGCGGATTCCATGAAAATCGTTACCCTTTCGGCCAAACCTAATTTTCGGGTTCTGGGCGCAAAGGCCGGAAAACTGATGGGTCGTATTGCTGCGGCGGTGAAGAATTTTGACGCGGCGCAAATTAAGTCTTTCCGAGAAAACGGCTACGAGCATATTTTAATTGACGGCCATGAATTCCGCCTGGAGCCGGAGGATATCGAAATTACAGCGCACGCCAAAGAAGGGTACAGCGCTCAGTCGGATCGTTCCATTACCGTTGCGCTAAATACGCAATTAAGCGAGGCCTTACTGGAGGAAGGATTTGCCCGGGAATTTGTAAACCGCGTTCAGAATTTACGCAAAGAGGCGGGCTTTGAGGTGACCGATCATATCCTGATTCAGGTTAAGGATATGGAAAAAAAAGAAACGGATGCATTGAAGCGGCAAAAAACGTATATTTGTAACGAAACACTTGCCGATGAGATTCGGTTTGGCGAAATTACCACCGCGTTTAAAAAAGAAACAAAAATAGAAAAGCAGACCTTTTTAATCGGTTTGGCTAAAATATAATTCCTCAGGGAGGATTCTATGACTAAAAAAGACCTGGCAAAATTCGAAAAAATTCTTCAGGGAAAATATGAAGAATGTAATAAAAATGTTGATTATTATAAAAAAATTGTAAGGGAAACAACCACAAAGGAGGCTTCCGGCGATCATTCGGCTTATTCCTTTCATATGGCCGATCAGGGCACAGATGCCCAGGAACGGGAAAAAGCCTTTATGTTTTATGCCCGGGAAGAAAAATATTTAAAGCAGCTTGATGATGCTTTTGAACGCATTAACCTGGGTACCTTCGGTATCTGCCGGGTCTGCGGAAAAGACATCGGAAACGAACGTCTTGAAGCGGTTCCTACGACTACAATCTGCTACGATTGTAAAATAAAGGAATCGTAACCGGATATGAAAAAACAAATGCCTTTCTATTGGATGGGTATCATAATTGCCGCCGTTTTAACGCTGGATCATGTGGTAAAGTATATTATTAAAACATCCATGTCTCTCGGCCAATCTTTTCCTGTGTTTGGCAATTTTTTTCGGATTACCTATGTGGAAAATCCGGGAATGGCCTTTGGTATCCGCTTTGATAATTCCTTTGTTTTTATGGGTTTTTCGCTTATTGCCGTGGCGCTTGTGTTCTATTACCTGTATCGTATGCGAAACGAAAACTGGCTTTTGCAGTTAGCGCTTAGTCTTATTACGGCCGGAGCCATCGGAAATCTGGCCGATCGTATTTTGCGGGGGAAAGTGGTCGACCTGTTTGATTTTGAATTCTTTGACATTTCCATCCCCTCATTCCACTTTTTAGGGCTTCATTTTCAGGGCTATTATATGACCCGGTGGCCTGTTTTTAATATCGCCGATACGGCCGTATCCATTGGGATGATTATTTTAATCGGTTATATTTTAATCATCGGCGATCCGTTAAAACCCTCGGTACCCCCCACGGCTGATTCTTCAAATGGATAAAACCGAATCTTTTACAGTTGAGTCGGCCGCAGTCGGAAAACGGCTCGATCAGTTTCTGGTGGAACGTTATCCTCAGTTTTCCCGCTCCTATTTTAATAAACTATGTAAACAAAAATATGTGTTAGTCAATGCTTCTACCGTAAAAAGCGGTTATTCCGTAAAAGAAAAAGATACCATCGACATTACGTTTCATCGGGAAGAAATGAGCCTGGAACCAGCGGATATTCCGTTACATATTGTTCACGAAGACGCTCATATCCTAGTGGTGAATAAGGCCGCTGGTATTGCCGTTCATCCCGGTAAAGGCACCGAAAACGATACGCTGGTGAATGCGCTCCTGTTTTACACAAAAGACCTGCTGGGTTTCGGGCAGAGCGATCGGCCGGGCATTGTGCACCGCCTCGATAAGTTTACCTCCGGCCTTATGGTGGTGGCCAAAACCGATCGGGCCATGCGCCACTTGCGCGCACAATTTGACGATCGCACCATTCACCGCACGTACTGGAGCCTGGTTTGGGGACGGTTCGAAGAAGAATCCGGTATCGTGGATACTTTTATCGATCGCAGCCGGCGCGATCCCACAAAATTTGCCGTGGCGCGAACAGGCAAACATGCCGTGACCCACTGGAAAGTACTGCAAAGCTTTATGTATATGTCTCTTCTGGAACTGAAGCTGGATACGGGACGCACGCATCAGATTCGGGTGCATATGAATTTTCTGCATCACCCGGTTTTGGGAGACGGCGATTATAACGGGCGGAACTCTCAGTTAAAAGGGTTGCCGCCGAACCTACAGAAGCGTGGCAAGCATATTTTAAAAATACTGCCGCGTCAGGCCCTGCATGCCAAAAAGTTGTCCTTCATTCATCCCGGCAGCGGGGAAGAAGTTACGTTCCAAACGGAATTGCCCGCCGATTTCAAGAATGTGTTAGAAAAACTACCGCAACTGCTTCTGCTTGAATAATTACCTGAACGACATTCTAAAAAACTATACATTTAACTTGTTTTCTAAGGCACAACCTACTCAATTATTCTGCTTTTAAGCCGTAGATAATACAAATAAAAAAATATGAGGGAATCTATGTCCGATAATACGAAAATCCTGGTAACGGGCGGCGCCGGATACATTGGCAGCCATGTGGTAAAACAACTCTGCGACGATGGCTACGAAGTGATTATTATTGATAATTTTTCACTGGGACTGCCTGAAAATATTGACAGTCGGGTTTTGGAAGTAATTGAAGGCGATATCCGTAACGAGGCGGACTTGGAAAAAGCCTTTGCGCATAACGTAAATGCCGTGTTCCATTTTGCCGCCTGGAAAGCCGCCGGAGAATCCATGGAAGATCCGGATAAATATGCAAAAAATAATATTTGCGGAACGCTGAACCTTTTAAATTATTTGGTTAAATACAGCGTGAAAAACTTTGTCTTTTCATCTTCGGCGGCGGTGTATGGCAATCCGCAATATTTGCCCATCGATGAAAAACACCCTACTGTTCCTGAAAATTACTACGGCTATACCAAGCTGGCCATTGAACAGAATCTGGAATGGTACGGAAAATTAAAAGGCATCCGCTATGCGGCATTGCGTTACTTCAACGCCACCGGATACGATGTGAAAGGTCGTTTAAGCGGCAAAGAAAAAAATCCCGCCAACCTTTCGCCCATCGTAATGGAAGTGGCCGCAGGGGAACGGAAAAGTATGCAGGTATTTGGGAATGATTATGACACGCCGGATGGCACCTGCATCCGTGATTATATCCACGTAAGTGATTTAGCCACCGCCCATGTTCTGGCGTTGCAATATCTGAATGAAAAACAGGAGAGTCTGGTCGTAAATCTTGGCGCCGAAAAAGGGTACAGCGTGCTGGAAGTGATTCGGTCGGCAGAAAAAAGCAGCGGCCGGAAAGTACACTACGAAATCGTCAGCCGCAGGGAAGGCGACCCCGGAAACCTGGTAGCCTCTTCCGCTTTGGCATTTGAAAAACTGGGCTGGAAGGCCCAATATTCGGATGTGGATACAATTTTTAAAAGTATGAAAACGGTATATTTAGGCTGATATGCATATCTATTTAGCTAAGAAAATAGTTTGCCTTAGAGAGCACAGAGGTTTATTAAACTTTCTCAAAGAACCCGGTGGCTGTTTTTTTTGCCAACAAACAATTAGATGAGCGATTTTTTATTGTCATTTCGAGGCGTGTGCGCGCCATGGCGATCTTTTTCCTGATGTCCGACTTAAAAAGCCAACGCTTGAAAAGTGATGAATGCAATGCGTAAAGATTTCCAATTCGTTTTAAGCTGTGAACACGCTTCCAATAAAATACCGGATGCGTATGAAACGCATTTTCAACACTACCGAGATCTGCTGGAAACACACCGCGCGTATGACCTGGGTAGCGCCGGTTTAACACGCTTCCTTTCGGAACAGTTGCCTGCCCCGGCCGTACTGGCTCTCTGGAGCCGTCTTCTCGTAGATGTGAACCGTTCTCTGTACCGCCGTACGCTTTTTTCGGAAATTACCAAACCGTTATCCAAAGAAGCGCGCCAGCGTATTTTAACCGAGTATTATGACCCGCATCAGCAAGCCGTAAAAAAAACTGTTTTTGAGAGTTTAAGGCAAAAGGGAGCCATCTTTCATCTGGCGCTGCATAGTTTTACGCCTGTTTTTAATGGTATTAAACGCGATGTGGATATAGGAATCTTATACAACCCCGAACGGGCAACCGAGCGCGCTTTGGCGTTGCAGTGGCGGAAATTAATTCAAAAGACCCGGCCCGGCCTTCTTGTAAAACTGAACCGTCCCTATCGCGGAAAACCCGATGGCATCTGCGCCCGTTTGAGAAAAGAACTTCCGGACGAACGCTATGTTGGTTTCGAACTGGAAATAAATCAAAAATTCTACCGCGATACTAAAGAAGCGGAAAGCCTTAACCGTCTGATTTTGTCTACGCTCAGTCGATTAATCTAAACAAAAGACAAAAGAAAAGCCATGGATTACCCCACGCCGGAGGCGGAGAGGCCGAAAGAATACCGATTTTAATCCCTATATTACAAGCATTTAGGCGCTTTTGTAATTACTTTTTGCTGATTCCTGTTTTTCCTTCGTTTATACAAAATGCTTGTTTCTCTTCTATTTAAGAAGATGCAGAACATTTAGATTATTTGTGCCTTAAAGTTTAGAAAAAGAAATTAGTATAGGTTCTTAGCTGCTATCGATATAAATTCGCAGCATTCTTTTAATTATGCGACTCACACAAAGTGGATATAGTGCCGCTGTTGTTTTAGCCACAGATTTTCACTGACAAAAGCGTCTTTATCATTTAAAATCTAAAATTTAAAAAATTTTACAATTACCAGTGAAAACCTGTAGCTGCAAATTGTTATTTCCCTAGCTGTTGCCACAAAAACGTGTAAATCAGGGCGCTGCTGTAGGCGCGTTGTTTATTGGTTGTTGAAGCGGCATGCCCGCCTTCGGTATTCTCATAATAATAGACCTTATGTCCCTGGACTTCCATTTTGGCGGTCATTTTACGGGCATGGCCGGGATGCACCCGATCGTCGCGGGTGGACGTATTGAAAAAAACCACTGGATATTTTTTATCTTTAAATACATTCTGATAGGGGGAGTATTTTTTAATATATGCCCATTCTTCGGGAATATCGGGATTGCCGTATTCGCCCATCCAGCTTGCGCCGGCCAGCAGATGGCTGAATCGTTTCATATCCAACAGCGGCACCCGACAGACGACCGCATTGAATAATTCGGGACGTTGTGTGAAAACCACACCCACCAGCAGACCGCCGTTGCTGCCGCCCTGAATGCCCAGATGCCGGGGAGAAGTAATATTACGTTTTATCAAATCTTCCGCCACAGCGGCAAAATCATCAAAAGCCCGCTGACGATTTTCCTTAAGCGCGGCAAGGTGCCATTTGGGGCCAAACTCGCCGCCGCCGCGGATATTGGCCAGTACATACACGCCGCCGCGTTCCAGCCAGTTACTGCCAATGACAGCCGAATAACGCGGACGCAGGGAGATTTCAAATCCTCCGTACCCATAGAGCAGGGTCGGATTACTGCCGTCATATTTCATGGCTTTGGGCATGATAATAAAATAGGGGATTTTAGTCCCGTCCTTCGAAACCGCCTCATTTTGGCTGATCCTAAACTTGCTTGCATTAAAGAAATCGGGCAGACTTTTGAGTTTTTTTATCGTTTCATCCGCCGAAACAAAATAGAGACTGGACGGGGTTAGGAAACCGGTATAGGTAAAGAAAAAGCGGTCGGAAAATTCGTCTGTGGCAGCGATGCCAATCGAACCAAAATCCGGCGCGTCCACTTTTTCTTTTTGCCATTTTCCGGCGGTGAAACGGTATTTAAATAAGGTGCTTCGCACGTTGGTTAGCAAGTTTACCAGCAGCATGTTTTTCGTTGTGCTGACGGATGCAATACTGGAGCGTTCATCCGGTACCGCAATCACCGTAAAATTCCGGTCTCCGTTTAAAAAGGCGTCATAGTCAATACTGAGCAGGGCGCCTTGAGGGTAAATATTCCCGTTAATTTTCCAATCCGATTTCATCTGCAGTAAAATCTGATTTTTAAAAATACCGTCAAATTCGGCGTCTTCGGGAAACTCTAATGCTATCTGCTTCCCGTTTTCTATCACATAATTTTTGGAAGAATAAAAGGTCATCCCGCGGGAAATAATTTCGTAATTGCGTTCGGGCGTGTGAATGACATAACTGCCCACCGAAACATCCGTACTGTCGCCTTCGAATAAAAGCGTTGCTTTATCAAGCGGCGTACCGCGTTTCCATTCTTTCGTAACTCGCGGATATCCGGAAGTGGTGAGAGAAGCGGGGCCGAAATCGGTGGAGACCAGCAGGGTGTTTTTATTTTTCCAGGAAACCGAGCCCTTTGCCTCCGGCAAGAAAAAACCGTCTTTGACGAATTCTTTTTTTAAGGCATTAAATTCACGCATTACAACGGCGTCGCCCCCTCCGTGTGAAAGGCGCAACATACACAGTTCATCTCCGGGATAGAGCCAGGAAGCGCCTTTGTAGACCCAGTTTTCGTTTTCGACTGTATTGAGCGCATCGATATCCAGGACGGTTTCCCAATGGGGATTTTTTGTCATATAATCATTTAACGTTGTGCGGCGAATAATGCCGCGCCGGTGTTCCGCATCCTGCCAGAAATTATAGATAAACCGGCCATGAAAGGACGGATAGGCAATACGTTCTTTGGAATTATAGATGTCCACGTTTTTTTCTAACAGTTCGTTAAAAACCGGGTTAGCGGTTAATACGTCTTTTGTTATTTTATTCTGGGCGTAAACCCATTCCATGGATTTTTCACTATTCACGTTTTCCAACCACAGAAACGGATCATCCGTTTCCTGAGCAAGGACCGGCAGAGAGCGGAACAACAGGAAAGCCGTAAAAATTAAAAGGGAAACAGAAGCGCGCATGGGATATCCTTTCTGATTTTATTGAATGATTTTAAAAATTATATCTTTTTAAGCATTATCCGGAATCCAGTGAAACGGATTTTGAATGTTTCGATACGCTTTTCATCCGAATAAATCCGGCAGATTAAATATAAAAGATACAATAATAAGAGTTTAAGTTGCCGGACTTAAAGATTCAAGCCGATCGCCTTAAAAACGAATGCCTTCATTAACGACCGTTCGGGCGATTCTGTTCCATGTTTCCGACTCTTTTGCCGAATTCGCTGTAATCTAATTCCGGAAAACAGTGGATGACGTGCCGAATTTGGCTGGCACTCTGTTTGCCTGAAAAAAGGCAAAATAAAAAAAATGGAGAAAAAATGAAAATCCGGATTGTATTCGCACTGTTGCTTTTTGCTTCCTTGATACTCTCTGCCTGTTCAAAAGCAAAAATTAAGAGTACTATTGTTGATACGGCTATCCAAATAGACGGCTCGGCCTCTGACTGGGAAAATGTGCCGTTGTTTTTTAATAAAAAGCCGCCCTTTGTTTTGGGTGCGGTAAATGATACGAATAAGCTGAGCCTTATGCTTCGTTTTAACGATCCCACTTTGGCCCAAATGATGTACCGTCGTGGTTTTAACATCTGGTTTGATGACGAAGAACAGTTCGGCCTTAATTTTTCCGGCCGGAGGCAGTCCATAAGGCCGCAGGGAAGACAACGGGTGAATACCGATTCTCTTAATCGGAACAGATTTCAGAATATGGGTTTTCCGTTATCTCTTTCTTTACAGGATTTTGATGTGTTTCTAAAAGGATCGGTACGCAATGTAAACCAGACCGATGTGCGGTATTTAAGCGCGGCTTCCGGAGTTGAAGAAGGCTTGTTTTGTTTTGAATTCAGTGTGCCGTTGGTGCCGGAAAGCGAAAGAGGACATGGCGCGGTCATTAACAAAAAAAATACCGTTAACATAACCTTTAAGATAAAAGAAATGAAACGACCTGCGGGGACAAACAGCGCCATGAGCATGCGCGGTGGCGGTATGTCCGGAGGGAAGTCCGGCGGAATGCGCGGAGGCGGCCGCAAAGGGGGCGGAAGAAAAGGTGCCGGAATAATCCGGGCGGATAGGAGCGCTACTGAATTTAAGGCCATTGTGCAGTTGGCAGCTTCTCATAACAATTAACGGTCTCAGACTACAAAATTTTTTAACGATACGAATACCAAAAGGCTTTGCAGCGCGATCGGTTATATGGGACGACCAAGCAATCCACGAATAGTTATAAGGGATCACTTCGTCTTTCTGACTCGTGAAAACGGCACAAACTGCCAATCCGCAACCGTCATTCGTCACTTTTCAATCGTTTATAAAAAACAATGTCAGGTTATCGATTAACGTTTATAGATAACAGAATTTTAACCAGTACGAAGTCACCATCTATAAATTTGATTTTCATTGCTTGACCGATATATCTAAAGTTAATAACTTTATCGCTTAATTTTTATAAATACTTTGTGGAGGAACAATGAAAGTAGCAATTGTAACCAGTGACGGCGATTATGTAGATCAGCATTTCGGACGCGCGCGCTATTATAAAATATATGAAATTGAAGCGGGTAAAATAACGAATGTGGAAATGCGCCAACGCGGGGTAGGGCACCATGCTCCGGAGGAAACGCATGAACACAAAACCATCGATCACAAGGCGCCGCACGGCACCGACGCCGCGTCGCAGAATAAACATGCTCAGATGGCTGTGGAAATCTCCGACTGTAAAGCGCTCATTGCCGGCGGAATGGGCCGCGGGGCCTACGATAGTTTTAAATCCGCCGGGCTGGATGTGATTTTAACCGACTATTCATGGATTGAAGAAGCCATAACCGCCTATATGGAAAATAAAATTGAGAATCTATATGAAAAGAGAACCCACTAAAAACAGAGAAAGAATGAAATTAAACGTATATTTTCTGATTCTGCTTTTAAGCACCTCTTTACTTTTGGCACAAAACAATGTTTCCGATAGTCTTGATACGCGAAAAGACGCACCGCGAATTTTTCTGGATTGCAATTCTTGTGACAAAGACTATATTCGCACCGAAGCGCCGTTTGTCAATTATGTCCGTGACCGGCAGGAAGCCCAGGTTCATGTAATGGTAACGAGGCAGCGTACGGGCAGCGGGGGCAGGGAATATACTTTTACGTTTATCGGCAGAGAAAATTTTACGGGGCTGGACGATACGCTGCATTTTGTTTCCGGGAAAACGAATACCGAAGACGAAATACGCAAAGGGAAAGTAAAGATTCTTAAACTCGGCCTTGCCCGCTATGTGGCCCGGACGCCCGCTGTAAAAGATATTGCACTTACATATAAAGCGGCCATAAAAAAGGCGGAAGTTAAGGATAAATGGGATTATTGGGTTTTTGGCGTGCGGGGCAATACCTTTGCCAATGGCCAACAATCAAGCAGCAGTTATTCCTTATATGGCTCCGCCTATGCAAACCGCGTAACGCCTCAATGGAAGATACGTTTTAAAATCCGGGGTAATTTTAGTGAAAACCGGTTTGAATTTGGCAATACGACTATTACCAGTATCACAAAAAGCAGCGGAATGAATGGCTCCGTGATAAAGAGTCTTGGCGCGCACTGGTCGGCCGGCGTTTTTGGCGGGTACTATCAGTCAAGTTATGGTAATATTGCCCATACTTATAATACTTCCGCCGCGATTGAATACAATCTCTTTCCTTATTCAGAATCTACCCGCAAGGAGCTGAGAATCGAATATGGAATTCAAGAAAGTTATACGGATTACGATGAGGAGACCATCTATTTTAAGAAGAATGAGTTCCTGACCCGGCATCATTTTTCCGTAACGCTTGCCGTTACCCAACCGTGGGGAAGTATCAGCACGTCATTTGACGCCCGGCAGTACTTACACGATTTATCCAAAAACCAGGTTAGTTTATTTACCTCCTTTAACTGGCGGTTATTTAGCGGGTTTTCACTGCATCTGATGGGAAGTATCTCCCGAATCCACGATCAGCTTGCTCTGGCGCGTAGCGGCGCCGACCAGCAGGAAGTGTTGCTACGCCAAAAAGAACTGGCCACCACCTATTCCTATTTCACTTCGTTTGGCATCAGCTATACATTTGGATCCATTTATTCAAATGTGGTTAATTCCCGTTTTGGCAGCGGCGGGGGCGGTGGTTACAACATTTCTATTAGTTATTGAGAGCAGACGTTTTCTATCTTCAATCGAAAATCAAACGAACTCAGAGTGCAGAGATTTCTTCCACACCTCAAGGGATCACTGCGTCCTTAGACTCGTGAAGACGGTACAGCCGGCCAATCCGCAATCGTCATTCGTTACTCTACAATCGTTAATAATTAGAAATCAGACCAACGATTAACGATTTTAGATGGTAGAGATTTTGACGCTACGAATCCTGTAAGGCTTCGCAGCGTGAGAGCGTTTTAAAAACGTATAGCAAAAAAAAAGTTTGCCTTTTGATATAAACATTAATTAAATTGTTACAGTAACAATAACAAATGGATCCTTAATACAATCATGTCTGCATCCACTAAACTTTCCACTGCCGTAAAAGCGTTGAGCTGTTTGGCAAAAACACCGGATTCTGTGCAAACCAGCGCCGAAATTGCCGACGCCATAGGCGTCAATGCCTCCAAACTGCGCAGCCTGCTATCCGCCCTGGCAAAACAGGGCATTGTGAAAACGATTAAAGGAAAAGACGGCGGCTTTAAACTGAATCGTAAATGCTCCGAAATCGACTTGCAGGAAATTTACTGTGGTGTGGAAGATCGCCGGGCTTTTCATTTGGATGTACACACGGGAATTCCGGCCGAAAATAACGGCGCTCAAAAAATCAACTTTTTTTTCAATGATTTGTTCTTAGAAATTCAAGCGGATATCGAAAACAAAATGAAAAATATAACCATTCAAACTATTATAAATAAAACAGCATAAATGTTTAAATGAAAGGAAAGATTATGTTTAATAAAAAAGTTCTTGAAACGCTTGGCGTAAAAGACGAAAATTTTGGCGCCTGTACCGGTTTGGAGTGGGGAAACACAACATCGGAAGGGATGCTTAAAATTTCATCGCCTGCCGACGGCAAACACATTGCTTCGGTGTACCAGGCTTCGGAAGAGGATTACGAAAACATCGTAAAAAAATCACAGGAAGCGTTTAAATACTGGCGTACCGTACCGGCTCCGAAACGCGGTGAAATTGTCCGTCAGATCGGTGACAAATTACGCGAATACAAAGAACCCCTCGGCATTCTGGTTTCCTATGAAATGGGGAAATCCCTGCAGGAGGGCTGGGGCGAAGTACAGGAAATGATCGATATCTGTGATTTTGCCGTGGGACAGTCCCGCCAGCTATACGGTTTTACCATGCACTCCGAACGGCCCAACCACCGTATGTATGATCAGTACCATCCGCTGGGCCCTGTCGTGACCATATCGGCCTTTAATTTTCCGGTAGCCGTATGGGCATGGAATGCTATGATTGCCGCCGTGGCGGGTGATGTGAACATCTGGAAGCCGGCTTCCAAGGTGCCGCTGACAGCGATTGCCGTGCAAAATATTATCAGCTCCGTATTAAAAGACAACGATGTGCCCGAAGGCGTTTTTAACCTCGTGGTTGGTCGCGGCTCCACCATCGGCGAAAAGATTTTAAATGACAAGCGTATTCCGCTGGTTTCCTTAACCGGTTCCACCCGTGTCGGCCGTCATGCCGGTGAAGTGATTGCCCGCCGTCTCGGAAAATATATTCTGGAGCTGGGTGGCAACAATGCCATTATTTTAACCCCGGACGCCGATCTGAAAATGGCTTTACCGGCCATCGTATTTGGCGCGGTTGGCACCGCAGGACAGCGCTGCACCAGTACGCGCCGTTTAATCATTCACGAATCCATCTACGATCGCGTTAAAGAAACGATTCTGAATGCCTACAAAGGCATCCGCATCGGGGACCCGCTGGATGAAAAAAATCATATGGGGCCGCTGATTGATACGGGTGCGGTTCAACAGTATCTGGACGCTATTGAAAAGGTGAAAGCCGAAGGCGGCAATGTGCTTTATGGCGGCGAGGTTTTAAGCGGCGCCGGATATGAATCGGGCTGTTATGTAAAACCAACCGTGGTTGAAGCCGAAAACAGTTACGAAATCGTGCAGGAAGAAACCTTTGCGCCCATCCTGTATCTCATTAAATACAGTGGTGATGTGGAAAATGCCATTGCCATTCATAATGACGTGGTTCAGGGCTTGTCGTCTGCTATCTTTACCAATAATCTGCAGGAAGCGGAAGCTTTCCTATCGCATCACGGATCGGATTGTGGTATTGCCAATGTCAATATCGGAACTTCCGGTGCGGAAATCGGCGGCGCTTTCGGCGGTGAAAAAGAAACCGGCGGCGGACGCGAATCCGGTTCCGATGCATGGAAAGCCTATATGCGCAGGCAGACCAATACCATCAATTACGGAAAAGAACTGCCTTTGGCTCAGGGGATTAAATTTGATATTTAATCCGGCCTGACAGGTAATTTAAAAAATAAATCCCGCATCTGATTTTTTGGTGCGGGATTTTTTTTATCTTAAAATAGAGGTTACGTTTTAGATTTTAAAGATTAAAATGGTACTAATCCTCAAAGGCTTCGCAGTGCCTTTTTACAGTCAGTCCCACGAAACAGGGTGTTGCAGTTTTCAGGATTTCTCGTTCATTTCTTCGAAATTCCCGTTCGAAATGACATAAAAAGTCTGTCATTCCGAACGGGAATTTGGACATTGTCCAAATTTATGGAGGAATCTTTCTTTAAAATACTGTTCTGCAATATCCTGAAAAGCGGATCCAGATTAATTTTATAAAGCTATGAACTGGTTCCCCGATAAAAGCATTCGGGGATGACACATCTTCGAACTTTGCACGAGCGCGCTCCTTGCACAAATGGATTTAAAGTCTTAGTTTGTCGCTTGCTAACGGACATAAACCGGACGTCAACACCATTTCATGGGCCCTTTAACCTACAAAAAAATATTTCGATTATGGGCGCCTCTTTCGGCGACCTGGCTGATGATGTCGGTTGAAGGGCCTCTCATTGCCGCTGTCATTGCACGCCTTGCCGAGCCCAAGCTGAATCTGGCTGCTTACGGGGTTGCCTTTGCCTTTGCCCTGATCGTCGAAGCGCCGGTGATTATGATGCTCAGCGCCTCCACCGCATTGGTGCAAAACAAACAAACGTTTGAAAAATTACGCCGTTTTACCTGGATTCTAAACGGCCTGATAACGGCTGTGATGATGGTTTTGTTATTTCCTCCGGTTTTTAATTTTTTCCTTTCTGATTTAATGCATCTCGATTCCGAAATCATCCGCCGCACTCATCCGGCCTTAGTTATTTTAATTGTCTGGCCGGGCGCCATCGGTTATCGCCGGTTTTATCAGGGTATTCTTATTCGGTACGGATTTACACGGCGGGTGGCTTACGGGACGGGTATTCGTTTAATTTCAATGGCCGCAGTAGCCGTCTTTTTGTATTGCTTTAAAATTGTTCCGGGCGCGTCGCTCGGCGCTTTGGCTCTATCCAGCGGTGTGATGATGGAAGCGCTGGCCAGCCGGCTGATGGTTCGGGATGCGTTAAAAATCATTGGTTCCCAAACTTCGTCTGCGCTTCAGAATTTAACCTATCGCGGTATTTTAAGATTTTACTATCCGTTGGCTCTGACTTCTATCCTAAGCCTAGTGGTCCAGCCGGCGCTTACGTTTTTTATGGGGCAGGGCAGATACGCGTTGGAATCACTTGCGGTGTGGCCGGTAGTGAATTCGTTTGTGTTCATCTTCCGCAGTTTTGGACTCTCCTTTCAGGAAGTGGCGATTTCTTTGCTGGGTGAAAACCGGGCCAATTATTACAAATTAAAACGCTTTGCCCAGATGATAGCTGCCGGTGTGAGCGCCATAATAGCGCTTACGGCATTTAGCCCGCTCATCAATGTCTGGATGGCCGGTGTCAGTGGATTAAACGAATCCCTCGCTATTTTTACTTTTTTGCCGGTTCAGATACTCATCTTAATGCCTGCTTTTTCCGTTTGGATCTCATTTCAACGGGCGGAATTAGTAGTACAACGCAGTACCGGACCCATTACCGCCGCAACTTCCATTGAGGTTTTACTGGTTGTTTTTGTTATGTACATGCTTATTTTTCACTCGTCTTTTAGCGCTGTTTCCGCGGCCGCGTCAGCCTTACTGATTGGACGCAGCGGGGCTTTGAGCTATCTGTGGCGAAAGATTTTTAAAGAGCGGACAAAACGCGCCGAAAACAATTAAGCAGTAGTTCAAAAATGAGGTTTGTATGGATTTTAAAACGGAGCAAAGCGCCGACGGAACGGTTCTTATTATTCAGACACCCCGCCGGCTGACAACGGAAAATGCGGATGGTTTAAAAAAACTGCTTAAAAACTATGTGGACGAAGGGCATTTTAAAATAGTTATCAATCTGGCCGGAACCGAGTATCTCGATTCCAGCGGTTTAGGCGCAATTGTATCTAAAATTGCGCAAACCCGTTCCAATAACGGAGACATTCGTCTGGCTTCGGTTCAGGAGTATGTGCTGAATCTTCTCGAGCTTACCCATATCAACCAAATTGTGAAACTCTTTGATACACCCGAACAGGCAGTGGCCAGTTTTGGGGGGTAATTTATGCCGGACGAAAAAAAAACAGTCCCTACGGACAAACGCAATGACCACTATTTAAAACCGGATTATACTCGCCCGCGTTATCAAATTCCCGCTAAACTTAAAAAACAGATTAAAGCGCATCTGAAATTTTTATATGGCTCTAAATGCGGCGCCGCTTGCTACAAGGAATTAGAACGGCTGCTTAAAGTTTACTATGCCCATAAAACGCCGCAAATGATCGAACGAGAAAAATCATTTAAAGCGTCGGAGCGCTTTTCCGAAAAAGATGTCATTTTAATCACCTATGGTGATTTGGTGCGTCAGACCGGTGAAAAGCCGTTAAAAACCATGCAGGAACTTCTTCACAAGTATTTACACGGTGTCTTTAACACCATTCATATTTTACCGTTTTTTCCATATTCCTCCGACCGTGGTTTTGCGGTTATGGATTTTGAGGAAGTGGATCCCAATCTTGGCAGCTGGGAAGATATTCTGGAATTAAAACCGGATTTTAAACTGATGTTTGATGGGGTGTTTAATCATGTCTCGTCTAAAAGCCGCTGGTTCCAGGAGTTTTTGAACCAGAACCCGGATTATATCGATTTTTTTACTGTTTTTTCCACAAAAAATAAAATCTCAGCGGATCACCTAAAATTGATTGTCCGTCCGCGTACATCGGAACTGCTAAGCACATTTTGTACGCTCAACGGCAAGCGTATGGTCTGGACCACCTTCAGTCCGGATCAGATCGATCTCAATTTTCATAATCCGCGTGTGCTGCTGAAAATGATTGAAATCATGCTAACCTATGTGCGTCGGGGCGCTGATTTGCTGCGCTTAGACGCAGTGACCTATCTCTGGGAGGAGCTGGGCACGAGTTGTGTACATTTGGAACAAACCCACGAAATCATTCGTCTCTTCCGTGCTGTGCTGAATGCGGCCGCTCCCCAGACTGCTTTGATAACGGAAACGAATGTGCCACACGAAGACAATGTGCGTTATTTTGGAAACAGTACCGACGAAGCGCAAATGGTTTACAATTTTGCACTTCCACCGCTGGTGCTGCATTCTTTTCAGACCGGCGATTCTTCCAAACTAACCGGGTGGGCCGCAGGCCTGCAAAAAGTATCCGACCAAGCCACCTATTTTAATTTTCTGGATTCGCATGATGGGATTGGCGTGATGGCCGCAAAAGGTATCTTAAGCGATTCGGAAATTGAAATGATGGCTCTAAAAGTTTTGGAAAACGGCGGTTATATTTCCTATAAAGACAACGGCGACGGCTCCGTGAGTCCCTATGAAATGAATATTACCTGGTGGTCGGCCATAAATAATGATGACGCTGATGAACCGCTGCCGTTTCAGGTGGATCGCTATATTGCTTCCCGGGCGGCGGCGCTGGTAATGATGGGGGTTCCCGGCGTTTATCTGCACGGACTGCTGGGATCGAAAAATGACGCCGAGCTGGTAATCGAAGAAAAACAAACCCGTAGTATTAACCGAAAGAATATTGATAAAAATGAATTACTGCGGCGTTTGGAAAATCCCGATTCCAGAGAGTCTATGGTTTCCAGCCGTTTGACCAAACTAATTCGTATCCGTATTAAAGAAAAAGTGTTTCATCCCAATGCGCCGCAAAAAATACTTTCCCTTTCAAAATCCCTGTTTACGGTACTTCGTTTTACAAAAGATAAAAGCACATTCCTGTTTAGCGTAATCAATATTAGCGCAAAAGCACAATCTGTTGAAATACCGATTTCTGTAACAGGCGCCAATACCAAAGCCTGGTATGATGTAATCGCGAAGAAGACCTATCGGGCAAGGGGGGAAATACTGCGCCTACGCCTAAGACCCTATCAGATTATCTGGCTGAAAAACAAAAGATAATTATTAAAACAACCTAAATATTGTTTTCATATTAAAGCGAAAATCAAACGAAGTCAGAATAACGATTAACGGTCTTAGATAGCGGAATTTTTTTTTCACAACCACGAGGGATCACTTCGTCCTTTGTCCTCGTGAAGACGGTAACACCGGCCAATCTGCAATCGTTAATTCTTTTAAATTCCCGCTTAACAATTTTAAATCTTAGGGAAACGTATGAACGCTTAATTTCAAACCTCTTTTCGCTCTTGCACAAAATCGGTGAATTCCTTAATCTACACACTTGCTTAACATAAAAGGAAATATATGCCTGAAACATATGATCTGATTATTATTGGCGCCGGGCCGGCCGGAACCAGCGCCGCGCTTTACGCGGCGCCCCTGGGGTTAAAAGTTTTGCTATTAGATAAAGAGAGCTTCCCGCGGGATAAAATCTGCGGAGACGCCTTGTCGGGAAAATCAATGGAGGTATTGCGGGATTTGAATTTGGCCGAAGAAGCACAAAATTTGCCCGGAGCACATATCCAATCGGTGGTCTTTGGCAGCCCCAAAGGCGTGGTTACCGATATTCCCATGAAAAGCGCCAACGCGGATGGCATTCCCACCGGGTTGGTGGTTCCGCGCAAAATATTTGACGCTTTCCTGTTCAAGAAAGCCGCACAGACCTCGGCAAAAATTATAACGGGTTTCGAAGTACAGAATATTCTGGAAGAAGATGGACAAATCTGCGGTGTAAGCGGTAGGAACCGTACCAGCGGCCGTGTAGAAGAATACCGCGGGAAAATCGTTCTGGGCGCCGATGGATACCATTCGCTGATCGCCCGCAAGAAAAAGCTGCATGATCGTAATCCCGACCACTGGATCACCGCGGTTCGCAGTTATTATAAAAATGTTTCGGGACTGGACCATCAAATCGAATTGCATTTTGTGGATGAAATTATTCCCGGTTATTTCTGGCTGTTTTCTGCAGGGGAGAATCTGGCCAATGTGGGGCTTGGCATTGTGCAGTCCGCTTTGCAGAAACGGCCGTTTAACCTGAAAAATGCTATGGACAAAATTATCAATAGCGATACGTTTGCAACACGGTTCGAGCATGCCGAAGCTGTTTCGAAAACGGAGGGTTGGAATTTGCCTGCCGCCAGTATCCGCCGTAAAAATTACGGCAACGGATTTATGTTGCTGGGCGATGCGGCCGGTTTAATTGATCCTTTTACGGGAGAAGGCATCGGTAATGCCATGGTTTCGGGAAAACACGCGGCGGAAACCGCGGCAAAAGCGGTACGGGCGGGACGGTTTGACACGGAAACGCTGGCCGAATACGACCGCCGCTTATGGAATCATATCGGGGCCGAAGCGCGAACCAGCACCCTATTGCAGAAAATCGGGCGCAATAAAATCCTACTGAATATGGTAATTAATAAAGCCGCCGGCAGCGCCCATGTGCGGGAAACGTTAAGCGGAATGATGGCCAACACCATTCCCCGTAAACAACTGGCCAGCCCATTGTTTTATATGAAATTACTGTTCAGCTAATCGCTGAAAGCAGACGGTTAACCGGCAAAAAGCATCTTTAATAAAATACAGGGGAGCACAATGAAGAACCTTTTAATTTTTAGTCTACTCATTTTAGTCTTTTCATGTTCCGTAAAAAAAGAAAATACAAAGAGGGTTGATATGCTTAAACAAAAAGTGGCGCAGTTTGCCAAAACGGAACTGACATACGATAGCGATCTTTTAGACAAACGTCAGACGGTTGTACTGCATAAACTCTATGAAGCGGCCAAAATAATTGACGCCATCTATTTGGATCAGGTCTATTCTAAAAATAAAACAATTAAAACGGAGTTGGAAAAGAACGCATCCGAAGAGGGGCGGCTCACTCTACAGTATTTCAATATGATGTTTGGCCCCTTTGACCGCCTCGACCACGACAAACCGTTTTACGGTACACACGCCAAACCCGCCGGGGCCAATTTTTATCCCGAAAATATGACCAAGGAAGAATTTAGCGCCTGGATAATAGCGCATCCGGAAGACGAAAAAGCATTTACTTCTGAATTTACGGTTATTCGCCGCGACGGGGATAAACTCCTTGCCATTCCCTATACCGAATATTACAAAGAACCTTTGGGTCGCATTGTTAAACTGATGCGGGAAGCAGCGGAGTTTGCCGATAATCCATCTTTAAAAAAATACCTATTGACCCGTGCGGCGGCTTTTTCAACGAATGATTATTTCGAAAGCGATATGGCCTGGATGGATTTGAAGGATCATACTATCGAAGTTATTATCGGACCCTACGAAGTGTATGAAGACGAGTTGTTCAATTACAAGGCTTCCTTTGAATGTTTTTTGACGCTCAAAGACCCGGTAGAGAGCGCTAAGTTGAAAACCATCGGCAGTTATCTAAATGAAATGGAAGCGCATTTGCCCATTCCGGACAAGTACAAAAATTTTAACCGCGGTTCGGAATCGCCCATTATGGTCGTGCAGGAAGTTTTTTCGGCAGGAGATACGAAAGCTGGCGTTCAGACCCTGGCCTTTAATTTACCCAACGACGAGCGGGTGCGGGAAGCAAAAGGTTCTAAAAAGGTAATGCTCAAAAATATGCACGAAGCAAAATTCGAAAAACTGTTGCAGCCGATTTCAAAAATTGTACTGCAACCGGAACAGCAAAAATATGTGACCTTCGATGGCTTTTTTAACCACACGTTAATGCATGAAGTTTCGCACGGACTCGGGCCGGGAATTATAACGTTGAAAGGGCGTAAGACGGAAGTAAAAAGGGAACTCAAAGAGACCTATTCCAAGATTGAAGAATGCAAGGCCGACGTACTGGGCATGTACAATAATCTTTTTATGATTGGCAAGGGCTTTTATCCGGAGTCGTTGAAAAAAGAGACCTGGGCAACCTTTCTGGCCGGAATATTCCGTTCCATCCGTTTTGGCATTAATGAAGCGCATGGAGCGGGCAACGCCATCATTTTTAATTTTCTGCTGGAAAAAGGCGCCTATCTTTATGATGCGAAAACCCATACGGTAAAGGTGAACTTTGATAAAATCGAAGCAGCCATCACCGAATTAGCGCATACGCTGCTAAC
The DNA here is from genome assembly GCA_024278755.1 of Calditrichota bacterium. GTDB lineage: Bacteria > Calditrichota > Calditrichia > Calditrichales > Calditrichaceae > JANTFQ01. The sequence goes on along the minus strand of JAJRSO010000063.1, from coordinate 30,020 downwards.
CATTCAGGCGCAGGGAAACTATGAGGGCGCAAAATCACTGATCGATATTTATGCGGTGGAAAGCAAACCCATTGCAGACCTCCGCGCTTGTTTAATCGCTTTGCCGGTGGATATTTATCCGGATTTTCAAATCGAGCGTCAATAATCGAACACTAACTTTGCCGTAGGATGCGGTGGTATGCCTTATGGACACAGAACACACAAAACGGCTGTATATTTTCGATAAGGGGCAAACCGATCCGGCGTTAAATCTGGCGCTGGAAGAGTACGTTGTGCGCCATTTTCCCGCGGAGAACGATTACCTGTTGCTGTATGTTAACCGGCCGTCGGTTATTGTGGGCAAGCATCAAAATGTTGCGGAAGAAGTCAATCTGCCGTTTTGCGCTAAACACAATATTCCGGTTTTCCGGCGGATTTCCGGCGGCGGCGCGGTTTATCAGGATTTAGGGTGTCTGAACTTCAGCTATATCACTACGCATACTCTGAAAAATTTTAATTCCTACTCAATATCTCTTAAACCGATACTTCAGATATTACAAGAACTTAATCTTCCGGTTAAAACGGATGCGCGCAACAATCTGCTTTTGTTTGGCAAAAAAATATCGGGAAACGCTCAGTTTACAAGCGCCGGAAGGCTGTTGAGCCACGGGACTTTGCTTTTTAACAGCGACCTTTCGGATTTAAAGGAGAGCCTTAAAATAAACCAAACGGTGCAGTTTGAATCGCGCAGCGCTAAATCCCGACGGGCGGCGGTTGGCAATATTTGCGCCCATTCAAACGCAGAAAAATGCGGTGTTGCGCTTTTTCGTTCCCTTTTATTGAAACGTCTGTTTGCCCTGGGGCTCAGTGAATACCGTTTAAATGAGGAAGAGCAGGCTAAAGTGCAACAACTGGCCAATGAAAAATATACCGACTGGAACTGGAATTTCGGCCGTTCGCCGGATAGCGTTTTGCGTAAGTCCGCGCATATTGGTAAGCGGCCGGTTCGCTTAATGCTCCGCTTAAAAAAAGGACGCATCTGCCAGGCCCAGATAGAAGGCGACGGCGATTTTTCGGATTTTGTCGAAGCGCTGAACGGACAAAAATATGATGTTCGTTCGTTACAATCCTTTTTATCTGTCTGGCCGGGTAACCTGCCGGGCTCTCTGGAGCAGATGATGAACCTGTTGTTTTGAGGGTGTAAAATGAATGGATTTGCCGTAATTACCGGCGCCGGAAGCGGTATCGGCCGGGCGCTTACCAGGGAATTGTCGCTAAGGCATAAAATGGAAGTCCTGGCAATTGGCCGGCAGCCGGATAAACTGCGGGAAACGCAGGCCGCCGATAAAACATATATTCGTATATTGGCGGCCGATGTATCCACCGTTTCGGGCCGTGAGAAAATTAGCGCAGCCCTTAAAAATACGGAATCCCTGCGTTTTTTAGTGCATAATGCAGCGGTGCTGGAGCCGGTTGTTCCGTTAAGTGAAATGACGGTGGAGCAATGGCGTATGCACCAAAGTATAAATGTTGAGGGACCGCTGTTTTTAACGCAACGCTTGCTGCCCAAATTAAAAGGCGGCCGTATCCTGCATATTTCATCGGGTGCGGCGCATAATTCGTATGCGGGCTGGGGCGCCTATTGTACGTCCAAAGCCGCACTGCACATGCTTTACCTTGTTTTAAAAGAAGAACTTAAAGCAAAAGGCGTTGCCGTAGGTAGCGTACGTCCCGGAGTCGTGGATACGCCCATGCAGGATCAAGTGCGGCAGACCGATGAAACGGTTTTTCCGGATCTTGATAAATTTATTCGGTTAAAAGAAAATAACCAACTCTTTCGGGCAAATGATGTTGCCGCTTTTCTAGCGCATCTTTTGTTGAATATTCCTGCCGAAACATTTAGCGAGAAAGAATGGGATATGCGTACGGATCGGTTCGGAAAGTAACGATGAAGCGGATGGTTTTTATAGTTTTTCTTTTCCTGACTGCTTCTCTTGCGCAGGAAAGACCAAAAATTGGGCTGGTACTGTCGGGCGGCGGCGCGCGCGGCGCAGCCCATATACCGGTTTTAAAACTTCTGGATTCGCTGAATATTCCCGTTGATTATATTGCCGGCACCAGTATGGGCGGTTTGGCCGGCGCTTTTTATGCGTTGGGTTATTCCGGAAAACGAGTCGAAAATATTTTGTTAAAAGCAGACTGGGATGAATTATTCAACGATCTTCCGCCGCGCAGGATTCAACCCTATATTGTAAAATATCAAAAAAGCAGGTATCAGCTTGATTTCGGATTAAAAGGAGTTGCGCCCGTTCTTCCGTTAGGACTTATTGAAGGAGAAAAAATAAGTCTTTTCTTTTCGAAGGAAACCTTTCCGTATTCACAGATTCATGATTTTAATAAATTACCCATCCCGTTTCGTTGTGTGACCGTGGATCTAATTTCGGGAAAAGAAGTCGTTTTAACGAAAGGTTCTTTACCTAGGGCCATGCGCGCGACCATATCCATTCCCAGTGTATTTAACCCGGTAGAGTGGGGAGATTCGCTTTTAATAGACGGCGGGATTGTAAACAATCTTCCCGTTGATGTGGTAAAAAAAATGGGCGCCGACATCGTAATTGCCGTAAACGTGGGCACGCCCTTAAAAAAACGCCATCGATTGCGTTCGACCATCGATATTTTTGAACAGGCGTTTAACATTCCCGGTTCCTACCGCGAAGAACGAAACCTTCGGCAGGTTGATATTCTTATTACTCCTGATCTGGATTTGTTTTCATCCGGTGATTTTAGCAAAAAAAAGATGCGATCCATTGTTGTAGCCGGCAGAGAAGCGGCTCGTCGTGCCATTCCTCAGTTGCAGGAACTGAAACGGAAATTAAATCGTTTTACCGGGCCGCAAACTAAAAATATCCCCGATAAACCGGCTGATTTTTCAGAAAAACCGATTATCTACAGTCTGAATATTTCTGGAAATAAAAAATTGTCTTTTGCTTTTATTTATCAGTTTTTAGATGTTGCACCGGGCGAAATTCTACATCTTGATAAACTCAACCGTGCTATTCAGCTGTTATATAGTCTGAACTATTTTAAAACCATCGAATACGATATCATCCCGCTTCGTTCCGGTCATGTCCATTTGGAAATTCATGTTCAGGAGCGTCTTTTCCGTCGGCTACGCATCGGTTTCAGGTATGATGATTACCGCAAGATAGTGTTGGCGGTTAAAATGCAGGGAACCAATATTCTTGTCCCGGGAGTAAGAGGCGAGCTGGAATACCAGTTTCCGGGGATTTCTCGTTTAACGTACCGGCTTTCTTATCCGTCGGTGTCGCTGAAACGTCCCATTTATCCCTATTTGCGGGCTGAACATGAAAATACTCCGAAAATTGGATTCGATGAACACGGCAAAGAAGTGCTTACGTATGCCGAACGAAACTTTCAGGCGGGTTTTGGGTTGGGATTTTTGCCCATAGACGCCTTTAATGTACAAGCGGAATTCAATTTTGAATTAAACCGCAGTACATCCATTATTTCGGCTCAGAAGAGAGAATTTAATGATAAGCTATGTAAAATAAGAATTGAATATGATTACGATTCGCTGGACGATGTATTTATTCCGCATTCGGGAGGAACTTTTTCTGGAAGTTATGAACTGAGTGATAAGCGTCTGGGATCGAAGCTGAATTATTGGCTTTTTCAATCATATCTTCACTACTATTTTTCATTCCTTCCCCGGCATACACTGCATTTAAGCGGGTTTATGGGAACCGGACGTTCTATGCCGTTCTATAAAAAATTCTCTCTCGGAGGTATGCAAAGTTTTACGGGCGGCCGATACGACCAGTACAGCGCGAGAGAAGCGGCCACCGCCGGATTGGAATACCGCTGGATGTATAAAAAAGACATCTATCTTAAACTTCTGTTTAATACCATGTTCGATTATAAATATATTGACAGAGCGGTTTCCAAAATCCAACCGTATATCGTTGGTTACGGAATCGGTCTTAAACTTCTTTCTTTGCTGGGACCGGTGGAATTTGTTTTTTCACGGGGAGAGAAAAGCTTTGTCCAAAAGAATGATTTTCAAAATGTGTATTATATGAAAGCCGGCTATTTATTTTAAGATAAATGGCCGAGTTGCCGAAACATTAATTTATTTGATTCACGTACGGTATATTTATACATTTGCCCGCAAAAAAATAAAAGGAGCAAACTATCGTGTATTGGCTGATGAAAACCGAACCGCGCACCTATTCCTGGCAGGATTTATGTGTAGAAAAAATTACCAGTTGGGAAGGCGTTCGCAATTATCAGGCGCGTAATTTTATGCGCGATCAGATGAAAGTGGGCGACCGGGTCTTTATTTACCATAGTGTTGTGCAGCCCATAGCCATTATGGGTATTGCCGAAGTTGTGCGCGCAGCCTATCCCGATCATTTTGCCTTTGAACCGGGACATAAATATTTCGATCCCAAATCGGCTGCGGATAATCCGCGCTGGTTTATGGTGGATGTGCAGGCTAAAGAGGGTTTTGAAAATCCGATTACGCTGGAACGTCTTAAAACCATACCCGGTCTGGAGGAGATGATGCTGCTACGCAAGGGCAGCCGCCTTTCCATTCAGCCGGTTACCGAAGAGGAATGGAACATAATTTGTTCATTGGAAATAAAAACCGCTGTGTATGAGTAGATTTTAAATTTTGGATTATAAATGTGTTTTAAGTGAAGAAAATCCGTGTTATTCTGCGGTAGATACAAATTAAAAATAGCCTTTAGTGCCTTAGCCGTGAATTTCTTGTTTTTTGGGCAGAAAATAACAAATGACAAAATCCAAATTCAAAATATCAATGACCGAAATTTTGGAGTCAAAACCACGATACTCTGTGTGTCTGGATTTTATTATTGGGATTTAAAATTTATTTGATATTTGTTCCCTTCGCCCCCAAATAACAGGGGCAAGCTTCGCTCAGGGCAGGCATTGTTTATTGGCTTTTCTAATTTATCAAGGTTAGAAAATTCAGGATTTTTAGTTACAGATTAAAAGTAAAAAAACTCTGTACTCTCTGTGGCTAAAGGAATAAAATTATTTCGTACAAACTTTCATCAGGAAAATTTTGATGTCTAAAATAATGAAACCCATTCGCCAAACCGGTATCATCGGCTACGGCGCCTATATCCCCAAATACCGTCTGCCCGCTTCCGAAATTTCAAATCTTTGGCGGGATGGGCAGGATGAAAATTTTCTGCCCATTAAGCAAAAAAGCGTTCCCGGTCCCGATGAAGATACCATCACAATGTCCATCGAAGCGGCACAAAACGCATTGAAACGGGCCGGAACCGATCCGCAAGAGATTCGGGCGGTCTGGGTCGGTTCGGAATCCCATCCCTATGCCGTAAAACCAAGCGGCACGGTCGTATCTCAAATTTTGGGCATTGTTCCGGATACGGTTTCGGGCGATTTTGAATTTGCCTGTAAAGCCGGTACCGAAGCCATGCAGGCGGCTACCGCTTTTGTGGGCTCCGGAATGGGCGATTATGCGCTGGCCATTGGCATGGATACGGCACAGGGAAAGCCGGGCGACGCGCTCGAATATACCGCGGCTGCCGGAGGCGCTGCCTTTATTATGGGCCCTGCCGAAGAGGCCGTGGCCGTTTTGGAGGGCAGTTATAGTTATGTAACCGATACCCCGGATTTTTTTCGCCGCGCGCATCAAAAATACCCGGAACATGGCAACCGTTTTACCGGGGATTTAGCTTATTTCCATCATATTTATAACGCTGTAACCACTTTAATGGAAGAATTAAATTTAAAACCGTCCGATTTTGCCCAGGCGGTTTTTCATCAGCCCAATGTAAAATTTCCTCGCAAAAAGGCGAAGGATTTAAATTTTACAGATTTACAGATAAAGGAAGGGTTGCTGGTCGATTTTATTGGAAATACTTACGCGGGCGCTTCCGTTTTGGGATTTACTGCCGCGCTGGATAAAGCAGAACCCGGCGATCGTTTGTTGCTGGCCAGTTTTGGCAGCGGCGCAGGCAGCGACGCCTTTAGTTTTATTGTAACCGATCGGATTAAAAAAGTACGTAGCAAAGCGCCGGACACGCAATACTATGTGCGCAGGGAAGAGAAAATCGATTATGCCCGCTATGCGCGCTGGCGTAAAAAAATTGTAATGCATTAATGGTAATGGACGCGCTATGAGACAAACAGCAATTATCGGAATCGGACAGACACCGGTTCGCGAACACTGGGATTACCCTATTCGGGGTTTGGCCGTTAAAGCGCTGCGGGCAGCCATGCAGGATGCCGGAACGGAACGTATTGAAGGTCTGTTTGTGGGCAATATGCTGAGCGGCGCCCTGGCCGAGCAGGAACACTTGGGCGCTCTGGTGGCAGACTATGCCGGGTTTCCGGGCATCGAGGCGGTTAAAATAGAAGCGGCCTGCGCTTCCGGGGCCGCCGCGGTACGTCAGGCGGTTTTAGCAGTTGCTTCGGGACATCTGGAAATTGCCGCGGCTGTCGGTGTGGAAAAACTTACCGAGTTTTCCGGAAAATTCAGCAGTAAAGCGCTGGCTACGGCAGCGGACGCCGATTACGAAGCATCCATCGGACTTAGTTTTGCCGCCTTAAATGCATTGATGATGCAGCGTTATATGTATGAATATGGGTATTCGAAGGAAGATTTTTCTCCCTTTCCCATGATCGCACATCATAATGCGCAATTTAATCCCAATGCTATGTTTCGTTATCCCATTACAAAAGCGCAGTATTTAAAAGCAAAACCCATTGCCGATCCCGTTAATCTGTTGGATTCCAGCCCGGTTTCGGACGGCGCGGCGGCTCTGATTATTGTGCCGCTGGAAAAAATCAGCAGGTTTGCCGGCAAGGGGGTCAAAATATCGGCTTGCGAAATTACCACCGATAGTATCGGTCTGGATAACAGGGAAAATCCTATTATTTTAGCGGCGGCGCAAAAAAGCGCCCGAGCGGCCTACAAAACCGCCGGAGTATTGCCGAAAGATATTTCTGTTTTCGAAGCCCACGACGCCTTTAGCATCATCACCGCTTTATCGCTGGAGGCAAGCGGATTTGTCAAGGACGGCCAGGCGCCCCGATTGGCTGCCGAAGGAATTTACAATATAGACGGTCGTTTGCCCATCAGTACGTTTGGGGGATTGAAAGGACGCGGCCACCCGGTGGGGGCGACGGGTGTCTATCAGTTGGTAGAAGCGACTGAACAGGTACGGGGCTGCGCGCCGGATAAGCTTCAGGTGCCGGATGTCCGTACGGCCATGACGCAGAATATTGGCGGCAGCGGGGCGACAGTGGTCACCTCGATTCTGGAGAAAATATAAAGAACACGTCTTTACGGTCCCGGTTTCGTTGTATTGATTGAGAGCGATTTCGGATTCCGGACAGCGATATCTTAGTTAATGTCTGTCTATAAAATCAGAAAAACACCAGACGTTTTAAATTTTGTTCAGGATTCTAACCCTCCCTATTCCCGGTTCCCGGGAATTTTCCCTCCCTGAAATCAGGGAGGGTGTCCCGATTATCGGGACGGGTGGGTTATGATGGTTATATTTACAAAGCGATGACGATTAGAAATTTTAGTTTTGGACAAAAACAAACATTTGGAATTACATTATGGATATACCCCGATACTGGCGACTGCGCAACCAGCGTTATCGTCTGGAAGGAACAGAATGTACGGAGTGCGGTGAAAAAAGCTTTCCGCCGCGTTGTGTCTGTGCAAAATGTAAAAGTGATTCGTTACAACCCTTTCGCTTTTCCGGAAAGGGGACGATTTACAGTTTTTCCACCATTTATCAGGCGCTGGATACCTTTGATAAAGATATTCCGTATTCTATCGCCCTGGTTAAATTGGAGGAAGGACCGCTGATTACGACGCAATTGGCAGATATTAGTCCGGATGAAATTAAAATTAAACTTCCGGTAGAAATGGTTATCCGTAAAATATATGAAGACGGGGAACACGGCCCCATTCAATATGGATATAAATTCAGGCCTGTATTAAACAAATAGATTTAAACTATGAAAAACAGTACTTCTTCGTTTCCTTCGTACCGCTTACTCGTCAAACAGGCGGCGGCCTTACTGGAAGGAGTGTTTGATCCCATTGCCAATATGGCCAACCTTTCCGCTCTGCTTTATTGGTCTCTGCCCGATATAAACTGGGTGGGATTTTATCGTTTAAAAAATGGCCATCTTTTATTAGGCCCTTTTATGGGGCAGCCGGCCTGTGTACATTTGCAATTGGGTCGTGGCGTCTGCGGAACCAGCGCTGCCCAACGCAAAACAATTATTATCCCAGATGTGCGCCAGTTCGAAGGGCACATTGCCTGTGATGCGGATTCCCGTTCGGAAATTGTAGTGCCTTTGGTAAATAAGGGACAATTAATCGGTGTTCTTGATTTAGATAGTCCGCTGACGGATCGTTTTGATGAAGAGTGTGCTAAAGCGCTTGAAGAGATTGCGGAACTTTTTATTGCAGCTTTATAAAAGGTTTAAAATAACAAAGTCCGGCAAAAGCCGGACTTTTGTGGAGCTGAGGAGGCTCGAACTCCTGACCCCTTGAATGCCATTCAAGTACTCTCCCAACTGAGCTACAGCCCCAAGCGTCGGCAAATATAAGGGATTATTTATATCCTGTCAACATTGGTTCCGGAAAAACTTTATCTTCTTTAAAATGTTCCACATGTTCCGCTGTACTCAGAAGCTGTTGTAACGCGGGCATACCCGAAAAGACAACCTCCTCTTTAAAAGGAATGCTGTATTTTTCCGCATCATGCACATGGGCGTAGTATAAAAAATGAGGACTGTAAATAGTCTCCCAGTATTCATCTAAAAGCCAAAAGACGCCGTAGTCCACGAAAAAGACAGAGGTCTCTGTCCTTTTTGTACGCATTTTTTCAAGAATGGCGGTTATTTTTTTTAACTGCAAAGCCGTTGGATAGCTATCAATAATAATTAGATGTTTTTCCATTTTTAATCCGAACTTCCCTGATTGTGTAAAAAAAGAGTACAGTTATTGACTTTTTTCTTTATTTTTCCTCTGCTACGGCCGAACCGGACTGTTCTTCTGCCAACAGTGTCGAATACGCTTCAATTATTATACCAAAATTATACGTCCGGAACCGAATATTGAATGCACTATAAATATGAACATTTGGTGAGAACAATGCTATTTCACATTCGTCCTGAAGGAATTAAAAAAACTGTGAATCCAGTAAGAACACATTCTCACCGGAAAGGGCAGTTGCCTTTTTTTGTCGCGGATAAACAGGGCTTTTCACTTATAAAATCTTTCAGAGCAGAAGCGGGAATTAAATGTATAAAAACAGGTTATTTTGAATATACCAGATTTATCTATTATAAAATCAGCAAAAGGGTAAGCTGGGTATTGCCGAAAGTAAAACTGAAACTTAAAACACCTTTTGCCAGAGACACCGTTGTCAATAATGGATAGCTTTCATTGAATCCAATTTGAAAAATGGGGGGACTCAGAGTTGCTTTCTAATTATTTGTTGTAATTAAATTTAAAAATCATTATTTTGAAAAATTAAATCCTGAATATATGATCTAACCGTTTGAAAATACAGAAATGAGGCCTCTATGCGTATGCTGGGAATTTTTATTTGGATAGCTTTGGGAGCTGTTATTCTCTGGTTCTTTACGCTTAATTTAAATCAGTATGTAACCATTTATTTATTTAATCATGTCTATGAAAACGTCAATTTGGTTACCGTAATATTTATTTCCTTATTTATCGGCGTTGTTGTCGGCGCATTACTGCTTTCATCTCAAATTGTCAAATCAAAGGCCGAAGCGGCCTCGGTAAAAAAACAAAATAAAAAACTGCATAAAGAGCTCGAAGGTCTGCGCAATTTATCCATCGATGAAATACCCGATACGGAAGCCCAAATTCAATCCAGCGACGCCCTTTAAGTAAAAGGTTAACATGATATGGATTCATCTCTTAGTATTCAAGTCCTTTCCATTTTAATACTGCTAACCGCAGCCGGCTGGGCGTTTTATTTTTTCTATTTTAAAAAGCAGGAAAAAACGGCCGCCCAAAGCAAACCCTATTTAAGCGCCTTAAAATTTATGGCGGAAAACGATAATCGCCGTGCCGTAGAAAAATTTAAAGAAGCTGTGCGCGAAGATTCCGACAATATCGACGCCTACCTGAAACTGGGTGATATTCTGCGAAAAGAGGGGATGCTCAAAAATGCGGCGCGTATTCACCGGGATTTATCGCTGCGTACCGGATTAAACGAAGAAGATAAGCTGAAAATCTGGTATAGTATGGGGCTTGATTACTGGCATCTTAAAAATTTAGAAGCCGCCGAGACCTATTTTAAAAAACTGATAGAACAAAAAAAATATGTACTGCGTGTTGCGCCATATCTTGTTAAAATATATGAAACGGGCGACCGCTACAAAGAGGCCGCAAAGATTATTGAAAGCACCGCTCTGGTAAAAGATGAAAAATATCAAGACAGACTGGTCTTTTTAAAAGTGCTCGAAGGCCTTTTGGAACAGGAAAAGGGAGAGGGGAAAAACGCCCGAATTCTGTATAAAGAAGCGCTGAAAAAACGCCCGGATTGTGTGTCGGCCGTGTTTTGCATCGGAGAATCTTATTTAACCGAAGAACGGGTTGAAGAAGCGCTGAATATCTGGAGCGAGTTTTGTTACGCCTATCCGCAAAAAGCAAAGGTGCTTTTTCCGAGTCTCGAAAAAACCTATTTTGAAAAAGGGAATTTTAATAAAATTCAGGAATTATACGAGACTATCTTAAAGAAGGACTCTCAAAATGTCCCGGCCTGCAAGGCATTGAGCGCCATCTTACGTAAAAAGGGTGATTTTGATACGGCGTTAAGCCTGATAAATAGTTGCCAGAACGGCAATGAAAAACCGCTGGCCGGTGAAATTGTTTCAATTTTATTTGAAAAGGGTCGATATAAAGAAGCGGCTGCAAAAGCCATTGCCGTTGCGGAGGAAGAAACCGGCCGGTTTACGCAAATTTTTAAATGTAACAGTTGCGGATACACATCGGAAAAACTGTTTATCAAATGTCCGCAGTGTGGAACCGTAGATGAACATATTTAAGCGGATAATCATCCTATTTGTTTTAATCGGCGTTGTGTTTTGCGCTGTGAGTTTGGCATTTGCACAACAGAGAGCAGAACTTTATAGTTTATACGAACAAAACCATACGCAGGCTTTGCGTCAAGTTTTAAAAAATGTTGCGCCGGCAGCAGCCGATGATTATGAATTACTGTTTTTCCAGGCCCTTTTTGTAAAAGACGGAGAACAGGCGGAGCAAAAATATTTGTCTGTTTTCGAACATGGTTCCGCACGGCTCAAACTAATGGCGGCAAAAAAACTAATGGAATATTTTTATGCGGCCGGGTATTATGTAACATCGGAGAAATATCAAAAATACATTGTGGAACATGAAACTCCGGTCGCAAAAACAGATGCGTTGCAGCCGGTTCGGGATGCAACATCTGTCAAATACTTTATTCAGGTAGGAGCCTTTGGCCTGCCCGAAAACGCCCGCCAGCGGGTTGCATTTTTAAAAACACAGGATGTTAAATCCCGGTTAGTGGAACGGGTAATTAACAGCAAAACGCTGTATTGTGTATGGATAGAAGGTAAAAAGGATTTGGATAAAAGTTTAGAATATACAAAAAAAATAAAGCAAAAGTTTGATCTGGAATTTCAAATTATGAAAAAATAGGGGCGCCGAATGGATCCAATAGATTTAAAGCTAATTCCGCTTTTTTCTGAACTTAAAGAAGATGAACTGAACAATCTTACAAAAGTGAGTGTGCGGCAGACCTTTAAAAAAGATAATATGGTCCTTATCGAAGAGGAAGTCGGTTCGACCATGTTTATTATTTTAAAGGGACGAGTAAAAATATCGCGTATTAGCGACGAAGGGCGGGAAGTGATTCTTTCTATTTTAGTAGATGGTGATTTTTTTGGCGAAATGGCCATATTGGACGGTCAGACACGCAGCGCCAATGCGATTACCCTCGAAGATACCGAAATGCTGATCATCCGCCGCGAAAACTTTTTGCAAATGCTGCACGACTATCCGCAGATTGCCATAAATTTATTAAAAGAGCTGGCGCACCGGCTACGCAGAAGCGATTCACAGATTAAAAGTCTGTCGCTTCAAAATGCGCTCGGACGCGTCGCTTCAACCTTGCTTCGTATTGCCGATGATTCGGGTATTATTAAGCAGGGAATCGTAGAAATTCCGCATCTGCCTCCGCAACAGGATTTGGCCAATATGGCCGGAACAAGCCGCGAGACTATTTCCAGAGTCATTAAAACACTGGGACAGCTCGGATATGTAAAAAAAGAAGGCAGTAAGCTGCTGATTCTGGACTATGATAGGTTCAGACAGGATTTTTCGTAAGTTTTCATGTTGCAACAACATTACAATATTGCTATCGTATCCGATGATTTAAACCGTTCCGGATTTCTCGCCGGCTTATTGCAGGATACGCGGAATAAAGAGCATATTTTAAGTTTTGCGCAAGCCTATACCGATAAATTGCTTGAAATTCCCTTTGATGTTGTGCTTATCGATTGTGTGTCCAATCCCGATTTAAATTATAGCGCACTTTCGGAAATCCGCAGTTATAATAAGCTGGAAAATATCTCCTTTATTTTTATTATTTCGATTAATCAGGAAACACTCAAACGTCAAATCTATAAAAATCCCAATAACTTTATCGTTATCGATCCGGCGGATCGCTTTGCTTTTATTTCGATGGTGAACAATGCCTTGTATCAGAGCGCCATCGAACGGAAGAATATCCTGTATAAAGATATCATCGAGGGTGAAAAAAAACTACTTTCGCACATGGATGAGCTTCTGGAAATGGAGCGTATTGTTCAGTTTAACGATGAAGCAAGCCTGTTACAGCATTTGGAACAATCCTTTATCCGGCGGCTGGAACTGGCCCTGGCAGTGGAAACGGCGCTTTTTACTTCTTATAATAAAAAGCGGGATATCCTCGCACTTAATATTTTTGAACACAGCAGCCGGAATCTACTGCATAAACATCTGTTTGGTCTGCAAAAAAGTTCGGTTAAACGGCTGTTAACCGAAAACTACCCGCAAATTTTTGAGGGAAACGCGCTGCAGGATCCGTTTGTTCTGGAGCTGGAGGAAGCCCTGGGTATTAAAATATTCAGCCTGCTATTTATCCCGGTTACCGTTTTTCACGAACCCCGCGCCGGTATTATTCTGATAAATAAACTCTATCGGGATGAGTTCACCGAAAACGATCTCTCGTTTAGTATGATTGCTGCTAATAAAATCACTTACCATCTGGAAAAAATACAGTTGGAAGATTTTGGAGAGGGAAAGGCGCCGGCCGGTTCTGTGCTTGCGGCAAAGAATGATGTAATTGTGCAGGAATGGACAATGCTAAAGCATATTATGGATTCGGTACATTTCGGAACCATTGTTTTTGACAGTTCGTTTGATGTGTTTTATATGAATCCGGCTTCGTTTAAAATTTTAAATAAAAAAAATCGGAACCGCCCTTCGCCGATCTGACAAAATTGTTTGACCGTGAAGCCTTTGCTTTTTTAGACAATCTGATTCAAAAAAACAAGTTTCCCGTTATTCGGGAAGAACTGCAGCTTCAGGACCCGCAGATTCCTCATTTTTATATCGGTTTGTCGATTTATACATTTCCGGAAAAGAAAAGCAAAGAACGTTATATCCTGGTTTTTTCTGAAATTTCACGAACCAAGCGTATACAGGCCGAAATCGTTCATATGGATAGAATGGCTTCGCTGGGCGCCTTAAGCTCCGGAATTGCCCATGAAATCCGCAATCCGCTGGCCGGTATAAAAGCGATGGTACAGTCGCTTGAAGAGCAGTTGGAAGACGATACACAAAAGACGGAATATATTCAGCGCATCCTGCGCCAGGTAAACCGGCTTACTACGCTGCTGAAAGCTTTTTTTACCTATGCCAGACCAAACCTGCCGGACCCGGCCCCCGTTTATATCCGCAAAATAATTGATGAAGTTATTCCGCTCATTGATCGGAAATTAAACGAGAAAAAGATTGTATTTCAGCAAAAATATGCACCGGATTTAGCCGACGTCTTTGTGGATGCCAACCAGATTCAACAGGTTTTTTTGAATTTATTTTTAAATGCGGCTGACGCCATGCCGGACGGAGGCATATTGGAAATTAAGGCCATGAATACCGTCTATTCGAATCCTATTGTCGATCGGCGTAAACCGGCCTCCGGGCTGTTATCCGATTCGTTTGTGCAGATAATTGTAAAAGATACCGGAATTGGAATCTCTCAAAAAGTGTGCAAAAAAATATTTGACCCTTTTTATTCCTCTAAATCGACCGGTACCGGGCTCGGTTTATCCATTGTGTACCAAATAATAAAAGAGCACGGAGGGAAGATTGACGTGGTGAGCAAAGAAGGGAAAGGCACCGAATTTTTGATTATTTTACCTGCTTTTCAAAAAGAAAAACAAAGTACGGACACTAACGATGGTAGAAAATAAACACTCTGGCAGAAAACAGAACCGCAGATTATGGAACAGATAGCAGAACTACTTATCATCGGCATTATCATAGGTTTAATGAGCTCCGTAATCGGCCTGGGCGGCGGAGTGGTGATAGTTCCGGCGCTTAGTATTTACCTTGGTTTTACACACCATGAGGCGGTGGCGGCAAGTCTGATGACCATTAGCCTGGTTACCGGATTTAATGTGCTTCGTTTTCATTTTCAAAAAAAAATTCATTGGGCGTCGGTTTTTGTTTTGGTTATTTCGGGATCGCTTGCCGCGTTTATTGCCGGGCGTACGGCTGCCTGGTTCTCCGAACCTGTTTTAATTGTCCTTTTTATTTTACTGCTGGCGTTTCTGATATTAAAAATTTTATTATTGCCTGATAGACAGGAGACGCAAAGCAAAACATCTGTTTCTGTGTTTAAGATGGCTCAGTTTGGTTCTTTTGCCGGTTTGATTTCCGGGCTAACCGGAGTGGGCGGAGGCAGTATTCTCACCCCTATTCTGTTAAGTAACCGTAGTATTACGCGCAACAGAGTAATTCCTATAGTGAATGTTTTTATGATGGCCGCTTCATTTTTTGGCGCACTGGCTTTTGCGCTGGAGCCCGTTCGCGGAACAGATGTCTGGCAGATTGGAGCGGTCCATCTCAATTCTGCTTTTATTATTTTTCTGGGCGCTTTACCGGCAGCCTGGTTTGGCACTAAAATTCAGGATTCGATTTCACTAAAACTACAGAAAACCCTTTTGGCGGTTTTTTTAATCATAATTTTTATCCGCATGTGCATGCACTTACTGGATTTCTTATAAACCGTTCGATTTCGGATTATTTTGGGTCATTAAAGCCCGGCCCGTTTTTTATTTTTACGACGTGATTGTTAAGTATTTGTTTAAATTTGCCGCACGTTTTTTTTAAACCCTGTCCAGATGGTTTTTTTTACCGCCCCTTGGGTTGCGAAAAAGATTCGGGTCCTTTTGAAATGCTCCGTTGTTTGCATTCGGTGTGTCAGTAATAAATGTAGCGAATGACCCGATTTATCACGCATGTGTTTTCTATACGAAGCAATGAATAAGAAGCGTATTGTTTAAGGTTTAACTTATTGTTCCTTGGAGAGTTATTTGATTTATATTGTTTGGACTTTAGAATTTTAGGTAAAATCTTTACTTGTATGTAACAATTTGCTATTTTTACATCTTCTGTTTTGACCAACGAACCTAAGCCAAAAGGAGAATGTATGGAAAATCAGTCATCCGGAAAGGGATTGCCGGAAAATGCATACCGGGTATTAAAAGAGGGGGAAGTGTACAAACCGGTTGTTCCGGAAAATGCACCGCTCCCGGAGATAACCAGTTATTCCGTTTTATGGGGCCTTTTTTATGCTGTGTTGTTTTCAGCGGCAGCCGCCTATCTCGGTTTAAAAATCGGACAGGTTTTTGAAGCGGCCATTCCCATCGCTATTTTAGCGGTTGGCGTTTCTACCATGATGGGTCGTAAAAATGCGTTGTCCGAAAACGTCATTATTCAGTCTATCGGCTCCAGTTCCGGAGTTATTGTAGCGGGGGCGATTTTTACTATTCCCGGCTTATATATTCTCGGTTTGGACGCTTCCTTTTTGCAGGTATTTTTATCGTCCTTGTTTGGCGGTATTCTTGGGATTATTTTTTTAATTCCCTTTCGCCGTTATTTTGTGAAAGATATGCACGGAGAATTTCCATTTCCCGAAGCAACTGCTACAACGGAAATACTGGTAGCAGGGGAAGCCGGTGGAAAGTCGGCAAAAATATTAATGAAAGCGCTGATTATCGGCGGAATATATGATTTTTTTGTTTCCGGACTCGGTTTCTGGAAAGAAGTGGTTTCGACCCGGGTTTTTGAGTGGGGCAAAAACCTGGCCGCGGCAACCAAACTGGAATTCAATATGAACATAGGCGCAGCCGTGATGGGGCTCGGCTATATTATCGGGCTTAAATATGCGTTGATTATTGCCAGCGGTTCTTTTTTAGCCTGGTGGGTTTTTGTGCCGGCTATTTATTATATCGGTCAGTTTAATCCGGCGCCGATTTTAAATGCGGCAAAACCGATTATCGATATGGCTCCAAAAGAGATTTTTTCGCTATATGTCCGTCATATCGGTATCGGCGGTATTGCGGCCGCGGGCATTATCGGTATTATTAAATCCCGTAAAATTATTGTAGACGCCTTTGGGCTGGCTGTTGCAGAAATCAGCGGAAAAGGGAAACACGCCTCTTCCGAAAAGGTAGAGCGGACACAGAAAGATATCAGCATGAAGTGGATTGCCGTAATTATCGGCAGCGCTCTGCTTGGCGTATTTGCTTTCTTTTTAATTTTAGTGGTTAACGGTAATATTTTATACGCCGCAACCGGTTTGGCCATTGTGGCCGTGGTTGCCTTTTTATTCACAACGGTAGCGGCACGGGCCATTGCCATTGTAGGCAGTAACCCCGTTTCCGGGATGACGTTGATGACGCTTATTATCTCTTCCGTTATTTTAGTCTCTATCGGTCTTAAAGGAGATGACGGGATGCTGGCGGCTCTGATTATTGGCGGTGTTGTTTGTACCGCGCTGTCTATGGCCGGCGGTTTTATTTCGGATTTAAAAATCGGTTACTGGCTGGGAACCACGCCCGCCTCGCAGCAGCGTTATAAATTTTTAGGCACCTTGGTTGCGGCTGCTGCCGTGGGCGGCGTTATCTTTATGCTTAACCAGACGTATGGTTTCGGCGCCACCGGCGGACCGAATGCGCTGGAGGCCCCCCAGGCTTCGGCCATGGCTGCTGTACTGGAACCGCTTATGACCGGGCAACCCGCTCCGTGGTTACTGTATATTGCCGGAATTATTCTGGCTGTCATTCTGGAACTTATCGGCATTCCGCCCCTGGCCTTTGCTTTGGGTCTGTATTTGCCATTGTATCTGAATACCCCGGTACTGGCCGGCGGACTGGTTGCCCATTTTGTAGCCAAAAGTTCATCCGATGAAAAACTGGTTTCCGCTCGTAAAGAGCGCGGTACGCTCATCGCTTCCGGTTTTATTGCCGGCGGCGCCATTATGGGGGTTCTGGCGGCTTTGATCGTCTTTATCGGACAATCGGTCACCGGAAATTCGAACTGGAACTTGAAGCATGTTATCGGGACAGAGTATATTGATAAAGCAACGGGCGTAATGCATGGCTGGATGACCACCGCAGGAAGCGAAATTCTTGGTTTTGTCATGTTCTTTATTTTACTGTTCTATTTGTATTGGGATTCAAAACGGGCAAAAGTAGAATAGAGTTTTAGATAAGAAGATGGGGCTTTCCCGAAGGGCCTGCCCCGTCTTCTGATTTTATTCCTTTTAGGGAGCCCGCAAGGAGCCTTGACACCCAAAAAGCATTTGGCTATCTTTTTACACGCTAAAAGCTAAAGTTTTACATAATGGTACGAATACAGAGCAGGGTATGAAAGTCTTTAATCGGAAAAAACACCGCACGTTTGATCTGGCATACCGTCTGCATGGCACGAAGGACGGAAAAAAACGAATCGAATTTGACCGCCTTCCGCGAAAAAAAATGCGCTCTGTCTGGTGGTATTTTTTTCTGTTTATTGTGGCCTATACGCTTTACCAGTATTTACGGTAATTTAAATTGCCTGTCTTTGAGAGGACCTTCTTTATGATTCAAATCGGAAAAATTTTAAAACAAGTACCCATCTTTCGTATGTTGGGGAAAGATAGTATCGATTTTATCGTCGAACGCTTAAAATTCAAAACTTTTTCAGGAAAAGAAACCATTTGTAAAATCGGTGATCCTGGTGATGAAATGTTCATTATCATCAGCGGCAGTGTAAATATATGTATTTATGACGAAAACGGTGAAAACGAACAGGTGGTCGCTACTCTCAAATCCGGCGATTATTTTGGCGAAATGGCTTTACTTACCGGTGAAACCCGGTCGGCATCTGTGATTGCAACGGAAGACGCCGAAACCTTTGTGCTGCAAAAAAAAGATTTTGACGTTATCCTTGAAAAATTCCCGTCTATTTCATTAAGCATGGGCAAAATCGTTAGTAAACGTCTCAAAGAAACCCTTCAAAAAGCGATAACAATGCCCAAACCGGGAAAGTCGGCTACAGAACAAGCGGGGCCTTCCGGACAGTTAAGCGAAGTGCCGTTAGTGGATTTGATTAGTTTTTGCGAATCCAATTCGGTTACCGGAACCATGTCGGTTAAAAGCGGCGGAGAAGAGGGTGTTTTTGAATTTGATTCCGGACGATTGCAGTCGGTAAAACTCGGCAGTTTACAGGATGACAAAGCGTTAGATAAAATGATAGACTGGAACGACGGCAGTTTTAAAATTACGGTACGTCCGCTGACCATGGGTAACGAAACAACTCCGGAAGAGCCGGAAGAAGAAAAGACGATATTAATTGCCAATAATTCGCTTGTAGTGCGCAAAATTGTGGAGCGGGCCTTTACAGGATTGGGGTACCGGGTGGCGTCGGCAAAGAATATTGAAGGTTCTCTTGAGATTATTGGCAAACAGACCATCGATGTAATTATCACGGATATTAAGCTTCCCGATGGGGGCGGCGATTTGTTTGCCGAAAAAGTCCGCGAAAAAGCAGATATTCCGTTTATCTTTATCACCGATAATTCGGTTCGGGCAGAATTCGAACAAAAACTGAAAAATATCGGTAACGCAGAACTGACGAAAACGCATGAAGTAAGCGAAATCGTAAAACTGGTTGAGAACTTTATCTAAGCTATGAAAAGCGTTGAGCACCTAAAAAAAATTCCGCTGTTTCAGTCCATTCCGGAAGGGGAACTGCTTCGGCTTGATGAGAACCTGAAATCTGTTTCCGTAACTAAGGGTGAAATTATTATCAGCGAAGGCGAAGTGGGCGACTGTTTGTATATCATCCGCCGGGGACGTGTGAAGGTGGTTGCCGATGTTAAGGACGTGGACGAGCCGGTGGTGCTTTCTTTCCTCGGAGCGGGCGATTATTTTGGCGAAATGGCCCTGATCACCGGCGAACCGCGATCGGCTACCGTGGTTGCCGAGCAGGATTGCAGTTTGTATGAAGTGAAAAAAAAGAATTTTGACGATCTGGTGATGAATAACCCGGCTATTTCATTATCGCTTACCCACATGCTCAGCCAGCGCCTGAATCTTTCCAATAAAGCACGGGAGCGCAGTGAACGCTACTATAAAAACCGCATTACGCCGCATGGCAATCTTGCAGAGGTCGATTTAATTAAACTGTTAAAATATGCGGAAGAAAATTCATTAACCGGCCAAATACGCCTAAATTACAACGAAAAAGAAGCCTGTTTTATTTACAGCAAAGGGCAGCTTGATAAGCTGGAATTTGATAGCAAAGAAGAAGATGAAGCCATGGATGAGATTCTTGACTGGACAGGGGGTACTTTTACCATCGAACCGAGTGTTTTTAAATTACCTAAGGAGACAGAAGAAGTGGCCGGTCCGGAAAAGGTACTGGAAGACAGCCTCATAATTAATATGTTTGAGCGTTATATAAAAGAGAAATTCAGTTCACTTATAAAATTTGCCGGCGCCCGTACCATTCAAGTTGCCTTAAACAAGAGTTATTTTAAGTTTGAAAAATATTTTGATGTAACTTCCGATATCCGAATTGCGGTTGAACCCAAATGCTCGGTAACTATGCAGGCCATTGACGGTTGGACGGACAAACACACTCTATTTTTAGCTGTGCTAATGCGTGATGTAATCGAAGCCCTTGGTCGGGATTTACTGGGAATGGATTTCTGGAAATTCCAGGCGACTGACAAAGAGATAAACCGTTTTCTGGAAAACAGCCAGTTTTATATATACTATGAGCAGGCTATTGATTTTATACGTGAATAACGCCTCCCGAATGTTTGCATCGTAGAAATTATTCCTCCCTACGGTTCATTTCTGTTAAATCCGCTTTTTAAGAGATAATGATTCCTCCAATTGCACCGGGAATAGCCATTTTTTTTTTGTTATTGAAACCGTGGAAGACACGATATCTAAAAAATCTGAATTTTCGTCCGTGTAAATCAGGTATGTCGTGGATAGATTAAAGAGAGCCAGGGATGTTCCAAATTTTAGAAACCTAAAAATCTTCGGATCTGTGTAAGGTCCATCTTATTTCAGCATCTTCTTTAATAGCCGAAAGCCCTCTTTGGCGGAGTTTACAAAGGTGAATAACTCCAAATCTTCTTCGGCAATGGTTCCCCAGCGCACCATCGCTTCCAAATCGATAATCTCCCGCCAGTAATCCTGACCAAAAATAATAATGGGCAGTTTCCGATCAATTTTTTTAGTTTGAATCAGAGTTAGTACCTCCATCATTTCATCGAAGGTGCCAAATCCGCCGGGGAAAACGATCAATGCTTTGGCTTTGTACACAAACCAGTATTTGCGCATAAAAAAATAGTGAAAATCAAACAAAAACTCGTCGGAAATATATGGATTAGGCTTTTGCTCATGTGGCAGTGAAATATTGAGTCCAATAGATTTACCTCCGGCCAGACGAGCCCCTTTATTAGCCGCCTCCATAATGCCCGGACCGCCGCCTGAGCAGACATAGCAACACTGTTTACCCCCTTCTTTATCCATCGCCCATCGGGTAATCAGTTGTGCCAGTTCTGCGGCATCTTCGTAATACTTGGAGAGGCGTAATTGCAAACGGGCGGAAGATAGTTTTTTTTCATTTGCCGGCGTTGGTTTCTTTTCATATGCTTCCGCCGCTTTAAATATTTCCTTCTTTGCATACTCTTTGGGCTTAATTCGGGCGGAACCGAAAAACACAATAGTGGAGTCGATACCGCTTTCATTAAAGCGATTATTGGGCTCGATATATTCGGACAGGATGCGGATAGGACGCGCTTCTGCGCTGTTCATAAATTCCGGATTTTTATAGGCTTTTAACGGATACTGTGATTTTGTCATTTTTTCTCCACTAATTTTTAAGCGCCGAGTGTCAGGGCAATTTCTTTTGCCTGTTTTTGGTAGGCGTTCATCTCTTTCTCATATTCGATCAAAAATTCATTTTCTTCAATCGTGCCCAAAACGGCGTTCATTTCTTCCTTGGTTGTATAAGTCATGATGCGGAAATCTCCGGCATAATCTTTTTTGCGGGATTCATAGGCCCAGTGTAATAATTGATCTGCCACGGTGGCAAATTCATCTAAAATAGTTTTAATTTGTTCCGCTGTAAAAACGTCGGCAGACAGACCAAAAAGATTCAACAGGGTAAACACGGAATGGCGCGCCTTTGCCTCCGCATAACCGTTTGCCAATTTTGCATAGGCCTGGTGCATTTTTTCCCAGGAATAGTCGCTTGTTTTTACCGCTTCGAGCAATTGCCGCACATCATTTTCCGCCACAAGCATACCGCCGAGGTTCATCCAGTCCCGTGGCGCTTCTCTATATGTGTTTTGCAGCGCCTTTATATTATTTGGACCTTCTGTTTGCAATAAGCGCAGTAGTTCACGACCGCCATAGAGCAATATCATCATACGGTACAGATAAATCCCCTGAGCCGGTTTTATGATTTCGGCTTTGCCTTTGTTGATCATTCCATCCAGGGTCAAATGAACCTGTTTATCAATTTTTACATAATCCCGGATAATTTCCTCTAGGTCCAACGGACGTTGCAGCGCTTCCTCTAGACCGGTTTTTAAAATTGAAATTCCGGAAACCATCTCTTCGACCGTGTCCGGAGCCAGGTAATCGGTTTCGATAAACTGCTGTTTTATTTTTCGCTTGTCTCGTTTTTTGAACTTCCAGGTATTACGAGCCAGGGCATACATGTTATATTTAAACCAGAAGCCGGGAAAAACCTGTACGTTTGCGCTGTTTTGTGCCGGACTAATCAGGGAAAAGGGCAGGGAAATATTTAGTTCGGCATTGTAATTCCCTTTGGCAATCAATGTAAAGGCCGCAAATTTGGAATTGTGTTTAAAGGTACTGTTTAATCCTGGCCAAAATCCGCGTTCGGCCAGAATCTCACCGTCTGCGGCCCGTGAATTATGGTTGGAACCGATGGTTGCCCCGGCGGCAATATTGGATTGCCCCATCACCGTACTGGCAATTAAAAATGAGTTGTTGTGGTGCTGTTCGTGAAAAGGAAAGATTAAATTACTTAGCACCTCACAGCAGGAAATGGTGGAGTTGGGCCCCAAGATTGTATTGATAAAACGGACGCCATATTGCAATTTTACGTTACGACCGGTTAAAAAATTCTCGGCAATAACATTGGAATCAATCGTGTTTCCATAGCCGATGACGCCGTTTTTTAAATTAACGCCGGCGCCGATAAACGTGGGCTCTTCTGCGGTAGACTGAATGGTAATGTTTTTAAGATTTAAAGCGCTTTCAATGGTCGTGTTTTCGCCGCAAAGCATATTTTTAATACCGGTGCTGTTGCGAATAACCGAATTTTTTGCGACCCGGGCACAGGCATATTTTTCTTCTTGTCCCAGTAGGTCTGTCATGGCGGTAAATTTTTTAAGCAGCGGTTTATCGTGCGGATATTTAGACCAGAGAAACGCATCGGCGGGCAGCATTCCTGCAAAAGGTAAAATACGGCGGCCTCCGTTTTCATTGGCCGCTTCTATCCATAACCGGTCAGATTTTTTTTGTCCGGGACGTAAATAGCCGTTGCCAAAACCGGTTCCGGCAGAAGCGCTCAGTTCATCAATATTAAAAAGAATGCATCCGTCTTCTATCTGATAATTAACCAGCAAATTTACCGAACGCACGGAAACGCCACGTCCAATAGCACAGGAAATAAGAGTAGAATCGTAAATCCCGACCGGATGGGGGATTTGATCGTATTCCAAAAAGCCGGGTTCAAGACTGTCAAGGTAAACGGTTCCCCAAAAGGTTGAATTACGGATACAATTCAAATCAAACGGTTCACGGATAAAAACGGTTTCCCAGTCTGCCGCATGATTCTGATTCTGAATTAAAATGCTTATTTCGGCTTTTGTCATATTCCGAAAGGTATTGGGAATGATTTTAAAATTGTTTAAGGGAAAAGAAGCAGTCGGGTTAGGAACGGAATTCGTTTGCATCGCAACCTCGTTTATAAGATGTTAATTTATTTTACCGGCAAAAGCAAAGGCAAGCCATCCGGTTTAGACGATTTGAGTATACCAAAAATTTAGAAAAAATAAAACAAGTCCCAAATTTTTATTTTAATTAAATATTTTGTATACTACACTCTATTTGCTCCAAATAATAATTCTGTTAAACTCAGTCAGGAACAACATGATACGAAATTCCAGTTTTGGGCCTAGGTTGGTTCGTGAATACAACGAACTAAATATTTTACGCTTTATAAAAAATGACGGACCTATTTCCAGGGCCGATATTGCCAAACGGTATAAAATATCAAAAGCCGCTGTTTCCGAAATTATTAATAATCTGTTGGAACAGGGCTATGTCTTCGAAACCGGTATCGGTAATTCCACACGACTGGGCGGACGTCGGCCCATTATGCTGGAATTCAATCCCAAAGCGGGATACTCTTTTGGTGTCGAAATAAAACGCGACCATGCTCGTGCGGCGCTTAGCGATTTAAATGCGTACATTCATGAAAATAAAATAATTAATTACGAAGCCCATACGCCGCTGAATGTTATTCTGGAAAAAATTTGGGAAGTCATAGATGTAATGCTTAAAAAAAATTGGGTACGAAAGGCAAAGCCCATGGGGATTGGGGTGGCTATTCCCGGGGTTATCAACTATCAAACCGGACGGATTGAAGAATCTGATTCGCTTAAAGAGTGGCAGGGGTATCCGTTGCGGGATGCCTTTGAAAAACGCTATGAGGTGGAGACGATTATTGAAAACGATGTAAAAGCAAACAGTTTGGCGGAATCACGTTTTGGCAGCGGAAAGGGCGCTCAAAACCAGATATATTTATGGATTGGAGACGGCCTTGGCGCCGGTATTATCATTAACGGCGAGCTTTACAGAGGCGCTTCTGCCGGCGCCGGTGAAATCGGGTATCTTAAACCCTGTGGCTATATTTCCGATTCGAAACGATATAAATATCTTTATAAAAAGCAAAAAACCTTTGCGGAGCTCTTATCCGAAAAGGTTTTAATAGACGCTGCCAGAAAACTCCTCAATAAGAATCGTTTAACTATGGAAGGCTACCAACTGCTGGTTAAAAAAGAAGAGGCGAAGGCAATTGAATTATTGCAGGAATATGCCGATTTAACGGCCTGTATTTGTATCGATTTGGTCAATACATTGGATCCGGAATTGATCATTATCGGAGGCAATGAATTAGCAGGGAATAAAATATTTCTGAAATATGTCAAAGAAAAACTAAAAAGCGGCATTCTGAAAACTCCCGGAAAAACAGTACATATTAAAAGCGCCGCTCTCAAACAAAGCGCGGGCATTTTAGGTCCAATAGCGTTGGTGCTGGAAGATATTTTTTATATGGATCGTTTAAACATTATGCGCTACCGCGATGTATTTGGATTTAAGCGTTAATATATTTTTAAACACAATTGTCCTAACTAATCAAGTCGTTGTATATTGGTACGGATGAACAGTAATTTTCCCCTTAATTGTCCCAATACAGGCGGTTAATGCCTACGGAACTAAACGCCGGTTGCGCAATGAGCGTAAAAAAATGAGCTCTATTTTGGTTTTTCATTGAAAAACGTTGTGCGCTTTGCGGTATAATTAGAAACCGCAACAACCTGATACGAGGAGGGAGTGTGTTATAACTGGG
This sequence comes from Calditrichota bacterium, assembly GCA_024278755.1. GTDB lineage: Bacteria > Calditrichota > Calditrichia > Calditrichales > Calditrichaceae > JANTFQ01. The sequence goes on along the minus strand of JAJRSO010000063.1, from coordinate 4,690 downwards.
CGCATAGTTTTTTTAATTTATATAGAGCCAAAGTGTTTTTTTTACCGGTTTTATTTATTTGCGATCATACCCTGAGGCAGGTTAAATTGCCGCTTTTTAATTTTAAAGTGGCAGTCAGGGCAGAATTTTGTTTTTTCAGCTTCAACACACCAGTCGTTCTTCTAAAGCCAGGGCCGGGATCATAACCACGGATCATGGAACTATCGAAACACCCATTTTTATGCCGGTTGGTACGCAAGCTTCGGTAAAAACACTTTCCCCGGACGAGCTAATAGCGGCAAATGCCCAAATTATTCTGGGAAATACTTACCATTTGTATATGCGTCCCGGTGCGGAACTTATAGAAAAATTCGGCGGCCTGCATCGCTTTATGAACTGGAAGCGTCCCATTTTAACCGACAGCGGCGGTTATCAGGTTTTTAGTTTAAAAGAATTACGGAAAATAAATTCGGAAGGGGTTGTCTTTCGGTCGCATCTTGACGGTTCCAAACATTTGTTCACGCCGCAGTCGGTGTTGTCGGTTCAGCAAAAACTGGGCAGCGACATTATGATGGTTCTGGATGAATGCGCCCCGCATCCGGCAGAATATGAATATGCGCAAAAATCAAATCAGTTAACGCTGGAATGGGCGCAGCAGGCCAGAGAGCTATATGAAAAACATGAGTTTATATACGGTCATAAACAGTTTTTATTCGGTATTGTTCAGGGAAGCACTTACGAAAGTATCCGTGAAAACAGTGCCAGAGAACTGATAAAAATGGACTTCCCGGGTTATGCGGTTGGCGGTTTGGCGGTAGGCGAAACGGCTGAAGAGATGTATAAGATTACTGATTTATGTACGGGTATCTTACCTCAGGAAAAACCGCGCTACCTAATGGGTGTGGGGATGCCGGAAAACATTATTGAATCCATCGACCGCGGAATTGATATGTTTGATTGTGTCATTCCTACCCGTAACGCACGCAATGGAACGGTGTTTACAATGAACGGCAAAATGGTGCTAAAGGGGGCGCGATTTAAAGAAGACCAGGAACCGATTGACCGGGATTGTACCTGTTATGCCTGCCGAAATTTCAGCAGGGGGTATATGCGGCATTTATACAATGTAAATGAATATCTTGGATTGCGACTGGCTACAATTCATAATATCCATTTTTATCTGCAACTGGTCAGGGAAGCGCGTAGCCACATTTTGGAAGATACCTTTACGGAATGGAAAAAAAATGTCCTTCCTAAAATAACAACTGTTCTCTGAGCATCCGAATAAAAAGAGTAGTGCAAAAACAAAATGCATTCTGCCGGTTCTTAGAGTCAGTTTTAAATACCGGACAGAAAAAAATAAAAACCTAACAAAAAAAACAAAAGGAGTGAGTATGCTTGATTTTATTTTATTAATGGCTCCGGCCAATCCCGAAGGCGGAGGCGGGAATCCCATTGCCTCATTTTTACCGTTTATTTTAATCATCGTTATTATGTATTTCCTGATGATTCGTCCTCAGCAGAAAAAACAAAAAGAAAAGCAGCGCATGCTGGAAGCCTTGAAAAAAGGAGACAATGTGGTTACTACCGGCGGTATTCACGGAAAAGTATCCGGTTTTACGAGTGACAATAATGTTGTTATTATCAAGGTGGATGATAATGTAAAACTGAATGTGGATAAGAATGCAATCACCGTTGTAAATGTTGTGGGAACCACCAAATAAAATGAAAATTGTTTTTATGGGCAGTCCGGATTTTGCCGCCGTTTCCCTTCGGGAGCTGGTAAAATCCGGGCATGATATCTTAAGCGTGGTTACAGTGCCTGATAAACCGGCAGGCCGGGGACGTAAATTAACATCCTCGGCCGTTAAACGGCTTGCTCTGGAGCTTGGTCTTCCGGTATTGCAGCCCGAAAACTAAAAGATCCTTCGTTTATAAAATCGCTCAAAAATCTTCGTGCGGATGTGTTTATTGTGACGGCGTATCGTATTTTACCTAAGGAAGTGTTTACCATTCCACCCCACGGAACGATTAATGTGCACGCCTCTTTACTGCCAAAATACCGTGGTGCGGCGCCTATCAACCGGGCTATAATAAACGGCGAAAGTGAAACGGGCATAACCATTATGCGTATTGACGCCACCGTGGATACAGGCAATATTTTAATGCAGGAAACCATTCCCATACTGCCGTTTATGACCGCGGGGGAATTGCATGATGTTTTGGCCGAAAGAGGCGCTAGGCTTTTAGTTCGGGTTTTAAAAGAGCTAAATCAAATACAACCGAAAAAACAGGATGACAGCCTGGCTACAAAAGCTCCGAAACTAACCAGAGAAAGCGGGCATATTAATTTTAACCGGCCGGCTGCCAGCGTTTTTAATCTTATTCGTGGATTAAGTCCCTATCCGGGTGCATACTGTTTTATTCAGCAGAAAACGCTTAAAATTTTAACCGCACAACCGCTTACGGATATTAATCACAACCGGCCTCCGGGTACGATTATAATAAAGGAACGCGATTCTTTCACCATTGCCTGTGCGCAAGGCGCTATCCTGGTATCGGAAGTGCAATTGCAGGGTAAACGGCGTCTGCCCGTGCGTGATTTTTTTAACGGTTTTCAACTGGATATCGACACCATTTTAACCTGATTCAATAGTTCAATCATTTTAACGGACAGGAAACTTTCCTGCCGCATCTGCGTTGCATACTAAAGACCATTAAAAAAGGGGGAGTTATGGTAAACGTAGATGTCTCGCGGTATCAGGATTTAGATAAAGCGTTGCGTGTCTTTCGCACTAAAGTTCGGCAGGCGCATATTTTAGAATTGATTAACAGTAAATCGCATTATATTAGCCCCAGCGAAAAACGGCATCGCAATCGGAAACGGAAAATCCGCCGTTAATCTTTTACACCGGCAAAATACAAAACCGTCTCTGTTTTTTTAACGCAAATGAAACGGTAAAAAATAGACCACCTTAAATTCTAAAGACAAATAACAAAATCAAAGAAACATTAGCTTAAATCTCAACTAAAAAATACCTTGCAGAGGCCTGTTTAAATCTTTGAATTTGGTGTTTATTTGTTATTTAGCGCTTGCATTTTGAGTTACCTAAATTTTATTTTAGAAATTTGAGTACCCTGTCATTTTGTGGAGGTAGTTTTTTTAGCTACAGATGAACACGGATATTCACTGATTTAATTTATCTTCTTTTGCCGCGGATGAACACGGATTTTCGCCGATTAAAGCTATTATTTTTTTGCTTAAATTTATTCGCGTTCATGGGCGCATTCGCGGCTACGATTTCTTTATTTTTTAAGCGCGTAACGCGCGATGTTTTGCCATGTAAAACTAAAACAGAACAAATCGAATTGCTCGGTTTTTATCCTGTTTTTTTCTGCCTGGCCTCCTCTGGCGTGAAGGTAATCTGTGGCTTTTCTTTTGTATTTATTCTTTCCCACACGGATCGACATAGCGCCAAATAAAATGGATTAACCGACAAAGAGCAGAATAATCGGCTGTTTTTTTGTTAAAGTTTTTAGGCAAGCATCCGAGCATCTAACTTTCTGGATTCTATTTTAATCAGCGCATACAGGAGGTAGTGTGGCCAGACCGACGATTCTTATTGTAGATGATTTGCCTGCGAATATTGAACTGATTCAAAACTTCTTTTCCGAGCAGCCCTACAATATACTATCCGCAACGAGTGGCGAGGAAGCCTTAATGCTTGTGGAAGAAAACAAAGTAGACCTTATTTTGCTGGATGTGATTATGCCCGGAATGAACGGTTTTACCGTTTGTGAACGGTTAAAGGCAAAAGCGTCCACTAAACTCATTCCCATTATAATGATAACCGGTCTCGAAGACAGCGATAGTAAAATTCGCGGAATTCGATTGGGGGTTGATGATTTTATCACCAAACCGTTTAATATATTTGAACTAAAAGCACGAGCGGCTTCTCTAATTAAGCTTAAACAATATACCGATCAGCTGGAAAGTGCCGAAAGCATACTTTTCAGTTTAGCGTTGACGGTAGAAGCGAAAGACCCCAATACGCAGGGGCACTGCAACCGTCTGGCCAATTACGGTATGCTTCTGGGCGAAGAAATAGGACTGGAAGAACACGAATTGCGTACGGTGCGAAGGGGAGGCATTTTGCATGATATAGGTAAACTAGCCATTGTGGATTCTATCCTTTTAAAACCAGGCCCGCTTACCAAAGAAGAATATGCCATTATCAAACAGCACCCGGCGGAAGGCGAAAAAATATGCCGTCCGCTGCAGACGATGAATGATGTCCTGCCGGTTATCCGGCATCATCAGGAACGTTTTGACGGCAGCGGTTATCCGGATCAGTTAAGCGGAGAGGATATCCCGCTGTGTGCAAGGGTTGTCGCTCTTGTGGACGCCTTTGATGCCCTGACAACCGCCAGGCCCTATCGACAGGCATTGCCTCAAAAAGAAGCGCTTCGCGTTTTAGAACAGGAAGTGGAAATGGGCAAGTGGGATAAACAATTGTTAAACGATTTTCGCCGCGTACTAAAAAAAAACGATTTGGAAAAACGGGTAAAGGCTCCCGTATTCGAAATAGAACGAAGTATTTAGGCCGCGCATATTATTTTGCGGGGCGCCGTACTTTATGATTTGTTACACCTTTACACAGGTATTCACGAACGAAGCTATAAAGTAGCGGCAAGCTACCGTTTTGTGATT
>JAJRSO010000062.1 GCA_024278755.1 Calditrichota bacterium | reverse complement strand
TCGCCTGCGCCTGCCTGCGCCTGTCCAGCGCCCGGCTGCGCCTGTTCCGCTCCCGGTTGTCCCGGCTGTGGTCCGGCCTGAGAGTAAAGTTTTTGTGCAATTTCATTCCAGGTACCGTTCACTGCATCAACAGCTGATTTCATTTCATCGGTATTTTCACTTTTCAACGCTTCCTTCAGACGGCCCAAAGCAGTTTCTAGCTTAGACTTATCTTCAGCTTCCATTTTTTCTTCCATTTCTTTCATCTGCTTCTCAGTCTGATAGATGGTTGTATCCGCGAGGTTCTTTGTTTCAATTGCTTCTTTCTTAAGCTTATCTTCAGCGGCATGCGCGGTGGCTTCTTTTTTCATTTTTTCAATTTCCTGCTCGGTCAATCCGCTGGATGCCTCGATGCGAATGCTCTGTTCTTTGCCTGAGGCTTTATCTTTGGCCGCCACATTCAAAATACCGTTGGCGTCCACATCAAAGGTTACTTCAATTTGCGGAATACCGCGCGGTGAGGGCGGAATGCCGTCCAGGATAAACTTACCAAGTGTACGATTATCGGCCGCCATTTGACGTTCGCCCTGCAATACATGAATTTCAACCGTGGTCTGGTTATCCGCCGCCGTTGAGAACACTTCCTGTTTCTTGGACGGAATCGTTGTATTGGCCTCAATCAATTTAGTCGCAACACCGCCCAGGGTTTCGATACCGAGGGATAAAGGTATTACATCCAGGAGAAGAACATCTTTTACTTCACCCGTTAAAACAGCGCCCTGAATTGCGGCGCCAATAGCCACAACTTCATCCGGGTTCACCCCTTTATGCGGCTCTTTTCCAAAGAAATTTTTAACCACTTCCTGGATTTTGGGGATACGGGTCGAACCGCCAACCAAAATTACTTCATCGATTTCCGATGTTTTTATTCCGGCGTCCTTTAGGGCAATTTTACACGGTTCTATGGAACGTTGTACCAGGTCATCCACCAATTGTTCAAACTTTGCCCGTGACAATGAAAGGGTTAAATGCTTCGGTCCGGATTCGCCTGCTGTAATAAACGGCAGGTTGATCTCGGTCTGTTTTGAAGAAGATAATTCGATTTTTGCTTTTTCGGCCGCTTCCTTTAAACGCTGCAAAGCCATCGGATCTTTACGTAAATCAATGCCTTCATCTTTCTTAAACTCGTCTGCCATCCAGTCGATAATACGCTGATCAAAATCATCGCCACCTAAATGCGTATCCCCATTGGTCGACTTCACTTCAAACACACCGTCGCCGATCTCGAGGATGGAAATATCAAAAGTTCCGCCACCCAAATCAAAAACGGCAATTTTCTCTTCCTTCTTCGAATCCATTCCGTAAGCCAGTGAAGCCGCGGTCGGTTCGTTAATAATACGTTTCACATCCAAACCGGCAATCTTACCGGCATCTTTTGTTGCCTGACGCTGCGCGTCGTTAAAATAAGCCGGAACGGTAATTACCGCTTCGGTTACTTTTTCACCCAGATAATCTTCGGCAGTCTGTTTCATTTTTTGCAGAATCATCGAAGATATTTCCGGCGGTGAATATTTCTTATCTCCGGCGTCCACCACAACCACATCGTTATTTCCGCTTTCAATTTTATAGGGCACCTCATTTATTTCGGAGCCTACCTCTTTGTAAAAACGTCCCATAAAACGCTTTATTGAAAAAATTGTGTTTTCCGGATTTGTTACCGCCTGACGTTTGGCCGAAGCGCCCACCAGCCGTTCGCCTTTTTTTGTAAAAGCCACAACCGATGGGGTGGTACGGCCGCCCTCTGCATTCGGGATAACTACCGGTTCGCCGCCTTCCATTACAGCGACAACCGAATTCGTTGTACCTAAGTCAATTCCAATAATTTTTCCCATTTTATTTTCCTCCTTAAAATAGTATTTTCAAAAGTTAATCTCTGCACTTAGAGCAAGGCACGTGCCAAGATTATCACATACACCATAACCTATTATGTTTAAAGCAGATAAAGTATATTGATAAAATAATCGAAAAAGTTTAATTTTTTAAAATGCGTCATTCTGTCCGTAGATGTCAGACACCTTAATATCGTTTATTTATAAAAAAAGCCTCCCAAAATAATTTCCGGGAGGCTTAAACTAAATTAGCTGTGACGGTTATGGGATTTGCAGAAATTACAAACGGTCAAAAATACTTCTGCCGCGCAGACTACGGATTTTCAAACGAATTACATCTCCGGATTTTAAATCGGAGACAATGTCATAAAAATCTTTACCGGATTTTAGTGTTTTTCCGTTCACTGTCAGCAAAACATCGCCGCGCGTTATGTGTGCTTTGGCCGCAGCGCCGTCCGGCTCTACCGAAACGACCAAAACGCCATCGGATGTTTCGTACATATCCTGCTGACGATCGGTTAAATCACGAATTTTCATTCCCAGATCCGCTATCTCTTTTGCTTCGCCTTTTTTTTCCGTAACTCCGGCAACTTCGCCATCCGGGCTCTTGCCCTGTAAAGTCACATTAAACGTTTTGGTTTTTCCATCACGCCAGACTTTCAATTTAACCGTCTCATCGGGATTGTGCGTACCCACTACGGCTTGCAATTCATTGGGCTGGCTTACTTCTTTTCCGTCCACGCTCAAAACCACGTCGCCTTCTTTAATACCCGCCTCATCTGCCGCGCTTCCCTCGATGACACTGGTAATGAAAACGCCTTCCGGCTTCTCTAACCCAACTCCTTTGGCCGTAATCGGATCAACGGGCGCAATATAAACGCCCAGATAACCGCGTTTTACTTCCCCGTATTTTTTCAGATCGTCAATTACACTTTTGGCAATATTAATGGGGACAGCAAACCCGTAGCCCATATAATAATTGGTCGTGGTAGCGATGGCCGTATTGATGCCAATTACTTCGCCTTTTAAATTAATTAAAGCGCCGCCGCTGTTGCCGGGATTGATGGCCGCGTCGGTCTGAATAAAATTTTCGATGGTGCTTACCCCGTCTTTACGCCGGCCCACATCTATTCTGCGGTGCAGCGCGCTAACGATTCCGGCCGTTACGGTGGAAGTTAATTCCAGTGGGTTGCCGATGGCCATTACCCACTCGCCAATTTGTAGTTTTTCCGAGTTTCCTAGAACAGCCACGGGTAAATCCTTTGCCTCTATCTTCACAAGGGCAATTTCCGTGGAGGGATCGGTACCGATAATTTTTGCTTTGTATTCGGTACCGTCAATCAGCTTCACTTTCAGTTCATCCACATCTTCGATGACATGGTTATTGGTGATAATATAACCGTCACTGCTAATAATAACACCGGAACCCAGACCTGTCTGTTTACGTTTCCGGGGTTTATGAATTTCATCCTGCGGCATATCCCTAAAAAAGAAAAAGAAGGGATTGTCTTGCACCGTTACGCTTTTAGTCGTGTAAATACTTACAATGGACGGACGGACTTTTTTAACCATATCCACAAACATATTGTTGGGGTTAAAACTAATGGCATTTATGCCGGCCGGATCGGAATCGCCTTCCTGATAAATTTTTTCTTCGGCGGGTCGGGCCATTGTTTTGGAATCAAGATTAAAGCCGGTGGTCAGTACAATTCCGACGATAATCCCGACGGTTACTAAACTAAGCACATAAGTAAATGAGTTTTTATATCCGGACATAAGAACCTCCTTCGTTTCGTTCTGTTTCCGCTAAGCGGCATTTAAATTATTTTGGTATTCAGCGTAGTATCATTTCCAAACCCTTTTTGATGCCGATATAAACGTAACCATTTAAAAAAGGTTCATTTTTATTAGCACCTGATTTTATTCTTTCGGCATTTCGGTATAAATAAACGGAGTTGTTACATACAAAAAATATGCCAGTCGAAGAAATGCCCCTGTTCTATATTATTAAATAGAAAAATGCGGCGCAAACCGTCATATTGTCCCATTTACTCTGCATATATGACAAATAGTAGAACCAGCGTCGGTCATTAAAAAATTACATATTACAAACGCTACACATTAATAACGTATACCTTAGATCGTAAAATACAGACGATAAAAAATTAAATATATGTTAAGAAAGCAATAACTTAACTCTCAAGCAAGAATCTCCTTGCAGAGGTATGTTTAAATTTTAGAATTTGACGCTTGTATTTTGGTGTTTCCAAAATTTCACTTTAGAGATTTGAGTATCATTTATAATTCTGTTTTTGCAACCCCGGATCGACTTAGAGCAGATTTTTGATTATATTCTGTCAGAAAAAACATCTCCCTGCTATTTTTCGATGCAGAGCGATAATGTAAAAACCGAATCCCGCTTAAAAATCGCGAAGATGAGAAGATCGGGACAGGCCAGGATTGCTGTTTTTTGCGAATCCCGAACACAAAAGTCTACTTAAGATTTAACGGATTTACAATGAATTATATAATCGACGGATACAACCTGGGGCACAAACTTCCCGCTGCGGCAGGCTGGTTAAAAAAAGGCGAAACAGAAAAAGCATTACCCCTGATACTTAACTATATTCGGGCGGTTCTACCCGTTACGGCAAAAATAATCGTAGTATTTGACGGTAAAACGGGTATTTTTCCCGCCTTACAGAATCCAGCGGGAATCCGGGTAAAATTTTCACGCAAACCGCAAACCGCCGACGATATCATTCGAGAATTTATTCGTTACGAAACAAATCCTAAAAGCTGGACCGTCATATCATCGGACAATGAGATTATTTACACCGCACAGGATATGGGCGCCCACGTACTTAGCGCCAAACAATTTGCCGTACGGCAAAATAATAAAAAAGCGGCAACAGAAAACTCAGAAAAGTATCAACCACAAAATATAGATATCGAGGCCTGGTTGAAACTTTTTAACGCGAAAGGCGGAAAATGACACGACGCTCCGGCACATACGCACTGGTTTTCTGGCTTGCTTTCGCCTTGGTATTATTTTTAAACCTGGCAGTCTGGATTTATTTAAAACAGGTAGAAAGCCGTTTTCACGGCGCACTTGAGGCGCATTTATATGATGTGGAACAGGTGCTCAACCGGCTGATGACCGAATTAAACGATGATGTGGATTTAGGAACGCTTCTGCCGGGTGATAACGCTTCATTAAAGTTTTACTATTACCAGCAACAATTAGAAAATATCCGGCAAAAAAGCAGTCTGCAATCCATTGTACTGCTCAGTCCGCAGGGTGAAGTTTTAGTCTCTTCCCCACCCAGCCTCGGCAAATTAAAAACCAGCGCCACGGCATTGCACAGCGAGTTTAAAAAAGCGCTTTCCGGCGCAACAATTGTCTCTAAAATAAGAAGATACGCCGGAGAACCGTTTATGAGCGCTTATGCACCGGTAAAAAATATCGATGGTTTTTTAACGGCTGTTTTGGTTATCGAAGCCAAGGCCGGTTTTTTTAGTGTCCTCAGCAGTTTAAAAAACCGCCTGTTACTCTTTTCTTTAATCAATCTTACGCTGATTGTTTTAACCGCCTTATTTTTATTTCGAATGATTCAGCGTAGTATGCACTATCAGTCCGAGTTGAAAGATCAGGAACATCTTGTGCAATTGGGTACTATGGCTGCGTCGGTAGCTCATGAATTACGAAATCCGCTGGGGATCATTCAGGGTACAAACGATGTAATAAAAAAGAAATATTATGCCGGGGATGATGAAATTTTCAGTTATATTCCGAATGAAATTAATCGGCTTAACCGTTTGATTGATGCTTTTTTAACCTTCTCACGCACGCCGCAGCTTACTATAGAAACAATTGATTTAAAAGATTTAACGAAGCATCTGTTGCAGAGCTTGTCCCAAAAGAACCGAAAGTATCTTATCCTTTCACAATTGCCAAACACAAAAATTAAAAGTGACCGGCACTTACTGGAACAGGCTCTTTTAAATGTAGTCCTTAACGCTTTTCAGGCCGGCCGAGACGGACAACCGGTTTTATTAAATATCACAGCGCCAAGAAAGAACCGTTTACATTTTGAAATCATTGACAACGGGCCGGGTATTCCCGAAGAAGTGCAATCCAAAATTTTCACTCCCTTCTTTACTACTAAAGAACAGGGGACCGGGTTGGGGCTGGCTATTACAAAACGGATTATCGAACAGCTTCACGGTACAATTTTATTATTCACGCCGGAAGAGAAAGGCGCCGGGTTTATTATTGAAATTCCGGACTTAAGTTAATTATCAAGCAATTTTTCTTTTATTGTTCTTACCTACACATTAGGAAATAACGCCGTTTTACTTTATTCCGCCACAAAACCAAAACGAATATTTGTTCAACGCAAAAACTGACCATTCTGATTGCGGATTTTCAAGTCCTCTTGTTTGCTTTCGAAAAGGATATATAAATATAATTCAACAAAAAGGAGTTTAATTATGCAGAAAATAATTAAGGTTGCCATCATCCTTTTATTATTCGCGCAACTTGGATTAGCAAAGGAGCCCTCTTTTTTACAATACTTTTATACCGTAAAAAACATTCTTCCGGAAACAAAAAACATCGGGGTCTTTATTTCTGAGGAGAGTTACCAGACTCATGAAAAACAGATAAAACGCGCCTCTGCACAAACAGGTATTAAGGCGCTTGTTTTTCTTATCAAAGACGCAAGAAGTATTGGTAAAAGTATAAAGCGTTTAAATTCTAATGACGCATTAATTATCTGTGACTCCCCAGTTCTGGCGAAAAAATCAAGCCGGTTGTTTATTTTATCTAAAACAAAAGATAAAAAAATACCGGTTATCACCGCTTCAAAAGAGTATTCCGATTCAGGTGCGCTCATCTGTCTGGGAAAAGACGAAAATAACAGAACACAAATAGTTTTAAATTTAAAACAAACCGAATATCTCGCTTCCAAATTTACAGATGAGTCGGCTCAGAAATTAGGCATTTCTAAAATTATTCGGTAAACTTTTTAATATTTATACCGATTTGTATAAAGGAAATCAACAGTAATTGATTTCCTTTTTTTTATTCCTTAAACAGGCAGGATTTGTTTTGTCTTTGAAACGATTACTAAAAAAATATTAAAAGGAAACGGCTTATGGAAGGAAAAAAATATTCTCTTAAATTTAAAATGATTGGCGTACTGCTTCCTGTTTTATTGGGAATGGTGATAATCGGTATTTTTATCATTAATTATCTAACGGCCCAGGCATTGGATCAGCAGCTAAACTCAAGCCTTACAAATTTGGCCAGGATTGCCGCCGGAGCTGCCCGCACGGGGTTAGAATTTGAAGACAATGATACGGTAAAAGACGCTTTGGCAGCATTTACGGAAAATGAACAAATTGCTTTTCTGACAGTAATTGATCAAAACAACAGCCCGGTGTTTAAATACCGCAAAAACGGTTTTGAAGAGATTACATCTGTTTCCGCAAACAAATTACCCGAAAAGGAAAATGAAATTTTCATTTCTCAGGCTGTGCTTTCCGATGGAAAAAGCATCGGAAAAATCGTTTTAAGCGTCTCCCTTCATGATCGAAATTCCGCATTGAACTATTCCAAAAACTTTTTAATTGTGTTATCCGTAATCGGATTGGGAATTATCGTAATTATCTTTTTTCTGATTACCAATAGCGTTAGCAGACCGCTGGTTCATCTGGTTCGAATTGCCAAAAATATCAGCGCCGGCGATCTGGAGCAGGAAATATCCGTCTCGGGTACGAAAGAAGTGGATGAATTGGCAGAAGGCTTTCGTACGGTTCTCGGCTATATCCGGGAAATTGCCCATCTGGCCGATGAGATGAGCAATGGTGATTTGCGATTGGATGTAAAAATTCGCTCCGATCAGGATGTACTTTCTCTGAGTTTTGACAAACTGATGAGCCAGCTCCGCGAAATATTTGGAAATATCTCCACCTATGCCGCTCAATTGGCCGAGGCATCAAACAGCCTGTTAGACATGTCACAAAATATGTCGTCGGATTCGGAGGAATTAAATCAGGTTTCCGGTGCCGTCGCTTCGGCAACAGAGCAGATGAATCTCAATATCCGCACCATTTCCTCAAATGCAAATGAACTGAGCGGAACCGTTTCCGAAATATCCGGAAATGCGGAAAAAGCAAGAGGAATAACGGAAAATGCGGTATTATCCATCGAAGAAGCGAATATACAAATGAGTCAGTTAAGCGAATCCTCCGGACAGATTAATCGCGTTATCGAAGTCATTGTGGACATTGCCGAACAAACCAAGCTGTTGGCCCTTAACGCAACTATCGAAGCGGCCCGCGCCGGCGAAGCAGGAAAGGGTTTTGCTGTTGTTGCCAATGAAGTTAAAGATTTAGCCCAGCAAACCAATAACGCCACCGAGGATATTGAAAAGCGCCTGCAAAAAATGCAGGAAAGTACAAACACCGCCGTTGAAAAAATTATTCAAATCGGACATATCATAAACGAAGTCAGCGAAATGGTTTCGATGATTGCCGCCGCCGTGGAAGAACAGAACGTAACGGTTACCGACATTGCCGAAAATATTGATCAAAACGCCCACGCTTCCGAAAAAATAGCCGCCGATATGACACGGTTTCAAAGTGCGAGCGAAACAGTGCGTGAAAACAGCGGCAAACTTTACGAAAGCGCCAATAGTTTGCAGGGAATCAATGAACAACTGCAAAAAATAATTCAACAGTTTAAAATATAAATCATATCCCAAACAGGAAACAAGGTCTCTTCTTTGCATGCAGGATTATTTGGTACGCTATACTGAAATCTGTAAATTACCTGTGCTGATGTTTTCCTGTTTTTAAAATCATCTCGTTTAAAACAGCCGAAACCGGAACCTTTGTACTCCTGTTTTTGTACAGGAATATTTGTTTTCGTAAAAGGATTTTTGATGCGCCGCTGGCTAATCTGTTTGTTATGTATTTTATCGCTTCCTCTGTCTCTCTTATTCAGTCGGAATACAGAATGACGAATCGTATCAAATATTATCATTGTTGGAAACAGTCATACCAAAAGCGAAGTAATCGAACGGGAGCTTTTGTTCAAACGCGGCCAAACCGTAAATGATGCGCTGTTATTAGAATCTAAACGCCGCGTAGAAAACCTTTGGCTTTTTAACCGTGTGGAATTTTTTCCAATGGAAAACGGAGATAGCCTTTCGCTGCTGATCTCGGTTACCGAACGGCTGTATTTATTGCCCTTCCCGGAATACAAGGTAGAAGATCGCGACTGGGACAAACTGACTTACGGTATTGGCCTGGCCAACAATAATTTACGCGGCATGAATGAAAAACTGTACCTTTCCGTTCAATTCGGGTATCGCCCAGGCTATAAAGCCGCTTACTATAATCCCTGGATGGGAGGCGCCCTGCACTTAACCGGCAGCCTTTTTATTCAAAAATACTCCCTGCCCAATCGGTTGGAAGGTTTTGACGAAAAACATCTCTATATGGCGATTTCCCCGGGAAAATACTGGACCCGTTACTTGTACAGCCGGATAATTTTTTACCGGGACGATATCCGGGTTAAAAGCGCTGCGGCTGTATTTATGGAAAGCGCTACCGAACAGGATATTAATTATGGGCTTTTCTTTATAAATTCTTACGACACTCGGGATCTGCGCGCCTATCCCTCGAAAGGATTGTATGCGCAACTTCAGATTCAGAAAAGCGGTTTCTTTTCAGATAAAATCAATTATATAAAATATGACCTTGACCTTCGTAGTTATCTTCCCTGGAGAAAACTGATTTTTGCTTCCCGACTCTTTACACGCCTTTCTGTGGGGCGCCTGCCCGTTTATGACGGCGTCTACCTCGGTTACAACAATCGAATCCGGGGACATTTTAATGAAGTCTACAGCGGCAAATATCTGATGACTGGCGGAACGGCAATTCGTTTTCCGCTGCTCAAGGTGCGCTATTTCAGCTTTCCTTCGGCTTTTGCTCCGGAGTCTTCCACACAGAATATGAGGTTTGGCATTAATGGCGGGCTGTTTGCCGAAAGCGGCATTATCTGGAATCGCCGCAGGCAGTTAAGAAGCGAAAATTTAATTTCCGGATTCGGTTTCGGACTGCATTTCCTCTTGCCCTATATTGAAGTAATGCGTCTCGATATGGCCTTTAATGAAAAACTAAAACACGAAATTATCATGGAAATCCAGATGCCGTTCTAGGAAAATTTTGAATCACATCCGTTCTAAATAAATTAAAAAATCCTGTGAATCCGGTTATACCACCTTTCCCTCGGCAGGGGAAGTATTTTTGCAATATAGCTTATTGCCATAAATTCTAAAACACAAATAACAAAAAACAAATAACTATCAAAAGAACAATAACCTGGTTCTATATCGATCCGTGTGGGTAAGAACAAATACAAAAAAAGCCACAGATTACTATCACACCAGAGGCGTACAGACCGAAAAAATATGAGAAAAATCGGGTAATTCTATTTGTGAGTTCATTATAAAAACCACGAATTTACACGAATCTATTCAATGTAATTTCAATAAAAACAATCAGTGTCTTTCTGTGGAAATCAGTGGCTATGCCTTTTTAGACTGGACTCATTTGTTCTGTTTTAGTTTTACCCGGCAAAACATTGCGCGTTTAAAAAACAAAGAACCCTTAACAGCGAATGCGCCAATGGACGCGACTAAATTTAACCACCGAAACAATATACACGAAAGAGATTAATCTGTGAAAATCGGTGTTCATTCGCGGCTTAAAAAAACCACCCACACAAAACTACATAGTACCAAAAGCTTAAATTTCAAACAAAAATCACTTTGCAGAGGCATGTTTAAATTTTGAATATTAAATTTAAGATTGGGGGCCTCTCCAACTGCGATTGCTGCCAAAACAACACTAAACCCTGTTCAACCCGTTAAGCGCCGCCACCCGATAAGCCTCGGCCATGGTGGGATAGTTAAAGGTTGTATTGATAAAATACATCAGCGAATTGGCTTTGCCCTGCTGCGAAAGCACCGCCTGCCCGATGTGAATAATTTCGGTGGCATTGGCGCCAAAGCAGTGAATTCCCAATATCTCCAGCGTTTCCCGATGGAACAAAATTTTTAGCATCCCTGCAGCCTCGCCGATTATCTGCGCTCTTGCCAGATCCCTAAAGAAGGCATGCCCCGCTTCGTACGGCACTTTCTGTTCGGTCAGTTCCTGCTCGGTTAAACCGATGGAGCTGATTTCTGGAATCGTATAAATACCGGTGGGAATGCGTTCCACGAGGCGGTATTCACATTTCCCGAAGACCAGATGCGTGGCGGCAAAACGTCCCTGATCGTATGCGGCGCTGGCCAGACTGGGGAACCCCACCACATCTCCCACGGCGTAGATATGCGGCTGTGCGGTTTGGTAATTTTCATTTACAACAAGATACCCCCTGCTGTCAATTTCCACACCGATATTTTCCAGCCCCATTTCATTAGAATTTCCGGTTCGGCCCTGTACCCAAAGCAGATAATCACTGCGAACCCGTTTCTTTGATTGCAGATGAACGGTTACTTCATTATCATCGACTTCCACTTCTTCATATTCTTCATTATGTAAAATCGTTACGCCGTTTTCGCGCAGATGGTAACTCAGGGCCACGCTAATTTCGTCATCCAAAAAGGAGAGCAACCGGTCGCGGCTGTTAACCAGTGTGACTTTTATTCCACTGCCCCGAAAGATGGAGGCATATTCGCAGCCGATAACCCCGGCCCCGTAAATAGTAACCGAGCGGATATGTTCATCCAAATTCAAAACCGAATCGCTGTCCAGCATCCGCGGATGGCTAAAATCTAACCCCTGCGGATGGTAGGGTCGCGCGCCGGTAGCAATCACAAAAGAGTTGGCCTGTAGCTTCTGACCGGGTTTCCCGATTTCGGATACATTGATGGTGTGTGCATCCTCAAAAGAAGCGAAGCCGTTAAAGACATCAATCTGATTGCGATCGTAGAAACTGCGCCGTAAGGTAACCTGCTTACCGATAATCGACTTTGCATTTTTCAATAAATCCGTAAAATTACTATTGTACCGCTGCCCGGAATAGGAGAGCTGTCGTACCGAATGCAGCAGCGCTTTGCTGGGGATGGTACTCAAATTGGTGCAGCGCCCCCCCACCTCGGAAAAATCGTCCACAACCGCAACCCGTTTTCCCTCTTTTGCCGATTTTAACGCGGCGCCCTCGCCGCCGGGACCGGTACCGATTACAATGACATCGTATTTGTTTTCCATTTTTATTCCTGTTCTTTCTATAGTTCACCAGATTCCGGTCTCACAATATTTGTTAAAAACTTTTACCACGGAAAGACACGGAGAATCACAGAATATTTATATTAAAAAACATAAATCAACTCTAAAATTCGATTCCATCGCTAAAGAGATCGATAATCACTCTTTTTAGACCGGACTCAAACATACTACTCTTTTAAAATTATTTCCTCCTGTGAGAAGATTCTGTTCTGACTCAAGATTCCGGTTTTTGCTCTTCTGATTTCTGTCTCCTGACTGCAATTGTTTTAAAACGCAAAATATATTCCGAAATGATAGGCGTACGGCGCCGGATCGGTTTTATCGGGAATGAGCTTATAACCGTAATCGAAACGAATCGGGCCCAGCGGAGACATAAATACCAGCCCCGCCCCGGTTGTAAATTTAAAATCTCTAAAATTAAAATCGGCTATTTCCGGCCAAACGTAACCGCCGTCTACAAAAATTTCGGCGGTAAACAGCCAGAACAAAGGAATGCGCCCCTCCGCATTTCCGAGGAAAAGAAATTTACCGCCTGCCGCCTGGATGATCCGCCCCTGTTTATCCACAGCCGCGGCCGGGCCCAACAATTGTTCCTGATAACCGCGTACCGTGGAAGCGCCTCCGGCATACAACAAATCATTAATCGGAATAAGACCTTTTGTTCCCGGTTCGATAATCATTCCCGTTTTAAGACGGGTGGCAAAGGTAAAATTTCCCCGTTTAAATCCGGGTACTTTAGGCCGCCAGGGCATATAACGCTGCCAGGAGGCATTCAGCAGCAGGTAATTATTATCCACCGTCTCGCCGCCTGAATTCAGACCGGTGCTGTACGAAAACGACAGGCTGACGTCTGTATAGGAACTGCTGTGCGGATTGAATAAATTTTTACGGTTGTCCCGCTTCCAGTAAAAGGTAAGCGCGTACACCCTGTTTTGATTGACCCGGATGGTGCTTGCCAGGGTGGAATCGATGGCCGCGTTATCTTTTAAATAGACGCGCCGCGCCGACAGAGATCCGGTAAATTCCGTATGCTTATTCACTTGTTTTTTGATATTAAACGAGGTCTGTAATAAATCGAAACTACCGGAGTTCAGCGGACGGTACTGCTCGTAAGAGGTTTGAAACACGCCCGGCGTACGGGTGGCCAGTATCCATGGCTCCACAAATTGCAAAGCAATTTTATTATTCGGATTATGAAATTTATCGCGGTCAAAATCATATATCAGCGAAGGGGTCAGATGCAGACTAATGCTACGCGCCGTTCCAAAAAGGTTACGATGCCCGCCCTGAACGGTAAATTCTAACTTATTTCCGTAGAAGGCTTCCTGTTCGTGCGCCACGCCAAAATAGGCGCCAATCCAGCGCGGGTCTTTTTCCTGAACCATGATATTCAGAACCGCCTCTCCCTTTTGTCCGGCGAGCGGTTCCATTTCGAAGCGTACATATTTAAACAGACCGGTACCGTATAAATTACGCTGTGCCTGTTCAATTTTAGAACGGTTGTAGCGGTCGCCTTTTTTAAAGGTCAGTTCACGACGGATTAAAAACTTTTTTACATTCCGGAGTCCCCGATACTGAATTTTTCGAATAAACACCGTTTCATTTTCAGTGATGTTCAGTTGCACGATTATCAGCGAATCCCGCTCAAACTGATAATTTGCTTTTATCGAGGCGTAAGGTTTCCCCGAATTATAGTAAAGGTTTTCCACTTCTTTAACGGCATCATTTACTTTTCCTTCATCATAGGGCGTATTTGGCTCAATATCGTTAAACAGACGAGTCAAATCACGAACAGCAATTTCTTTATTGCCAAGCGTACGCACACCGCCATAGTAGTAGCGCCGACCTTCATTAAATTTATAAAATATTTGCACGGTACGGTGCTTTTTCCCGTAATGAATACTGTCCTGCACATCCACATCCAGAAAACCCGCTTTGCGGTAATAATTGGTTAGCAGAATCCGGTCCAGCTTTACCAGCCGCGGTTCAAACGAATCACCCTCTTCGGACTGCACAATATCGGCCAGTGCTTCGTCGCCTTTAAAATGGACGCCGCTAAATCGGATCTTACTGATTTCCCATTTCCCGGCAATGGCCAGCAAAGGAATTAGTACAAGGCATATTTGAAGAAATTTTTTCATATTATTTTTTACAGACACGCGTTAGCGTCGTTTAACTTAAAAAATTTATTTTATTTTAGTTTTACCTGACAAAACGTTTCGCACTTAAAAAATAAATTTTAGCCGCGAAAGGCCAATGAACGCGAATAAATTTAACCACCGAAACAATAAACACCGAAAGAGATTAATCTATGAAAATCAGTATTCATTCGCAGCTTTTAAAAAAAACTACCCACACAAAACGACATCGTACTTTTAAAGTATTGTTTATTATATTTTGATCCGTTATCCCAAAGGTTAATAAAAAGTTTTATCTGCACCTAATTAGAAAATCTAAAAGGTCAATTCCCATTTAATGCCAAGCTGTACCTTATTATTCCCAAGCGTCGTTTTTTCATAATAACTGTCCACCGACCAGTAGCGGCTGATGCGATATTGCAGCCCGATGCGGTTTCCCGCCTGCCAGCTCAGTTTTGGCGCCGGAAACTGGCCGCCGAACTGCGTACGGTATTCCACATATAAATCGCTGGTCAGGTATTTTCCAAAGGATATGGAAGCGTCTTTTAATCCGTTATTCAGCTTCATGCGTTCCAAATCGAGCAGGGTTTCATTGGAACTGATCTCCACCTTATCCAGCCCCACATATTTTTCCGCGCCCCGTTCCATAGCCGTAAGCATCGATGTGGTGGCTACATCCTCACCCACGCCACGGAAGGTGGAATCTGTCTGCGAAGCAATTTGCCGCATATCCGCGCCCAGTGTCAGCAGGGTAATCTTGTCGAGATAGGACATATTAATTTCCTGCCCTTTTTCGATGATCCGGATTTCCTGATCCAGATCCTCCAGCGAACCGCTTACCGTCACTTCGAACAGACGCGGCCCGATCATTTTAACCGCCACAATATTAATATCCGGATTAATCACTTTGGGGTTTTTAAAATCGATGGAACCGCTCTGCACTTCAAAATTCTGATTCCACGAACCGTATTTTCCGGAAACGGTCTGTATATGCCCGGCAATCAGCGGCGTATCGGAGGGCGGTTCGATAATCACATGCAGATTTCCCAGAATAACAATTTTAAAATTATTGGCCAAATCCAACGGCGAACTGGTAATGACAAAATTACCCGGTATTTCCACATCGAGATTAACCGCCAGAAAGGGCGGCGTTTGGGAAATGGTTGTTCCGCTGAGGTAGATATTCTTTTTCATTTTCGAAAGATCTACTTCGTACGTGCCTTTTGGAATTAAAAGCCCGCCTTCCACAAACAGCGTATCCTGCCCTTTTACGGTAAGATTTTTCGTCGTCAGCACCACGGAGGCATTTTCGATAAAATAGTCTACGTACAATTCGTTCATGCGTATTTTCATATCCAGCCGCGGACGCAGCGCGTCGTGCACATCGGCTGTTCCGGTGACGATAAGCTGACCTTCTTTACGGTTTGTTCGGGATCCCGGAATCAGCTTTTTAAGCATCGACCAGCCTTTTTCCAAAAAATCTTTTTCCTGAACAGAGCGTCCGGAAAAACGATTCAGCGTAAAAACCGAGTTTTCGATTTCGGCGTCTACCCTTACCTTGCGCAGCGGATCGCGGATGCGGGAAAGCAGCACTTCACCGTCTTCCATGTGTACAAACCCGCTTTTCAACGCGGGCGCCGCCGCCGTTCCGCCGAAAATAAATTCCATTTCGTAATCGCCGGAAATACGTTCAATCTGGTCATCCAGTTCCGAAATAAATGTAATCTCATTGTCGGCGCTGCGCAGAGCCAGTTGAAACGGTTTATCCATTATGGCGGTATCGAGCCGAGCCAGATTCAACGGGTATTGCAGCCAGCCGCGCATATCGAACGAGGTATTATTCAGAATTCCGGAGAGACTGTCCAGCAGAAAATAGCCGTCGTTGTACTGGCTGTACATATTCAGCGAATCCAGCCGAAAGCGGTCGTATTCAAACTCCCTGAGACTTAAATACTGGTTCATTTGTGGATGTCCGGCAGTGCCGCTGGTATTAATCATTCCCGAAGTAGTGCCTTTAATGCGCTTTTTCAGGCCCAGTAGCGGGGCATAGTCCTGCAGGCGGATATTCTGCCAGTTCAGTATCAGATTGGCCTCCGTCTCATCGGGAAGCAATCCTTCAGTTTGGGCAAGACGACCGATTTTTACGGCCAGTCCGCCTTCGGCGTTAAACGATGAAATGCCTTTGCTAAAACGGAGCGCGCGTACCATGACGCTGCTGTCCGCAAAGGCAAGATCGCCGGAGGCCTGTCCCAGAGCGACGCCATTAATCATCAGACTGTCTGCCGAAAATTCCACATCAAGTTCCGGATCGTGCAGCGGGGTTAAAACCTCGATAAAACCGGCCACGGAACCGCTGAGCCGGAATTTTTTCTGCCAGAACTGTTCGAACGGTTTTAATTCCATTTTATGTAGCGTCAGATAGGCCTGCAAATCGGCCGCTTTTAAATCCCAAAAGCCGCCCAATTCCAGCGAAGAGCCGGCAGGCCCTTTTAAAAAGAAGCGGTCGATGGTGATATCCGCGGCATCCATCGAAAAACGCAAGGGTCCGTCATTTTGCAGACGATACCCGTCATACACCATTTCGGCGCGGGAAATTTCCAAAACCGATTCCAGGGAATCATATTCAAATTGCAGGGCGGCGTCAAAATAGTTTTTTCCGCTGCTAACGATCGCCTCATGCACAAGAATACGATCACCGTCGATTGCGCTGTTAATTTTTATGCCGCTTAGCGGAATGCTACCGACCCTGCCTTTTTGTATTTCAAAATGCGCTTCGCCTTTTCGCCGTGAAAACAGCTTTTCCGTATACAGATTCATTGAAATCGTATCAAAGGCCATATCCTGCCAGCGCAGTTTCGGAATGGATAAGACGGCCGAAACAGCCGGATCTTTCAGGCGGCCGCTTAAACGAATTTGTCCGTCAAACGGCGCATAAAGGGAGTCCACGCCAAAAAAGAAGACCAGCTTTCCCAACTGGTTATCAAAGGCAGACAAGATGAGGTCCGTCTTCAGCTTGCGGCTTACGGTTCCTTCGAGATTAAAACGCGCGCTGTCGGCAAACTGGATATAGGAGGGATCGTTAATTTTAAAATTTCCGCGCTCGGCCTGCAGCGCAAAACGTAGCGAATCGATGGGCAACACATCGATTTTTGACGCGTTCATTTCCAAACGACCGCTACCCTGCGCGCGCAGCAGGTTTAAATTTTGTACATCAAAACGAAGCGCTCCGTTCAGATCGCTTTTTACCAGCGTTGTATCCAGATCATGAAGATTGATATGTGTAAAGGTCAGCGCGCCCGTTCCGCCGCGAAACTGATAACCGCTACCGCTTAAATTTAAGGCCGACCTACCGCTCTGCACATTCAGTTTTTGTAATTTAAATTTCCCCGTATTATAGGCTAAAGCCCATTCCAGCGAATCGAGGACATGCTTTTGCCAGCGACCGGTTAAACGGCACTGCGATTCAAAACGACGCGGTACGCCGCTGAGCATAAATGTCCCGGATAAAAATCCGTCTTTTAGTTTTTCATCCCGGATGAGTTTATACAGGTCCGAAAAGTTCAGGGTAAATTCATATAAATTAATATTGATATCGGCGCCGTCCCGCATGCGGTAGAAAGCGCTTAAACTCACACGGGAAGCATCGGTGTGCAGATTAAAATGGTTCAGGGCAAGATGATCGCGGTCGCCCTTTATTTGCAGCGAGAGCGAACGTAAATAGAAATCACGTTCCGGCCAGGCGCCGGATATTTTATGAATTTGTATATTAAAACTGCTTTTAGCCACATTGATTTTTTCGATTTCCAGTTCCACATTTTGCAGGCTGAATTCCGGATTTGTATTGTGAATCTGACCGGCGAACAGTTTAATATCCGTGATGTTCATTGGGGGCAGCAGGTCCAGCAGAACAGCCGTGGGCTGTATCTTCTGAATCTCATTTAACAACGAATCGATATCGGGGAAAGCTGCCGGAACGCTTTCGGCAACGGCTGTTTCCACGGAATCACTTAAAAGGGTAATCTCGATTTTATTGATTAGCGCTTCGGAAATCCGAATCCGGCCATAAATCAGGGAGAAGGGATTATAGCGCAGTTCGATGTGTTCGGCCTTCACCTCGGCCTGTCCCGGTAGCTTTACCTGCAAATCTTTGATAATAACATGATTCAGCAGACTTCCTTTTAAAGAAGAATAGTGAATTTCGCCCGAATTGTTAAGGGCATTGGTAATATAATCTTCAATCCCCCGTTCGATGAGATCGGTTTTCCAGTTCAGAACTATTACTGCGCCGATCAGAAAGATAACGGTCAGAAAAATCCAGCCAAGTATTTTAGTGATTTTCTTTAACATCGATCATCTGCTTTTTTCTATCTGTGTTCAGATGCGCCCTCCGGACCTCCGCTTTCCGCAATCCATTTTTTTGCCGCCTCTATCCTGCTCTTTATGGATGGATGGCTGTGAAATAAAAATTCCACCCACGGATGCGGTTCCTTGTCCGAAAGATTCATGGCGCTCAGTTTTTGCATGGCCGAAATAAAGGCCCGCGCCTGCATCGAATTTTGCAAGGCATAGTTATCTGCCTGACGCTCGTATCTGCGGGAAATATTATTTTCCAGAGGAACGGTAATCAGAGCAAACAGACTGAAAATGAGGGAGAGCAGCGGAAGCGCCGCCAAATCCGAGACGCCGTAAAAACCCATTTCCGACAATAGCGCTGTATATAATTGCGCCGCTAAGAAAAGACTGACAAAACTCAGTACGGTACTCCGGATAATGCCTTTTGTAAGATGGCCGTGAACAAAATGTCCCACTTCGTGTGCAAAAACCGCTTCAATTTCGTCCGTTGTAAATTCATCGAGCAGCGTGTCGCCTAAAATAATGCGGCGGGATTTCCCCAAACCCGTAAAAGCGGCATTGGCCTTTTTGTCGTTTTACTCATATTAAACCGGTACACGCCCGTCAATAAAAAGTTTCCCTTCTGCGCCAATCGTTTCATCCGTTCTAAAAGAGTATCGTCCGAAATGGGCTCAAATTTATAAAAAAACGGAAAAATTACCGTGGGGGCTATTTTGCCGATCAGAACGCTGAAAACGAACAGCGCCACGGCGGTCCAAAACCACCAGCTTTGAGGAAACGATCGCAAAAAATAATAGGCCAACAGCAGCAGTGGAATCAGTAAAACAAAAGCGAGAAAAAGCCGCTTTGCCTGTTCCCAGAGCCAGGCGCAAAAACGCTGATTGGAAAGATTAAACCGGTGTTCCAGCCAAAAGCCGCTTACAATACTAAAGGGGGAAAAAAGAATTAGAAAACCGGCGCCAAGTATTACAACAAATACAATCAGTTGCACGAATGCGTTGGCATGTATCTGCGCGGCCAAATCCCGTAGCTTTGCGGAATATCCCGTAAAAACAAAACCCGCCAGCAATAGAAAAGAAAGCACCGTTTCGGTCAGACTCAATCCGAGTTTAATACGCTGATAATCTTTTGCATTGGATTCTGTATTCATATCTTTAATTTTACATAATTGCCCGCGTAATAACAAGAACAGAAATTCGCAGCAAATACCTTCGCTTTTCATCCTTTCCCCTTTTTGCCTTTTATTTTTTGTCTTACTTCTAACATCTGCCATTTTGCGTCTTTTCTCATATATCTTGCGTCTTACCTCCTGTATCTTTAATTTGATGAAACCTTAAACAGTAGAAGGAAAACAATATGCAGATTGTCGATTTACGCAGCGACACTGTCACCCGGCCCGGCGATGAAATGCGGGCGGTTATGGCCGCAGCTCCCGTTGGCGATGATGTGTTCGGCGAAGATCCGACCATCAATGAACTTCAAAATAAAATGGCTGAGCTAACCGGCAAAGAAGCCGCGCTTTTTACGGCCAGCGGCACCCAAGCCAATCAAACGGCCATCCGGGCGCATACGCAACCCGGGGACGAAGTCATCTGTGAGGCACGGGCCCATATTTTTAATTACGAAGCGGGCGCCCCCGCGGCGCTGGCCGGTGTGCAGTTGCATCCGCTTGACGGACGTTTTGGAATTTTAGAGCCGGAAATGGTTGAAGCGGCCATCCGGCCTGGCGACCACCATTTTGCGCAAACCCGGTTGATTTCTCTGGAAAATACCAATAACCGCTGGGGCGGCACGGTTTATCCGTTAAAGGAGATTAAAAAAATCCGCCGAATTGCCCGTAAGAACCGTTTAAAAATGCACCTGGACGGCGCCCGTTTGTGGAATGCATCCATTGCATCCGGCACTTCCATTAAAGAATTTGCCGCGCCATTCGATTCTGTTTCTATGTGCTTTTCGAAAGGTTTGGGAGCGCCGGTCGGTTCCGTGGTTTGCGGATCGAAAAAATTTATTGATACGGTTCACTACTACCGCAAGATGTACGGCGGCGGAATGCGCCAGGCCGGAATTCTGGCCGCAGGCGCCCTGTACGCCATCGAACATAATTTTGAGCGTCTGGCCGAAGATCACCGGCGTATAAAAGTATTGGCCGACGCCCTGAACCAGCTACCGGGATTCGTGGTTAATATGCAAACCGTCCAGACCAATATTCTCATTGTGGATACCAGTTTGTGTCGCAAAAAGGCGCCGGAGATAGTGGAAGCGCTGGCCGAACATGGGGTAAAAATGATTGCTTTTTCGCCAACCCGTATCCGTGCGGTAGCACATCTTCACATTACGGATAATGATATCGATAAAACCATTGAAGTGATGAAAAAACTTCAGACAGGATAATTATTTGAAACGATCCAATATGCATATCATTATAATCGGCGCCGGGGATATCGGTTTTACGCTGGCAAAAATGCTGTCCTACGAACAGCATGATATTGTGCTTATCGAAAAGGACGCCGAAAAATTTCAGCACGCCGCCGAAAATCTGGACGCACAAGTGATGTACGGAGACGGTAGCAGCTATAAATTATTAGAAAGGGCCGGCATCGGGCATGCCGATATGGTCGCCGCCGTAACCAGTGTGGACGAAGTGAATATGCTCTGCGCCATTATGGCCAAACAATACAATGTGCCAAAAACCATCGCCCGCGTAAAAAATAAAGAATACCTGCATGACGATGCCCCAATAAACGCCCAAAAATTCGGCATCGATCTGATCATTCATCCCGAATCGGAAATTGCCAAAGGCGCGGTTTCCCTTTTGCGTCAAAGCGCCGCCACAGATATCATCGAATTTGCCGGCGGTCGCATTGCTCTGGTGGGTATCCAACTGGATAAACACACGCCCTTCTTAAACAAAACACTGATTGAACTGGGCAAAGAATATAAAAATTTCCCGTTCCGAACCATCGCCCTGCAACGCAAGGATTACACAAAAATCCCGCGCGGCGATGACGTGTATCTGGCCAACGACCGTATTTTTGTTATTTTGCCAAAGGATAAAATTCCTGATTTGATTAAATCCGTGGGCAAAGAGAATACGAAGATTGAAAACGTAATGATTTTGGGAGGCGGGCAAACCGGCTATCTGGTGGCCAGGGAGCTGGAAAATCAGTATAACGTAAAAATCATTGAATCCCAGGCGGAAAAATCGGCCGACCTCGCCGAGCGGTTGCACAAAACGCTGGTTATAAAAGGCGACGGCCGGGATATCAACCTATTGGCGCTCGAAGGCATCATCGACATGGACGCTTTCATCGCGGTAACCGGTGATGACGAGACCAATATCATTTCCTGCCTGATGGCCAAACATCTCGAAGTGCCTAAAATTATCTCGCTAATCAATAAACCGGATTACACGGCCATTATTCCCACCATTGGAATCGACGCCTATATTTCCAAGCAATTGCTTACGGTGAACAGCATTCTTAAATTTATCCGCCGCTGGCAGGTGGTCAGTGTGGCCTCCATTCCCGGAATCTCGGCCGAGGCCATCGAAATGATCCCCAATGCAGGTTCTAAAATTACGCGACAGCCGCTGCGCAAACTTCATTTTCCGAAGAATGCTATTCTCGGCGCGGTCATGCGCGGAGACGAAGTTTTTATCCCGATGGGAGATTCACAAATAGAAGCAGGCGACAAAGTGGTACTGTTCGCGCTGCCTTCCGCTATCCACGAAGTAGAAAAATTCTTTAACTAATATGCTTAATTATCGCGCCATTATTAATATTTTATCGGCCTTGCTGCTTTTTTTAGCGGGCGCCCTATTGATTCCGGCCGCCGTATCTTATTTTTACGCCGACAGCAGTCTTCATTCTTTTTTATACACTGCCGGCATCACTTTTTTTGTGGGAAGCGTCGGCTTTCTCATTACCCGTAAGAGTCAGGAAATCCGGGCGCGGGATGGTTTTCTTGTGGTCACGTTCGGCTGGATTCTGTTTGCCCTGTTAGGCGCGCTTCCTTTTACCATGTCCGGTTTTATTCCTTCGTATACCGATGCTTTCTTCGAAACCATGTCCGGCTTCACCACCACGGGCGCATCTATTTTAACCAATATCGAAGGCCTGCCCCACGGCCTACTCTTTTGGCGATCCCTGACCCACTGGCTGGGCGGCATGGGCATTATTCTGCTTTCCCTGGCCATTCTCCCCCTGCTCGGGGTAGGCGGAATGCAGTTGTTTAAGGCCGAGGTGCCGGGCCCCACACCCGATAAACTGACGCCGCGTATTAAGCATACCGCTGAATTACTTTGGGGTGTTTACGTATTAATTACCGTCGTAGAAACCATTCTGCTTAAACTGGCCGGCATGAACTGGTTCGACGCTGTCTGCCATACTTTCGGCACCATGGCCACCGGCGGATTCTCCACAAAAAACACCAGTATCGGCCATTACAACAGCGCGCCTATTGATATCATCATTATTGTTTTTATGATCATTGCCGGAACCAATTTCGCCCTGCATTACCGGGTTTTACGCGGCAAGTTCTTTTCGTACTGGCATGATCGTGAAGCGCTGGTTTTTATCGGCATTATCGGCGTCGCCTCTTTGCTTGTCGGTGTGGAAGTGTTTCGGCACAGTGATTTGAGCCTTGCCAAAGCCGCGCGGGATTCTGTTTTTCAGGTGGTTTCCATCATCACCACCACCGGATATGGTACGGCCGATTACGAACGATGGTCCACTTTTTCGCAGCTTATTTTATTTTTACTCATGTTCGTGGGAGGGAGCGCCGGTTCAACCGGAGGCGGAATCAAGGTCATCCGTATTATCATACTTATTAAATTCGGTCTGAATGAGCTTAAACGCCTCATTCATCCGCAGGCGGTTCTGCCGGTGCGCATCGGTAATCTGGCCGTCCCCCGCGAGATCGTTACCAACATCAGCGGCTTCTTTCTTTTTTATATGGCTTTAACGGTTGTTGGCGTTCTGGTAATGAGCGCCCTGGGGTTGGATTTAATCAGCGCCGCAGGAAGCGTGGCCGCTACTATCAGCAATATCGGCCCCGGCTTAGGCGCAGTGGGTCCCACCGATAATTACGCCCTTATTCCGGATGCGGGCAAATGGTTTTTGTCTTTTCTGATGCTGGCCGGGCGTCTCGAACTGTATACCGTATTGATTTTATTTTCTCCCGCTTTCTGGAAAAAGTAGTTTGCTTCTTCCCAAAATAATTTGAAATCACAGATTGTTACTCGTAAGCTGACTTTTTTTTTGATTACGATAGAAAACTAACGAATAACGATTTACGATATTTTACATATCTTTTTCGCACCAATTTTATAATTACCAAGTATAGAAAATGAGGAAATTAAAAAAATAAAAATGTATATTAAATAAATATATTACTGAATATACGGACATAAAATCAACCTATTGGCGGCGGCTAAAGTTAGTGACGAAAGAGAAGCCGATAGGCTTTGAAAGGAGTCATTGACGTTAGCGAATGTTCTGAACTGTCGCTTTACGACAGATTGGAACAGGGCGTAAGCCGCCCCCATTCATTCGCCGAGCAAAGCGATGCGAACGAATATCCCGCTATATATGATAGGCTAGTGGGACGTTGCATTATGGAATTAATCGCTGAATAAAGCGAAACATTGGCTTTGGAATTTTTATCTGGACTTTACTTATAAAGTATTGGCCTCAGAATGAAACAGCAATGTGTTTAGTTGCTGTTCGATTTCCCGAAAATCGGGGTAGATATAATCGGCCTGCTCCAAAAATCGGGCCGGCAGAGTTGTCGTAATGGCGATAACGGTCATTCCGGCTTCTTTTGCCGCCCGAATGCCCAGCGGCGCATTTTCGATAACAATACATTCGTGCGGTTCCAAACCGAGCAGTTCGGCGCCTTTTAAAAACGGATCGGGATACGGCTTTCCCCGCGGTACATCATCCACCGTTACAATACAGAAAAATTCATCGTTAAAATATTTATCTACAATTTGCAGAACCCGATCCCGCGTCCCTCCGGTGACGATGCCTTTATTAATTCCTTTTTGGTGCAGGGATTTTAGCATGGGCAAAAAATATTCGTAAAATTCGATGGTCATGTACTGGTTATAATGGCTTACTTTGCGCGTTTTTACTTTGGCCACTTCGGCGGCATTTAAACCATGTGCGGCGCCTATTTTTCGAGAGATGGTATCAATACCCTGCCCTTCCATAATAAAAAATTCATCGGCGGTAATATGAACACCTTTTTCGGCAAAGGCTTTTTGCCAGGCGTCAAAATGTTGTTCCATACTTTTAACAACCACGCCGTCAAAATCGAATAAAATTCCTTTATAAGCCATCGTTCACAATTCCCGGCGTTTTTTACGGTAGCGGGCAAATAGTTCGCGGTCCAGTTTAAGCATATAGTTTTCCTGTTCACGGATCAAACCGTGTTGGTTGGACTGAAAATGGCGGGAATAATCGGCAATGAACAGGCAGCGTACAAAATGGCGGTACCGTTCATGGGAATAATATTTTACCTGTATGATGCGTTCATTGCTTTCTTTCTGTTGCATGATACGGAAAAACTGAGGATTTTCGGTAAATACCAGATAACCGCGATACCACGATTCGAAGGTCAGCAGCCAGGCAGCCTCATCTCTGTTACCGCGGTCGGAATGCAGTTTTCCGAACAACAGTTTAAACTGAGAGAGATAGAGCGCGTCTTCGGAAAGTTTGTTGGCAGCCAGAAACAGGTTTTCGCTTAAGCAGGAAACAGCCTTTTTTTGATCGTGTTGCTCCAGGTAATTGAAACCGAGGAAAGCTCTGGCCTGAATATTTTCAATATCCTTTTCCAAAACCGCCCGTAATTTTTTTTCTGCAGGTTCAAAGTTTCCGCTAAGATAATCAAAAATCCCCGCTTCCAACCCCTCGTTAGGGCTGTTGTTGCGAAAGCGCTGATTATAAATACGTATAATCAGTTTTTTATATAATTCAAACGTATAACGCTCCATTTCATTTTGAGCGCGTTTTGTCTGAAGTTCGTTAAAAATAGAATAGAGGCCGGATAAGTTATTAATTTTCGTAAAGCGTTCTTCATTCCAGTTTTGGGTTATTTGCGTAATATTTTTTTTATATTCCGTTTTTGCCGTAATTTTATAATACTTTTCCCAAGCTTGAATGGCCTTATCGAAACGAAAATTTAAAAAATGCTCTTCCGCTTCCGATATAATATCTTCGAATGAATCCCAAAGTGTCGCCGACATGGATAGTCCCCGCTTAACTTGCTGGAAAAGTAAGGTTTAACCGGAAATATTACAAGTATTTTTGAATCATGTAAAATGAAGAACTATTCCAGGGAGGCAAAAAGAATAAACGCCAATCCTATCCATTTTTATCCGGACACTGTAAAACCAGAGCGCGCCCGTTTTCTTTGGCTTTATACATGGCGGCGTCGGCTTTCCCGATAAGGGATTCCGGTGATTCGCTTTGCGATGCTTCGCATACGCCGGCGCTAAAAGTAACGCTTATTTCGTGACTTTCGTAGGATATCTTTGTCCTGCTCACAAGTCTCAGTAACCGTTCCAGATACCGTTTCATCTCCATGCCATTTGTATTGGAAGAAAGTACCACGAATTCTTCTCCGCCATAACGAAAAGAATAATCAATTCCCAAACGTTGATTTTCGATCATTATTTCGGCAATTCGTTCCAAGACTCTATCGCCGGCCTGATGCCCGTAGGTATCATTTACCTTTTTGAAATGGTCAATATCAAACAGAGCTATCGAAAATGGAATGCCCTTTTCCTTATAGCGCTGCCAAACCCGTTCCAATATTTTATTGAAAGAACGGCGGTTCATCAGTTTAGTCATCGGATCGAGCGTGGCTTCCATGCGAAACTTTTCATTTTCCACAAGAAGCTCTTCGGTAACCGAAGAGAGGGCGTCGAATTTTGCAAACGGTTTTGTAATATTTTCAAAACGCCGAACTGCTTTGCGCAAATAGGTTTCTAATTTACTGCCCGGCAGGGGGATTTGCAGCATATAATTTATGTGCGCCTTGTTTACCGCCCGTTCATAAATTTCCATATTTGCTTCCGGCATAAGCATAATACGCTGAATCCATGTATTGGAGTGCATAACCGAACGTAAAAAATCAATCCCGCTCACATCGTTTCCGTCTACAATAGATAGCGCCAGATGGATGGATTCAAGTATGGCTTTATCCTTAATTTCCGCCAGAACAGAAACCTCAAAAATTTCTATCCCCCAGTTTTCGAGTAGCCGCTTTAACTGAGAATAGTAAGGATTCCCGGAACGGTGTAATAAAACGGTATGCGGAAAATAGGTTTGTTCCATTTGAGTTAACTCTGTTGATTTTACCGATCGTGCTGTGTTTTTGAAGCGGCAACAAAATTCCGAAACAGAGGATGCGCTTTTGATACCCGCGATTTTAATTCCGGATGAAACTGGCAGCCCACAAACCAGGGATGATCCTTCAGTTCGATTACTTCCACCAACTCTCCGTCCGGCGAAAGCCCGCTAATACACATGCCGGCTTCTTCCAAACGGGTTCGATAAGCATTATTCACTTCGAAACGGTGGCGATGCCGTTCGTTAATTAAGCTTTCTTTGTATGCAGCAGCGGCAATTGTTCCCTCTTTTAAATTGCAGGGATAGCTTCCGAGGCGCATAGTCCCGCCCAGTACTTTAACGGACTTTTGGGTTTCCATTAAATGTATGACCGGATCCTGGGTATGCTTGTCAAATTCCGTACTATTGGCGCCTTCAATTCCCACAACATTCCGTGAGAATTCAATAACGGCACATTGCAACCCTAAACAGATTCCAAAAAACGGAACTTTATTTTCGCGGGCATAACGCACTGCCAGCAGTTTTCCGTCAATGCCCCGGTCGCCAAACCCGCCGGGGACTAAAATACCGCTTGCTTCCGCAAGCTCCGTTCGAATATTTTTTTCTGTAAGTGTTTCCGTATTTACACATTTTAGTTTTACACGAACATCGTTTTCCATTCCGGAATGGGTAAAAGCGGCAATGATACTTTTATAGGCATCCTGAAGTTCCACGTATTTCCCGCAGATGGCGATGGTGATTTCAGTTTCGATACGTTTATAACGTTCAATTTTCGCCCTCCATTTGCCAATATCCAGTGTTCTTTTTTTCAGACGAAGTTTATCCAGAACAAGCTGGTCAAATCCAAGGTCTGCATATTGAAGAGGAACTTCATAAATCGTTTTTACATCCAAGGCATCTATAACAGCAGAGGCAGAAACATTGCAAAAGAGGCCTATTTTTTGTTTTACATTATCCGGCAGGGGACGGTCTGTACGGCAAAGCAGGGCGTCCGGCTGTAAACCGATTTCACGTAAACGCTGAACCGAATGTTGCGTTGGTTTCGTTTTAAGTTCGTTAGCCCCTGCGATAAACGGCACAAGGGTTAAATGGGCTACAAACGTATCTTCCGGCTTAAGCGTTAAGCGGAACTGTCGTATGGCTTCTAAAAAAGGAAGACTTTCAATATCGCCCACCGTTCCGCCGATTTCTACCAGAACAATGTCCACACCGCTTACTTCGCCTGCTTTTTTAATCTTTTCGTTTATGGCGTCGGTGATATGGGGAATGACCTGAACTGTCGCTCCAAGATAGTCGCCGCGCCGTTCTTTTTTAAGCACTTCGTAATAGATCTGTCCCGATGTTGCATTGTTGATACGCGCCATGGAGACATTTAAAAAGCGTTCATAATGCCCCAGGTCTAAGTCTGTTTCCGCGCCGTCGTCGGTCACATATACTTCCCCGTGCTGATAAGGGCTCATGGTTCCCGGATCGACGTTTATGTACGGATCGAGTTTAAGTATGGTAACCGCGTATCCTCTGGATTGCAGAAGAAAGGCAAGAGAAGAGATGGAGATGCCTTTTCCCAAAGAAGAGACAACGCCGCCGGTAAAAAAAATGTACTTTTTAGAGTTCATAATCAGTCTATGTTATATTTATTATTTTGAATTAATTTATTTACAAATTCCAGATCTTCCGGTGTGTCCACACCCGTCGATTCATAATCCGTTTCCACGGTATAAATCTTAATCCCGTTTTCCAGCGCCCGAAGCTGCTCCAGACGCTCACTCTGTTCTAGGCTGCTCTGCGGCAACGCCGTAAGTTGCAGCAATGTTTTTTTTCGGTAAGCATAAATACCGATATGTTTAAAAAAGCGATGTCGTTCCAACCATTGCTGTTTATCCGGAATATCCCGTAGAAAAGGAATTACCGACCGGCTGAAATAGAGGGCAAAATTCAGTTTATCGCGGACAACGCGTACCAGATTTGGATTATCAAGTTCATTCACATGAGTAATATGTTTAATAGGAGTTGCCATTTCAATTTCGGGGTTGGCAAACACCTGTACCATCCGGGATAAAAGAGCAGGCTCAATAAACGGCTCATCGCCCTGCAAATTTACAATAATATCAGCCTCTTCACCGTCCAGAGCAGCAGCTGTTCTGTCGGTACCGGAGGCAAGATCACCGGAAGTCATTTTAACCGTTCCGCCAAAGGCTTCTACCGTTTCTTTTATTTTTTCATTATCTGTGGCAACGATTACCTTATCTATCCGTTCCGCCAAACTGGCCCGTTCATAGACCCACTGGATCATCGTTTTTTTACCAATCAGTGCCAGCGGCTTACCGGGCAAACGCGTCGAAGCATAGCGGGCGGGAATCACGCAAAGGGTTTTCATAATCAGAATAATCCGGTATTTTTAAAACAGATAGTTTACTACTTAGTGATTCTTATTTCAAGTCAAATTGGCGTTTATAACAAACAATCTACCGTAACACAGAACGATGGGATTAATGGGATGGGACGTTTAGCATTTTAAACTTCCCTAACGTTTATTTTGCTTTAAATATGAGGAATATTTTGCCAGGCTATCCTGAAAGGCCTGCTTCTGTACGCCGTTTAATAAGCGCGGCTGCCAATAATCCACCTGAACCGGAAGCATTTGATGTGTAATTATTCTTTTTGAACTGCTATCGATTTGGATTTGCAGGATTGCTGTCTTTTCATGTTTACGGGAATTACCGCCAAAAATAAAGTTCCCCAGCGAATACACAATCAGACCATCTCTGTATTTTTCGATTCCCTGCAAAACGTGGGGGTGGTGCCCGACAATTAAATCGGCTCCATACTGAATCGTTTTATGCGCAAAATAGATTTGATCGTCTTCAGGTTTATGTTCTTTTTCAATTCCCCAGTGAAAATTTATAACAACCACATCTGCCGAATCCCGAATGGCATGGATATCCTCTTTAATATAAGGCAGATAGCGCAAAGCTGTTCCGGCGCTGTCTGCGGTTGCAGGATGGGAACCGCTATGCGGGCGCAGACCATAATAACCCAAAAAAGCAATTCGCACCCCCTTAATACGAACCAATACGGGCTCTCGAGCCGAGTCTCGGTCCCTTCCGGCGCCAATATGCCGTATTCCGGCCTGTTCCAAAAAATGGATCGTATCAAACAGACCCTGCTGTGAATAATCATAAATGTGATTATTCGCCAGGTTCACAATATCTACACCGCCGGCCTTAAGCACTTTAGTGTATTCGGGACGCGCCCTGAAATTAAATTGTTTTTCCGCCGGGATTCCGCGGAGGGTAAGTGGATTTTCAAGATTGACAACGGATAGATCGGCCTTTGCAAATTCCGGAAATTTTTTAAACGGATAGTTCCAGCGGTTACCAACATAATATTCAAAGTGGTTGGCAAAGGTTACGTCTCCGGCAAAATTAATGGTGATTTTACTACTGTCCGCATCGAATGCAAATAGCGTAGTCACGCACATAAAAAAAATTGGGACTAAACTATTTAGACTATTCAAAGCCATCTTAAAGCAGATCCTTTAATTGAAAATGATATCTGTATTAAAAAAAAACCGCCTTTCGGCGGTTTATGTTCTATTTTGAATTAATGACAATTTGTTTGTTTAAATCCGGGTCGTCAAAGAAGAAGGGAGCGGGATTTATCGCCTTTCCTTTAAAACGAACTTCGTAGTGCAAATGCGGCGCCGTTGAGATACCGGTGCTGCCCACTTCGCCAATTTTATCACCGCGCTTTACTATCTGTCCAACTCGAACCAGTATTTTATTCATGTGTCCGTAGCGGGTCTGAAAACCATATTTATGATCGACGGTTACCATTTTTCCATAACCGCTCACGGTTCTGGCCATTTTAATGGTTCCATTTGCCGAAGCATAGATGGGCGTTCCTCGCGGCGCGCTGATGTCCAGCCCGTCATGATGTTTTCGGACTTTATAGATGGGATGAAGCCTGTTGCCAAAGGGGCTGGAAATCAAACCCTTGATAACCGGGCGCAATGCCGGAAGGTAGGCAAGCGAATCCTGTTTTTTTTGAAAAGTGGTCATTAATTTATGATAACTGTCAAATTCCAGATTGACCTCACGCTCTAGCCGGCTCAGTTCGGTTAATTGTCTGCCCAACTGACGGCCTTCATCAAAACCGGAAATTTCATCCGTCTCCGTAAAATCATATTTGGCGCCACCAATACCAACTTCACGTACTTCCGAGCTAATACTGTTTAATCCCAGTGCAAGGCGTAATTCATCATCCTTTTTAACGATTTGATTCATATTGCCGTTAATCGTTTTTATCTGATTTTTCATTTCCGCCAGCCGGGTTTGCAATACGCTGTTGGTACGTTCGAGACGCTGGATTTTAGAATTATGACTAAAATCAATAAGTAAATCAAAACCAAATTTTCCGGCAACAGAAAGTATTAACAGAAAAGAAAAAAGATACGTTAAGAACCTAGAACGGGATATTTTATACTCTTTAATGTTCTTCTGGTCTTTTGAGATGAAGATAAAGCGTGATTCGTCGCCCATCAGCGCTACCCCTGATTCAAGTGGATTAAAAATAGTCGGTTGTTTTTTACATTTTTCAAATAAATTGGTCGAGTTTTGGTCGTTAGACCACGCTGTTTTGTGATCTGAAACAAAATATAAAAAAGAAAACCTCCGCGATCAAGCGGAGGTTGTTAATAAATTCATTTATTTTAAGCTTTTAGCCTAAATAATAACGAAGTACTTTACTGCGGGAACTATGACGCAGGCGGCGCAGGGCTTTTTCTTTAATTTGTCGCACACGCTCGCGGGTTAATTTAAACTTTACGCCGATTTCCTCCAGAGTATGCGGTTTCTCGCCATCCAGCCCGAAATAGAGTTTAAGAATACGAGCCTCACGGGCGGTAAGAGTGGATAAGATATGATTCACTTCTTCTTTGAGTGATTCGCCCATCACTTCGGAATCCGGTTCGGGATCCTGACGGTTTTGGATTATATCAATTAAACGGCTGTCGCTGTTTTTCTGTAAGGGCGAGTCCATCGAAACGGAACGGGTGGCCATTTTAATGGTATCGGTTATGTCGCCGCTGTCTACTTCCAAAACCACAGCAATCTCTTCCGGCGTCGGTTCCCGTTCGTATTCCTGCTCCAGCATGCTGTATACTTTTCCAATCTTTGTTAGTGTACCCACGCGGTTAAGTGGAAGACGAACCAGACGTGATTGTTCGGCAATCGCCTGTAAAATAGATTGTTTGATCCACCAGACAGCATACGAAATAAACTTAAATCCGCGGGTTTCATCAAAACGGTAGGCCGCTTTCATCAATCCCAGATTTCCCTCATTAATCAGATCTTCCAATGACAGTCCGTAATTCTGGTAAGATTTGGCAACACTCACCACAAATCGTAAATTTGCGCTAACCAGCCGTTTAAGCGCCCGTTGATCGTTTTGTTTAATGCGTTGCGCCAAATCAATTTCTTCATCAGGGGTAAGCAGCCGCACCTCGCCGATTTCCCTTAAATAATTTTCTAATGATTGATTTTTGCTTATAAAAAAATCGCTCACTAATTCACCTCGATTTTTATGATTATATTTTTGTTTAGTTTATTCCATTAAA
This sequence comes from Calditrichota bacterium, assembly GCA_024278755.1. Classification (GTDB taxonomy): domain Bacteria; phylum Calditrichota; class Calditrichia; order Calditrichales; family Calditrichaceae; genus JANTFQ01. The sequence continues at coordinate 54,250 of JAJRSO010000062.1, read as the reverse complement.
ATCAGCCCAGTTACTAACGAGTTAAAAGGCCTGCTTATTTCCGTTTGCTAAAATCTTTTCCACCGCCATTTTTAATATTTTGCATATCCTTTTTATGGATTTTAAGCTCCTGCTCTAATTCTTTGATTTGCAAAATCAACTGACTTATATGCATATCTTTGTTTATACTGTTTATATTTTCTTCAATCGCACGCTGATAAACCCGGCCGCCTAATTCGATAAACTTTTCTTCTATTTCTTTTTTTAGTCCTAAAACATCAATCTTTATTCGGCCTAACTTTGTATATTCCGAGGTTTTATCTGCCACTGTTTGAAATCCGCCGGAAAGTTCTTTTTTTATATCTTCCCACAAATTCACACGGTATCCTCAATCCGGTCCACAATTCCCACGATGGAGGCATCAACCAGTGACAATTTATGCGCCAACGGAAGCACGGCTTCGTAAGCCGTTACATAAAAAACAATTGCTCCGATACCGGCGCCCACCGTATCAACGGCAATGATAGCACGCCCGTCATTTTTATGCGCAGGAGTTATCGGCTGAATTAACTGCATCTTCAACCCTTCCAAATTTTTATCTTTTTGAGTTGCCCAAATGGTGCCGATAACCTTTGCCAAATTCATCCGTTTTCCAGATCCAGCTTATCGATTATCGCAGAAACCACTGCGTCAACCGGGCGCCCTTCTGTCATTTCCGATTGACGGGCCGAGCTGCCTGTTGTAATCATCACAATCTCTCCTGCGCCCGCACCCACCGTATCGACGGCAACTACATAGCTGTTTTTTAACGTATAATCCAATTCAACGTGCCGGACAACTAACAGTTTCATCCCGGTCAGTTTCTCGTCTTTCCGGGTGGCCCAAACGGTTCCTACAACTTTGCCTAACAGCACATTAAACTCCTCTGTTATACGATCTGAGGCAGGAAACTTGTTCCGTTGCCCGTTGATTTAATTTCAAAATATTCAGCGATTGTTGCCTGTAAATCGGCAAATGTTTCGCGCGTGCCAATATTTTGATCTTGTTTTAGTTTAGGGCCGTATATTAAAAGCGGTACGTATTCACGGGAATGATCTGTGCTCGGCATTGTGGGATCGTTCCCGTGATCGGCCGTAATCATCAACATATCTTCGCCGCTTAATTTATCCAACAGAGCGGGAAGCCACTTATCAAACGCCTGTAAAGCGTTATAAAAACCGGGAATATCGTTGCGATGGCCGTAGAGCATATCAAAATCCACTAAATTGGCCATTATAAATCCCGATTTTGTATCGTCGAGTTCATCCAAAACCGCTTGCATCCCTTCGGGATTTGTTTTGGTGTAAACACTCTTTTGAATTCCGGCAAGGGCATATAAATCGTTTATCTTACCGATACCCACCGTTTGCCAGCCGGCTTCTTTAAGGTTTAGATGCAAAGTGGGGCCGAATGGTTCAAGCGAAAAATCTTTTCTGTATTTTGTTCGTTTAAAATCTGCGGCGCAGGTTCCTTCGAAAGGACGAGCAATAACGCGGGCCACGGCATGTTTACCCGTTAGCATTTCTCTGGCCTGCTGACAGATATCGTAAAGGGTTTCGAGCGGGACCACATCGCCATGTGCCGCAATCTGAAAAACCGAATCGGCCGAAGTGTATACGATTAATTTACCGCTTCGCAGGTGTTCTTCGCCTAGTTCCTTTATAATTTCGGTACCCGAGGCCGGCAGATTACCCAAAATTTCATATCCGGTGCGTTTTGTAAATTCCGCAATAACTTCCTTCGGAAAACCGTTGGGATAGGTGGGGAAAGGCTGCTCCAAAATAAGACCGGCCAGTTCCCAGTGCCCTGTGGTGGAATCTTTCCCCGGCGATTTCTCCGCCAGCTTTCCGTAATTTCCGATGGCCGTTACGCTATCGTCAAGCCCCGACACAGTTGCAATTTTACCCATTCCCAATGTTTGTAAATTTGGTAAATGAGCCCCTTTTACCGCCCGTGCCGTATTTCCCAGAGTGTTGCTGTTTTGATCGCCGTACTGAGCGGCATCCGGAAGTTCGCCAATACCAACCCCATCTATAATAATAACTATTGCCCGTTTCATCTGTTTACCGCTCCGCTTCGCGTCATATGATTTTGCACTTGTTTCATCAGCCATTTATCCCACCGTCCGGTAAGGCTGGAATTCTTTTTAATCAGTTTTTTTATGGCATCAACCGAGCGCTGGGCCTCGGCCTTTCCCTTTTCTATTAAAAAATCAATCTCTTCGAACTCCGCCCAATGTACTTTCCCAATAGGCGGTGTGATAACAAAATCCGCGCCACGCAAGGTAATGGTATTGATTTTTTTCGTGGCCGCTGCATTGGAACGCAAGATAATATCAATCACATTATTCACCGGTTCTTCCGCATCGAAGGTAGTAGAGACATTAACGGCCAAAACAATATCCGCGCCCATTCCCCGAATCATATCAATCGGAAAATTATTTGTTACGGATCCGTCAACCAACAAACGTCCGTTCGATTCTACCGGGGGCAGAAAACCGGGAATGGCAGCCGAAGCCGCCAGCGCCTGATAAATATCGCCTTCCTCAAAAATAACTTCTTCACCTTTATTTAAATCTACCGCTGTACAGGCGAATGGAAGCGTAAAATGTTCTATATTCTGCTGCTCAATCAGATATTCCAAAAAGGTGGCTAACCGTTCCGCTTTCAGCAGGCTTTTTCGTTGCGCCGCCATATTGATAACCACGCGTCGTTTGATTTCCCGGCTAAGCTGCTGCAACAGGTGTTCGGGCTCATAGGCGTTCGCTTTTCGGAAACGCACGCCGCCCAGCAGACTGTATTTATCGCTTTTCAGAAAATCCCGAAATTTTCGCTCTACAAAATCCGCATCGGGATGCTGGGCATATACGGCGCCAACGATCGCACCCATACTGGTTCCGGCAACTAAATCCACGTTAATCCCATAAGCCTGCAAAACCTGTAAAACCCCAATATGCGCCAGGCCGCGCGCGCCTCCTCCTCCTAAAACAAGACCTATTTTTAGTTTTTTCATAGCGCTGCCTGGTTGTACCGCCAAAAGGGAATACTCATAGAATTAACCGCTGAATTTGAATTCGGGAATGTAACGATTTTTTTTGATTTTATCTACTTTATCTTTTGTAAAATAAAAAGTTTTATCGCATTCATATTTTACAAAAGATTTTGCCGGATATAAAGGAGGAAAAGTTATCCGGAAAAGGCGCTAATTCGAATATTTAGGCCCATACTCTTTGTTAGGGGTGTATTTGTTTTTCGTAACGCCAAAAAACGCGCTCCACCCGGGCATTTGCATAATAGGAATAAAACCGAATGGGGCCTACCCAAGGTATGACAGAGGTTTTCAGTTCCCAGTCTTTCATATCCTGAAGGCAGCGTTTGAGTAAAATTCCGCCGATTCCTTTCCCGCGCAAATCGGGATGGGTTCCCATAGGACCAAACCATCCTGTACCAAAATTATTGCCGTTATGGCCGGAAAAAGCTTTTATTTCACCATTCAAACGGGCAATATGCAGACTAACGGGGAGGGAATTATAGGTATTTGAGATTTCCGTTCGCCAGAGCGGAAAATAGGTATCAATAAATTGCATTACATCCTCATGGTCGGCATAATCGGCACGGGAAATGATTATATTTTCTCCGGCAAGCGTCTGCTCTTCTTTTTCTGTAGAAAAATCCTGACTCGTTAAATCAACAACTAAATTTGAAGTATCTGCAAATCGGGCAAAGCCCATCGTTTCAAAGAAAGACAATGCTTCCGTATAGCGGGGATCAATACCGGGCATAAAATAATTAAAAGGTACATCGTACACACGAACTTTTTGAGCCCGTTTTGCAGAAAAACGGTTTTCAATTTCTTCATATAACCGTTTACCAAGCCCTTGCCGGCGATGGGCCTTTTCCACAGCCATTAGCTTTATATATCCGGTACGCTCATTATTTATCTCCCGGATAACTCCCGAACAGAAGGCCAGCAAGGTATCGTTTTCCCAAAGTGTTAGGATCAGTTCCGGATCAAAATCCGCATCATCAATGGTTTTTTCGCGTAATAATGTTTCATTTAGTGTATCAAAATCCATATTGCGGTTGAATAAATCAAGAATTTTATCAAAATACGATTCATTAAAATCTCTGAAATCTACCATAATCGGCCCCTTTGTTCTTTTGGTAAAATTTAGTAAAGAGACGCATAACTTCAAAAAAAAAAAAAACGAGAACTTTTTTTAAAAAACTTTTGCTTCTTTATCGACTCGTAGGAGGAAAGACCGATACAAAAAAGCCGCGGATTACCGCCATGCCGTTGGCAAACCGGTTTAAAAAAAACACTTTACCCAAATTTCTAAAGTGGAATTTAGAAAGCAACAAAATACAGGCCTCAAATCAATAGTGTCCGGTTTAATTTAGAAAATTTGCTTTGTTAAAGAGATTATTTTAAAAACTCTCCCCCGAGCCCCGATTTCACGGGATTCGTCCCCTCCCTTGACGCTTCAAGGGAGGGGGATGGGGGTGGGTTCCGAATCGAGTCCTATTAATTCGTATTTCCCTTAATTTCCTGGAATTACAGAATCTCCAGACACTTGTTATTTTTTAACCGGACACTAATGACCTCAAATAACAAATAATGGCCAAATTCTAAAATTTAAACGTGCATCGCAAGATGATTTTTGTTTGATATTTGTTTGATTTTTATTATTTATACTTTAGTATTTAGAGTTTTAATTGCCGCGTTTCTGACGATTCTTAGCTTGTTGGATCAGATTCAAAAGAGTATTGGTTTTTGGCGGGGTAGCGCTGTTTAGCGCCTCAATTTCTTCTGACGTAAAATTTTCGCGCATAAATGTTTTTATATCAAATTTTTCGAACCAGCAATCAAAAATTTTAATACAGGGTTTTCCGTTTCGTTCCGTCCGGCAATATTGAAAATTCAAATGATGCCCGAGTTTACGGCAATACCCCTGTTCCGAATCATATTGTTCCAGCATTTTTTTACCTTATAAACAATTCCACGGAGTAATTTTACCCCGCAGAATTGTCGTTTAAATAATTAATCCCCGCCGCAAGATAAAAACACCGGTTTATCGATGCAACGAGCTATCCGTAGGGACCTGAATACTTATTTCGAACCGGCTGGAGTATGAAAGGAAACTCCCCCGGGTTGGATTTAAATTATGGTTTCGGATAATCTGCAAGTTGTGCAACCGTTTTTTGCAGTTCTTCTTCGGGCATGGCATAATCATGCAGCTCTCCGGCAAAAAACTTTTGGTACCCCAGCAGATCCATCAGTCCGTGACCGCTTAGATTAAACACGATCACTTTTTCAGCCCCCTCATCTTTGGCCTTATTCGCTTCGCGAATGGCAGAAGCAACCGCATGGCTTGTTTCCGGAGCGATAATAATCCCCTCGGTGCGGGCAAATGTTACGGCTGCCTGGTAGCATTCCAATTGGTGCAGCGATTCTGCCCGGATCAAATTATCATTTATTGCCGCACTAACCAACGGCGCAATTCCGTGGTATCGCAAACCGCCGGCATGGATAGGCGCAGGAACAAATGTGTGTCCCAGTGAATGCATGGGCAAAAGCGGCGTCATTTTTGCCACATCTCCGTGGTCATATGCAAACGGCGCACGGGTCATGGTGGGACAAGAAGCGGGTTCCACGGCAATAATATCAATATCGGCGCCGTTAATTTTATCATGAATAAATGGAAATGACAATCCGGCAAAATTACTGCCCCCGCCGGCACAGCCAATTACCACATCCACATTTTTCTCACCGGCTTTCTCCAGCTGTTTTTTCGCTTCCAAACCGATAATGGTTTGATGGAGCATCACATGATTAAGAACACTGCCCAGCGCATAACGAGTTTCGCCCTTGGGATCGGTTACAGCCTCTTCGATGGCTTCGCTTATTGCAATACCAAGACTTCCCGGCGTATCGGGATCCTTTGCCAGCACATCCCGCCCGGCCTGCGTTTGGTTACTCGGACTGGGAATACATTTACCGCCCCAGGTTTCCATCATCACTTTTCGGAACGGCTTTTGATCGAAACTGATGCGCACCATATACACTTTAATTTCCAGCCCTATCAGAGCGCCTGCAAAAGAGAGGGCGCTTCCCCATTGCCCGGCCCCGGTTTCGGTGGTTAGTTTTTTTATGCCAAACTCTTTATTGTACCAGGCCTGCGGAATAGCCGTGTTTGGTTTATGACTTCCCGCCGGAGAAACACTTTCGTTTTTATAATAAATCCGGGCCGGCGTTCCCAGCGCTTTTTCCAAAGCATGCGCTCGTACCAACGGAGCCGGCCGCCAGCGATATAGTAGCTGTAACACTTCTTCCGGAATATCAATCCAACGTTCCTGACTTACCTCCTGCTCTATCAGATTCATAGGAAAAACCGGAGCCAGCATTTCCGGGCTAATGGGCTTTCCGTCCGGTCCCAGCGGCGGCGCCATTGGCGTTGGTAAGTCGGCTGCTAGATTATACCATTGCCGGGGAATTTCATCTTCGTTTAATAAAATTTTTGTACGCATGCATCTCTCCTTTTTTAATGAATTATTCCATTAATGTAATAGCTTCTTTTAAAACGGAGCCTTTCTTTTTAAGCTCTTTGGAACCACGTGTAATTTTACATAAACTCACATGCAGTTCTGCTGCGATTTTACGTTGTGTTTTTCCCCTTTGCAGCAATTTGACAATCTGCCAGCGATTGGCAATATCTTTTATTTCGGCAGGCGTAAAAAGTTCTTCCAAAAACACACGTATTTTATTTGCATCTTCGGTTTTAGAAAGATAGTGTGCAATTTGATCAATATTGGTTTCCATAGCGCTCCGTTTTTCTTGTTTCTATATATAGAAACATTTTACATATAAAAGTGTGACTGAAATCAATAACAGAGGCTGTTTTTATTTCTTTGAAAATAAGGGACAGTGCCAACTCCTGTTTTTTATGTTTCATCTATAAAAACATGACATGAAATACAGGTTTGACGATTTATACGCTGAAAAAGGCTCATAAATTAACGCGAACGCTTTTAATGTAATTTCAATGAACAGCACCGTGATAAGTTAAAAATACCGATTTATGGATTCAACGAGGTAGCCGGAATGGTTTGCTTCTTTATCACGCCCCAGAGATTGGGACTAAAAAAACATCCGGATGGGATTAAAAAAACGCTGTATTGCCGTGAAAGCCGGTATCGATATTTTTAAAATTAGAGCATACGTATGGCCAATAGAGCTATTGTTTTTTCTTTCAGTTCCCTGTTCTCCGTAATTTTTATTGCATCAGCTTTCTGGCAGTAAAGACCGAAAATAAGTACTCCCTTAAATTTCTATGTAAACTTTAAGAAATACCAACTTCTAAATTTCAAACAAACATCTGCAAGGTGGTTTTTGTTATTTGTACTTTAGAATTTAAAATACTATGTTATTTTGCGCGGGTAGAATAAATAAAAAAAGGGATGCAAATACGCATCCCCGGTTATACCTCTAAAAAGTGGTTGATTAAGAAATATGCTGTTCGTAGGCAGCGGCATCCATCAGTTCGTCCAGTTCGGAAGGATCGTTTAATTTAACCTTAACCATCCAGCCGTCATTGTACGGGTCTTGATTAACCGTTTCCGGCGCATCTTCCAGCGCTTCATTCAACTCGGTTATTTCTCCGGAGGCAGGCGAAAACAAATCCGCAACTGCTTTTACCGCTTCGATAGTGCCAAAGCTTTCCCCTTTATTTATTTCTGTGCCCGGTTCAGGCAGTTCCACAAAAACCACATCGCCCAGCTCGCCCTGAGCATAGTCGGTAATACCGATGGTCGCCAAATCGCCTTCCACTTTAACCCACTCGTGGTCGCTGGTATATTTGAGTTCTGCAGGTACGTTCATTAAGACCTCCGCTTTTCAAAATATTTATTTTGTTAAATCAACCCTGTCAAGAAATCCGGTATCAAAATTTCCGGAAATAAAATCAGGATGCGCAATTAGTTTTTTATGAAACGGAATGGTTGTTTTTATTCCTTCAATAATAAATTCATCCAACGCTCGATTCATTCGCGCCAGTGCTTCTTCCCGTGTTTTTCCGTACGTAATCAGCTTTGCGACCAGTGAATCATAATAGGGCGGAATATGATAATGTCCGTAGGCATGCGTATCAACACGTATCCCGGGCCCGCCGGGGACATTAAAACTTTTAATTTCACCCGGGCTGGGCATAAAATTCCGTTCACCGTCTTCTGCGTTAATGCGGCATTCGATGGCATGTCCTTCCAGCCGGATATTCTCCTGGGTGTATCCCAGTTTTTCACCGGCCGCAACACGGATTTGATCCTTCAGCAAATCCTGGTTCGAAACCATTTCCGTCACCGGATGCTCTACCTGAATCCGTGTATTCATTTCCATAAAATAAAAATTATGATCGGAATCCAGTAAAAACTCAATGGTACCCGCGCCTTCATAACCGATTTTCAGAGCGCCTTCAACCGAAACAGCGCCCATTTTACGCCGCAGATTTTCATCGACCACACTGCTTGGAGATTCTTCGAGCAGCTTCTGATGACGACGCTGAATACTGCATTCCCGTTCGCCGAGATAAACGGCATTACCATATTGATCGGCCATTAACTGAATTTCGATATGGCGGGGATTTAGAATATATTTCTCCAGATACATATCCGGATCACCAAAGGCGCCCTGCGCTTCTGCCTGGGCCATCTGGTAGTTCATTTCAAATTCTTCACTATTATTAACGATTCGCATCCCGCGTCCGCCGCCACCGGAAACTGCTTTTAAAATAACGGGGTAGCCAATTTCTTCGGCTAATTTAAGTCCTTCATCACTATTGGATAACACTCCTTCGCTTCCGGGAACCACCGGAACGCCGGCGTTTATCATCAATTCTTTTGCCTTGGCTTTATTACCCATCTGACGAATCATATCCGGTGTAGGGCCAATAAACTTAATGCCGCTGTCAAGACACATTTCGGCAAACTCGGCATTTTCTGCTAAAAAGCCGTAGCCCGGATGGATGGCGTCTGCTCCGGTAATTTCTGCCGCTGCAATTATTCGCCGCGGATCCAGATAACTTTCGGCGCTTGCCGCCGGACCGATACACACGGCCTCATCGGCAAAACGGACATGCAGCGATTCGCTGTCTGCTTCGGAGTGAACGGCAACCGTGGCGACGCCCAGCTCTTTGCAGGCGCGGATAATGCGCAGGGCAATTTCACTTCTATTTGCGATTAAAACCTTTTTAAACAAAAAGCCTCCTTATAAAATAAAGCAGAGGAAAGAAACGGGGCGGAGCCCCATCATCTGGCTATATAAAAATGATTTATCAGGATTTTTCAATAAGGAACAGAACCTGGTTGTATTCAACCGGCTGTGCATTCTGAACTAAAATTTCTTTAATCTTCCCCGAAACTTCAGATTCTATTTCATTCATTAATTTCATTGCTTCAATAATGCACAACGTTTGCCCAACCGATACGGAGCTGCCGGCTGAAGTATACGGATCGGCATCCGGAGAGGGTGCGGCATAAAAGGTTCCCACCATCGGAGAACGTACCTCTATCAAATTATCGGCCTTTGGCGCTTCTGCTGCAGGCGCAGCCGGTTCTGCCGGAAGAGCGGCGGGCATGGTCTGCGGAGCCATTTGCACTGGAGGCATAGCCGCTGCCTGTGGGGCGGAGACAAAGTGTACTTCACCATTGGACGAAGGAAAACGCTTTGTAATTCTAATTTTGCGGCCTTCTTCTTCTATCTCAACTTCACTGATATCGGAAGTTTCTACCATTTTCACTAATTGTTTTATTTCTTTTAGTTCCATCTTTCCTCCAGGTTGTTTTTCGGAGCGCGGTATCTTATGCCTGATTAAATTCTTTTTCAGAGACAGCCGCCTATACAGCTATCTTCGAAATTTATGTGTTTTACCCTCTTCGTGCAAAAATTATTTTTCCAAACTTTGACAATCAGTAATTTATACGATCCGTTCGGATTCTGTTTAATTCGTCTATTACAATAGTAAGTTTTTCATCACTTAAAAGCGTGGTATTGATACGGGCATGTTTCAGTTTTAAGAAATCGATCTCTTGCACCAGCAATTCTTCTTTAAAATAGGCGGCTTTCCCCAAACGCCGGCCGTACGGATCGATCAATTCCGACCCGCCCCAAAATGTTAAACCGTCTTCCACCCCGGTGCGATTAACAAATACCATATAAGAAGTCGTCTGAATGGAAAGCGAACGATTCAGCGCTTCCCAATCCTGCACATTTTCGGGCCGGGATTCGCTATCCATTCCCCGTGAAATTCCCGCCGAAGACACAAGAAGAATGGAAGCGCCATCTTGTGCCAGAATAACGCCCGATGTGGGATGCCACATATCTTCGCAGATCAGTAGTCCCAATCGCCCCCATTTGGTGTCAAATGCTCGGAAGCGGTTACCCGCACTGAAATAGCGTTTTTCTTCGAAGAGTCCATAGGTTGGGAGATAGACTTTACGGTGTTTGGATAGCAATCTTCCATCTTCAAAATAGAAAAGAGAATTATAAATTTCGAAACGTTTATTGAGTTCCACTCCGCCCATGACAATGGAAATATGTTTACTCAGCTCTTTCAGATGGTTCCATTTTGTATCCGAATCCATTAAAGCCGTATCGAAAACGGCATCTTTTAAGGAATAGCCCGTGAGCGATAATTCCGGAAACTGAATCAGATTGCATTTTTGGTTAATTGCTTCTTCTATCAACGCATAGTGTTTTTCAAGATTGGCGTCGATATCGGCCAGTTTACAATTGATCTGGGCGGCGGCAATTTTAATTTTACGTTCCATATATATCTTTTTTTTAACTATCCTATCCAAAATTGAAGTTAAAATGGCTTCAATCTAAAAAAACCGGAGAAGGGAAGCCCTTAAATAAATCTCTCTATACAATAATTTTGGAGAATGTTGTTAGTTTAATTATTAATTCCCTTGGTAGGCGGAGGTAAACGCCCTCCGCGATCTACAAAGATACTGTTATTTAACTGGGAAATTGGCATAATGGGCGCGGCGCCCAGCAAACCGCCGTAATCCACTATATCACCCGCTTCTTTACCCGGTACCGGAATAATGCGTACCGCCGTCGTTTTATTATTGGTCATCCCAATGGCACATTCGTCGGCAATTAAACCGGAAATAACCGAAGCGGGTGTACGGCCCGGAATTGCTGCCATATCAATCCCCACACTGCAAACGCTGGTCATGGCTTCTAATTTTTCAAGAGAAATATGCCCTTTCTGAGCCGCATTAATCATTCCTTCATCTTCCGAAACCGGAATGAAAGCGCCGCTCATTCCGCCCACATGCGATGAGGCCATCAATCCTCCGCGTTTCACCGAATCATTCAGCAGAGCCAGGGCCGCTGTTGTTCCGGTGGCGCCCACATCTTCGAGCCCCATGGCTTTTAGAATATCGGCCACACTATCGCCGGGTAGCGGCGTTGGCGCCAGAGAAATATCTACAATACCATAGGGAATGCTTTGCATAGCAGCTACTTTTTTACCGATAAATTCGCCGGCACGAGTAATTTTAAACGCCATATTTTTAATGCGTTCGCCGAGTTGTGAAAAGTCCAAATCATTTGGCGCCTCTTTTACGGCGCGCAGGATAACCCCCGGACCGGAAATACCTACATTTATCACCACATCCGGTTCGGAAACGCCATGAAAAGCGCCGGCAATAAAAGGATTATCCTCGGGAACGTTGGCGAACACGACCAGTTTTGCACAGCCAATGGCATCCCGGTCGGCCGTTTTTTCCGCCGTCAGCTTAACGGTTTCGCCCATCATTTTTACGGCGTCCATATTGATTCCGGCTTTGGTGGAAGCCACATTTACCGAAGAGCAGATATGTTTTGTCGAAGCCAACGCTTCGGGAATGGCTTTTATCAGGCTGCGGTCGCCCATGGTAAATCCTTTTTGCACCAGCGCGGAAAAGCCGCCAAGATAATCGATACCCAGCTCGTCGCCGGCCCGATCCAGCACTTTCGCCAATTCAATAAAATCTTCAGGATAGTGCCCGTCGGCAACGATGGCCATAGGGGTGATGGAGATGCGTTTATTGGCAATGGAAATACCGTAATCCGATTCCACTTTTTGCGCCGTGGCTACATGTTCGGCTGCGGTGCGCATAATTTTATCATATATATTTGTTTTCATCCGTTTCAGGTCATCACTTCTGCAATCCAGCAGATTAATGCCCATAGTGACGGTGCGGATATCAAAATGCTCCACTTCCGTCATACGTATTGTTTCCAGAATTTCTTCGAGAGCGATTGGCATTTTATACCCTGTGCATTGCGTTAAAAATTGCTTCGTGCTGGATGATTACTTTTAAATCCAGTTCTTCTCCTTTGGCGGTAACCTTTGCTTTTATTTCTTCGAAAGGCAAACTGCTTTCACTAATATCCACCAGCAGCATGGTCGTAAAAAACTCCTGCAACAGCTTTTGACTGAGATCTAAAATATCGCAACCCGTTTCAGACAGGACGCCGGTTAATCCGGCTAAAATCCCCCGGCGGTTTTTGCCGAAAGCGGTCACGATAATTCTGTTCTGCCCAACGGCCGACGGCTGAATCTGCGGCTGCGGCGCGGAAGTATTTACCGGAACGTTAATTTTTGCGGCGGCCTCCCGTACAACCTGATTAACCGCTTCGCCGGAGACATTGCTCCCAAGCTGTTGAACCGCTTCTTCCACTAATTTACGTATTTCCTGTTCGTTTAAATCGGCCATATTTTATCTCTTTATATTTAGTGCTTAAAAAGTATTTCCACAATTGTGTTTAGTCTAATAAACGCTCGTCCACATCCATACGATCCACAATACCCACAACGGCTGCCTCAATACTCAGTTCATTGGGGTTTTGCGGATAAATCGCCTGGCGGGCGGCGTGTCCGTACGCGCAAATTACGGTTTCGCCAACGCCCGCTCCCAGAATATCTGCGGCAATTACCACATCTGTTAACGGGGCTTTTTTCAGGTTGATCGGATGAATAATTAAAAAACGAAGATTCTTTAAATTATCCGTTTTTTTTGTGGACCAGACCGATCCGGCCACTTTTCCGAGAAACAATAAGAACTCCGGGTTTTCTGCAAATTTCAGAAACTATAAAGTGTAATGTACACTTTTTTATGATTCTTTTCAACAGACTTTAGCGGGAGCGATAGACTTGTTTTTCATTGATAAAGCGCAGAACGGCGGCAGGCAGCATATTATCGCAGGGCAAACCGGCAGCCAGCCGTTTTCTGATTTCCGTACTGGAAATATTGACAGGCGGACTGTTTGTAAAAATAAAACGGTCGGAAGGAAAGGCTGTTAATTCCTGTGCGCGCATACGGTTATAAACTACAATTTTTGCCAGGCTTAAAATACCTTGAGGGTCTTTCCATTTAGGAAATTCGGCCACATTATCGGCGCCGATTAAAAAAATAGTTCGGTTTGGGAATATTTTTTACGAAAATAATACAATGTATCTATCGTATACGAAATACCGCCCCGCTCAATTTCGATGGGATCACACTCAAATGAAGGATAATTTTGCAATGCGGCTCTGAGCATTTGCAAACGAAAATCCGACGACGTAATATCTCTGCGTTTACGCAGGGGATGAAGATAGTTCGGGATAAATATTACGCGGTCTAACTGCAATAAATTTTGCACCCATTCGGCAATTTGCAGATGTCCCAGGTGCACAGGATCAAACGTACCGCCGAAAAGCGCCGCCTTTTTCGGGGCCGGTTTCCGGTTCATTTTTTATCTGTCTCGTATTCGGCCAGCCGTTCTTCTTTTTTCTGAACTTCTTCTTTTAAATTGCTGTTGGGAAATTGCTGTTTAAATTTATCTATCTCTTTGGCCGCTGCGGTATAATCTTTACTTTCGAGATAGGTTTCAATTTTGCCGGCAACAGCGTCGTCGGCCCAGGAGGAATCGTAATATTTTTCCAGAACGATATCATAATAGATAATCGCAGCCCGGTATTCGCGCATTTTACGATAAATTTCGGCGTTATCAAACGCTTTTTCGGCCAGTTTATCACGTAATTCAAAAATGCGCTTTTCGGCCTTGGGCTTTAATTCGTGCGTGGGATAATCTTCGATAAATGTCTGGTAGGCGCGGATGGCCTTAAGTGTATACTGTTGTTCTAGCTCCGGCCTTGGCGATAACATATAGTAACTCTCGGCCTGTTGGAACTGGGCCCGCGGCACTAACGGACTGCGGCTCATACTGGTCATCAATTTTTCATACTCCACTGCGGCAATCAGATATTCGTCCATTTTAAAATGGGATTCCGCCAGATAAAACTGCGCGCTGTCCGCTACGGAAGTTCCCGCGTAGCGCAACACAACAACGGTAAATTCATTGGCCGCCTCATAGTAATCTTCATCTTCGAATAATTTATATGCATAGTGATAATACTGGGCTGCAGACCAGTTTGCCTGTGGTTTTGTTCCCGCGCAGCTGAAAATAAAAATAACAATGCTTATTAAGAGTCCCGCTCTGAGCAACTTCCTTCTCCTTGAATTTATAATGCGGATTTTAACTATCCCCGGTGTAAAAAGTTCAATTTATGTGCGCACGTTGAAAAACAGGTACACAATTGCGCTAACCGCTCCTATTAAAATACCCGGCTGTATATAGCGCATCCAGACAGACTTTGTTTTCATTGTTCCTTTGGTGAAACGGAACGGACTTTTTTCTATTTCAGACAGGTTGCCGGCATCTATAAAATCGTCTTTTATTTTTTTTACAGAAACGCTACGCACCACCTTTCCGGAAACTGGATCTTCCAGCCAGCCCTGCAAAAAGAACGAAAAACGGCGTTTCATTTTTCTATTAAAGCCTAACAGCCGTCCACTATTTTCATAATAATCAACAGTAATCTCAAAACGATCCATTACAAACTTTAAGGCGCTGCTGTCCCGCAATGGCATGGCGTCTGCTGCTGCCCAGTAATGAATCCAGCCGGAACGCAAAAAAGCCGCATCTCCGGAAACCGAATCGTACATTTTAAGCGCCGGTTCGGGTATTCCGTTTAATAACGAATCCAGCACCGAATAATACACACTATCGGCCAGGCTGAGATTGCTTCCCTTATTTTGTGCCTGCGAAACGCTGCCAAACACAAAAAAGAGGAACACTGCAAGAACATAAAAATGCGTAGCTTTTAACTTAACTGCCTGAAAATATTTTTGCAAATCTTTATCCTTTATCCGAACCATACAAACAAGAGGTCGTCCGTTACTTGTTTATTTCCACCTGTTTTTTTTGCCGGGCCGATTCATAAAGGGCGTCAATAATTCGCATAATACGCACGGCGTCGGCAGAAGAGGACTGATTTTCTTCTGCGCCCCGGATGACCTTTACAAAATGATTTATTTCATTTTCATAGGCTTTTTTAAACCGCGCGGCGCTGTTTTCCGTTGTGTAGGGAGTTACATTGACCAGGTTCCCGTGCAGTTCTTTGTTGATTCTCAATGGATTTAGATAGGCCGCGCCGTTTTTCCCGAAAATATGGGTATAAATCATATCTTTTTCCAGATGCATTTTCCAGCTCACTTCAATGGTCATCGATGCGCCGCTTTCCGTTTCGATAACGGCCAGGGCGGCGTCTTCCACATTCAATTCCGGATTAATATGGTAATCGTACAGTCGCACCGATTTTATTTTGGGCATGCCCATTAAAAACATGGCCAAATCAATGAGCTGACTTCCAAGATCAAGCACAACCCCGCCTCCGGCCTTTTTGCGGATTGTTTTCCATTTGGAAAAGGGTTCGCGCCGGTACTGTTTTAACCAGCCGCTTTTAATATAAAAGATATCGCCCAGTTCGTCCTTTTCGAGAAATTCCTTTAAGATTAAAACATCTTCCCGAAAACGGTTTTGCATACCTACCAGCACCTGCAAATTTCGTTCTTTGGCCAGGGTATCCAGTTTTTGCGCGTCGGCAGCATTTAAGGCAATCGGTTTTTCCATAAACACATTCACATCATTCATCAGCGCCATATATGCCATGGGATAATGATAGTGGTTTGCCGTACAGATATGAACAGCGTCCAGCTTTTCCGTTTTAAACAGACGGTCTGCCTGACGGTAACCATTCGGGATTTCATACTTTTCGAGTAACGGCGTAATTTTGGTATCGTCGATATCACAAATCGCCGTTAAAGCAACCTCGTCGATATTTTTTAATACCGGAAGGTGAACAATCTGCGCGATGCTTCCCGTCCCGATGACGGCAATTTTTAACGGTTCCATTTTTTTACTCCCTGACAAACGCTTTATATCCGATTTTATTTAATACTTCAATGGCTTGAACCGCTTCCGCTTCATCCGCTAGGGAGAGTCGAAACACACCACCCTCTTTTTCGCGGATTTTCAGTAATTCTATATCGCGAATATCTATCCCGCGGCCGCTCAGCGCATTTGCGATTTTAGCCACCACACCCATTTCGTCGTTTACATACACCAAAATATCGCTTAACGGCGATAAAAAGCCTTTGTTTTGTTTCGGCAGTTTGCTGCGGTATTCATTGGCGCTTTCGAACGGTTCTTTCAAATTGTCAAGCATATTCAGCTCTGTTTGCAGAAGTCCGATAAAACGGATCAGCGCTTCACGCACGTTTTCTTTATTGGATGAAATGATATCCTGCCAAATATCTATGGAGCTGGAAGCAATACGCGTTAAATCTCTAAAACCGCCTGCGGCGAGATCTAAAACGGGCAAGTCGGGACTGTCCTGAACGCCGGCCAAATTGACGAGGGCAATGGCGGCCAGTTGCGGCAGATGACTTACCGACGCCAAAATAGTGTCGTGCACATCGGGTTTTAAAAACAATACCCGCGCTTTTATGGCATTTAAGAGGGGAATAAGTTTACTCTGCATCAGAACAGAATTTTCATGAGCATCAGGCGTTAAAACATAAACGGCATTTTCATAAAGAAGCGGATTAGCCGCTTTTATACCGCTTTTTTCGGCGCCGGTCATGGGGTGGCCACCGATATATTGTCCGCTAAAATCAATTTGCTCTACAAGTTCGGATAATTCCTGTTTAGTGCTGCCCAGGTCGGTTACTATGGTTTCTTCGGAAACAACGCCGTTTAAATCGTGTAAATGCTGTCCTAAAATATGGAGCGGCGTTGCCAGAAAAATAATATCGGCATGTGTACAATCCCGGGGCCAGTCTCTTATTTTCCCGTCGATAATATCCATCCGTTCGGCTTCGGCCAAAACTTCCGCCGAATCGTATCCCATTATTCTTATATGCGGACAATTTTGACGGACCGCCATTGCCAGGGAGGCCCCCATTACCCCGAGGCCGGAAATAACTATTGTATTAATGCTACTGGTCTCTTCTTTCGGCAATGTTTCTTCCTATCACTTTGGCAATGACACGAATCTGATTCATCAAATCATCAAACTGATCCGGATACAGGGACTGCGCACCGTCGGATAAAGCATGATCCGGATCGTGATGCACTTCAATCATAATCCCGTCCGCACCGGCCGCTACCGAAGCCCGGGCCATAGGCAGCACCTTATTGCGTAATCCCGTTCCGTGTGATGGATCGGCCATTACCGGTAAATGGCTGAGTTTCTGAATTACCGGAATGGCGCTTAAGTCCAGCGTATTGCGCGTATAGGTCTCAAAGGTACGGATACCGCGTTCGCACATTATAACATTTGCGTTTCCGCCGGCCAAAATATACTCGGCCGACATCAGCCATTCCTGGATTGTTGCGGAAATGCCACGCTTTAAAAAGATAGGTTTTTTAGTTTGCCCCAGGGCCTTCATAAAAGAAAAGTTTTGCATGTTGCGGGCGCCAATCTGCAGGATATCGCTATATTGACAGACCAATTCAATCTGATCTTTATCCATTACTTCGGTAATAACCAGCATATTATACTTATCTGCCGCTTCGCGCAGAATTTTTAGGCCCTCTTCTCCCATTCCCTGAAAAGCATAAGGGGAAGTACGCGGCTTAAAAGCGCCGCCGCGTAATATTTTTGCTCCGGCCTGGGAAACCCGTTCGGCAATGGTCATTACCTGTTCTCTGGATTCTACAGAACAGGGACCGGCCATAATAACAATTTCTTTTCCGCCGATAACAATATCTTTAATTTTAATAACCGTATTTTCGGATTTAAACTCCCGGCTGACCAATTTATAAGGAGCGGTAATGCGATAGGCATCCGCCACACCCGGCATAATTTTCAGATCCCGCACATCCAGTTTAGCAGTATTTCCGATAACTCCTAATAGCGTATGTTCCACGCCGGTGGAACGGTGGATAGAATAGCCTTCTTCATCGAGGCGTTTTATAATATCCTCTATTAATTTTTCCTGCGCATTCTTTTCCATTATAATGACCATACGATCTACTCCTTATATTCTGTGTGTGCGGTCCAAATATGATTGTAAAATATATACGGCCGCAATCTGATCAATTTTTTCCCGCTGTCTGCTTGGTTTTTTCCCCACGGCATGCAGGGCATTTTCTGCCATTTTAGTTGTTAAACGCTCATCTTCTTCAATAATTTCCAGATTAAGAGACGCACGGAGTTGCTCTGCCAGTTTTTGAACCTCTTCCGTTTTTTTAGACGCCGTGCCTTTTAATGTGTAAGGCATACCAATTACGAGGGCAGCGGCTTCCTGCTCGGCAATAAGTTCTTTAAGCTCTTCTACAAAACGGTTGTATCCTTTCCAGACTATGGTTTTTAACGGGTGGGCAAGCATCCCAAGCGCATCGCTCACGGCGGTACCGATCCGTTTTTCACCAATATCCAGTGCAATAATTTTTGCTACCATAAAGCGTTTATTTATTCCTTTGTTTAATTTGTAACGGCCGTAAATTAACAGAAGAATTAAAGGCAGGCAAATTACAAAAAACTTTATTGAAAAACGGAATAAAAAAGCCGCTCTCGAAAAACGGAGAACGGCTGCATTGCAGGAATTATTCGGAAAGAGGTTCCTTTAAAACATCTTTTAAAATCTTTCCGGCTTTAAAATGGGTTTTTCGGCGGGCAGGCACATATATAATTTCACCGGTTCTCGGATTACGAGCCTTTGGCTTGGGTTTGGTTTTTTTAACTTCAAACACGCCAAAATCTCTAATCTCAATGCGCACTTCGGGATCCGCTTCGCTCAAAATTTCACGCAGGACAATAAAAATACGATCCACAAATTTTTCTGCAGTGTAAATTTTTTCACCGAGTTCCTGAGCCGTTCTCTTGGCAACATCCTTTTTCGTCACCGTTTTCATTTGCCTTCCTCCTATGGACGACGATATGCCTTAATTTGTTATTATTATTAAAGATAAAACTAAAACACCGCCGAATCAAGATAAAAATTAATAATCATCAAATTTTATTGAACTTAGCTCTGATAAAAGCGTGATTCAGGTATTCGACGGACATTAATTGAACTTTACTATTTTTTATGCTTTTTTCATTTATGCGAGAGCATTTTTTTTAATTCATCTAATTTTTGCAGAGCGGCAAGCGGCGTCATCGCATTTACATCAACTCGTTCCAGGGCTTCTTTAACTCTTTTTGTCTCATTATCGGTAAACAAACTTAACTGATTGCGGTCCACATTTCGGCCGGAGCGGCGGGCGGCAAGGCGCGGTTTACGCGAATGCGGTTTTAGCTCATTGCTTTCGAGATTATTTAGAATTTCCCGGGCTCGTTCAATGAGCGGCTGCGGCAATCCGGCCATTTCTGCGACATAGATTCCGTAAGAATTATCGGTGCCTCCGGGAACTATTTTACGTAAAAAGACAACCTGGTCTTCCCATTCTTCGACGGCTACATTATAATTTTTTATGCGCGGATATAAAAGAGCCAGTTCCGTAAGTTCATGATAGTGGGTGGCAAACAGGGTTTTGGAATGCAGACGGTCTTCATTATGAATAAATTCCGCCACTGCCCAGGCGATAGACAGGCCATCGAATGTGCTTGTTCCCCGACCGATTTCATCCAGCAGAATCAAACTGCGGGAAGTGGCGTTGTTCAAAATATTGGCGGTCTCATTCATTTCCACAAGAAAGGTACTCTCTCCCATGGCTAAATTATCCGAGGCGCCCACCCGTGTAAAAATCCGGTCAACGATTCCGATTTCGGCTTCTTCCGCAGGAACAAAAGAACCGATTTGGGCCATTAGCACAATCAGCCCTGTCTGACGCAAAAAGGTGGATTTACCGGACATATTGGGGCCGGTTATGATCCAAATTTGCTCCTTCTTTGTATCCATGTAAGTATCGTTGGCAATAAAATCCTGCCCGTGCGCCAGATTTTTTTCCACTACGGGATGGCGTCCGCCCTTAATTTTTAGCGCTTCCCCACCGCTTATTTTCGGGCAGACATAATTATTAAGCAGAGCGGCCTCGGCAAGGCTTACATAGCAATCCAGCTCGGCAATTTTCCGGCTGTTTTCCTGAATGGGCACAATAAAACGGCCGACTTCTTCGCGGACTTCCTGAAAAATCCTGTATTCCAGTTCTTTTATTTTATCCTCAGCGCCTAAAATTTTTTCTTCCCATTCTTTTAGGTCCGGGGTAATGTAGCGTTCGGCATTAACCAGCGTTTGCTTGCGAATATAATTTTCGGGCACTTTTTCTTTGTGCACATTGCTCACTTCGAGATAGTATCCAAAGACTTTATTATAGCTAACTTTTAACGAAGTAATTCCGGTTCGGCCGCGTTCTTTTTCCTGATAGTTTAAAAGCCAGTCTTTTCCGTATTCCGAAATTTCCCGCAGCTCATCCAGTTCACTATTGTAACCGGACCGAATCAATCCGCCTTCCTGAATGGTTAGCGGAGGATTTTCCACAATTGTTTTTGATATGAAACGCGTTAGTGACGTGAGAGGATCAAATTTTTTAAAGCTTTGCTGCAACGGCGTTAAAGCGCTGTCTTTTATAGTTTTTTGCAATGGCGGAATCACATCGAGCGACAGCCTTAAATTAAGCATATCCCTGCCGTTTGCCCGGCCGGTTACAATACGTCCCAGCAAACGTTCCATATCAAAAATAGCTTTTAGCTGTCCGGCGATTTCCTGCTTTATTTCCCGGTGTGTCACTAAGGCCGTTACGATATCCAAACGCCGTGTAATTTCCTTTTTACGAATCAACGGCTGCTGCAGCCATTGTTTAAACAACCGGGCGCCCATGGGCGTTAACGTGTAATCCAAAACGGTAAGCAAGGTATGGCCGCCCTGAAGCCCGGAAATAGTGTGTGCTATTTCCAGATTGCGCCGGGTACTTTCGTCCAATATCATATAATTGGAAAGATTGCTAACCTGCAGTTGTACAAAATGTTCCAACCGGGTCTTATAGTTTTCCTGCAGATAATGAATAAGGACGCCAGCCGCTGTTATTCCGGCGTCCAGCTCTTCGCAGCCAAATCCTTTTAATGAACGGGTATTAAAGTGAGAGGTAAGCAGTTCATAGGTGTACTCCCGGTTAAATATCCAATCTTCCCGTTTTGTCACAACCGCGTTCACTTGCTGGCGAATTAAATTTGTCAGGAATTCGTATTTTTTTTTTGCGATCAGAATTTCTTTAGGCTGATAGCGCTGTAAATATTCCAACAGATTTTGGGGGTCGAACTCGGAAGTCTGAAAACTACCGGTAGAAACATCGGCGGCAGCCATTCCGCATACGCCATCACGGATATCGAGCGCAATTAAAAAATTATGTGACCGGCTGTCTAAAATTTTCTCAGAAAGCGTCGCACCCGGCGAGGCGATTTCCACCACTTCTCTTTTAACAATGCCTTTGGCCAGCTTCGGGTCTTCCACCTGCTCGCATATGGCAATTCGCAACCCGGCATTTAAGAGTTTTGGCAGATAGGTATCGAGGGCATGGTGGGGAAATCCGGCCAGCGGCACATCGGCAGACTTTCCATGCGCTCGTTTAGTGAGCGCGATACCGATGGTTTTAGAAAGGAGTTTGGCGTCGTCGTAAAAGGTTTCATAGAAATCGCCCATGCGGTAAAGCAACAAAACATCTTTGTAGTCTGCTTTGATGCTCAGGTACTGATCCATCAACGGGGTAGTTTTTGCTTTTGCGCCGGCCATAATTAAATACGGATTTGTGTAATCGGCAGGCTAAAATAAAAGGTACTTCCCTGCCCCGGTTCGCTTTCCACCCAAACTTCGCCGTTGTGCATGGAAATAATTTCTTTACAAATAGCCAGCCCTAACCCGGTCCCTTTTAATGCGGCGTCTTTTCCGGCTTCGGTCTGTTCGTATTTATTAAAAACCATATTTTGCTCTTCGTAATTAATGCCGACCCCCGTATCCTGAACCGCCACATGTACCGACATCGTATCTTCGCCGGTCAGTTTATTTACACCCTTTACCAGTTTACTGGTAATCGTTATCTTCCCGCCTCTTTCCGTAAACTTTAAGGCATTGCTCAGATAATTGGTCAGCACCTGCTCGATACGTAGTTTATCGAATTGCTGAAGCGAAATACTGTGATCCAGATGCAGAGACATTTGAATATCTTTTTTTTGCGCCAGGACAAGATTATGTTCGTATACCGCCTCAATCAGCGCATTGATGGAATTGATTTCCATGGACATATCGAATTTTCCGCTCTCAATTTTGGAAGCAATCATAAAATTGTCTACGAGCTTTAGCACCTTATCCACATTGTCTTTGGCAATTTGCAACAGGTCGCCCTGTTCTTCGGAAATCTGTCCCACCACCTGGCTACGGACAATATCGATGTACCCCTGAATGATGTTCAGCGGCGAGCGTAAATCATGCACAACCATCGAGTTGAAGTCGGTACGCATTCGCTCGAGTTTTCGCTGGGGACGCAGATCGGCCAATACGCCGATAAATCCACCTTCCGTCGCAGAATCGGTGTGCGAACTGACATAGAGTTTAAAGGGAATGTGGTGGTTGTCATTGGCCAGCAATTCGATTTCCACACCTTCGGTACTTTCGCCGCTTTCTTCTTTGCCGGTCTTTTTTTGTTTGGAAATTTCAACAAGATATTTTTCAACCTCGCCCCGGGTTTTAAACGAGCATAAATCGTACAGGTTTTGCCCCAACAAACTCTTCCAGTCGGTATATTTCAGCATCTACACAAGGCTTTTATTCACATATACAATTTTACCGCTGAAATCGCAGGTCACCAGCCCCATGGTCATTGTTTCTGCCAGTAAGCGGTATTTTTCTTCCGATGATTTTAAAAATTCGTACAAACCGGCATTTTCCAGCGCAACCGCCGCCTGGTTGGCAAAATACTCGATGCTGCGCACCTTATCTACGGAAGGACGCACACGTTCCACCGGATCGTTCAGAGCAAAATAGCCCAGCTCTTTACCTTTGCTTAAGATAGGAACGATTAGCCAGTCGCGATCATCCCACTCCTTGCCAATGGATGCTAAAAAGAGATTTTGGGTCAGTTCATTTACCGGTTCATCCAGCGATTCATGGTCACAAAAATAGGATTGACTGATGGTAAAACAATTTTCCCGGAAACCGGAAAAAAGGCGGTCTGAAAACTGCCGGCGCAGTTTTTCATAATCACCGGGTTTTAAACCGAGCACACACACATTTTCATATTCCCGAGAAACGGTGTTTCTTTTATCAAGAATAACGTTATTCCAGCCCAGAGTACGGCGCAGGGCTCCGGCAATTTTTTGTAGCAGATCGTCCACTTCAAAATCGAGGGTCAGCTCTTTGCCCAGTTCAAACACCCGTTCCAGTTGTTTGATATTTTTTTGAGCCTGTTTTACAAGCCGGCTTTCCACAAGAACGGTGGTCGCTTTATGGATAATCTTTTCTGCTTCATGGATTTCGTGACTGGTAAACAGTTTGCGGCTTAATTCATTGGCAACAATAAAAAATCCTTTTACTTCGTTTCCTATCTGAACGGAAAAAAGTAAAATAGACTGGTAAGTTCCGCCGGCAAGAGACGCCATTTTATATAAATCGTCTGCCGGCGTTTTATTTAAATTGAAATATGCGCTGGGCCGTTTACTCTCCCGAAACTGTTCAAATGCAGGAAATTCCGTCAGCATTAATACGGGCGGCTTTTCGTTTTCAAACAGATTTTGTTCCTGACCTTTTTTATAACAATATTGAGGGTAAAGGAATTTAAAACCTTCATTAAAATTAAAATAGATACAGGTATCGGCTTTAAAATGGCTAAGTAGCTGTAAACTTAAATAATTGGTAATTTCATCTTCATTAAGCCGTTTAAAAAACTGGTGTATTTCGGATGTTGCTTCCGATTCTTTTGATGTTTTGGTAATCAACCGTCGGTTATTAACCACTCTAAAGGCCAAAGACTGCGCTAACGTTATCAGTTCGTCAAAGTCTTTTTTTCGCATGGCCACGCTGCCGCGATAACCGGTAATAATAAAGCCGATCTGGTGGTTGGATGCCCGCAGCGGGAACTGATAATAGACATCGGAACCCAAATTGACAGTTGCAAAAAATTCCAGAATATAATTGTCAATAATTTGTTCGGCTTCCAATTTCGGATTTGCCAGAAAGTATTTTTTCCAGATGGGCAAATCAAATAGGGTTGCATGCGTATCCGACAAAGGAGGTTCGGAAGTAAAAATTCCACTATAATCAAAACCACCTGTTTTTTTGTTAAACACCACCGTGATCAGCGTATCGGGTTTATAGGCGTTAAAGATAAAATCGTTAACCAGTTCGCAAAGCCGGTTAACATCGTGCACGCGAATTAAATTGTACTGCAATTTCGACATATCGGACAGATGCAGTATTTCGGTTTGGTAGAGTTTAATTTTTTTTCTGTTTATAAGATGAAACCGGATTTTAACTTTTAGTTCTGTAAAATTCGGAGCCGAATCCAAAATATCACTTATGCCGGACTTTTCAATTTCAATCCGATCAAACAATTCCATATCCGGAATTAAAGCGATAATGGGGATAACCCTGCCCCGTCTGCTTTTTTTAATTTTACGTAACACTTCTTTGGAATGTGCCGTTAGAGTTTCACCCCATAAAATTAAATCAGGCTTCATACTTTCGAGTAGGCTAAACGTATTATCCACATTGTTGGCCATAATCACGGCATAGCCGTTTTCACGCAGGTACGAGGCAATACGTTCCTGTAGTAGGGAGTTTCGGTGCAGGAGCAGAATTTTTTCTTTATAAAGCATGTTTTGGTTCCATCGGTTTAGCAGATCCGTTAGCTTACATTTTTTGAATAGATAGAGGCGATTCCTTTTAAACTCAGGTCTAAATCGACATATTCGATCCTTTCTGTCCGGCCGGCTATTTTCAGAGCCAAACCACCGGTAGCCGCAATCTTTGTATTATCGCCAAGTACGGTTTTTAGTTTTTCAATCATCCCGTCCACCATAAAAACCGTTCCAAAAAAGATACCGCTTTTAATACTGTCGGAAGTTGTGCGTCCAATCAGCTCCATCGGAAAATCCATAGACACTTTAGGAAGCCTGGCCGCATGTTTATGCAGAGCGTCGATGGACGTATTAACTCCGGGTGAAATGATACCGCCAAGATAATCTCCGTTTTGATCGATACAATCAAATGTTGTGGCGGTTCCGAAGTCAATAACTACAAGCGGTGTTCCATATTGTTCTTTTCCGGCCACGGCGTTACATAGTCGGTCGGCGCCAACGAGAGAGGGATCGGCATATTTAATTTGCATATCCAGTTTGGATTCGGCGCCGATTATTAGCGGTTTAATTTTAAAATAGCGGCTACACATGAGTTCGTATACAAATGTTAAATCGGGTACGACCGAAGAGATGGCCACCCCTCTCAAATCAGAAACATCCGTATTCTCGTTCAGAAAAAAATAGCTGAGCAGCGCGGCAATTTCATCTTCCGTACGTGCCAGTGTAGAGGAGATACGCCAATGGCTTTTCAATGCCCCGTTTTCAAATAAACCGGCAACGGTATGCGTGTTTCCAATATCAATCGCTAAGAGCATTTATTTCACCACTTATTAAACGTTCGGTTTTCCCATCGGCTGTTTTAAATAACAGATATCCGTCATCATTCACATCCTGAAAAAGAGCCTCCCGCTCTCCGTCTGCGGTTATTACATTTATCTTTTTCCCAAACTGACGGCATCTATTTTTCCACTGAGTAACCACATCGCGGTAAGCGTTGCGTTCCCATATTTCATAATCCTGTTCAAATCTGCGCAGGAATAGCGCCAAGAGTTCTTCGGGAATGATCCGTTGGCCCACAAAATCGGTTAATGAGCAGACATTGTTTTGCAGTTCCTGCGGGAACTGCCTGATTTCCGTATTTAAATTAATGCCGATGCCCACGGCAAGGGCAGAAACCTCTTTATCCTTTAAAATAGATTCCGTTAATATACCGCTTAGTTTTTTTCCGTCGACCAGTAAATCATTGGGCCATTTAAGTTCGATGGGCGGTAAGTCCCAGCCCTTTTGCCTAAAAAACTCTTCAATTGTATTGGCCAGAGTAACGGCTGCAGCGAGTGTAATTTTTTGAACATATTCGATATTAACCAGCGGACGCAGCAAAAGGCTGAAGGTGAGATTTTCTCCGCGGGGAGCAAACCATTGCCGTCCCCTTTTTCCCCGACCGGAATGCTGAAAATCGGCAACGGCCAGAGTTCCTTCAGGCGCGCCGGAACGGGCCATATTTAATACAAATGTATTGGTCGAGTCGACTTCCATCAGGCAAAAAACATTGTTGCCAAAAATAGTTGCACCCGACTTCTCACGAATTAAATCGCAGGATAACATATGAGAGTTTCTCTCGAAAAAATATTATATCAACTGATAAAACAAAAAAATTTATTAAACTCTTTCAATGGCTTTTTAATTTAATAATTTTGGAATTAATTACAAGGCTGAATGATTAAAAAATAGTGGTTTAGGAATAATTTGCAAACATCTGAATTATGTCCGTTTGAACTGTTTAAAACAAAACGATTCCATCACCGCAATTAAAACACGAAATAATAAAAACCGGCATCAATTGTAATGGAACCGATTTAGACTATGTTACGTCCGAATGGCGCTGCGGCTTTAGAGTTTTTTTATGATTTCCAGATATTTTTTATAAGGAATAGCGGGCATACTCTCGGCTGTAACGGCGCCTTTACGCATTGTGATCATCGAGACCTTTGCGGCCGTTTCTTCATTTGGCGCTTCGTAGATATCCATAAAATCATACGCGCCAAGTAAGGCATAGTGCTCCAGCCAGGTCACTTCCGGACATTTTTTTTTAACCGTATCAAACCATTCACGTCCAATATTTTCACGGGTTTCAGCGCCGCCGATACTTGAGGGAGATAATTTGGTAAGCAATACAAACACGGCCATTTTGTTCTCCTTTATAAAATATTTGACAATCGGTTTACCGTGATAAAGAATAATCAAGAAAAGAAGGGAGTGCAATTAAAATATATTTTTTTTTGCGGGAGAATAAACGCGTGTGCCGGGCATTAGGCCACACCGGCTTTACAAACAGGACAAATACCATGGCTAAAAAATATCCGGGAATCCAAACTTCCCTGCCGCTCTACTATTTTCCATGAGTTTGGTTTTCGCGGATCGGCGCCGGGTTCTTTTACGCGGTTACACCAGGCACAAATATAAACCATACCTAACATAGCCGGCGTATCACTGATAACTGAATAATCGATATACTGTTCCATAATTCCTCCTGGTTTCCTTACCCTGTTGCACTCAATAATTCAAATAATATGCCAAAAACATATACTTTCTACATCCTGTTATAAATAAGAGAGTTAAGCTAATTCCATACAAATGTGCGCAAAGCCGGATTTTAAAATAGCGGAAAATATTTCCTATTTCTCCCGGATGAAAATATGGAAATGAAATGTTTGCATTCTGCAACTTGTTAATATTAAATTTGATTGTTTTAAACGAAAGGATACTCT
This sequence comes from Calditrichota bacterium, assembly GCA_024278755.1. Taxonomy (GTDB): domain Bacteria; phylum Calditrichota; class Calditrichia; order Calditrichales; family Calditrichaceae; genus JANTFQ01. Next base: position 26,299 of record JAJRSO010000062.1, on the reverse strand, counting down.
ATGGAATGGCGCGCCAGTCACATTTTAGTAAAAGATCGCACGCTTGCGAATCATATATTAAAACAGTTAAAATCGGGGAAAAATTTTAATGGACTTGCCAAAGAGTTTTCGACCTGTCCCAGTAAAAGCAAAGGAGGCGATTTAGGATGGTTTGGCGAAGGACAGATGGTACGGGAATTCGAACAGGCGGTTAAAAAGATGTCCAACGGCCGCATCAGCGGTTTGGTACGCACAAAATTTGGCTGGCACATTATTAAAAAGACAGGACAAAGATAAAATATCCCATGCCTGAAAACAGTTAACTAAAAAGACTCTGTATCAAATGGTGCAGTAAAAAAAGCCGCGACTTACTGCTATGTCATTGGCAGACAGACCGAAAAAAACAGCAATTTCAAATAGTTTTAATCGATTCTGTTTTTTATACACTCAACACTTCAAAACACAATGACTAAATAGCAACCCTATATTCATCTTTCGAAGGAATATTCCGTTTTTACTTCTGTCGGTCGTTCTGTCGGTGAACATCTGAGTTAATTTACAGTAGGTTTTTTTAACGACCTATCCATATAAAAAAAGGCTTTGCGGAAACCGCAAAGCCTAATAATAATTCCCCCGGCCTGTTAACGCTTATTTACCGCATTTACCAGCGCCACATTTACCTTCTTTTTTCATCTCTTTTGCCGCTTTCTTGGCGTTTTTAACTTTTGCTTTAACATCGGCTTTTTTATCCGCGCCGCCACATTTGCCGTCACCGCATTTACCATCGCCACATTTGCCATCTTTAGCCGCATTTTTAACATCTTTGACTTTAGATTTAACGTTGGCTTTTTTATCCGCACCACCGCATTTGCCTGCGCCACATTTACCGGCGCCGCATTTACCTTCTTTTTTCATTTCTTTGGCTACTTTTTTAGCATCCTTGGCTTTGCCTTTTACAGCGGCTTTTTTATCTGAAGCGCCGCATTTACCGGCGCCACAGGCATTACGGGCGCTGCTTTCAAACTTACTGCTGTTTAAGGCTGTCAGCGAAACGCCTTTTTCTGAGCTGATAGATGCGCCATTGTCATTCAGACTGATACCGGCATTACTTGTATTTCCAAATACAAAAACCATGGCAACGATCATCGCCAGACCGGCTACAGCTTTGAAATACACATTCAATTTGTTCATGTTAATTCTCCTTGTTGGGTTATGGTATTTTAAATTCAACCCTTATAACAGGATGGTGGGAGCTCATATTCCCGTTTTTTCAAAAAATGTACGTTTTGCATAAATATGAGATCTTTGTGATACTTTTGTGATATTTGGATTTTCAGCGAAGACAAGGTAAAAAAAGGCGTGGTCTCCCACGCCTTTCGCAAACAAATAAGCAACCACACCGCAGGTTAAAAATACCGGTCTATCGGTGCAACGGAGCAACCAGAAGGACTTGAATCTTTATCAGGACCCAAAGGCCGGGGGACAAAATCCAGCCGGATGGGATTTAATAATATCCGAAATAGCGATCCAATTCCCATTGATGCACCTGGGAAATATAATCGCTCCATTCCTGTTTTTTGGATTCAATGTAATGGAAAAAGATATGGTCGCCTAAAGTTTCGCGCATGAGTTTGCTTTTTTCGAAGGCTTCAACCGCTTTTTGCAAATTAGATGGCAACGGTTCGATTTTATAGCGGCTTCGTTCTCTTTGACTCATAGTGAAAATATTTTTATTTACCGGATCGGGACAACTCATTTTATTTTGGATGCCATCCAAACCGGCAGCCAGCATAACCGCCAGCGCGAGATAGGGATTAGCCGCAGGATCAGGCATACGCACTTCAGCCCGTGTGCTATTTCCGCGTTTGGCGGGAATGCGAATCATCGGACTCCGGTTCCGTTCGGACCAGGCAATGTTAACCGGTGCTTCAAATCCGGGAACTAAGCGTTTATAGGAATTTACCAATGGATTCGTAATGGCAACATAGGCTTTGGCATGCTTCAGCAAACCGGCGATATACCAGCGCGCTTCGGCGCTTAATTGATACTCGGCCTTCTCATTATAAAACACATTTTCCGCTCCTTTAAAGAGAGACATATGGGTATGCATCCCGGAACCGTTAATTCCATAAACCGGCTTGGGCATAAAGGTCGCATGAAGGTTATAATCCTGAGCCACCTTACGCACGACAAAACGGAAAGTGGCAATATTATCCGCAGTTGTTAACGCATTTTCATATTTAAAATCGATTTCATGCTGCCCGTGCGCCACCTCGTGATGGGCCGCTTCTACTTCAAAACCGAGTTCCTGCAATTTATTAACAATCTCCTGCCGTGCTTCTTCGCCAAGATCGATTGGCGCTAAATCAAAGTACCCGGCAAAATCATGCGTATCGATGGTTGGGATTCCTTTGTCATTTTTCTGAAACAGAAAAAATTCCGCTTCGGGCCCGGCAAACATTTCGTATCCCATATCTGCGGCTTTTCTGCAAACCCGTTTAAGCGTAGAGCGCGCGCATCCTTCAAAAGACGTATGATCCGGATTTTGAATATCACAAATAATACGCGCAATTTTTCCCTGTTTGTTTTCCCATGGCAAGACCCGGAACGATTCGTAATCCGGCGCCAGAAGCTGATCCGATTCTTCGATACGCGAAAACCCTTCGATGGACGATCCGTCAAACATCACTTCACCGTCTAACGCTTTTTCAAACTGAGAGGCAGGGATTTCCACATTTTTGTTTACCCCAAATATATCGCTAAATTGCAGGCGTAAAAAACGAACATCCTCATCTTTACAAATTTTCAAAATTTCTTGTCTGGTCATAGTTTTTCCTTTCTATGAATTACTATTACTGCATTTTTTACATTATTTTTAATTCGTTATTTCCAATATATGCTTTTTTCCGTAAAAATGAAATGTATATTTCACATATATTGCAAATATTTCTAAACAATAATAAGAACTATTAAAACCAGAACAAAAATCTATTCTAAGAATACTCTGTATCCGATATTTTTTTATCGGCTAAAATTTATTTTTCTAAATAAAAAATATAATAAACCGCTTGGGAGAAAAAGAAGAATGGACATCCCCGCCGTAAGCAACGGAGTTTCTCAAAAAAATGAATTCTGATAATGCAAAAGAACGGGAGATAGAATCCGTCTGATTAGATTTTAAAACATGATGGATGATTTAATAATATTGAATGAAGTCCCCTTCGATTCCGCTCAGGGAACGGCTTCGGGTTCAAAAAATTAGACAGAATCACTTTCCGGTGACTGAGCTGTGTCGAGGCCCCGGCCATATCAACCTTTTTTATCGAGAATTTTTTTAATGCGGTTTTTATGGCGCTCGGCTCCGCCGGGGGTTTCGAGAAAGGTTTTAATAATGGATTTAGCCATTTCCGAACCGATAATTTTAGCGCCTAAAGTTAAAACATTGGCATAATTGTGTTCACGGGCGCTGGCCGCTTCGAAAGTATTATTGCACTTGGCGGCCAGAATGCCGGGTACGCGGTTGGCGGCCATAGCCGATCCGATACCCACGCTGTCGATCATAACGCCCCGATCGGCTTTGCCTTCGGAAACGGTTTGGGCTACTTTAAAGGCGAAATCCGGGTAGTCGCAGGCCCGGTCGTTGGCCGGCCCCAAATCGTGGGCAATGTAGCCCAGCTCGCGCAGGAAAGGAATCAGCCATTTTTTCATTTCAAATCCACCGTGGTCGGAAGCCACCGCCACCACTTTTACCGGAAACACATCTTTAAACGTTTGGGCCGTGGATAAAACAGAACGGTTCTCTTCAAAACGCACGCCCAACTCTTTGGCCAGGTCCGCCGCCAACGGCGAAATAAGCGTATTTTTTTCCAGCAAAATGACTTTGACGCCTTTGGCCGCCTGGCGCACCTGCTGAGCGCTGATTATTTTTTTCATTTCAGTCTTCCGGTTTCTTTTTCTGTACGCGCAACTAAATTACCGCTAACAATCATCTCGTTAGCCCGTTCGATGGTTACATGCATCAGGCGGTCTTCTTTCCAGTGGGCGATGTATTCGCGCACCAGGTTTAACGCCGCCAGCGTAGCCGGAGCAGGTTCCAGCGGCGCCCGCAGGTCCAGCGCCTGGGCCGCACAGATAAGCTCCACCGCCAGTACGTTACCCACATTTTGTACAATTTCCAGCGCTTTGCGCGCGGCAAAGGTGCCCATACTCACGTGGTCTTCCTTATTGGCGGAAGTGGGCACGGAATCCACGCTGGAAGGATGGGCCAGCACCTTGTTTTCCGAAACCAGCGCCGCGGCGGTAACATGGGCAATCATAAAACCGGAATTGAGTCCACCTTCTTCCGTTAAGAATCCAGCCATTTCGCTGACCGCCGGGTCCAGCATATGTTCGATGCGCCGCTCGGAAATATTGGCTAATTCCGCTGCAATCAAACTGAGATGATCAGCGGCAAAAGCTACCGGTTCACCGTGAAAATTCCCGCCGGAAAGCACATCCCCGTTGTCGGGGAAAACCAACGGGTTATCGGTAACCCCGTTCATTTCGCGCTCAAAAACGGACTGCACATATTCCAGGCCGTCGCGCACCGCGCCGTGCACCTGGGGAATACAACGCAGACTGTAAGCGTCCTGTACTTTATGGTCGGAAAAACGATGCGATTCCACGATGGGGCTTTCTGCAAGAATTTTTCGCACATTGGCCGCGGCGTCCTTTTGCCCGGGATGGCGGCGGACTTCGTGGATGCGCGGGTCGAAGGCGGTGAGCGTGCCCAGCAGCGCTTCCAAACTCATTGCGCCAATGATATCCGCGCTTTTTACCAGCGTCTGAACCTGTAACAGAGCGGTCAGCCCGTAAGCCTGAATGGCCTGCGTGCCGTTTAAAACGGCCAAACCTTCTTTAGCCTGCAAATCACAGAAACGCAGACCCGCCCTTTTTAAGGCTTCCGCGCCGGAAATTCGCTGCCCTTCAAAAAACGCTTCGCCTTCGCCGAGAAGCGGCAGCGCCATATGCGCCAGGGGCGCTAAGTCACCGCTGGCGCCCACCGAACCCTTTTGCGGAACCACGGGCACAACATTTTTATTTAATAAATCAACAAGAAGCTGCACCACTTTCAAACGGATGCCGCTGAATCCGTGGGACAGATTTTTGATTTTCAGCAGCATCATCAGGCGTACAATATCCCGCGGCATCGGTTCGCCCACCCCCGCGGCGTGGCTAAGCACTAATCGACGCTGTAATTCGGCAGTTTCTTCTTTTTTGATGCGCACGTCGGCGAATTTGCCAAAACCGGTATTAACCCCGTAAACCGTTTTCTCCGAAGCTACCACCTGATCGATAATTCCCCGGCTGGCATTTATTTGCCGGACAACCGTTTCATTTAATTCAATTTGCGGCTTTTCGCGCAGAAAAAAGCGCACATCATCTAAGGTTAAATCCTTTTCTGTAATCACAAGTTTTTTCACTGCCATCGTTTCCTCTGGAATAGTCCTATGGTTGCGATAAGTCACTTACTGCTCCACCCTTATATCAGGTTAGTGCAGTTTCTCTTTTAGTCGCGGATGAACATCGATTTTAATTGATTAAAGCCTTTAGTGCTTATTGGTTCATTTGTTTATTTTATCCGTGTTAATTGGCGCGCTTTTGCCTTTTGCATCTTATTTTTTTACAACACCTGTATAAAGAAGACGGTTTTTATTCAATCGTAATACGACTTAATCAGAACCGACGTTTTTACCTAATCAATAAATAGAATTTTTAATACTCCTTGTACTCGGCAAAACCACTTTCCACCATCCGGTCGTTCACATTAAACCAGATTCCTTCTTCGTCCTGAATCCATATTTCCGCCAGATAGCGGCCGTATTTTCCCTGCCTATCTTTTTTGGTTTGCAGGATAACCTCTTTTCCGTCAATCAGCCCGCGCAGAAAATCACGGGATTTTTTTCCATCTTCCTTTTCCGCGCCGCGCATTTCGGGTGCGTTGATACGTAACAGGCGTAATTTCTCATTTTTAATCCACACTTTCAAGCCTAAATCGATATCCACACGACAGGTATCGCCATCGTACACGGAAATGATTTTTGCTTTGTACAGATACAAATTAGAATCCATCGCAAACCTCTCATTTTATGTTTTACTTTAGCGCCGCAGAGAGCACAGAGGAAAAAATACAATTCAAACCCGTCATCCTGAAAGAAATTTGTTGACTTGTACCTAAAATTTCGTTTTAGCTCCCGTAACGGGACTCTTACAAAATGATACGATATATTTATTAACCCATATCCTGTCTTGTGTCTGGCCTCTTATGTCTTTTATCTACTATCCAAAAACGTCGCAATATCCTTCAACCCGCTGCCGGTCAGCATCACCACCACCGTATCGCTGGCTTCCACTTTCCCTTCCCGCTGTAGCTTAAGCAAACCGGCAAATGCCGTTGCCGCGGCCGGTTCCACAAAAAGACCGCTGGATAAAGGCAGTTTTTTCTGGGCGGCGATTATTTCCGCATCGCTGACCGCGATAAATTTTCCGCCGGACTGGTGGACGGCGCGCAGGGCTTTCACCTGATCGCGTGGGAAGCCCACCGAAATACTATCGGCAATGGTGGCCGCCTGTTGGGTTTCGGCTATTTTTGCCCCCTGCCGGTAGGCCTTTACCAGCGGCGCGCTGCCCGTGGCCTGCACGCCCACCAGCAAGGGCAGAGAATCGATGAATTTTAAATCGTATAAATCTTTAAATCCCTTCCAAACCCCGCTGATGATACAGCCGTCGCCCACAGGCACAAAAACTACCTGCGGGGCGTTCCAGTCTAATTGTTCGCAAATTTCCAGCGCCCCCGTTTTTTTTCCCTCCGCTAGGTAGGGATTGATGGCCGTGTTGCGGTTATACCAACCGTTCTTCGGCGCTTCGCGCATACATAAATCGAAGGCCTCGTCGTAAGGGCCGTCCACTAAAATCACGTCGGCGCCGTACGCGTTAAGTTGCGCCAGCTTGGCCCTTGGAATGGATTTTGGCACGTAAATGTGGCAGGGCAATCCGGCGCTGGCCGCAAAAGCCGCAATGGACGCGGCGGCATTACCGCTGGATGCGGCGGCGATTCCACGGTAACCTTTTTCCAGCGCTTTGACGATGGCCACCGAACTGGCCCGATCTTTATAGGAATGGCTGGCGTTGCCGCTATCGTCTTTAAAATAGAGATCCTTCAGTTCCAGTTCGGAAGACAACCGCGCCGACCGGACCAAAGGCGTCCAACCCACGCGCAGGGGCTGAATAAATGCCTGATTGTGCACCGGCAACAGGGGCAGGTAGCGCCAGTGGCTGGCTTCCCGATTCGCCGCTAATTTTTCGCGACTGAGTTGTTTTTTTACCTGTTTGAAATCGTACAGCACATCCAGCGTGCCTTTAAGCGGGCCGCAGTCGGGACAGGTGTAGTCGATTTCATCTTCCGCAAAAGTGTGTTTACAGCTTACGCATTGCAGATGGTCGATGGTGTTTTGCATTGATTTTCCTTATAAAAACAGAATTTTCGCAAATTATGAGCAGTTGAACCTTTTTGAATAAACAAATCTCTCTACAGAAGAGGCCGTTGCAGTTTCTTTTTTAGCCACGGAAGAACATGGATTATCACTGATTAAACTCCTTCAGTGTTTCGTATTTCGTTTGTTTAAGTATATTCGCGTTATTGGCGCGCTTTTGCGTCTAAAAACTTCTTTTTGCAACAATATATAAGGGGACAGTTATTTCATTATTTTTTTAGTCAAAACTTGCTTCAGCTCCCTATATTTTATCCCATACCCGTTGCGCAAATTCCCGGGCCTTAGCGGCCGCTTCCTTCTCATCAGCCGTCAGTATTTTTTTATCGCGCATAACAATTTTACCATTGATAATCGTCGTATCCACCGGAGCGTCGGCAATACCAAATAAAATATGTCCCCAGATGTTTTCGCAGTTCAGCGGCGTGGGCGGAAAATAATCCACTAAAATCAGGTCGGCCGTCAGGCCTGGCGCGATTTTTCCCAGCCGGACGCCGCCTACCCGTTCATAAATGGTCGCGTTGTTTTGCAGAACCATCTTTTGTACCTCTGTCCAGCCTGCACGGCTATCTTGTAAATCGTGTTTGTGAATAAGATTGGCGGCGCGCATATCGCCAAACAACGAAACCGACATTCCGTCTGTTCCCAGTCCCGTTAAAATACCATCGCCCAACAGGTTAAAAAGGTCGGCCCGGCCCACGGCATTATTCATATTGGATTGCGGATTATGCACCACCATCGTATCAGTAGATTTAAGGATTGCCCGGTCTGCTTCCGAAATATGAATGGCGTGGGCGGCGATGGTCTGCCTGTTTAAAATACCTGCTTTCTGCAAACGTTCGGTGGCGCTGATTCCGTATTGCGGGCGGGCGTCGTCCTCTTTGCCTTCGGCGAGATGGATATGGAAACCGGTCTTCGTGCGCTTTCCTAAATCGGCGGCGGCGGCCAGCGTTTCGTCCGATAGGGTAAAAGCGGCGTGCAGACCAATCATTCCCCGGTACAAGCCGGCCTCTTTTTCCGTTTTGCGCAGGTAACGTTCATTTTCGGCCAATCCGGCCTTGGCCTTTTGCAACCCGTCGCGGTCGCTGACTTCGTAACAGAGGACGCCGCGCAATCCTGTGATTTCGAGAGCCTGCTGGATGCGATCCAGGCTGCCGTCGATGGCGTTGGGGCTGGCGTGGTGGTCGACAACGGACGTGACCCCACTTTTGATGGCCGTAATGGCCGGAATCAGGGCGCTGTAATAGACGCTTTCGGCGTCCAGCGCCTTGTCCAGTTTCCACCAAAGCTGTTCCAGAATTTCTTTGAATCCCTGCGGCGCTTTTTGCAGAGCCATTCCGCGGGCAAAGGTTCCGTAAAAATGCATATGGGGATTAATCCAGCCCGGCATCAGCAATTTGCCCTGCCCGTCCAGCTTTTCAAATCCGGCATATTTTGCACGCAGCGCAACGGCGGAACCGGTTTCTTTAATCAGGTCGTTTTCAACAGCCAGCGATTGGGCGGGTAGAATTTCCGTATCGGGTGTATTGGTGAATATTCGAATATTTTCAATTAAGAGATTCATATAAAATCCGTTCAAATAATCAAACCGTCAATGCGCATGTACGGCAAAGACCGGACAACGAAACAATCTTTAGTCGTTATCATAATGCCGATTTTCTGTATTTAAAACAGAACACTTTGTGAAGGTAATCAAAGATTAGTAAATAGAAAAGAGCTTGATAAATATTTCTGTAACTCTTTTTAGAATTAGACTAAACCGAACCGCCGGTTCGGGCATGAACGGATAGTCCGGCGAATAACCTAACACCTTCACTTCAACAGTTGTTAATATGTTTTCTTTTATTTATCTTATGCAAAAAAACAATTTAAGGGGAAAAATGAAAATCAGCCGCGTACAGGAAATGCGGGACGCCGATGCCCGCGCCATTGCCGACTTCGGCATACCCCAGGAAATTCTGATGGAAAACGCCGGGCAGGCGGCTGCGTTTGTCCTTCAAAACGCCATAGAGATTGAAAATAAAAAATGCCTGTTTTTTTGCGGCGTGGGCAATAACGGCGGCGACGGCCTCGTAGTAGCCCGTAAACTGCATTCCAATGGAGCGAAAGTTTCCATTTTTCTGTTAAACGATCCGCATAAATTTTCAGGTTCCGCAAAACTCAATTATGAAATCGTGCAGAAATTACAACTTTCCATTCGACGCCTTCAATCCGCTGCAGAAGCGCAAACAGAAGTAACAAAAGCCGATGTAATTATCGATGCCATCTTCGGCACCGGACTGGCCCGCGAAGTGGGCGGACTGTACCGGGAAATTATCGAAACCATCAATGCTTCGGAGAAACCGGTATTCAGCCTGGATATCCCGTCCGGCATAAACGGCGATAACGGACAGCTAATGGGTGCAGCCGTAAAAGCGCGGCAAACCATCACCTTCGGCCTGCCTAAATTGGGCAATCTGCTCTATCCCGGGTTCGAACACGGCGGCCAACTGTCCGTTACACATATCTCCTTTCCCCTGCAGCTTCATAGCGCCGACTCTCTGAAAATTGAAACAAACGCCCCCCCGCCTCTGCCTGTCCGGAAAGGAAACGCGCATAAAGGCAGCGTAGGCAAAGCGTTGTTCATCGCCGGCGCGGCAAATTATCACGGCGCGCCCTGGTTTTCGGCACACGCGTTTTTAAAGGCCGGCGGCGGATTGTCTTTTCTGGCGGCGCCTGAGATTATCATTGCCACCTTTGGCGCTGAATGCCGCGAGCTGGTTTTTCTGCCTATGGCGGCGACAGCCGACGGTTCGATTGCCTGTTCCAATAAAGAAAAATTAATCCGGTCCACCGCAACCGTTGATTTGGTTGTAATTGGCCCGGGACTTTCTTTAAATGAAGAGACACAGAGACTGACCGCTAAACTGATTGCTGAAATCGATAAACCGCTTTTAATCGACGGCGACGGCATCACGGCAGTTCGTTCGAACGTGAATCTTATTAAAGAACGAAAAGCGGCAACAGTGCTCACGCCCCACCCCGGTGAAATGAGCCGGCTTTGCGGCTATTCCATAAGCGAAATTGAAGCGAATAGAGTTGATATTGTACAGGAAACCGCCGGAAAATTTAATGCCGTCATCGTGCTGAAAGGCGCTCATTCTTTGATTGGAATGCCCGATGGACGCGTTTACATAAATCTAAGCGGCAACCCCGGGATGGCTACCGCCGGCAGCGGCGATGTACTCACCGGAGCTATTGCCGCCATGTTTGGTTTAGGGCTTTCTATTGAACAGGCCGTGCGCACCGGCGTTTTTTTACATGGTTTCGCCGGGGATCTGGCCGCCGCGGAAACCGGCCCGGACGGGCTTATAGCCGGCGATATTTTAAATGCGCTTCCTGTGGCAATAAAGAAATACCGCGCGGAACATAATGCTATCTTTAAAAACAATTATAACAAAATATTTCTATTATAAATTCAAACAGTATACGCAATATTGCAAGGTATTTTTATATGAAAAAGAATGTGCTGGTTGTGTGTCCCGCAGGCGGACATTTATGCGAAGCACACATAGCTCTTGAACATGTCCGGGAAACAGATATTATCTATGTAACAAATCCGCTCCCCCATTTTAAAAAAAAGCCTCCGTCTAATATGCAATTTATTATCGATCCGCATGTGAATGTTTTTAAATATTTTCTCAACTTTTTAAGCGCATTAAAAATATATTTTCAAACCAATCCCCGAATCGTTCTTTCCACCGGGGGCGGGATTTCCATAAGTCTGTTTATTCTCGGTAAAATTATGGGCGCCACAACTGTTTTTATTGAAAGCGGGTCGAGGATTCAGTTTCCCTCCAAAACCGGAAGACTGCTCTACCCGTTCTCGGATTATTTTTTTATTCAGTCGGAACAGTTGCAAACGTTTTATCCAAGGGCAAAACAAATTGGTATTTTATAATGATTTTGGTTTTACTGGGTACCAACCCTTATGATTTTGGCCGGTTAATTAAAACAATAGATTCCTATGCCCGGGACACTGATGAAAGAATTGAAATCCAGATGGGATATTCTGTAAGCCTGCCGAAGTATGCAAATTACTTTACCTTTTTACCAAAAGACAAACTCGAAGAAAAGATAAAATCCGCCCGACTGATAATCACCCACGGCGGCTATGGCAGTATTTACGATTGCCTGAAATTTAAAAAGAACGTTATTGCTGTGCCCCGCCTGAAAAAGCATGGGGAAGCTCTTGACGCCGGATTGGGACAAACAGAACTGGTGCAATATCTTGAACAAAAAAACAGAATCCTGGCTGTGTATGATGTTGCAGATCTTGCCCAAATTATTCGGCAAGCGGATTCTTTTAACCCCGATTTAGATTTTGACAACAAACTTTCAGAAGCTGTTTCGCATATTCTGCAGAAAGAACTTAATCCCAATCAAATTAAAGCCAGTCCCAATAAAAATAGATTTAATATTTTCAGAAATATTATACCGCTCATTTTTAAAAACCGTTTAACAGAAATGACCTTCTTTGTTACCGACAAGTGTAATTTTAAGTGCAAGCATTGCTTTATGCTGGATCAGCTTAATGTAAAGAAAACACAATTCTTATCACCTGAAGAAGTGGGAAAAATGGGAAGATTTATCCATTCCATGCAGCGCATACATATCGGTGGCGGTGAGCCTTTAATAAGAAATGACATCCCCGAGATTATCCTTACTATTGCGAATCATTGGAATACGCAAACCATTTGTCTGCCTACCAATGGTTCCTATCTGAAAAATGCGGTAAAAACTGTTACGTTATTTGGACAAAATAGCAGCAAGTATCTCCGTTTTCATTTTTCATTAAATGTGATGAGGAAAGAAATGGATGATTTTTCGGGATATAAAAACGCTTTTCGACGATGGGATAAAACGGTAAAAAAAGTGAAAACTATTGCACAAAAATACAGGAATATCTCCCTGACAATTTTGACCACTTTCAATGATTTTAACCAGAAGCAAATTGACGACCTGCTAAATTATGTAAAAAATGAAATCAAACCCGATGATATCAGCTTTTCTTTGGTGCGGCCTCATAAAAATTATAAGCCTAATCTGGATTTAAAAAAATTTAACGCTATCAATCAACAAATTCATTCCGAATTTGCTGCGCATAATGTATTCATTAAAGCATATCGGGAAGCGATCCGAAAAAAGATTGCCCGCTACTATAAAGTCCCCAAATACTATCTACCCTGTCAATCCGGAAAACTGCGGGTCGTAATGTCACCCGATGGCGACGTCTTCCCCTGCGAAAATCTGGGTTACCCCGAAGGCCTCGATCAGGCCCATTGGAAGATGGGAAACATCAGAGATTACGACTATAATATTCACGATTTACTGAAAAGTAATACCGCCAAGATAATAAGGAAAAGAATCAGGCAGAGCAGATGTCATTGTCATCACGGCGTAGATATGTCCCTTAACTACCAATCGACCTGGAAATTTAAAGCAGAAGTGTTTTTTCTTGGGATGAAATATCTCTTTGTTAACAAATAGCTATTTTGTGCTATTTGTTGCTGAAAAATCACGAATAGGAAAATGAATTAACTGTAACCTAAACTGAGCAATTATTTGTATTATCCTGGTTTAATATCAATGGACTCCCATATTCGGGATGATAAGTTTTACAGCATAGAGTAGCGGATCCTTCCCGTGAAAACGGGAAGCCATTTTTAGCCTGAAGAGAGCCCCGATAGGAATATTCGGAGATGACCAACCTTGCGGACAAAACATCATTTATTCAGTATCCTTTATATTTTTTTCTTGACAAATGAACATATGCTCATTACATTCATCTCAACAAATTGAACATATGCTCATTTAAGGAGGAGCATGCGCGGATCATACAGAAGGCGTCTCGTTCAGGGGCCGCCACGAATCAACCAGTTTAAACCGTCCGGTATTCCGGCCAGGGCCCTTCAAAGCATTGTATTAACCATTGATGAATACGAGGGTATTCGTCTGGCCGATTACCAGGGTTTGGATCATAGCGATGCCGCAGAACAGATGGGTATTTCGCGTCCCACATTTTCGCGTCTGATCGAAAAAGCGCGAAACAAGGTAGCGCAGGCCTTAATTGAAGGAATGACGCTTACCATTGCAGGCGGTAATTTTGACTTTGTCCAAAACCTTTACCGGTGTGAAGATTGCGGCGATACAAGTCCACAGCCTTTGGGAAAAGAGCTGGCTGAATGTCCCGAATGCGGCTCGGGAAATATTATTGATTTAGGCAGACGGCATCAGCATCGCGGCCGGGGAAAAAACAAAATATAAGGTGTAGGAGATAAAATGAAAATCGCATTTACAGCATATGGCAATAACTGGAACGAACAGGTTGATATTCGTTTTGGCCGGGCAAAAGGTTTCTTTACGGTGGATACCGAAACCGATCGTACGGAATACCTCGATAATTCTGCCAATTTAAGTGCGCAGCAGGGCGCCGGTACCAGTTCGGCTCAAATGATTGTAAATAACGGCATCAAAGCATTGATTACGGGTAAGGTCGGCCCCAATGCCGCCCGGGTTTTAAAGACAGCCGGAGTGGCGGTATACGGAGGAATCGGCTACGCTTCCATAAAAGAAGCTTATGAAAAATTTAAACGGGGTTTATTGACCAAACAAGAATTATAAAACCTATTTTCTATTACCAATGGCCAATTGCATCGGTTAATACTGTTACCTAATCTGATTTGCTTGGAAATTGGTTATTGGAAATTTATTATTAATTTAAAAGAAGGAGGATATTATGCCAAGAGGAGATCGCACAGGTCCAAATGGAGCGGGGCCCCGAACAGGAAGAGGCTTAGGTTATTGTAATGGGTATCCGTCCGCAGGATTTACGCGCAGTTACGGAGCAGGCTTCGGATTAGGCGCCGGCCGCGGAATGGGATACGGAAGAGGCGCCGGATATGGGCGCGGGTTTTATCGTGAAGAACTTCCCCCTGCCCCGCCGGAACAGAATACCGGTTCTTTGCAACAGGAGGCCCGTTCACTAATGAATCGCCTAAAAGGAATATTAGACGCAATTGAAAGCAGTGATAAAAAAGAATAGAACCTGTTTCTTTTAACATATTGTCCCGCAATATTAGAGCGCTACCGGTTTATTAAGCTGAGAAGTATGCAAAAAAAATAAACAACATGTCTTACGTGCAGGTTTGTTCTCTTTTTATTTCCATTGCGTATTTGCGCTTATCTATCACCAGGCCGCCGCGTGTTTATGCGGGACATTATTTAAATTCATTGATAACCGGCTGTAAAGGCAAAACATACGCCCAGGCGAGATAGTATTACCTGAATTGAGCGATAATTCCTTTCGCTCGTTATTGAACCTGTCATTGCGATCCCAAAGCATCGGGAGCGGCAATTTTACCGTAGAACGCCGCGTTCGCTTCGCTCACTCGCGATGCAACTCAAGAATCGCTCAATTTAGGTATTATTTGAAATCTGAAACATTGTTTTGAAATTTATTTGTGTTTTGCAAATTGTTTTTTTGATTTTTATAATAACGTATGAGGGCATTATGATAGATACAGAACAGGCAATCGGTACTCTGAAGCTAAAAAACAAATTTATTATGGCTCCCGTAAAAACCGGATACGGCACTCTTAACGGCGATGTAACCGAACGGCATATCCGCTACTACCGGCGCCGGGCGGAAGGCGGCGTGGCCATGATTATCTGCGAACCCTTTTTTATCCATCCCTCCGGCAAAGAACTGCCCACACAAATCGGTATTCATGACGACAGATTAATTCCCGGCCTTTTATCGCTTACCGATGCCGTTCATGAAAAAGGCGCCAAAATATGCGCCCATATCAATCACGCCGGGCGGGCGGCCAATCCAAAGCTGGCGGGTAAAATGCTCATGGCGCCTTCTGCGGTTCCTTGCCCGGTGCATGGCGTTGCACCAAAAGCAATGACTTTGGAAGATATTGAACAAACCATCCGTCAATTTGCCGACGCCGCCCGACGGGCGGTGCAGGCAGGCTTTGACGCATTGGAAATACAGTTTGGCCTTGGTTATCTGGCCCACCAGTTTTTTTCTACACATACCAATAAACGACAGGATGAATGGGCCGAGCCGCTGCGTTTTTCCGAAACGCTTATTAAAACCGTGCGCAATAGAATCGGGCAAGATTTCCCGATAACTGCGCGCATAAGCGGTATGGAATTTTCTCAAAACGGTACTTCAACGGAGGATGCGCGCACCCTGGCAATCATGCTGGAAGAAAATGGCGTAAACGCCCTGCATGTGGTTAATGGTTCCGCCTGCGACTCGCCGCCGGTTTATTATCAGTTTTTTGCCCTTCCCGAACAACAAAATATAAAAGCGGCGCAGGCCATCAAACAAACCGTTTCCATTCCGGTCATTGCGACCGGTCGTAACGGCAATCCCGCTGAAATCCGGCAGCTAGCCGAAAGCCGTTCTGCTGATTTTATCGGCATAGGACGGCCGCTTGTGGCAGACCCGGATTTGCCTAACAAGATGCTGTCGGGGAAAGATGGCGCCGTTATACGCTGCGGCTACTGTCTGCAAGGATGCCTGTTAAATGTAAAAGCTCTGAACGGTTTAAAGTGTGTGGTTAATCCCGAAGTGGGTGAAATTAATGAATGGCGCCTATCGCCAGCTGAAAACCCGCAAAAAGTTACAGTTATCGGCGGCGGACCGGCCGGAATTAAGGCGGCGCTAACCGCCGAAGCCCGCGGTCATACGGTTGACCTTTTTGAAAAAGAAGACCATCTTGGCGGTCAGTTCGCGCTTTCCTTTTTGGCGCCTGCAAAACAAGGGATGAAAATTCTGCATGACGATTTGCTGCATCATCTCGAGCAAAGCTCCGTTGCGGTACATCTCAATTCCGAAATCACTATTGAAAAAATTCAGCAAAAGAATCCGGACAGTGTTATTCTGGCCTGCGGCGCGCAGCCAAAGATTTTCCCATTCGAAGGCCTGGAATCATCCTCCTATTGGAACGGTTTTAATATTTATTCTTTTAAAAACTGGAAGAATGTGAAGAAGGCGGTTGTAATCGGCGGCGGCTTAATTGGCGTAGAAGCGGCCGAATTCATTGCCGGACAAAAAATTGAAACGATCGTAATTTAAATCTTACCACAAATTGCAGGCGATATGGAAATGATCAGCCGTAAACTTCTTATGCAGCGTGTTGCCGATCTTCCCATATCAATTTTCACCGAAACGGAAGTTAAACAAATCGACGGAAATCAGATTCATTTTGTTAAAGACGGGCATGGCGGATTAATTACCGCAGTGGATTTACTGGTAATCGCCACCGGTACAGAAAGTGTAAATACACTCCTGCCACAATTAAAAGCATCCGGGATTCGTACCCTGACAGCCGGAGACGCCATACAGCCTGCTAAAATTTACGAAGCCATTCACAGCGGATTTGCAGCCGGTACAAATATTTGATTATATAAAACTCTGTGGAGAAATCCGCTAAAAAATTAATATTAGTGGAAACCTTTTATTTTATTGATTAAATTTAACTGTTTAATCAGTGTCCCACAGAGAAAACCAAATGAAAAAAAAAGCGATGAAGGGAATCAGCCGCATTGATTCCAGAAATACACACGGCTGGTACGTGCGTATTTACGGCAATGGGGGAGTGTATACGTCAAAATTATTCAGCGATCGACAGTACGGGAACAAACAAAAAGCGCTGGAAAGCGCGCGAATATTTCGGGATCATGAACAAATGGTTGCGGATCTTAACAAAAAGGATATGCGCAAACTCAGCCAGCGTCCCTTCTACCAAAAAGCGCCAAAGAATAATGCCAGCGGGGTTGTGGGTGTTCACGAAGTAAATACCATTACAAACGGGCGTAAAGTACGTTATTTTCAGGCAACCTGGACGGAAGATAAAAAGCCCAAATCCAAAAAGTTTTATATTACACAAACACGGTCTGCAGAAGAGGCCCGGCATATGGCTGTTGAATACCGGAAAAGCAAGGAAGCGGATTTACAAAAAAAGTGGCGGACGGAACAAAGTATAGAAAACCAATAAACGACAGCTATTTCCTGCAGGCAATCGTTAAATTCCGTTAAACAGCGCATTAAGTAACTCGGATGCCCGGGTATTATTTTTCTCTTCCACATATAAATTAACCCCGCTAAACAGAGAAGCCGTTGTTGTGCCAAGGATTCCTGCATCCGGTGATTTCAATACACTGGGGATATCATTATTCAGCAACAGTTCTTTAGCCTGCTCCGCAAATCCTCTGTTTGGAAAATTTTTGATTAAAGCCAGTTTTTCCATTTCATTTTTCCTAATTTAATTTTAGATATTCCGCAAGACTTTGAAATACCTCCACTGCCCGGCCCTGCAAAAATATATCCGTAAGCGTTCGGGTATATTTTGACGGTACAGGATTAATTTCTATGATTTCGGCGCCCTTTTCTTTTGCTTCGTAAGGGATTATCGAGGCCGGCATAATCTCGCCGGTAGAACCTACAATAATAAAAACATCGGCTTCCCATGCCGCCTTAAAGGACAGAGAATTGGCCGGTTCAGGGATGCCTTCTCCAAAGAAGATAAATTGCGGCTTTAAAACGCCGCCACATTTTTCACAGCGCGGCGGAAGGACATTAAGTAAAGTTTCGGAAACAGGATAAATACGACCGTAGTCCAAACAGATAAGGGTACGTGAGTGACCGTGAAACTCCAGCACATTCCGGCTTCCCGCCTGCTGGTGTAAATTGTCAATATTTTGTGTAACAATGGTTTGCAGAAGACCGGATGCTTCCATTCGGGCCAAGGTAATATGCGCAAAATTGGGAGTCACCCCGCCAAAATAATCGTAAAAAATTTCTTTTATCAAAGCCCAGGATTCTGCCGGTCGGTCTATAAAAAAGCCCATTTCCAAAAAAGACGGATCGTACCGGTTCCATAGCCCGTTTTCTCCCCGAAACGGCGGAATCCCGCTTTCTACAGAAATACCGGCGCCGGTAAAAGCGGTTATTCGTTGCGCATCCAAAATCAACTGCGCAGCTTCCATCATTTTCTTTTTTATTTCAGAATTTAACATCTAAAATTCAAAATTTTATTAACCGGTAACCACCTCCATTTTGCTGTAATCCAGTTCCGATCCCATCGTGCTGTGCGGAATGGAATAGATTAACAGCAGGATAATGGCCGCCGCTACAACCCACCAGCGGTTTTTTTGAATATTTCCTTTCCAGACACGCGCAAGGGCAAGCGCCCAGCCAATCATAGCTAACAAGGTCTTATTATCGGTTAAATCCCAGCCATAGGGAACGCCTGTCCAGTAGGCGCCAAAGGCAAATTTTTGTACCACCGGTCCTAAAATCATCCCGCCGATAAAAAGGGCGACTGTTGTAAATAACACATATTTTTTTGTCCGGTCTCCGGAGACAAGGGCTTCCAACCCGCTCATACTAGAAAGCAGCATGGCAATAAACATGAATAAAATATGCGGAAACAGCACAGTAGAAGGCACCGCCCCTTTAAAACGCACAACTACAGTCGTTCCGTTTGGCAGGTCGTATTTAGTCCCGCTTTGTTTTAATTCAATAAAATACTCTAGCTTACCTGCCGGCGGCTGATGCGGCAGAAACGCTTCCAACGCACCGTCAGTCCGTTTCATTTCGGCTTTCCGCCATTCGGTATCCGTTTTATAACGCCGATAAAAGATATCTCCTTCATAGCTTGTATCCGGAACACTGGCCCGTATCAACAAATCACCGTCTCCACCATGGCTGCGCGGCAATTTATATTTATAAATCTGTCCGTTCATCTCCACCGAAATACGCTTTGGATACGTAGGCCCGGTCAGGCGTTGATAAACAGCAGCGCTTAAAGTAATAATTACAGCCAAAATCCAACGTACATATCGTTTTTGCATCGAAGCCTCCTTTTCACAAATAGTCCCATGGGAAATATAGGCTTCCTGTAAATGCAGGGCAATAAAATAATATTTCCGGCAATCGGTTCATTTATTTGGAATTACCGTGTACAGAAATTAACTTTAATTTACACATTAAATGCGGAGATAATATGAGTACACAAGAAATACTGGATGCGGCCATGCAGTTCCGGGCGCATCCCTGGCACGGCGTCCATATTGGTGTGGATGCCCCGGAAGTGGTAAATGCCTACATCGAAATGCTACCCACCGATACGGTAAAATACGAACTGGATAAAAAATCCGGATTATTAAAGGTGGATCGTCCGCAAAAATTTTCGTCCATGCCGCCTATGTTGTACGGATTTATTCCTCGTACCTATTCCGGGCCGCGCAGCGCCGAGTATTGCAACAAAAAAACCGGACGCACCGATATTATCGGTGACGCCGACCCCGTAGATATTTGCATCTTAACCGAACGGCCGATCACCTCCAGCAATATTCTGGTTCCGGGCGTCGTTATCGGCGGGTTCCGTATGATTGATAATAACGAAGCGGATGATAAAATCATCGCTTTTCTGAAGGGCGATATGGTTTACAGCGAATGGCAGGATATTGCTGACGTACCGGAAAAACTAATCGAACGGCTGCGCCATTATTTTTTAACCTATAAGGACATTCCCGGCACAAAACAGCATCTTGCCGAGATTACCCAGATTTATAATAAAGAGGAAGCTTACGAGGTTATTCGGCGCGGGCGGCGGGATTATGATGAAAAATTTTTTAGCGCTGTGGATGAAAAATAATCCGGCACATTTATTATAAAAAAGGGAACGTATCTTTACGTTCCCTTTTTTATACGTACTTTTCTAAAACAGAGTTGTCTTAATATCCGCCACCCAGTTTAGGATTAAATCCTTTTTGCTCAAGGTAGGCTTTAATCTTTGGACCCTGATCGCCCTGGATTTCGATGGCGCCGTTTTTACTGGATCCGCCCGTTCCGCAGAACTTCTGCAATTCGCTTTGCAGTTCCCTAAGGTCGCCTTTCAAACCATAAATAACGGTTACCGTTTTACCCCGGCGGCCTTTCTTTTCACGCTGTATTTTTACGCCGCCGCCCGAAGGCGCCGCCGGATGCGGTTTCTTTTGTTCTGCCTCTTTGGTTCGCTCCGGCGTCGAGTGGGTCGAATAGACGATATTACGGTTATCTCCCGCCATCTTATTCTTTTTCCAACATATTTTCTAAACGAACCGGCCGATGCGCATCTATCCATTTTTGATAGTCGCCGTCAAATCCGGCCTTTTTTTGCAACTCTTCCACTTTGGCATTAATGGCGTCAATTTGTGACAAGGTACAACGGTCTCCGCCATCTATCATACTAAACAGAGACTGAATTTGCTGCTTACCCGATTCGGCCGCGGCTACAAAAAGCTTTTCGTAGTCCGAATCTTCCAATGCCATCAAAGTGGCGCTGATATTCCCGGTCGCGTTACGGCTATGGCTTTGGGAATAGCGTATATTCCCCCGCCCGGTAACCGCATTGCCCAAGGCAAATACGTTATGCAGACCTTCCAGTTCACCTGTTTCATAATCTTTTACGAGATAGGTCTCACCGGATTGCGGTACGCCCGGAATCGGCTGCTGGATACTGCCGATAGCAGAAATGATGCGCGGCGCCAATACCTGTTCAAATGTTTTTTCACCGCCCTCTGTTTCGGCGTCTTTCGCAAAAACAAGCCCGACGAGTTTACCGTTTTCCACAATAGTTTCCACCGCATTGCGGCTTCCCAAAACACGGAATCCAAAACGTGCCGTCACTTTTTCCAGCATATTTCTACGCACACGTCCGGCCTTTTCCAGCTCTTCGGCAGTGGGATTATCTCCAAGCGGTGTCAGCGGCATTTCTTCAATCGGATGGCGGGTGTATAACGTGCTCCCTTTGAGACCCAGTTTTTCCAGACTCAACCCCTGCTCTTCCAAAAACGGCACAACGCCTTTGCGTTCCAGCGTTAAAGCGTCAACCTGTATGCCTCTGTTGGCCAGAGCATCCCGCGTTGTTTCGATCATGGTAATTTTTGCCACGTCGATGGAGGCCAGCCCGCCGCCGATCACAATGGAACCATCCGGAATATGGTAATCGTATTTTTTATAATTGGGATCGTGATTGTTATTAAACCAGTCGCTCAGCGCATTTTGATAATAAAACTCCCGGCCAATAAACGCATCGATACCTTTTACCGGAAGCGGCCGATCCTTCCAGGCGCCGGTAGCCATCAGCACAACCGAAAAACCCCAGTTCTCACTTACATCACGAATATCCAAATCCTCCCCAAGACGGACATTAGGAACAAATTTAATATGGGAATGGTTCAGACGCTCATCAATCAGAGCTTCCTGACGGTCACGTAATTTGTGATGCCATTTGGGTAAACCATTTTCAATTTTCCCATAAGGCAGAGCATTTTGCTCAAATAAAACGACGTTAATTCCTTTTTCGCTTAATTGAAAGGCTGCTTCCGACCCTGCGGCCGCTCCTCCGAAGATAGCGACATACTGATTTGATTGCATTCTCATTTTTCCTGTTTTATTAATTTCTGTTCTCTTAATAGATGCACAACTAAAATGAAGGAGACAATATTTCCCAGTCCAGCTTCCAGCGCCATTGGTCAAAGTATAAATTACCGCCCGCCCATTCCACCTCACCGCGCTGGGAATCCACCGTTTCCGAACGCATGTACTTCTTTTCGGGATAAAAGGGCTGCGAAAAATCTTCATTGAAAATCAGCCGATAACTATCCATTCCGTTCAGATAAAACCATTTTAGCCGTTCATCAGCGCTTTTTCGCAAGCCATAGGTCACATCCATCGGCACCCAGCCATAGGGCTTAAAATAGATCATCCCCCAGTCGTGCATGCTGTCGTGCGGCGGTTTAAATTCCCATCCGGACTGCCAGCGGGCCGGAATACCGTTTAATCGGCAGAGGGTAATAAAGAGCAGAGTCTGAATACCACAATCCCCATGACGATTTTCATACGCATAGTGCGAAATATTTTTGATGGTCGAGTACTCCCGCGCCGAAGCCCAGGGAATGTTGGAATCTACCCAGGCAAATAGTTTTTGCGCTATGCGGTAGGGATTTGTTTCGCCGCCCACAATTTTTTGAGATAATTTGCGCAGGTCTTCCGTAAACACAATATGCGGCGGACGCTCGGTAAGAAAATCGTTTAATCCGTCTTCGGGTTTTATCTGCTGTACTCTGTCGGGATCGATGGCGGTATACGTTGCATGAGCGGTATATTCGTAAGTAACCGAAAATCGGACGACGGAGTCTTTAACAGATTCTTGCTCGAAATAGACGGTGCGCTGCGGACTATTCGCCGCTGCTAATTTATACGCTTTGGGTTGAGTAGAAATGATTTTTATATCCGTTTGCCGTCCGGGAATTTCCACCGGAAACGGAATCCAGCAGCGGATGGTTTCTCCGGCAGGCGTTGCGTTGGACTGTACGGATAGGCCTTGGGTAATTTTTAAACGGACGGGACTAACATATTGAGTACCGCTTGCCGTAACTTCCGTTATTACCTGCAAATCATGCGCATCCAAATCAAAACCTGTTTTTTCGTCGGTTTGCGGATGGGCGTTATCCCAGATTGCGCGGCATTGAGGATCGATACGAAACAGGTTGCGCGCGGCCCGGTTAAAATACTTTTTTTCTCCGTCAATCGTCGCCGTTTCCAACGCTTTGCTCTTTTCCCATTCCCGCATCTGCGCGTCGTTAACACCCGGGATATACTGTTGAATATATTTTTTTACTTCCTGTTCTGTTTTTGTAAAATCTTTTTTCAGACGCACTAATCGCTCCTGTTCAAAACTATTTTCAGGTTTTTCTGAACTACATGAAAGCGCACTTTGCAGCAGCAGCACAAAAAGGAGATATTTTAACATCGTTCCTCCGTTTAAAATGTAGTAATAATAATTTCATCCAACGAACGTTTGGGCACATGGTGCACATCGTTTTCGCGCCAGTATTCGATGCGGCCGTCTTCTTTTACTGTTTCCAGTTTAATTGTTTCGGCGCAGTGGCCAATGGCCAACACCAGTAGAATATCATACTGCTCGGCGATGGATAACGTCTTTCGTAATTGTTCCCGCTTAATGGCAGAAATAGTACAAGCGGCAAATCCCGCCTCAGTGGCGCCAAGCATAATGGATTGCGCGGCAATCCCGTGGTCGCAATTCACTTTCTCGCTTACCGTTCGGTCTGCCAGAATAAGGATATAAGCGGGCGGACGCTCCCCTTCCGCGGGACCCGGCCAGTCCTTCAGATAACCGGCCCAGGCGAGCGCGGGAAAGATTTTTTTATTCATCTGCGCGTCACCGGATAAAATATAGCGCAGCGGCTGCAGGTTTGCGGAAGATGCCGAAAGACGCGCCAAATCCACCAGCTCTTTAAGCGCGGTCTTAGGAATCTTTTCTGCCTGAACAAAACGACGGCAGGTACGGGTTTTGAGGATTAATTCTTTTAGCATTTTATATGCCTTTTTTGATTGTTAATCGTTAGTCTTCAATCTGAAATTATTTTGATTAACGATTGCAGAATAACGAAGTAAGATATCTGATGAAAAATGCCAAACGCTACAGCGGCCGGCAACAGACAGAGCTGCTTTCAATTTATTCCTTTTCCAGGCAATTATATCTCTCCCCTACCATGGCGACGGTAGATATTATTCATCTAAAAAATCACGCAGCACCGAACAAAGAGCATCGGGCGCATCGGCGTGCACCCAGTGGGTCGCTTCGGGAATCGTATGCAGGTGAGCTTTGGGGAAATACCGTCGAATCAGCTCCATATCCGTTTCTTTAATGTAATCCGACATTCCACCGCGCACAAATAAAACCTCGTTTTCGTAACGGCCGGAAAAGTCGCTCCCGGATAAAATAGAGTCGATATTTTGGTACAGACTGTTTAGATTGATACGCCATTGAAAGCGTAGATCATCACCCCGGTATAAATTTTTTAACAGGAACTGGCGGATGGCCGGCGTTTTAATTTTTTCGGATAGACGCTCATCAGCTTCTTTCCTCGATTGCAGGCCCGTTAAATCAATGGTAAGTAACTGTTGTAAGAAAGTTTTAAACAGTGGCCGATGGTAGGATTTTGGCGCAATATCGACCACAAACAGTTTGCCTAATAGTTCGGGTTGTGTCAGGGCAAGCAGCATTCCTGTTTTTCCGCCCATAGAATGTCCGATTATATGTACAGGCGCTTTGATATGTGTTTGAATAAATTCACTTGTATCTTCCGCTAAAACCGAATAATTAAACTCCGGACTGTGCGGCGATCGTCCATGATTGCGCTGGTCGGGAATATAGACCGTATGCTTTTTCGCAATGCGTCGGGCGATGGTCAGCCAGTTGTCGGACATTCCGAACAGGCCGTGCAGAATAACAAGCGGCGGCCCCTGGCCCAATTTACGATAAGATAGTTTCATTTAGGTTCTTTTGCTTATAATGGACGGTTTCTGTAATTTACAGGTTAATTTAAAGACAAAAGACAAAAGACAAAAGACAAAAGACAAAAGACAAAAGACAAAAGACAAAAGACAAAAGACAAATCTCCTGCTTTTGGGAATTGGGAATTTGTTTTAATATCCGGAAATTGAAAATTGGAACTACTTAACGACAGCATCATCCTTCTGCTCAGTATCGCAGCCCTTTGGCAGGGCGCTGTTTGGGTGGTGGACTCCGCTTCACATATTGCCCAGCGTCTTGGGGTTTCCGAACTGGTCATCGGTCTTACTATCGTCGCTTTTGGAACGTCGGCCCCCGAATTTGCGGTTACGCTTACCGCCGCCTTTCAGGGTCAGCCCAATCTGTCCGTGGGTAATGTGGTCGGTTCCAATGTATTTAATATCGGCTTCATCCTGGGTAGCGTTGCCATTATTCGGGCCGTTAAAACATCCTCTAAATTAGTGTATCGGGATGGGATGATCCTGATTGTTATGTCTGTTTTATTGCTTGTATTTCTTTGGGACCTTACGCTGATACGCTGGGAAGGTTTTGTACTACTCCTGTTGTTGGCCGCATATCTGCTTTTTCTTTTTATTAAAAAAGAAACGCTGGAAGAAGAAGTGCCGCTCGGAGAATTTCATTGGTATGATATTTTAAAATTAATTGGCGGTCTGGTTTTAATCCTCTCCGGCGGACATTATCTGGTAGAATCTGCCTCCGGTCTTGCCCGACATTTCGGCATCTCCGAATGGGTTATCGCCGTTACCATCGTGGCAGCCGGTACTTCCACTCCGGAACTGGCCACCTCTTTTGTTGCCGCCGTAAAAGGCAAACATGGGCTTTCTGCCGGTAACCTGATTGGCAGTAATCTGTTTAACCTGCTCGGCGTTTTGGGCCTGGCCGCATTCTTAAATCCCCTGCATGTGGATGCGGCGGCTTTTCGCGATCTTTTTGTGCTGCTCGGACTGGTCATAATTGTTGTGGCAATGATGCGCACCGGTTGGAAGATTTCACGCGGGGAAGGTATTATTTTGGTACTCCTAAACCTCCTTTGGCTTATACGGGTTTTTTACAGCAACTAAGAACGCTGTTTTCTTTTAGTGAATACTATACGACAAATTGTTGAATAAACGAATGTAGTCCTATTATATGTAGTAAGTGTATTGGGACGTTAGGGGCAAGCAGGAGAAACGAAACAGAATAACAAATTTGCTACAAGAAAATATTGAAATGGAAAGCCACCGCACAAATAGCACATTTGGTTTTTTTGCCGACACACAGGCAAACTCAAAAAAACCAAAAGAGCTATTCTTTGCCAACGCACCGTTAATAATGAGAATTGATATATGACAAACCAAGCTCATG
>JAJRSO010000061.1 GCA_024278755.1 Calditrichota bacterium | reverse complement strand
ATTTCACCCACAGCCCAAATGTCATTTTCGTTTATTACGGCCACGTCTTTTAAATAACTTCCATAAATGCCAATGGTGTCGATGGTCCAGCTAAAATCGTGGCTGGTGGTATCGGGGCCGTTATCCACCGGCGGTTTGGTGGGCTCCGTGCAGGAAGAAAAAAACATGAAAAAAGACAAAAGACAAAAGACAAAAGACAAAAATAATTTCATTACAAAAATCCTCTCATTTAAACCAAGGATAAACATATAAAAAACTAATTCATGATGCACCTCCTTTTTAAAATGAATGATGACTAAAACTATCCTATTGAAAAAGAACTTTAGGGATATAATCAGAGCGGTTTTAAATAATTAAAATCTTAAATTTTGAAGTACATAATAAAAACCACCTTGTAGACGAAGGTTAAAATTTTAGAATTTGGTGTTTATTTGTTATTTGGCGCTTCTGAAATTTCACTTTAGAAATTTGGGTATAAATTTAAGATCAATAAAAAAAGCCGCTCTGCAAATTCACAAAACGGCTTCATAAAAACATAGAAAATACGTTATCGTAGTAAAATCATTTTGCGTGTTGATATAAATTCGTCGGTTTTTAAAGTATAATAATAAACGCCGGAAGCCAGCCC
Organism: Calditrichota bacterium; assembly: GCA_024278755.1. Taxonomy (GTDB): domain Bacteria; phylum Calditrichota; class Calditrichia; order Calditrichales; family Calditrichaceae; genus JANTFQ01. The sequence goes on along the minus strand of JAJRSO010000061.1, from coordinate 199,107 downwards.
GTTCGCATTAAAAGTAACCTAATATTTCCCTGCCTGCTGCCTGCGGTTCACCAGCGTCCGCACCTTTTGCCCAAGCGCATTATAAACGGTTAGATTTACATTCGCTTGTCTTGCTACTTGATACGCAATACTTGTAGCCGGATTAAACGGATTCGGATAATTCTGTTCTAAGGTAAATTCCGACGGCAGGTTGTTAAGTAAAACAATCCGTTCGCCGTTACTGTTCATGGTACCGTCCAGAGCCACATCGAGCAGACGGTAGGTATATTCAACGTCGAATCGCAGGTCCGTATCCACAAAGCTGTAATCGGTGGCATACGATTTGGTTCCCTGTCCGGTAATTTTCTGAATGGTTTCAAACTTGCTATTATTTACTTTTCGCTCGATTAGCCAATAGGCATTGTCCACTTCGGATTCCGTGCGCCAGGTCAGCTGCACGCTATTATTACCGGGTAAAGCCAACACATTGAAAGAGGCCAGTTCCACCGGCAGCGACGCATCGTTTGCTTCCCCGGTAATGGCAAAATCATCCACCATAAACCCATCCTGGTCGTATCCGGCGCTCCAGCCGGTTTCGATAATAAACACAATGCGAAAACAAACCTGGCTATTCCCGGCCAGAGATGAAATATCATAACTGGTAATTTCATTGCTGTAATTGCTGCTGAAGGCGTCGCCCGAAGGCGTAACGTCGTGTGCATCGGTCGAATACCAGTTGGTGCCGTTGCCGTCATTGTAGGTCCCCAATTGACTCCAGTTAATTCCCTGATCGGTGGAATAGTCCACGTAAACGCCAAAAGGCGCGTTGGAATATTGCTGTTCCATACTTTTATAAAATTGCAGCGTATAGGCGCCGGCATTGCTGAGATTAAAACTTGGCGAATACAGGGCGCAGGAATAATCGCCGGTGGTTACATCCGCATCCAGATCGGTTTTCCAGCCGTTTGACTGCGAATTTAAGGTTGTAAGCGCATTGGACGGCGTTCCCCGTTCCCAAAGATCGATGTTTCCGCTAAGAACGGCAGAACCGAAATCATTGATATTTGTTTCAAAATTCCCGCCGTCAGTTGCCAGATAGGGTGTGCCGCGGTTAGGCAGAATATGGATATAATCCGTTTTTGTCTGTGTATCGGCTCCGCCGTTAATCGTAAGACTCACCGTATATTTTCCACTGCCGCTGTACGCATGCGTCGGATTCTGTTGCGTGGAAGCGCTGCCATCGCCAAAATCCCATGACCAGGAAGTAGCGCTGGTGGAACCGTCGGTAAACCCGATGGTATTAAACTGGTAGGCCAGTGTTTTATCCGCGGTAAAATCGGCGCTGGCCGCGGCAAAAGCATCCGACGAAAACAGCCCGCGTCCGTGGGTGGCGGCAATTACAATTTTATCGGAAGTGCGAATTTGCAGCATATCGGTGCGCACATTGGCCAGCCCGCTGTTGGACGGCTGCCAGTCGGTGGAAGCGCCGTTCAGGTTATCCGTAGACCAGACGCCTAATTCGGTAGCAATCAACGCCTGATCGCTGTTGTTTGGATTGATCAAAGCCCAGCGTACGGGCATATCCGGCAGATTTCCTTCGACAGAATTCCAGTTACTGCCGCCGTCGGTGGTTTCCCAGACACTGTTTGTGCCGTAATTGGAATAGGTGACCAAAATATGATTCTCATCCCCGTTTTCCACTTCGATGCAACTAATATAGGCAGAAGGCATTCCTGCGGAACTGTTTAAATATGTTGCGCTTGGCGCCGAAGCCGCATCGTTTATTTGTACAACGCGTCCTTCGTCGGTGCCAAAATACACACGATTGGCCACATTGGGTGAAACCGTAACGGCCGTAGGAATACGGTTGTTAAACGAGCTCACCGAAACCGTGGAATAAGAGGTCCCGGTCTGGGCGTCCTGCCAAACCATATAATAACCGGCGTTCCAGGCAGAATAGTATTTATTCGCACTATTATCATAATCCGTCGGATTGATAAAACGGCCAGCGGAACTGGAAAAATTAATCGATGAAAAAGTCTGTCCGCCGTCGGTGGAACGCCGGAATTGATTATACACATACGCGGTAAATTGGTAGGACGATTCATCCTGGTCGATATGGCAAAAAGCGCCGTCTCCGCCGGTTACTTCCACGGTATTGTTTAAACCGATACTGCTAAAACGGTGACTGCCGTTATCCTGCGCTCCTGCCAGAAAGTGGTTGGAACCGGCGTCGGGATGCATGGCGCAGGCATAAAATTGGATGGTATTATAACCGGTGTTTTTATGTGTTAACGTGGGCGTACCCGCGGTACCGTCCGCTGTACGGTAAATTCCGCCGTCGTTTCCAAAATAGATCACGCTGGAACTGCCTTCTTCGAAAACGATGGCGTGTTGATCGGCATGCACCTCCTGGTAATCGTATCCACCGTACCAGTGCGAAATCTGTGCCCAGTTGCTGCCCCCATCCGTAGATTTGTATAAATCGATTCCGCCGGTAAAAAGCGTGTTGGCGTCGTTTGGGTCGACCGCGGCAATTAAATCGTACCAGGCCTGTCCGTTGGTGTAATCGGAATGATTGGTATCCGCGCTGTTGGGATTACTAACCGTCGACCAGTTGTTGCCGCCATCCGCAGAACGGTAGATGGCATAAATTTGATAATTGGAAGCATCCTGGGCAAAAGCGTAAATGATATTGCTGTTAGAAGGCGCGCAGGCCAGCTCGATGCGCGCGAACCCGGAAGTGGGGAATCCGTTGCCGCCTGTATTGAGTTTTGTCCAGCTTCCGCTGTTTCCGGTTGTTGATTTATAGACGCCGTCTGTGCTAAAAATCCCAATGGCGGCATAAATACTATTATCAGCGCCAAATTCCAGGTCGGCGGCCGCGCCGGAAAGCACGGATGACCAGGTTGTGCCGCCATCGGTGGAACGCTGTACCCCGCCGGCTCTTGTGGCCGCGTATATGTCGCCGGAAGTGGGATGTACGACAATTTTTTGAATAAAATGAAACGTACTATTGCCGGCAGTACTGGCCAGCTGCGTCCAGGTGCTGCCGCCGTCGGTGGATTTAAAAATACCGTCGCCCTGCACGGCGTCCACATTGTACCAGCCTTCGCCGGTACCAAAATACATTGTCTGTGTATTGGACGGATCATACGCCAATGTGGTGATGGCCAGGTTTTCAAAGAAATCATTCACAGCTGTCCAGGTGGGCGAACTCGCCGTAATATCCGACGTGTACCACAAACCGCCGGACACGCCGGCCGCAAAGACGGCCTTGTGGGTCGCATCCGTCGGGTCCACCATAATAGCCCGGGTTCTTCCGCCAAAATTGACAGGGCCGCGTTCGGTCCAATTTACATTGGCAATGGCCGCTGACGTTTTGCGAATGGCCTGTACCTGCCGTTTTTGTTGTGCAAGCTGAAATGCTTTATAGAGCCGTTCGCGGGGTACCCTGCCCAGTGCCGGATCTTTGGTCATTGCAAATTCCTGAGCCATGGCTAAATCCATGCGATCCCGCTTGGAAAGTTTGCCCGACTCTGTATTTTCAATACGCTTCTCAATCCGGGTTGATTTAACTAAGATGGAATTTTTGTTTATTAATAGAAAAATCAGAATTAAAACAAATACAGATGCAAGCAGTCGCATTTTTTGCCAACGCATAACGTCTTCTCCGCATAATAAAGGTGTTTCGATTATTAAATTGAAATAAAGGCTGTAGTTTGCAAAAAACAAAACCTAAAAGGGGTGATGCAGGTCATAAAAAATATGGGCTATGCAGGAAGCTTTGTACCAGAAAAATTCCTCCGGACTGAAGTTTAAGCCCGGAGGAAAGAACGACAAAAATCAGCTTTGGGCTTTTAATTTTTCATTTTTTTGAACTTCTTCTTTCGCCTTTAAAATAGCCTTTTGATAGCGTGAAGAATCGGGTTTCAGGCTCATTGCCTTTTTAAATAACTCTACCGCTTCGGCCGGTTCGCCGCCATACATTTTTGCCAATCCGTAATTATAAAATGCTTTCGCCTGCACTTTGGGCTTTAAGCCTCCTTTGGTTGTTGCATTTTTAAGTAACTCCACTCCGGCATCCCATTCTTTAATCTTAAACTGAACCAGAGCGGCTTTTACTTCGGGTAGCGCGTCGTCTGTCAGGAATTCGGCTTTTACCTTTACCTTGTACGGAGCAACCAGTTTTTTAAACTGTTTTTTTATATTTTTCATACATTTATTATATAATTTATCACGATCGATAGAAGGTGCGGCAGCATCGGTTTCGGAAACACTTTTTGTAGCTTCTGCCGATAGCGTTTTCGCCGCTAAAATTTTTGCGGTCTGAATATCTACCAGTTTCACATTCAAACTGAGCTTATAATCTCCTTCTCTGTAATAGGTCGTGTGATTAATCCGCACCGTTCGTTTGTGTCCTTTTTTACCTTTTTTCTTTTTTTCTACCCAATCCTTTTTAGAGCTGCTTTCCTTATAACTATCTTTCTGAAGACGACCAAACACTAAAACCGCAGAACCAATTATTTTCCCCAGTTCAACAGCCGAACTTTCGTCGATGAGACCGGACATGCTTAATTTTTGTTCCTGCATCAATTTACTAAGATTTTGACGATCAAGTACTTCAAATTTTTTCGTATCGAACAATGTTGAAGTTAGCACATCGGCCATATCCCGCGCGTGTTGATTCACTCTGCCATTAGGGCCGGCAATATCTCCGATAGCAATTTTGGAATATCCTTTCAAATTCACTTCTGCCGGACGTTTAACCGTTAACATCATTGCCGAAGTTCCACAACCAAATAGTAAAAAAAGCATTGATAACATGATAACTAGAACAACTATCCGCCGTCGTAAAAAAGTAATTTTTTGTAACATAAAGCCTCCTGTGAAATTAATGGAATCTTGTTTAATAAGTATATGGGTTGTTTAAATATTTGCTAATCCCGGAAGTCTCCATTTTGGTATTGAATGCTTTTAAATAAATTTTCTTTCTCACTAACACCTTTTTTATCTAACGCAATCAATACCAAGTAACCTAAAAGTACCTGTATAAAACCGATGGGGCTAAGCACTATGGAAATAATAAGAATGTAACCCACTACGTTATTTACCTTCACTAAAAATTTTATATGATCCATTGCGTTTTTATAAAAAGGTTGAAAAGTTGTCGTTACCATTTTAGTGTGCAACATTAATACCAAAATGGCGATTCAACTGTAAATACGGACGATAGCGATATTTACAGTTGAACAGTAAATGACATATTGTAAAGTGGACTTGTCAGTAAAATAGAAGATATAATCGTTTGGAGGGTATAAATACTGCCAGAAACAGGTTTTAAACTATTTTTAAAATGTAAACCTGAGTTTACAGTGGTTTTTAACAAAGGAAATCAATGATGGTACTATCTCGTTTGGTGTGGGTAACACGGAAAAATGCCGCGAATTTACACGGATTTACGGATAGGAAACAATTGTGCCGTAATTTAAAAAAATATTAAAGTCAGCAAAAAATAATTGAGTCCAGTCTAAAAAGGCATAGCCACTGATTTCTACAGAAAGACACGGATTGTTTTTATTGAAATTACATTGAATAGATTCGTGTAAATTCGTGGTTTTTATAGTGAACTCATAATTATAAGAATACGAAAAAAAACCGGATCAGGAGCCGCCATCAATTTTCAAATCTTTCAGAATCTTCTGTAAAGCCTGTCTCGACAACCCTGTTTCTTTAGAGGCCAGGGTTTGATTACCTTTATTTCTTATCATTGCCTCCCGGACATAATTTCTTCTGAAATTGTTAAGCGCTACTAATTTAGCAACATCATACGGTAATAAATCTTTTTTCTCGTCTTGTAATAAAAATGAAAAATCCTTTTTGCGCAAAACATTTCCATCAAGCATAGCACAGGATCGTTTAACGGAATTCTCTAATTCGCGTACATTACCCGGCCAGGGATAGCTTTGCAGCATTAGCAACGTATCCCGTGTAACCCTGTTTACTTTTTTTTCTTCTTTTTCCAAAAAATGGTAAAATAATGGCAAAATATCATCCTGTCGCTTATTTAGGGGAAAAAGTTTAATCTCAAAAACAGCCAATCGGTAATATAAATCTTCCCTAAATTGTCTTTTTTTTACTAATTGTAATAAACTTCCCTTTAACGCGCAGAGTACCCGTACATCCACAGAGATTGTTTCGCTCCCCCCAATGCGCTGAATTTCCATTTCCTGTAATACTCGCAACAAAGAGGCCTGACCTTTTGGCGACAAATCTTCCAATTCATCCAGAAACAGTATACCGCCGTGGGCACGCTCAAAACACCCTTTTTTTCTGAACAATGCTCCTGTATAGGCACCCTTTTCATGGCCAAAAAACTCGTCTTCTATCAATGTTTCGGTTAATGCCCCACAATTTAGCACCACAAACGGTTTGTCGTGGCGCGGCCCGGAATGATGAATAAAGCGGGCAATAATTTCTTTACCGGTGCCGGTTTCTCCCGAAATCACCACCGGAGAATAGGCTGCAGCTGCCTTAGCGGCTTGTTGTACAACCTTTTTCATCGGGTCTGATTCGGCAATGAAACCAAGAGTGTTTGGTTGTTTATTTTCCTGTTTGGCTAAAATAGTTTGCAATATAATGCGCAATGTTTTTAGCTCGTTTGATTTTACAAAAAAATCATCCGCACCTGTAGCAATTGCCTCACGATATATGGTATGTGAATCATGATTTGTTACAATAATAATCGGCATTAATGGAAATTTTTCTTTGATAAATGGCAGAATTTGCAATCCTTCCTTTTCGGTTTTAATACTAACGTCCAAAAGAAGCAACGCGGGCCGCTTATCCTCTATTAGCTTTAAACCGCTAACACTCTCTTGCGCGGTAAATATATCATATTCTTCCTTAAACGTCTTTTGATATGCTTTTAAAAAAAAAGGGTCATCATCAATCATTACGATTTTAGGCTTTTTCATTTTTATAGTTCCTGAAGATTAATTCAAATATTGTTCCGTTTTCAGATGGCGCTTCATGTACGATTATTTCGGAGCCATAACGCGAAAGAATTTGCCGGGCATGAAACAATCCAAGTCCGCTGGATTTCTTTGTAGAAAAATGTTCTTCAAATATCTTGGGAAGATTTACCTTACTAATCCCCGTACCATAATCACGAATAAATAAATGAATGTGTTCCGGGTCCGAGTGTTCAATGGTTAATGTAATCTTTTTATCCTTTTTAGTGCGCATTGCCTCAAAAGCATTTTGAAGAATATTATCCAGTACTTGTACTAAATCTTCGTGTTTAATAACAATAAGAATTTCCGAAAGACCGGTTTGATTAACAATAGAAATATTTGAGAAATTATTAAACTTATGTAATACTTCGGCAATACAAATTAGTAATCCTGCCGTAAATATACGATCCACCGCCCCACGAATTTCAGCGAGATCTTTTTTTAGGGCTGTCAGATTATTTTTAAGAGTTTTGGATGTTTTTATTCCTTCTCTTATTTTAAGTGTTTTGAATATTTTCGAATGATGTGTTATGAAACGATTTATTATTTTTCTATTTTTTAGTAATTTGGGCGCAAGAAAAGAAATTTTTTTAAGCATTGGATAGGTATTATTAAGATAAAAATCAACTTCAAATTTATAGTCATCTTCGAACTTCTTCTCTTCAAAGTTACTAGCGTAAAATATAAGGTGATTAATTGCATTCATTCCCACATGACTGTGATGAAATTGCCGCATCAGATCGAACAGTTCGAATTCCCGTTCTTCCCGGTACTGTAATTTCGTATAACGGTTAATCATCCAAAATAAAAGAGCGCCGAAAATAAGTCCCACATACGCAGGAATAAGAAAATGGCTCCAAGATAAAGCCCGTAAAAAATATAATGACAATATACTGTAAATAGTCACGATAAAAGCATTATAAAATAATAGATGATGTTTTTGCCAGATCGTATACTTATAAATAAAATAATTAACCATAACAAAAATCATCAGAATAATTAAAAACTGTAACAAAATTTTGTGATAACGTACATTTAATAGAAACGAAATCAAAATATTCAGCTGAGAATCAAGTTTTTCATTTATGGTCACCGGCTCATTAAAATGATACGTACTATTTACCAAAAGACCTTTTTTCTTAATAATTTTGCCGGAAGGAAAATATATCTGCGCCGTATAAGAGTGCTCAGGACTTACGGTAAAATAGGCCTGAGGCAGCGTACCGGAACAGTATCCGTTTTGGTTGCGGATTTCCTGAAACCCTCTTAGGTATTCTTTCTCACCCAGATGTCCTGATTCGTAAAGCTCTATATGCGCACCAATTGCCGAGGTATTCTTTTGAGCCTTTAAATCTATCTTAATATAGGCAGAGTCTTTTAAGGCGTTATAAAGGAAATAACTGGAACCAATTTCATAATTTGCCACGACAATGTCCAGAACGCCGTTATTATCCAAGTCCTCAGCCAAACAAGCTGTAGAATATTCCAGTTTATTATTTGGAATAAAAAGCGAGTCTATACTAAAATACGACCCTTTTTTATTCCAGAAAATATAATTTTTTCCCAGGGTTGTTAAAAAAATATCCTGTCGGCCGTCCATATCCCAATCTCCCCAGGCTGCTCCGTAACACAGGAATGACTGGTTAAACCCTTTGGAAGAACTCACATCTTTAAAATATTTACCGCCTACATTTTCAAATAGTTTTAGCGGTGATTTGCGATTGACAAGAAGAAAATCCAGATCTCCGTCTATATCATAGTCGGCAAAGGCGATGGAACGTGTAAAAAAATCAAAGCGTGTCGTTAGGTCTGGTGATGCATCTGTTTTTTCGATAAAACAAGGCATTTCTTTTTGGCCTTTATTTTCAAAATATCGTACCCTATCATAATTGCCAAAAAGGAATAGGTCCGGAAAACCGTCATTGTTCATATCGGCCAGAGCTGTTTTATAACCTTTTAATGAATCCGGAAATCCCATCCGGGATGTAACGTCTTTAAAACGCCAGTATCCTCTGTTTAAAAGGACAGAGAGCGGGCCAATTTCCTCCCCGGCGATAATATCCAGCCAACCGTCGTTATTAATATCGGAAACGGAGACTTCCTGCAAACGCCCTGTCAGATTAAAATCATAAATTCGGGTAACATTTTCAAAACGATCATCACCCATATTTTCGTATAGTCGTGTAGAACCTCTTAGCGATGTTAATATTGCGTCACGATCGCCGTCATTATCCAGATCAGCAAAAATAAGCGAGCCGTCCCAGAGGTCATTAATTGATACATGACCGAAATATCTTCCAAGCAAACCACGCTCTGATATTAAGTTTTTATAAAAAATAGTAAAATCGTCATTAACATCTACAATGCTAAGAAACCAGTTTTCGAGCTCCGGACTACAGAAATAAATTTCACTTTTATTATTAATATTCCGATACGTAGCAAGCCCTATTTGTCGGGAAATACTTGAGTTAACTATATCGTTGCGGATAAAATACTGCTTTTCTTTTTTTAAAGGCGCTCCATATCCCTTGTCCCCATAATATAATAGGTCTCCTTCTTTTTCGGACAAAAGATAATTATCTTTTTGAATCTCCAGAATTCTGACAACCGACCTCAATTTAAAAAGCTTCTCTTTTCGGGGATATTTATAACGCCATATCCAGTTATCCGCATTATAATACAAAGCTCCTTCGGAGATATTATGATAGGTAAGAAACTTTTCGCCCAGCGTATCCAATACCTGTGCCCCGGCCGCCCCGTATTTGTATAAGAAACTGCCTTCCGATAGATAAATAAATGAATCGGGTGTAAAAAACCGAACCATTGTAAACTGTTTATCCCAGTGTAAAATCGGCTTCCAATTTCCTGAAGCATAAATATATAAACACATTCTTTTGGGATTTTCATTTATACTAATCAGTACGGCGGCCGAATCTTGTGAAAAAGCTTTTATCCATTCAATACCCTCTCCCACAGGCGTCCTGATATTTTTTGAATGCTTATCGTCGTAATAAATAAGCGAACCCCAGCCGCCGCCCGCCCAGAAACGAGCAGAATCTAAAAAGGAATATGCTCCTATATGATACGGTTGAGAAAGCTTTACTTCCCGCCACATTTTCCCGTCATAATGCAGACATTTAGTTAAGTATATATGCGCCTCTTCCTGAAAGAAACGCCAGATATTACTCGATGAAAAAGCAATTAGGTTTCCGCCCATGCTCTGCGGAGGCTGAGGTGTGAATTGTCTCCAAACCGTTCCTTTCCATTCCAACAAAATGCCTCGAAAAGTGAGGGCTAAAACATGTTCGGAATCAATTTTAGATATTGTAGAAATCCTATTCCCTTTTAATTCCGGGAAATAACGCATCTGCCCCACATGATTTTCTGCAAAAGAAGCGTTATTCAGAAGTAGAGCTAATAAAAATAATCTGATAAAATATTTAATAACCATCGTAGAAAAAATTTTTAAACGTTTAGATTCACATTCGAATGTACGTTATTATTCTGCTTTAAGTACAAACTGATTTTCACCAGCAAAAGGGTATGATGAAAAACAGCCTATCCGGAAAATAGAAATTATCGTATTGATATTTTTCTTTGAAAAGTCAGCTAAGTATCTAAAAGATACTTTTGGGTTTGGCATAATACAAGCGAATTCAGTACCTATTTTCGTGAGCAAACAAAAAGGTTTGTATAAAATTAAAACCGGTGTTTTGGTTTTATATTTCTTTATGATTAGTGCTTTAATTCGGTAAAATCATCCTTTATTTGCTATCAATAAGCACCTTAATATTTCTTGCAATGTTAGAAATGACGTCCCCGCTTCGTCATTCCGAATATCCGATTCAGCGGATAGAGAAACCTTTTTTTGCAGAATTAAGGACATAAACATTTATCTTTTAATAATTATATCCGATGGTTTACAAACAAGATAATTAATCCCGGCAGAATCTGCCGATTAAAAAAATTGGTTCTTAAACAATGCATAAAGAGGTTAAAATGAAACCCCTATTCATCGTCTTCCTGTTTCTCATGTACGGCTTTCTGTTATCTCAGGATGTACAAGTTTCCAATACGGACATTTACTCCGTTGATCTTCCGCATTTGGCTTTAAGTGGGTCAACGGTTCATATGGTGTACGGCACAAATTTTAGATACTATACGTTTGATATTAATGGCCCTGCCGCGCCTATCGACAACCCCATAACCCCCGCAACCAATTACGGACCGAACACCACGGACGTTGCCGTTGATCCGCTTGATTCGAACCATGTGGCCGTAGTCTATTACGATTATCATTATGATTCCGGAACAGGCACCCAATTTTATGGCTGCTATGTAACCGAAAGCATGGACGGAGGGCAATCATTCGACACACCCACCATAGTCGATACCATTGTGTACGGAAATACGCTTAGTAATATGGCTTATAATTTGCCGCAGGTAAAATTTGAGCCGGGAGACGAATCGAGTACCATGCGTATTTTGTGGAGGGTGGATTCCAATGGTCGCGTTACTAACGCCCTTTATATGGGTGGACGATACGGCGAACCTATACGAATGGATGATCCCGAAAAAGATGCGCTGGAATTAGCGATTGGATTTACGGTGGAAAATATGATTGCCGTTTCATTCGGTATAATGGAAAACGGCCATGCAAAGTTTTATCTGGCCGACGCCAACGGTCCCATTCTGGTAAAAGATGATGGTCAGACCTTTATCAACACGGATCATTTTACCAAGGCATTTAAGAATTACGATGGAAGAATTGAGTATATTTTTAGTGATTTTGCCCATACCGCCAAATTAATGGAATCCTATGACTGGGGAGATAACTGGACAGATAAGGGAATTATTGACACCCATCCATATACCTATGTCGCTTTTACAAGAATCAAACCCAGCGCCCCCCTCTATCTCGAGAGCTATTATGTTAAATTGGTAAAGAACGATCAAGACAATCTGGTATTCTATGTGAGTGAAGATCTTATTAACTGGAAGGATGGTGGGGAAATTAATGCGCAGAATGCTCAGATTTCCGGGATGATGTCCTATTATATTGATTTAAAACTGGATGACGTTAATAAATTTCTCCTTACTGCCTGGATTGACAGCCGTACGGGAAATGAAGAAATTTTTTATGCTAAAACCGCTTTACCGAGTTTGGTTGGAATTCATCAGCAAAACCAAACCCCTTTCGTATTTCATCTGTCGCAAAACTATCCCAACCCCTTTAATCCGGTTACACAAATCCAATACGAGTTAAAAAAGGCAGGAACGGTTTCGTTAAAAATATACGACCCGTTAGGCCGTTTGGTGAAAACAATTGTAAATACCTTCCAGTCTCCCGGCCTATACGCGGTTCGGTGGGATGGAAAGAACACCAATGGGGCCCCCGTTCCCAGCGGAATCTATTTTTATAAACTACAGATCGACCGGAAGTTTGTAAAAACCCGAAAAATGATGTTGATACAATAGAACAGAGCAACATTAAAATTAAACGGAGCAGCGGTATCATACTAAAAATTAAAGATACCGCTGTTTTATTTTCGGATTTACCATGCATAACAATACCGCAAAAACCTGCGTTGCAAATTAAACGACATCGAAATAAATCCATTACTTTTTGTGTTTAAAAAAAATACTTTGCCATATAAAACAATCTCTAAGTTAGCGGTTAACTGCAAATAGACAAGCTAACTCAGATTTGTTTCCCGGTTGATTGCAATCTTTACATGTATAGGAATAAAAATGAATTCTACTATCCTCGGCGCCGGCCCTTTAGGCCAATGGGTTGCCGCGTTGCTAATCGAAAAAGGATATTCGGTAACATTGGTTAACCGCAGCGGAAAAGTGAAAGCGCTGTTAAATGAAAAGATTAAATTCGCCGCCTGTGACGTTAACGACGCCCGGCAGGTAGCGGCTGTTTGCAAAGAGGCTGATGTGGTCTTTCATTGTGCTATGCCGCCTTATACGGAATGGCCGCAGAAATTTCCGGCGCTGATGAAGGGCATTATCGACGGGGTGGCTCAAACAGAAGCAAAACTGGTTTTCGGGGATAATTTGTATATGTACGGCCCCACCAGCGGTCAGCCAATTCACGAAGACTTGCCCTATGCCGCCAACGGACATAAAGGAAAAATACGCGCACAAATGGCCGAAATGCTTTTAGAAGCACACAATGCCGAACGATTACAGGCAACCATGGGACGCGCTTCCGATTTTTTTGGTCCGCAGGTCATCAACGCCGGACTGGGCGCCATGTTTTTTAAACCGGCGTTGGCCGGAAAAGCTGTAATGATCCTTGGAAATATCGACCTACCGCATACTTACAGCTATATTAAAGACTTTGCCGCAGGACTTATTGTTTTAAGCGAAAACGAGAAAGCATTTGGACGTGCCTGGCATATTCCCACTTTTGAAACCGTCACCACCCGCGCACTGCTCAAACATATCGAATCAGAGTTGGATAAACCAATTAAGGTGCGCCCCGCCGGAAAAAGACTGGTTTCCTTTTTGGGATTGTTTGTTCCGATGATTCGGGAAGTGAAAGAGATGATGTATTCTTTTGAAGAACCGTATGTGGTTGACCACAGCCGTTTTGCCGAGGCCTTTGATTTTCAGCCGACGCCAATCGCGGAGGCCATTAAAGAAACCGTGGCCTGGTATAAAGAGTATCTATAATTTATTAGTGCAGAGCTTTGGCGCAGTAATTAATAAATTAAAACCAGACCTGCCTGCCGTTTTTAAATATAAAAATACGCTCCTGTTTTTTTGAGTCTTCCCGCATTAGCCAAAACAATGCCCCCTGCGGAGCATCTGCAAAAACAAGCGGCCCGTTTCCTGCAGTTTGTTTACCCAGAGACTGCCAGCCCTTTTTCCAGTAAAACAATTCGTAGGTTTTTCCCGTTTCAAAAAAACTTTTTTCGATTGAATCGGTAGCCTCTACGGTCGTTCGTTTTGTGGTGGAATGCAGACGAATTTCGCCGAAAGTCTTTTCCGGCTCTAACAGTGAAACGCTGCCGTCTTTTTCCAAAATAAAAGGGGCTCCCGCCGGCTGCAGTTTTTGATGCATAAAATACATGGGCAAATAGGCGATATCTTTACCCATTCCTTTAAAGATAGCCGAATCCCCCATTATTTCGGCCCATTGCATCGCTTTCCATTCACCGTCATTAAAGACGCATAAATATACAATATGCAGCGAATCTGAAACGGACCTATCCAAATGCACGGCAATATCCACGGCGTCCGTATACTCCGATGTTACATCCGCGTAATATTTCCCGGCCAGCCAGCCCGGAATGGATTTTTTATCTTTTACCCGGAAAATCAAATTCCCCTTTTGTTTGCCATAGGTCTTCCGGTAAACCTTAGCCACCCGGTTGGTAATTTTGTAGGCAAGGGGATCAAAGAGCGCGCCCATAAACGGCACCGCGTTCCCGCTGGAATCCAGCACGGCATTCCAGGCATGGTTATTCCCTGTATCCGCCCAGTGCGGCGTATAATCGCTGGTAACGGCCAGCCCGTTAGCGCGCATGGCATAGATAGCCAGATTGGCCATATCTTCACAGCGCCCCATTCCGCTCTTCAGCATTTCGGAAACGCTTTGATCGGTGGGGTGGCGGTAAAAACGGCTGTCGAATTTAAACCAGGATTTTATATCCTCATTGATCAGACGGCAGGCCTCGATGGGATCGGCCGGATTGGTCATACGCTTATCCAAATCACGGTATTTTTTCAAAAAAAACGCACGGCTAATTTCCAGCGGTTCGTTACTGCCGCGGTAGGGTAAAATGGTGGCGCAAAATTGTTCGAAATTAAGATGCCGGGCCCAGGCTTTTTCGCGCCAGGCTTTAAACGCCAGGTCGATATTGGTAATCAGGAAATCCGCGGAAACGATTTGAATATCTTCCACGAAATTACCCTTTTTAAAATCCAGTTTACCGCGCTTCGTTTCTATCGAATCCCAGGCGGCTACCATATTTTTATAATTGGAATAATCCAGCACATTGAACGGCACCGGCGTTCCGGTGGAATCCCGTAAAACATAAGCGGCATAGCCGTGTCCCGGCATATTTTCGATTAAAAAACGAGCGGCCTTTAATTTTAAGGAATCCTTTGCCGCACGGTAGCGGGCCAGTACCCGCTCCAGTTGCGGACGGTTATCGCCCGCCTTTTGCAGGGCGCTTTCCAGCTCCGTGTTATTTTGGGCACAGGAGAAAAACATAAAAAGAATAATAAAGAAAAAGACGAAACGTTTAAACTTCATATCTTAAAAAACCTCATCTGTCGAACATTAATCGCGAATAATTTAGGAATTTGCGCAAACGGAAACACAGAGATTTTTAGGGAGATTTACGATTGGATATTCCCCGTTGATTGTTGATTACTCAGAGCAGCCAACGTAGCAATATCCAATTCCCATCAGAAAATCTTCGGCGCTTCGGGTATAAAATTTGAACTGTTATGATGTCTGCTACATGCCCGGGAGACTAATTCCCAAACCCATTTTCAGCACAAAGCGAAAGGCAAAATGTTTTTTCCCCTGTACAGGATGGGTAAGATACAGCGGGAAAACCAGCTCCATTCCGTTCAAATCCAGCTTGACGCCGCTCTCGGCAAAAAATGAATCTTCACTTAAAAAATCTTTGCTTTGTTGCGCAAGAGAAGCGCCGCTCACATACAAAACCGGCAGATACTTAATCTTTAAATCCAGCCCGACAGACGCCGCCTGACGGCCTTTAAAAAAGAAGCTTTCACTCTGGTTATAACCGTACATATTCAATCCCCGGCCAAATGAAAACCGGCGCAGAGGCGCCCAGTTTCCGGAACGCGAAACAGCAAAAGAATTTTGTTTGGGATCCAAATCCCCCGCGGCAAAAATATATTCCTGTACGGGGATCCCGCTCCCCCAGAGACGACCGGCGAAAAGGCGCAAATCAAAGAAGGACGCGCGCGTCATCCGGTATTTGAAAGAACTTTCCACATTCAGTTTCACATAATCCGCCTTAGCGGCAAAACTCTTCTCAATGCCGGCCTCCGTCGTCCAGCGCGAAAGCATCGTACGGGAAGATTTTTTCCATTGCAGATTTGCAGCGGCATATTTTCTCTGCTCGGCAAACGCTTTGTTGTAATACTCCGTGTCATACAAATCTATGAAATCAATAGAAACGTTTAAGGTTGAATAATTACGCTCCACATTTCTCTTTTGGAAAAAATTCGCAAGACGGAGAGTCGCCCTTTTCAGTCCGTCTCTGTCTCTGATTTCGGCCGTAATGTCGCTATAATTGGCAAAAGGGAAATGAAAACGGTTGGTCAGACCGAGGCCGTAATGCACGTGTCCTGTGGCCGTACCGTAAGAGACGCCGCCGCGGCCGAACCACTGCATAATAACAGGATTACCCGTCCAAAAAATCATCCCAATCCGCGATTTGTCATTCTTGGCGTCATACCAGTACAAAGGGAAAAAGGTAAACTGATATTTATCAAAAGAGGGTAACTGCGGGATAAAATTCAGCTCCAATTCCGGCAGACCGTCCGCATTATTCCAGTAATTCGTTTCAAAGACACGGCGTTTCAAATTTACTTCTATCCGCCCGGCTTTTTGCTTATGATTAAACACCACCGGTTTAGCCGGATTCCCTGTCCAGCGCTGTTCCAGCGTATCTCCGGCAGCGGTCACAAGGTAAACCGGGGCGGGCATCTTTTGCATACTACCCTTGTTTTTAACAAAAACTTCCGTCCGGAATCCGTTTTTGGCAACCGATGTTTTAACATCCGTTAGGGTAAAATCAATGGTATGCGTGCTCTTGTACCACTCGTTGACGAACCAGGTTAAATCTTTGCCGGAGATATCGCTCATTACCGCAAAAAAATCTTCGACATAGGGATGCCTGCCCTGCCAGCGATCAAAATAGGCGTGAATGCCCTTGTCAAAGGTTTCGTCTCCCAGATACCACTGCAACGCGCGCAACAGCGCCGTTCCCTTTTGATAATTCACGCTGCCGTAGTTGGCGCCGGTAAATTCTTCCGCCCGCAGATTCATGGGTTGGTCGGTGCGCATACTAACCGAAAGGCCATAGGCAAGATGGAGCAGATCCCATTCGCCCACATCATCAAATAAATCCCACCCATGGGTTAATTTTTTTAGGCGAGTCAAATTGCGCGGCCCGTAAAAATGGTTCATATATTCAAATTCAAAAAAGCTGTTCATCCCTTCGTCTAAAAAAGCGGAAGCGCGTTCGTTGGAACCCAACATGCCCATAAACCAGTCGTGACCGGTTTCGTGCATGACCACCATTTCCAGCATATGCGTCCATTCCTGACCCGGTGTGGAAATTATGGTAATCATAGGATATTCCATCCCGCCGCCGGCGCTCATGGCCCCGTCCACCACGGAGGCTTTCGGATAGCGGTAGGCGCCTATTCTGCTGCCGTAAAAGCCGATGGTCTTTTCCACATAGTCCGGCACATACCGCCAGGTGTGGGTATTTTCGGGTAAAACCAGTACATTGGTCAGAATGCTGTCATGGTGGGTTTTGCGCATCAGCATATAATCCGGCCCGCAAAACCAGGCAAAATTATGCACATTTTCAGCCACAAAACGCACCGTTTTCATCGAGTCGTATTGAACGGCATCTCGTTTTTGTCTTTGCCATTTTTTTATAAACTCTTCCCGTTCACTTTTAGTTGTCAGAGAGAGGAACTGTTTCGTACCGTCAATGTTGCGTTGATTAAACTCTTCTTCCTGCTGGTTCTTCTGCAGCATCCCGGTGGCGTCGATTACAAAAGACGCCGGAAGCGTAACGGAGACATCAAAGCTGCCATACTCGCCGTAGAACTCCCCCTGATTCAGATACTAATCGGGATGCCATCCGTAGCGGTCATACACCACCACTTTGGGATACCACTGGGTGGCGGCAAAATGATCTTTGTTAAACCAGCCCATGCGGGAAAAAACGATTGGAAACTTCCCTTCGAAAGCAAGATTCAGATGCAGCGTATCGCCCGGAAACAGAGGTTCGGCAAGACTAATGGTTATTTCATCGGGAACAGGTACGGCTTCCCTGTTGCCCGCTTCCTTACCGACAATGAGCGGCACAACCGGTGAGTCGTTCAGGAAAGTAAACGATAGTTTTTGGCTGCCGTTGGCGATATCCTTAATATTCAGATATCCGCGATCTTTTTCTTTGGCAAAATAAAACCGGACACTGCCTTTTTTTTGTTGCTGCAACGCAAAGGGCGTCGATGTATTTTTGTAAGCGTTGGGATAGAGATGCATTTTGAGCTCTGCCAGCGTATCCGGCGAATGGTTGATATAAACTAACGCTTCCGTGCCCGCATAGGTTTTTTTCTGCGCATTCAGGGTTACATCGATAGCATAGTGTACTTCCTGTTGGAAATAGGTCTGCCCGCCGGCAAGAACAAATGAAGTGAAACACAGTAAAAAAAACAATCGCAGTTTCATGACAGATTCCTTTTCGAATATTTTAATTAGTGCGGCAACTATCGTTAAAATCAATGGCAAATTTATCGGGCAGTAACCGTTTTATGCCTTATAAAAACGGTTACTAACAAGTAGATATTCCAAAACCGTTTACTATGCTTTTTGAAGCAGACCTTTTATTTTTGGAAGCATTTTTTTAGCGGCCAGTTCACCGGCTGCGATAATCTCATCGGTGCGGGCAAAATCGAAGAACTGAAATTCGTCTACCGGGGGAGTGATCAGTACATCGGGCGGACTTTCTTTAAGCCGCAGCGATAAAATCTGATTTTCCATGGTACTGCCGATCTGAATCATCTGCCGGCGCAGTCCCGGTTTTTTTAGTTTTTGCCTGGGTCGGGTCAAAACCCGTTTGAGCGCGCCGTTTTCGTCAAAAGTATTCAGGAAACGTTTGATAAAGGAAGAGGAATTTGAGGCCGCGGTCATTTTCTTTCGCGTCAGTGTCTTTCCCGTATCCACGTGCCGGATATTCCGGGCAACCGAAGGCGTCGCCCCGGCGGCAATAACGATATCCGCGCCCATTTCCCGGGCCGTATTCACCGGAAGCGGGTTTACGATACCGCCGTCGGCCAGCAGCCGTCCGCCCAGTTCCAGCGGGGTAAATAAAAACGGAAACGAGATGCTGGCCCGGATGGCTTTAATCAGCGATCCGGATTCCAGTACGATTTCTTCCCCGCTCCAAATATCGGCGGCAATGCAGGCAAAGGGCTTTTGCAAGTCTTCAATTTTTCGTTCGCCAACCAGGGCCAGCAGAAAATCTTCCACTCGTCCGCCATCGAGCAGGGCGCTGCTTTGCAGTCGTTTGGGAAATAGAATTTGCGCTACGCGCAGCCAATTGGTTTCGCAGGCGATTTCTTCGATCTGGGCAGCGTTCAATCCCGAAGCGTAAGCCCCGCCAACCATAGCGCCCATGCTGGTTCCGGTTACAATATGGATCGGAATCTTATTCTGTTCCAGCACTTTTAAGATACCGATATGGGCCAGCCCGCGGGCGGCGCCGCTGCCAAGCACGAGGGCGACTTTGAGAGGATATGTTTTTTCTGATTGCATTATGACTCAGAAAGTAGTTTATCGAGTACCGCTTTTAATGCGCTGCGCAGGTGTTGTTCGTTTTTAAAACCTTCTTCCATATGACGGATAATTCCGTTTTGGTCAATCACAAAAAGACGGGGCAGGGCGGGCACCTGGTATTTTTTGGTGGACACCACGCTGTAAATATCCAGCAATACCGGCAGACGGAATTTTTTCTTTTGCGCAAAGGGAGCGACTTTCTCCTTTTTCTCACCCACGGCAATCAAAAACGCTTTCACCTTTTTACCGGAATACTCGTCCATTATATGCTGCAAAACGGGAATTTCCTTTTGGCAGGGGCCGCACCAGGTTGCCCAAAAACTAAGCACCACCACATATTTTTCTTTGTTCTTCCAGGGCTTTCGTAGTTTCTCGCCGCAGTAGTCCCGCAGAAAAATATCGTTATTCTGAACATCTTTCAGGTAGAACGTGGGCGCTTTTTCGCCAATTTTTAACGGCGAAGACGCCGGTTCTGCAGCAAAAAGCTGCGAATACGAAAGAGAAATGAGCAATAGAAACGGAAAGATATTTTTAAGCTCTTGAATAGCCATTCTTATCATTAAAACGTATTCCTGTTTTATGAATAATGTGTAAAATACAAAAACTATGTAATTAGCCGCAAGTTACAATTTTTGTTTAATTCCATCTAAAAAGATAGAGGTTCTATGCGGTTTTGTGTGGGCAAATTACTTTAAAAAAAAGTTGCCGCGAATATACACGGACACGGATTTACGGAGAGTACGATTTTTTTAATGTCCGTTAAAAACATTCGCGTTAATTCGTGAAATTAGCAGATTTTATAGTGGGTACACGTATTTACTAAAACCTTTCAATGTCTGCTTAAAAGCAGATACAAGACAATTGTGTCGTAATTTAAAAACGTTATAGTCAATAAAAAATAATTATAAGAATACGAAAACATCGGTAATCTTTTTAAATTTGCGTTTTTCGGTCTGTCCGCTTCCGGCGTAGTGATAATAAGGGGCGTTTTTACCACACCATTCCACAAAGAGCTAAAAAAAATGATAGTTTCCCGTTCACAGAAAAACAAAGACTCGTTTTCCGGACAGTCGGTATTTGACTTTAAATTTATTTTTTGTATATTTTAATTATACATCCTGTGCTTCTTTTTCTTTACGTGTTTTTTAATCCATTCTAAGCCAAATGTAGTTGTCAATAATAATCCTCAATTTATTATTCAGGGAGATAATAATGGCATTAATCTGGCGAAAATCTATGGACTTGGGAAACAATGCAATTGATCATGACCACCGCTACTTAGTCTGCTACATTAACACTGTTGAATTAGCCTTACAAACGCCTGACGACAAAGAGGTTTTGGTAGAATCATTGGCGCAGCTCTATAGCTATGCATACGATCATTTTATGCGGGAAGAGATAATACAGACTAAGATAAAATACCCCGAAATTCAGGAACATAAGCAGGAACATAAACGACTCCTCGAACAATTTATGGAACTTAGGAACAAGGTAAAATCCGAATATTCGGCACAGGAATTGGAAAAACAATCGAATGATTTGGTAGATTTTTTAAGACATTGGCTTATTGATCATGTACTGAACGAGGATATAAAACTGAAACCCTATTTAAAAAATTATCCTAGTGATTTAACCTAAACCTCCTTTTTTACCAAACAAAAGCAGAGTATATGATTAAACGCATAAACATTGAAGAACTAAATCCGGGGATGTATGTTGTTGATGTTGCCGGAACCTGGAACCGCTTTCTCTCCACAGATAAAAAGGCTTGTTTTGCCGATAAATCATTTATTCAACTCTTACAAAAAAGCGGTTATAACCATGTATTTATTGATACCCTTAGAACCAAAAGGCCTGAAACCGCAGCTCCTCCGTTACTAAAAGCAATTGACCAAGAAGCCGATTTAGGTCAGCAATTAAAACAGTCCTTAGCCATTCAAAAAGAAGCCCGCAATGTCGTTAATAAAATAATTACAGATGTTCAATATGGGAAAAAGCTTATTCTAAATGAAGCGGAAGACGTTGTTGCAAAAGTTGCGGATTCTATTTTGCAGAATAAATTTGTATTGAGCGGGCTATCGGTTATGAAACAAAAAAACCGCTACCTGCTGGAACATCCTGTCAGCAGTTCTGTCTTAATGATCGCCTTTGCGCATACATACGGTTTTGATGTAAAAAAACAATACGAGTTAGGCCATGGCGCAATGCTTTATGATATTGGTATGATTAATATCCCCTCAAAAATATTAAACCTACCGGGTAAACTTTCGCAAAAACAAACAGATATTTTAAGAAAACATGTGGACTACGGATTTAGTATTTTGCAAAACCAGCCCGATGTTTTAAAGAGTACCCTTTTAATGGTAAAAGAACACCATGAACGTTTGAATGGCAGCGGATACCCGAAAGCTTTAACAGATAATGAAATAAGCTTATATGGTAAAATGGTTTCCATTATTGACGTTTATGACGCATCAACATCGGATAAAGGGTATAAAAAAGGACTATTGCCAACTATTGCGCTTTCGGAAATATTTTTTAAGAACAAACGTAAATTTGACAATACCTTAGTCAATATATTTATAAAATCCATTGGCATCTATCCTTTTGGAACACTCGTAAAATTGGTTAACGGATTAATCGGCATTGTTATCCGAATTGATCCGGAACAAATTTTATATCCTGAAATACGTGTCATAATCGATCCGGTCAAAGGAGGGCGGGTTTCGCCGTACAAATGCAATCTGTTAAAATATAAGCATGAACCCCTCTTCAAAATCGAAAGCGCCATACCAAAAAGCATTATTCCGTTAAGAGACGAAGATATTATAAAAATCATCACCTATGCCTAAACAGAAAACTTTCCGGAAAACAATCTTAGCGGTATTCGGTTAAGACAACTATTTTTTTTTATTGTTTACAAGATCATTATGGCTTGTTATTTTATTGGCGGTCGGCAAAAACCCGTCGATAAGGTAAGAACCGTCTTAACCCAGTCACTCTTTCAGAACAACCGTTAAGCGCTGCGAGTGAAAAATGATACACCTTCATCCCCGGAAACGGGTGTTCCTTATGTTGTGGCTCATGTCAATCCATTCTTTTGGCGTTGCCTTGGGACTTATGTTTTTACCCACAAAACTCCTGCCTCTGTTCGGGTTTTACGGATACAGCGGCCGCTTCTTTCAGATACAGTCCGGTGTATTTCATGTCGTAATGGCCGCCGCTTACCTGATGGCCGCCTACCAGACAGAACGCTCTCCGGGGCTCGTTCAGTTCTCAATTTATGCCAAAACCATTGCCTTCGCATTTTTAATTACCATATACTTTTTTTATACCGCCGGATGGATGGTTTTGTTTTCGGCTTTGGCGGACGGCCTAATGGCGCTCATTCTTTATCTCCTTTATCGTGAATACCGAACCCGTATCTGAGCAGGAAAATTAACATGCACGCAAGACCGTCCAAACTGCCTATCATTGTTCTTACCGGCGCGTCCGGTATCATCGGCCGTCACCTGATTAAAGCCTTCCGTGACGACGCCTATATTTATGCCATCGCCCGACGTTCGCAAAAGAAAGTAAATGTAGAACAGCATAAAAACGTGCACTGGCTGCGCATCGATATTGCCGAAAAAGAATTTGTGGAGCAGGCATTCAGCCATATCGCAAAAAACGGGGGAGCCGATTTTTTAATCCATCTGGCGGGGTACTATGATTTTGAAAACAAGGAACATCCGGAGTTTGAACGAACCAATGTAAACGGTACTCGCATCATCCTTGAAAACACCGCCCGCCTCAATATAAAGCGCTTTATTTTTGCCAGTTCCCTGACCATCTCCAAATTTAAAACCCATCGCGATATTCTAACGGAAGAGAGTCCGGCGGACGCCGATTTTCCGTATGCGGTTAGCAAGCGCAAATGCGAAATCATGATCAAAGAATACGCCGCAACATTTCCCTGTACCGTCATCCGGCTGGCGGCCGTTTTTAGCGACTGGTGCGAATACGGGCCGCTGTACATGTTTTTAAGCACCTGGCTGTCTAACGGCTGGAAATCCCGGATTTTGGCCGGTAAAGGAACCAGCGCCATTCCCTATATTCACGTGCGCAATTTAAACTCCTTTTTAGCGGCTGTCATCCGCCAGGCCGACACACTGCCCGATTATCATATATTAATCGCCAGTCCCGACGGTTGCACATCACACCACCAGTTGTATAAATTGGCCGTTCACTACGCCCACGGACGCTTGCTTAAACCGTTTTTTATCGCCAAATGGCTGGCCCGCATCGGCGTATTTAGCCAGTATTTTTTCGGCCGACTATTAAAACTTCATTCTTTCGAACGGCCCTGGATGATGAAATACATCGATACGCAAATGAATGTGGACGCTTCTCATTCCCGCCGTGTTTTATCGTGGGAACCCATTCCCCGCTATCATATCATGCGCCGCCTGTTGTTTTTACTTGAAAACATGAAAGCGGATCCTTACCACTGGGAATTGATTAATTTTCAATCCCTGCATCAAAAAGCAACCCTGGATCCCAATTTGTTAATTTATCAAATGCTGTTAGTTTATGAAAATGAGATTACAAGAGAGGGGATTATTTTATTTTCGCCTGGCAACGGTAAAACTGCATTAGCAAAATATCAGGAGTTCCCAAACGATGAAATCAGTAAACGCTTGTCGTTTTTCTACCGTATCATCAAAATAGCTTCTCGCACGGGCGACCGGCTGCATGCGCTGGAGTATGCGCGCGATTTGGCGGTGAAACGCTTTGCAGAGGATTTTCAGGCGCACGAAGTGACTACCGCCGTTGATACATTTGGGCAACATATCATAAAGTACTTATCTGATATTCCGGAATTAAAAAAAGTCGATACGCAAATTCAAAACGAAATTAGCATGACGGTGCGTCTAATCTGTGACGAAGTAGAAGACACTTACGAACGGATTATGGGCGAAATATAAAAACCGTTCAGGAAACCGGTTCTGCCGAAACGCCCCACTCTTCTAATTTCATCAAAACTACTTCCAGCATTCGATCCATCCGGTCGGCAACCGCATCCGAAAGGTCCATAGTCAGTTCATTCAAATCTTCCGGCTGGATGCCCACGAGGTAAATTTGGGACGGTTCGATATCCAATAGCTTCACCTGGCTTAACACATCGGTTAGGCCCAGATGATGCATGGAGAGTTTGGTCATTAAACGGGATAAAATAGCATCGTTTTCGATGGTGCCGATAAAACCCGGCTCCTCATTAAAATTGACGGCGTCCACAATAATCAGTTTATCCGCTTCTTCAAAAATGGGCAGCAATTCGCTGCCCATTGTACCTCCGTCAATCAACTGAATTTCCGGTTCAAAGCGGTAGTTTTTCATCAGTTTCTGAACAGCCTGGATTCCGGCGCCGTCGTCGTGCATGAGCAGGTTACCGATACCCAGAACCGTGATCTGTGTTTTTTCTATCACCAGGCCGTTACCCGCGCAATATCTTTCTTTTCGTTATCGTGCACATGAATCGCGCAGGCAATACAGGGATCAAAGGAATGGATGGTTCTTAAAATTTCCAATGGCTCCTTTTCTTTGGCAACGGGATTTCCCAACAATGAAGATTCGTAGGGTCCCAGAGCGTCATCCTGGTTACGCGGACCGGCATTCCAGGTACTCGGTACCACCGCCTGGTAATTATCAATTTTACCGTCTTTAATAACAATCCAGTGCGAAAGCGTTCCGCGCGGCGCTTCATGGAAACCGAATCCGCGCTGTTCCCCTTTGGGGAATGTGGGCGGATTGAACGTGGCCATATCGCCCGAAGAGATATTCTTAATGAGTAAATCGTAATTGCGCTGCAATGTTTCGTACAGCACTGCACAGCGGATTACCCGGGCGGCATGACGACCCAGCGTGGAATGCATCACTTCCAGACCGGCATTATGCTTACCGATGGCATTCACTTTATCCAGTACGGCATGGGCGTATTTCTGCGTCGCTTTATGACCGGCGGCATACATACCCAGTACGTTAGCAAGCGGGCCAACCTGCGCCGGTTTATTTTTAAAGGTCGGCGCTTTCACCCAGGAGTACTTTCCATTATCCTGAAAATCGGTGTAATGCGGTTCGGTATCTTCTTCCCACGGATGCCGTGACCAGTCGCCTTCGTACCAGGAATGTTTGATGCTTTCCTTTACGCTCTGCTTAAACAGATCGTCTTTAAAACTGGTAATGGGCATAAATTTACCGATATCCCCGTTAGGAATATACCCGCCCGGCGTTCCGAATTTTGTTCCCTTTGTATCCTCTGGAAAATCGGGAACAGACAGATAATTTAAAACCCCCGGCCCGTATGATAACCATTCCGGGTAGAACGCAGCCACCGCGGCCACATCCACCATATAGACGTCTTTGATAAAACTGCCAAGCTCATCAATAAGCGATTTAATATAATAGAGACGTTCAAAGTTTAAAGCCGACTGACTGTCCGGATTAATGGGATTGGCCACACCGCCGACGGCCAGATTTTGAATATGCGGCGTCTTGCTGCCCAAGATTGTGGTAATCTGGTTGGCTTTACGCTGATATTCGAAGGCCTGCAAATAATGCGCGGTGGCCATCAGGTTTGCTTCCGGCGGTAGTTTCATGGCAGGATGGCCCCAGTAACCGTTCTGAAAAATACCCAACTGGCCGGTGCCCACAAAACCCTTCAGGCGATCCTGAACCGCTTTAAACTCCTGCACGCCGTTGGCCTGCCAGGGCGAGAGGCTTTGAGCCAGAGACGAGGCCTTTTTAGCGCTGGCGCCCAACGCCGAAACCACATCCACCCAATCCAGCGCAGACAGATGGTAAAAATGTACCATGTGATCGTGAATGCCATGTGCGGCAATAATCATATTTCGGATATACTGCGCATTCAGCGGAACTTCCATGTTTAGCGCGTTTTCCACCGTACGGACAGAAGCGATAGCATGTACCGTGGTACAAACGCCGCAAAAACGTTGTGTATAAATCCAGGCGTCACGAGGATCGCGCCCTTTAAGAATATTCTCGATACCGCGAAGCATCTGGCCGGAGGACCAGGCGTTTTTAATTTTTCCGTTTTCCACTTCGCAGTCAATCCGTAAATGTCCTTCGATACGGGTTACCGGATCAACCGTTATTCTTCGAGCCATTTATTTTACCTCCTAATTTTAAGCGTGTTTTACTTCGGGAAGTACAGGCAGCCTTTTAACAAAAATAAGGTACCCCATAATCTCGACCGCAATAATTCCCAGCGTTATCATAATTTCCTGAAAAGCCGGAAAATAATGATAGCCGTGTCCGGGATTGAACACCACAATAAAGGCGTCAAAACGGTATAAAGCGCCGGCCAAAATCATCAGCACAGCCGAAATAAACAACATCTGACTGCGGCCGCGGTTTTTCTCGGAAAATAAAATCACCATTGGAATCATAAACAGAATGGTTTCAATAATGAACATTATACCGGCCAGATTGAAACGGAATATTAATCCGATTTGGCCGCGAATGATTATATCCGCAAAACGAATAAGCAGAAAAATAATCAGCAGAAACGGAATTAAACGAGAAAGCCGGCCAAGCATGGTGGTTTCAACGGGCCGTTTAAAACCAACCGATGATAAAATGGACTCGAGAATTACCATCGAATAACCCATTAAAACAGCGGTTAACAGAAAGAGTAACGGAATCCACATGGTCTGAAATAAGGGTGACAATTTTTCACCGGCAACAATGAGCAGCGAACCGAGCGACGACTGATGCATGGTTGGCAGTAACACACCGAGCCCAAGAAAAATAAACATTATTTTATTTAAAAAATTATGTACTTTTTCCTTTTTTTTCTGCTCTGCAAAAGCAGGTGAAAATTCAACCCACATCACAAGAACATAAAGGGCGATACAAGAAGCCACTTCAAACATCACCGAATTGGGATTATAATAACCGGGCATAAAAACATTGTGCAATTGCCAGTAACGTCCCACATCCAGTAAAATTGAGGCTCCTGCCAGTGTATAGCCGAAAAGACTGGCCAGCAGAGCGCTGCGCACCATCGGGTGATATTTACCGCGGTTAAAGATATAGACCAAAATAGCCATGGCGTAGCCCCCGCAGGCAATGGCCGTGCCGGTAACTACATCATAGACGATCCACATACCCCACGGGTACCCGTCATTCAGATTTGTAACGGCACCCAATCCGAAAATAAAACGCCGGATTATAAAAACCCCTGCAAGAGCAGCAATCAGAAGTAACACTTTAAAGGGTTTTGTCCAGATTTCTCCGCCAAGTGGTTTAAGTTTCATCTTGGGCCCTCCTTTGTTCTTCTTTTTCTTCCTGTCGTACATTACGAAAAGCAACCGCCGCTAAACCGCCAAACAAAACGATGGGAGCAATAAGTCCCTGATACAATCCGTGCTGCAGCGCTTCCGACTTTGAAGAGGAAGAATGTTCGGGTAGTTTGGGTAAACCCAGTTTAGAAAAAGGAACCGCCGAAAGGACAATGTACTGCGTGCCGCCGCCGTCCTTCTCACCATACACATGATTTATATATTGGGCGGCAGGACGCGGTTTGGTCATTCCCGATTCCAGTGTATGCACCGGATAGTCGTACGTATCGCCTTCTTTAACCGCCAGGCGTCGTTTCGCTTCGGCAAGGATTTCTTCGTATTCGCCAAACAGGGTTGCGCCGGTGGGACAGGCCTCGGCACAGCCGGTAATCTTCCCTTCCGCCAGACGGTGTTCGCACATAAAGCATTTTTGAATTTTAGGAAAGGCTTCTTCATATTCGAATTTGGGAATGGCAAAAGGACAGGCCACCTGGCAATAACGACAACCGCAGCAGGCGTCAATATCCCAGGAGACAATTCCGGTCTCGGGATCTTTTAGTAAGGCCGATGTGGGACAAACGGACTGGCAATCCGGTTCCACGCAGTGCATACAGGCGGAACGCATAAAGGCAAATCCGTCTGTTTCACGGTCTTTTTCCGAAGCATCGCCGTCTTTATACAGTTTGATTTTCAGCCAGGAATTGGTATCGAGATCGTCCGCGCTATCCCAAACATGACCAACTCCATAGGTCTTTTCCAGGGCCGAATGGTCCGGCTCCAGTCCATTGGCTTTTTTGCAGCCCACTTCGCAGGCTTTACAGCCGATGCATAAGGTAGAATCGTACAGCAGGGCCGGCGCTTTGGGCGGACGACCCGTAAACTGCCATTCTCTGGCCTGTGCCGGTTTGCTTCCGGCGGCAGTCAGCGCCCCGACCGAGAGAATCTTAAAAAAATCTCTTCGTTCAATTTTCATTTCAACCCTCCTGCTTGTTATCTGCCGGAGCTTTTGCGTCTTCCGCATCCGTTTCTTTCAGCGCTTTCGAAATTTTCATCCCCGAAACAGCGGCAGCGCCGGCGGCTGCGCCCACAACCAAAGCGGCTCCGGCTGTAAAACCGCTGCCTTTATCCTGATTAATATCCGGAAAGAGCGCGGGCGGAGTTGCCGTATAGACGCTGGCTTGCTGGAAGATGGGTTTTTCGAACCCAACCCCTTTTTCGGTACAGCCAAAACAGGGATGCCCCGTTCCTACCGGCCAGGCGTTCGAGCCCACATCTCCGTATAACTGAACCGGGCAGTTGGCATGTGTCTCCGGACCTTTACAGCCCAGTTTATACAGGCACCACCCCTGGCGGTGGCCGTCGTCGCCAAACTGATTGGCAAAACGACCGGCGTCAAAATGCGGACGCCGTTCGCAGTTTTCGTGTACAAGCCTGCCATAAGCAAATTTCGGCCGGCCCTTTTTATCCAGTTCGGGTAATTTTTTTAGGGTTAAATAATAGAGAACAGTCGAAAGCAGATTATAGGGACTGGCCGGACAACCCGGTAAATTAATCACCGGTTTATCTTTAACAATCGCATTAACGCCAACCGCCCCTGTTGGATTCGGGTAGGAAGACTGCACGCCGCCCCAGGAAGCGCAGGAACCGATGGCCACGATGGCTGCCGCCTTGGGCGCAACTTCATTTAAAATGGAGAGCGCTGTTTTGCCGCCGATTTTACAGTAGATACCATCGTCTTTAAGCGGAATGGAGCCTTCCACAACAAGAATGAATTTGCCTTCGTTTTCGGTAACGGATTTGTGCAGGGCCGCTTCGGCCTGATGTCCGGCGCCGGCCATTAAGGTTTCGGAATAATCCAAAGAAATTAAATCCAGAATGAGGTTTTCTACAGTGGGATGTGTGGCTCGGAGTAGGGATTCGGTACAACCGGTACATTCCTGGAAATGGAGCCAGATTACGGGAGGCCTGTTTTTACTTGCAACTGCTTTGGCAATTGCATCGGCCATTCCCAGTGGCAAACCAAGACTTGCAGCGGTTATTGTACAGAATTTCAGAAAGTCTCTGCGGGAAACACCTCTAATTTCAGAATCTTCTGGAACGTGTCCTTGCTTTGAAAGATAGTTTAAAACAGTGGACATGTTGCTTCCTCCTCAATTAGTTAGGTTAGGTTAACGAAACAAAATCTATTTTCTGTTTTGATTAATCGCTCTTTGCTTTTCGATCTTCTCCACAAATCGACATTTATTCTCCTGATTAATTAAGCGGCAATCCTCCATAATCACATCGTTGCATTGCAGACAAATGACATCCAGCATGTCTTCCCCGAACATACAGCTGCGCACATATTTACTAAGCAGTTCGGCCAGTAATTCTTTTTCCCGATCACTTAAAACTTCCAGCGCCTTTTCCTGCTTTTGCAAACGAATTTTTTCGTAAGCCTGTACAAAATTTCTTCCCGATTTAAGCAGACTGATTTCGGTGGTACGCCGGTCTTTTTTTAAAATCTTACGGGTAACCAGTTTATGTTTAACCAGTTTATCCACATTTTTACTAACGGCCGGGCGACTGATGCCCAAAATCCGGGACAA
The DNA here is from genome assembly GCA_024278755.1 of Calditrichota bacterium. GTDB lineage: Bacteria > Calditrichota > Calditrichia > Calditrichales > Calditrichaceae > JANTFQ01. The sequence goes on along the minus strand of JAJRSO010000061.1, from coordinate 168,605 downwards.
CTCGCTGCCGAGAAAAGAACCGGAAGTGTTTAATATTTTTAGGATTGAAAATTGTGTTCTGGTGAGTTGGTGCGGCGCTTTGTGCAACAGATAACTCTGCTCCATCACATCGCCCAGTAACTGAGACAGCATTCGGCTGTATTCGGAAATTAATTGTTGCGGAGTCGCTGACATACGCCCTATTTGTTAATGATTTTAATATTTAACTTTGTTAATTATTTAGGTCGTTTACTATTTATAATAGTTTTTTTTAAGATGCAAGTACTTTTTTATTTTTTTAGAAAATCGCGTATAAATATGAGATCGTTCAGAGATATAGTAAGAATGAACAACGTCCGAAAAAAACCAATATTCATTCCCGATAAAAACAGGGTGGGAAACACGTTTAGATACTGTATTATATACTCACTCTTATGATGTTACGGAAGCCGCCGCTATCGTCGGTATTAAGGCAGCCGCTATCACGGCAGCCCGGACGGCCTGAATTGCTTCTGCGCTGGCCTGGCCTGCCGCTTCCCCACTAATAATTTTTTTAATTCGTTTTTTCCTGCTTTTCAGGATGCCTCTATCGATTATCCGTTTTAACAAACCCGTGTGATAAGCAAGAGAAATAAGCATCGTAGTCCTGGGGTCAACGCCCCCTTCTTCCGTCGAGACAGCGCTGTGTATCCGTTCCAAAATCTCCCGTTCCGGTTGAGGATTCACTTCCGGATATATCCTGCGGGTAAAAAACAGCATCACCTTGTCTTCACTTTCCGACAAAATACCTTTTCTGCAAAGACGTTCGGCAATACGATGTTTAATATCTTTTATATTGCTAAAGCGCATCACCCACTCCTGCGCAGATTTCCGCCATTTTGCGGATCTGATTTTTTCCAGACATTCATTCAATAGTTCATCACTAACGGGTCCATCCTTTAAAACCTGTATGGGCTGCGACCGTTTGGAGGGATCGGCTCTAATATATTGCTCCAATAACAACTCCGCCAAAATAGCTCCACCTATCGCTTCCCTGTATGAAACCATCGGTTCCATGGTTCCTTCCCGATCACGCAAAGAAAGCAGCATAATTTCTTCATAAAAAAAGAGTTTATAATCAGGAGCCATTTTTTTCTCTCCATCTTTTAATGTGTAATTTGTGGTTTTTCTTTTTTGAAATCAAAATCCGCATCGTTGCGCGTATCGTGACAACGCAGGCAGACGGAAGCCTTTATTTTTTGAACCGTCTCTTTGCTTTTCTTTTGCAGGTGTTCCGGCGCTGTCCAATGGCAATCTGTACAAACCACCGCTTTCAGTTCCGGCGTCAGGTTTTCATTTATAAATCCGTCGGGACGGCCGAAACCGCTCACATGGCAAACCACGCATTGCGCGGATTTTGTCTTCTTTTTTTTCCGAATGCTTTCCCAGGAGTGTGCATGCGCACTCTTTTGCCATTTTTCATACTGTTTTTGATGGCAGGCCGCACAGCGATTTGCAGGGAGGGTCAGAAACCCGGCGCCAACCGGCCGGGGAAGTTTTTGGTGCTTAAAACTATTTTTAATAAATTGAAAATCATACCCACGGGCCAGATCGGCAATCTGCTCATCATTGGCAAGCCTAAGATACATGGGCAACAGTTCCGATGTAAAGCCTGTAACCTTTTTCGTATTAGAAAAGTGAACAACGGTTTTACCCAAATAATAACCGTCGCTTCCGGCCTGCACGATAATCGTTTTATTGATTTTTAGCGCCTGCTTTAACGCATCCTGACTGTGCCCGCCGAGGATCAGATTAACGGCCGGAAATTTTTGGGCAATCATTTTATCCCGCTCCAATCCGAGATGCGATACCAGAATGATAAAATCGGCCGAATGACGGTTCAGGAAAATTTGGAGTGAATGAACCGGATCATCTGTTTGAATGTCCGCGATTAGGTTCTTATCATAAAAACGGAAGACATCGGGAGCAATTACCGAAGTTATTAAAATATCGGTGCCATCCACCGAAATTCGTTTGTATGCCGGAATTCCCCCAAGCCCTTTTATTTTTAAATTCAGAGAACTATAGGGCAGTTCCGGGCTGTAAATCTCATCGCGGAAAAAAGCAGCGCCGTTAGAAAACTCCTGATCGCCGATTCCCAAAAAATTATAGGCCAACAGGCGCTGCGCCTGAATGGAAATCCGGTCTTTTTGTTTATCGCCGAAGGCGGAAAAAAAATCACCCGTATCCACAAACAGAACAGTGGAATTCCCGCTACGAATAGAATCCACTTCTGTTTTTATCTTTTCGATAGAACCGAGGGGATGATCGGCGCAAAGACAGTTTTCCAGTGTGCCGTTTATATTATTCGTATGCAGGATGGTAACCGTGGTTTGCGCCTGAACGGCAAAAGCAGAAACGATTAACAAAAAAATTACAACCCGGGATAGGCGCATTTCCTGAATTCGGAGGTGTAAACCAAGCCAGGGTTCGTAACAAAAAACCAGATAAATAGCCATGGCCAGCATTACCAGATCTTCCAACAAGCGCAGCAGCGAAACGGAGGTACTGCCGGAGAAACAACCGCAATCGATATTGAGTCCCCGGAACAAGGCACTGAGCAGAGCAGCTAAAAAGACAAGCAGCATTAAGCCAATCAGCCCGGCGCTGGTTTTCACAAAGATGCCGGCAATAAGAAAGAGACCGCAAAACAGTTCCAGCCAGGGGAGGAACAACGCTGAATAATAACTGAGCACATCGGGCAATAGTTGGTAATTTCCTACCGCGGTTACAAATCGGGAAGGATGGGCAATTTTATCAAGAGAGGCAAAGAGAAATAACAGGCCCAAAACCAATCGAAAAAGAAAGGAAATATATTTATTGCGCATTCTGCCCCGCTTTCTGCCAGGCCTGCCAGCCGCCGTTAAAAACATGTGTATTGGAAAAGCCCAATAGATTAAGCTGTTTTGCCAAATGCTCGGACTGCGAGCATTCGACATTTATACAGTATAAAACAAAAACGATCTCTTTGGGAAATTTTGACAAGAATTCAATCTTAGCATTTCTGGGACTTTGTAGCGGGAGGTTTCGGGCGCCCGGAATATGCCCCTGAATAAACTCTGCATTGTTACGGGCATCAATTAAAACCACGTTCGCTTTTTTTAGGAGTTGTTTTAACTCGCTTAGATTAACTGTGTTTCCGGGCGGAATTTCCAACGGTTTATAAATAATATTAAGCCCGTTTTCGGAAAAGCCGTTAAATACAATAGCCGAAACGGCCGCTAAAATAATAATAATAGCCGTCTCTTTTAAAAATTTTAAACGCATCAGCGCATCAAAATCATTTTTCGGGTTTGTGTAAATGCGTCTGTCGTAATCCGGTAATAATAGATTCCGCTCGCCAGATTAGCCGCATTAAATGTAACGGAATAGTTCCCTGCTTCCTGTTGGCTGTCAACGAGGGTCCGTACGCGTTGCCCCAGAGCATTAAAAACCGTTACGTTAACACGGCTCGCAGCCGCTAACGTATAGCGAATGGAAGTCGTCGGATTAAACGGATTCGGGAAATTCGCTTCCAGAGAAAATTCCGTTGGCGCCATTTTTTTGAGGATATCTTCGATGAGGGTATTTTCGCCGACGACAATCTCGAATTCATTTATTTTTTTTACGGGAATAAAAGAAACTGCATCTGTTTGACGTACATTCCAGAAGCGGCCATCCGTTTTTTGAATGAGATACACCTGTTGATCTTCGGGAATTTGTTCCAGATTCAACACCCGCAGCATTGCTTTCTTCCCCGGGAAAAGACTGGTTTTAAACGTCCAGCGATGGGGATCGGAGTCAAGCGAACGGAAATCCGTTACATAGACCGGATCAGCTTCGTCCCATTCCGGATGTTCAAACCAGATATTTAAAATATCGCCCATGGCCCGCGGTTTTTTGTAATTGGTTATTTCCTGTTCCGTGTAATCGTTACGGACGCCCAGACGGGTAGTGCCATCTCTGAATCCTTCCGACTCCAGCACAAGGGTTAACTCCCATCCATTTCTCTGCGTCGGTGTAACAACCTTCTTTGCAGCGTTTTTAATAACACCACCATCCGGAAAAGGAATTCGTAAAACACCCATTCCCGGAGAAGGCCGGAACAAATAGCCCTGAAAAGGTTCGAGTTTTTCCGGTGTATCAAAGGCGCCGTTAAAACTATAAATCTGGTATGTCGATAAATTATTTGCGTCGACAACACTTGTCCATGAGACCGATTGGTTAAAAGGGTTAGTAATTAAATTCCATCCCTCATGCAGACTGATCTCCGCCTCAGAAAAACCATTTAGATGCGCAGCTTCAAGGGAACGATCTATATCCACATTATGCAGACTCAGCACCCAAAAGGCCCGTCCCTGGGTAAAATAGAAATCATCAAAGGTGCCAAATTTTTGATAGTAATTACTGGCGTTGCCATTATCGAGATAGGCTATCCAATCCTCATCAGGCGTACCGGTAAAAATATTTTCAAGCGGGGTATTACTGGATCCGGGAAGACCAAACAGACGGTAATCGCTCGATTTATAATCGGACTTTTTACCGCGCTCCGGCAAAGCAATGTGTTCGTTAACCTGGTATGAAACGGGGTATGATTTGGTTGTGAAAGACAAACCATCGACAAAAACAGTTCCGGAGTCATTCTGCGCCGTTATTTTATACTGATAACCGGTGTTGGGTTCCAAATCGGGAAGAAACATACTTAAATCCAGAAATTGTGTACCCTGAAGCGGTCCCTGATTATACGGGATTACCAGACCATAGGCATTCGTTTTTCCGTAGTGAATTTCAACGGTAGTTGGCAATCCGCCGGGATTTACCTGAAAATTAATCTGTGCAGTATGTGGAGCGGTGGGCACATCTGTCTGATAGTAAACAGCCGGTTCTCCAACTACGTTCACTTCCACGGGTCTTAGATGAAGTATCAGATCCGGCAATTTCGAATTGGTTACCGCACAGGTATATCTTCCGGCATTTGAATAATTAATCGAGAAAATTTCAAGCGGATTTTTATCCCCCCCCACGGGACTGCCATTTTTAGACCATGCGTAGTGATTGTCCGGGTTTGGCGTGGGAACCTGTAAAAAGATATTACCGCCCCATCCATACGTCCGCTCATCACCGATATCCAAACTATCCTGCGGAGCGTATGAAAAAATGGAAAAGGGAACGTCAATATTTGGTTTTAAATTATCGAATATCAGTTTATTCCCTTCCAGCATCAGCGTACCGAGGTGTGGACTGAGTCCATGCAAATCTGGAATATCTTCAATCTGATTGTTCTGAAGATGTAAATCCACCAATGCCGACATATTTAATATTTCCTGAGGAACCGATCCGCTAATCTTATTGTCGTTTAATTTCAGATACAGTACGGCATCAAGAGCGCCTATTTCCGGAGGCAATTCTCCTTCCAGATTATTATTATTTAACAATAACTCTTCTACCCGGCCATTCTGGACGCTAATACCATACCAGTCCGAAACCGGCCCGTTTAACCAGTTGGTTCGTTTAGACCAGTTGGAACCGTCAAGTGCGTTAAACAAAGCCACAAGAGCCAGCGAATCCTGTTCGAGTAAATTTTCCTGATTTAAAATAAACGGTTTACTCCACAACTCAAGTTCGGTGGCATGTGTATTGGTAATGCGCAGTTTATAGGCGCCAAAATCCGCAGGATTATTCAGATGGACAACGAGCGAATTACTTGTGGCATTGGGAAAGACCGTATCATTTTTATACCATTGGTAAACATTATTATTTCCGCCTACCGTTACATTTAAGGTAATGCTGCTACCCACCGCCAGAACCGTATCCATACCGGCGCCCACTTCTTTCTGCGGGGCATAGGTAAAAACAGAACTATCAAAAACAAGGTTCGGTTCGATATCTTCGAATGTAAAATAGTTATCATATATTTTAATCTCCTGAAAATCGTTTGCTACATTAAAAGCGGGCAGTTCATCCAACTCATTCTCGCTCAGATCAATCCGAATCAAATTGGATAAATCGGCGATACCCGTCGGAACCGCGCCGGAGAACTTATTTCGATTCAGGTATAAAAAGTATAAATTCGAAAGGTCTGCTATTCTTGAAGGAATTTCGCCTGAAATTTGATTATAGGCCAATTCCAGGTATTCTAAATCCGTAAAATTCAAAACTTCGGTGGGGAAGGCATCTAATTGATTTCCGCCCAGGCTCAGGCTATGCAGCCCTGTCATATCGCCCAGGTTTCCCAAACCAGTATTGGTGATTTGATTTGAGGCAAGATATAAACTTTCCAAATTCGACAAGGAAGTAATCTCTGTCGGAATGGAATGGAAGGCATTATTGCTAAAACTAACCAGGTTCAAATTCGTAAGGTTTCCAAAATTGGTCATATCGGCTTCGTCCAGGGCGTTTCCCCACATATACAAAACGACTAACCAGCTCATATCGGTAATGGTTGTGGGCAGAGTACTAAATCCGTTTTGGCCTAAATTAAGCGTATGTAGTTTTGACAGACTGGAAAGCTGTGGCGGTACATTTCCGTTTAACTGGTTTGACGCTAAAAGCAGTGACTCTAAATTTACTAAATTCTCGATGGCTGCAGGAATAAGTGGGATTTGATTATAATCCAGCGCTAATGTTTTCAGAAGTGTCAGGTTAAATACAAACGACGGAAATGCGCTTAAATTACAAGATGATAGATACAGATACAAAAGATTGGTCAGATTGCTCATTTCCGGTGGGAATGAAGCATCCGAAAAATTATTCCACGCTAAATTCAGATAATAGAGATTTGTAAGGTTACCGATTGAAGCGGGAATCGCCCCGCCGATCTGATTATCGACTAAATCCAGTCGTTCCAACGCTGTTAAATCACTAATTTGTGCGGGAATATTGCCTGTCAGATTATTGGATTTAAGGGTAATGATCTTCACCCTGCCGTTAGAAACGGTAACTCCATACCAGTCGTCTACATTTGTAGCAGATTTCCAGTTTGAATTATTGAACCATGAATCACCGCCTGTTGAATCGTACAATTTTACAAGCGCCAGCGAATCTGCCGCAGGAACCTGTGCATAGCCAATACCGGCGCTTATGAAACTCAATACGAATATTAGAATTGTCTTTTTTATATTTTTCATTTTATTTAGCTCCTGAAATCATCCTTGTTCAAAACGATGCTGTTTTACGGCCGTGAAGGCGGCTCGGGGAAAGCGTTTGTCCCTTGCGGATTATCCTGTATTAGAAAATAGGCCACCGTCGCGGCAACCGCAACGCCTCCGCCAATCCACCACCACATACCGGAGGAACTTTTAACACCGGTTTTTGCCACAGGCGGTTCCTTTTTCTTTTGCTTTGCGGCAAGATATTTTTTATAGGCGTCCGAATATTTAAGATTAATATTTACTTCCTCGTCTTTTTTTACCAACAATGATTTCTGAAAGGTTTGATAATTGGCTTTTTTAATCTGAATATCAAGTTTCATATTTTCATTCACTTTTATGGAATAGGGCGTTGTACCCGCTTGTTTACTATTGATAATCACCTGGGCGCCGGAAGGATAGGAATTAAGCGACAAAGTGTATTTTTTAGGTATCTTCTTTTTGGCAACCGGTTTTGTTTCGGCCGGAGCCGCTCCCGCTAATTCGTCGGCTAAAGATTTCATTAAACCGACCAGGCCCTCCACTTCCCCGCGGTAATCCCGGGTGAGCGATTTAATAATCTGCGAAGTGGATACGTCAATTAGAATAATATCAATCGTATACAGTTTTCCCAGGCGACCGATGGTTCCGGAAAGCATCTGCTCCACACCTAAAATTTTTCCGGCTTCAACCGCACAATCGGTAGACGTACATCCGGACATCTGAAAGCCCTGTTCACTTAGAACGTCTTCCATCAGTCCGCGATCGACCACCGTAAAGGTATGCGTGCGCACCAGCATGGAACGCAGACGATCCGTAAGAGTGCCCACTTCCGCTTTGGACAAACCACCGCGGCTGTCCAAATCGATCACCGCAATATTTTTCTTTTTGGCGGATTGCGCATGAACGGTCCCAAAGATAAAACCGCTAAGCGCAAAAATTAAAACGACTTTCCATTTCATTTTAGATCTCCTAATAAATAGAAGGAATACAACGATTCCATAAAAGAGTATTTTAATTGTCGGGAAAAAATATAATTTCTTTATTGGAAAGAATATTACCGATGAAAAATAGTGTGAAGCCTTTGGGATTCGTACCGTTAAAAAACTCTGCACTCTGACTCCGTTAATCGTTGACCCGACATTTTTTTTATTAACGATTGAAGATTAACGAATGGCGATTGGCAAAATTACATAAAGTGTCATCCCCGAAGGCTTTTATCGGGGAGCCAGAACAAAAAAGATTTTAAATTTTATTTGAATTTCCGCCTTTGCGGGAATAACGGATTACTTTATTGCTTTTAATCCTGCAATGACCATCAATCGTTCTTCCCTGGTGAGCGGCGCATAACCACGCATATAGTTCCAACCGTATCCCCAGCGGTACCAGGTGGGAAAATGGGGGCTTCCGCCGATGCGCACTCCTTTGTACATCAGATCGGCCAGTTTTTTGCTCCCGGTTTTTTTAAGCACGCAAATCCGCAGCAAAGAATCCGCCGCTACCCGTTGCGCTTTGGTGCCGCCCCGCCAGTAAGCTATATCATGTTCCAGACAGCAGTCGCTCCAATCCTTATGCGTAATTAAATTTTGATCGGGAAATAAGCTACAGCCGTCGCTGTGAAAGGGTTTGAGGATGTGCTTGGTTGAGCCGCAGGAAAAAAGGAGAAAAACGGATACGAACAGAAGCAAAGATTTTATAATATTTTGAAATTTAATACTTTTCAAGTGTACCTCGTTACTTTCCTGTCCTTTATCCAATCCTGGAATCTGGCTTCGAATATTATAAAAACAAATCACAACCCAATTTCACTCATTTTAACGGAAAATACAAAATTTTTACCCAGACCTTTGGAGACTTCCAAAGAATACAACCCGTCTTCATTTGTAATCGTGCCCCGGTTTGTACCGGAAACGGAAATATTACAGTTGCTTAAAACCGTACCCGCTTCCTTATCAAAAACTTTTCCCGTTAGAATTTGGGAATAAGAAGCCTGGATAAAAAAGAAAAATAGGATATAAAATACGTTATATTTTAATACGCTCATACCCATTTTATTAAAAGAGTCTTTTTATTTTGACTGCAAACGGGAAAGCAGCAACACAATGCCGCCCCAGGCCAGATAAAGAAAACCGAGCAGCACCAAAATAAATTTAACGCCCGCACAGCCGGCGGCCAGGCCCGAATAGAGGGTATTTGTACTTCCGAACAGTAAGCGGAACAGGGCAAAATTCTCCACCGCGTCCAAAACGGCGGCCAGCCACAAACCGTAACTGAGCAGAATACCCGCATTATAATGGAATCGTTTTTCGGAAAACTTATTAGCCAGCAGCATACACAAAAGTGATAAAAACAGCGCGTAGGAAATCATAAACAGATAATCGATACCCAGACTAAAAGCGGCGTACATCTTTGCCGCGCCATCCCAGGATTGTATCATCTGTTGCGAAACATCCGGGTTGGAAGCCAGTTCAAATGAAATAATACCCTGCGGAGCGGCGTCGGTTTTTAAATGTAGGTCAATACGATTGAGTGTAATCAGAAGTACGAAAGAGAGAAGACCGGAAATAATTAAAAGGCGAAAATAGGTTTTACGGCTAATTCCCTGATACGGTATTTTTGACATCGTGTTCTTTTCCCTCTTCAATCGTTAATCGTTAATCGGTTCTTGGTTATTGGTTAAAAGTCCCGATGGGTTTAAGCATTCCATAGTCCCAGACAAACGAAAAATTAGGATGGCCGATGCTCTCCGTCGAATCTTTTACACCGAGCGTCGTTAAGGTTAGTTCATCCTTTTTAATGTAAAACCCAAATTCCAGCGGTTTTGTTTTACCATCAAGCAGAACGCTAATGCGATCCTCCGTTGCGGAGTAGGATCCTTTATACGTTGTAGCAGAAGAAAACGTAAAACCCGTCTCATCCACATAATTTCCATCCGCGTCCATTGAATCCGGCAAAGCCCAATCCGGCGCCTGTGGCAAAATAGTAACCGTCAGACTGTCTTCCGTAAAGATAACTACCGACGTTCGCTGCACGGCAAAGACATCCGACGGCGCCTGAAGAATCGCGCCCGGCCACGGACTCACCCAGTCAAAGGTTTCTTCCCAGCGGCCTTGTAAATCTGCCGTTTCCGTATCGGACGGCTGACTGCAATTGTATACGAAAAACAGAACCATAACCCGTATAAAATAAAATGATATTCGCTTCACCTACTCTTTCTCCTTCTCTTACTCCTACCAACGCCCGGCCTTAGCATCTTGACATTTGGATTATCTGAAAGAAACTACACAAATTTGCAATAATTAAACAAGCGTTTTTTTAAGAACCATGTTTGTAAACGTACCCGGAGAACTCCCATCGAAACTTTATATTAACAGCCCCGCTACAAACAACGGGAAATGCAGAATAACTTAAATATTTGTCATGCCCACAGGGCAGGGAATAAAACCCATCCGGATAGGATTAAGTACCCCCCGTAACCCGAACGGCCGGCTCGGAACAAACGTCTAACTTGAACCCTTCTATCAAAAAAACTATATTGCATCTTAATCATCCAAACCGCGTAAAGGAAAACTATGAGTTACCAAAATCTTGCCGAAATGTTTTTTTCCCGACGTGAACAAGTTGCAGACAAAGCCGGTTATCGTTTTAAAAAAGACGGCCGATGGATTTCCGTTTCCTACAAACAGGCCGTGGATCAGGCCGAACGTATCGCGGCGGCTTTACTAAAGACAGGATTAAAACCGGGCGACAAGGCGGCCGTTCTTTCCAACAATTGCCTGGAATGGGCGCTTATCGATTACGCCGTTATTTCCATCGGCGCGGTGCTGGTACCCATTTACCCTTCTCTGATGCCGGAGCAAATAGCTTTTCTGTTGAAACACTCCGAAGCAAAAATTCTTTTTGCCGAAAATGAAATTCAGACCGAAAAAGTAAATACCATTAAAAACAATCTCCCTGTTTGTCAGCATTTTATCACCATGAAAGAGACGCAGGCGCAACAAGGATGGACGTCCCTTACCGCATTCGAACAAAACGGCGCACTTGATTTACAAGAAAATCCGGCGCTTATTCAGGAGAAAATAAAAACCGTAAAACGACAGGACCCGGCCACCATTATTTACACCTCCGGCACAACCGGCGAGCCCAAAGGCGCGGTGTTGCTGCATCATAATTTTTTATCCAATATCGAAAATGCCGCTCAGATATTTACTTTTTATGATACCGATTTACTGCTTTCCTTTTTGCCGCTCAGCCATGTGCTTGAACGGATGGCCGGGCATTACCAGGCCGTTTATCATACTATTGAAATCGCCTATGCCGAAAGCATCGAAGCCGTGCCGCAAAATATCCTCGAAGTCAAACCGACACTGATGATTTCCGTACCCCGTCTCTACGAAAAAATGTATGCTAAAATTCTGGACACCGCCGATTCGGGTTCTGCCATAAAACAAAAAATTTTTTATTGGGCCGTGGATACCGGACGTACCTTTATTCAAAAAAAACTGGCCGGAGCGCCTAGCGGCGTTGCGCTTGGGATTAAACAAAAAATCGCCGACAAGCTGGTCTTTTCCAAATTGAAAGCCAAAATGGGCGGACGCATCCGCTTTTTCGTCAGCGGAGGCGCTCCCCTATCTCCGGAAATCGCCGCTTTTTTTGCGGCTGCCGGACAGTACATTTTGGAAGGGTACGGATTAACCGAAACCTCCCCGGCCATTACGATGAGTACGCTGGATAATTTTCGGTTCGGTTCCGCCGGGCGCTGCCTGCCAAATCAGGAAGTGAAAATTGCCGATGACGGCGAAATTTTGACCCGCGGCGGTCATGTGATGCAGGGTTACTATAAAAACCCCGAAGCAACGGCCGATGTTCTGGACAACGAGGGTTGGTTTTACACGGGAGATATCGGCTACATAAACGAGGAAGGCTTTCTGTTCATCACCGACCGCAAGAAAAATATCATCGTCACTTCCGGTGGTAAAAATGTGGCGCCGCAACCCATTGAGAACGAGCTGATTCTCAGCAAATATATCGAACAATCGGTGATGATTGGCGATAAACGGAAATACTGTACCGCGGTGGTGGTTCTCTCGGACGAAGCGGTTGCCAATTGGGCCCAAAAACAAGGATTTGGTTTGATAAAACCGATAAATTTTGATAAACACGAAAAGCTTCGTAAACTAATCCATCAGGAAATTGAACGCCTGACCGTTTCGTATGCATCATACGAACGAATAAAAGATTTTTATATTGCCCCCAGCCCGTTTACTATTGAAAGCGGTGAATTGACGCCTTCTCTTAAAGTAAAACGAAACGTGGTCGAAGAAAAATACAAAGATGAAATAGACGCGCTTTATCCTTAAACCGGACAAAATAAATTTGTCTTCCCGTGTCTAATATTATTAAAACATTTCTTTTTCAATCTAATTTGAGGTAACGCAGAACCGCCGGTTTCACAATAAATACAGACCTATTTTAAATCTATGTTTATTCGTACTATCTGTGGTAAAAAAAAATTAGCTAACCTAAACAGCAGTACCGGGTACTGTTTTCCCGAACCAGTAGGCAGGGCTTTTTTGAGCGATTAGCCGGAGCAGACTGATTCTGTTTATTTTTAATTTTATAATTCCTAACAACGCACTTGAGGAGTAATTGTGGAAGCACTGTTATCTGCCGCAAAAACGGCATTAGATACCTGTATGGCGTTAAAAAAAGATGAAACCTTGCTAATCGTCACCGACGATAATAAACGTACAATCGGGCAAGCCTTGTATACCGTGGGGCAGAAACTGGCAAAGGAGGCGCTGATGGTAACCATGCCCCCTGCTGCCGTAAACGGCCAGGAGCCGCCGGAAAGCGTGGCCAAACTAATGGCGCAATTTGATGTGGTCATTTGCCCTACCACCAAATCGCTTACCCATACCGACGCCCGGCGCAACGCCTGCAGCGTGGGAACGCGGGTCGCTACTATGCCCGGCATCACCGAAGAAATGATGGGACGAACTCTGAAAGCGGATTATAACCAAATTGCCGAACGCACGGATAAAATTACCGAAATTCTCAATGCGGGAAAGGTCGCCCGGATTACCACAAAATTAGGATCCGACCTGACCATGCCCATCGACGGTATCCGGGCAATTTCATCCACCGGCCTGGTACGCGAAAAAGGAATGGGCGGCAATCTGCCCAGCGGCGAATCCTTTTTAATGCCCGAAGAGGGTAAAAGCAATGGCGTTCTTTTTATCGATGCCTCCGTTGCCACTATCGGGAAAATCAACGGGACGCCGCTCAAAGTAACTATCATAGACGGGTTTGCCGTCAAATTCGAAGGCGGTTCAGAGGCGCAAAAACTGGAAGAGGCTTTAAGCGCTTTCGGTAAGAAAGGTATGACCGTAGCCGAGCTGGGCATCGGCACAAATCACGAGGCCATCATTACCGGACAGATACTGGAAGACGAAAAAGTAATGGGTACCATCCATGTGGCCTGGGGGAATAATATCGGCATGGGCGGAACCTGCAATGTGGGCGTCCATATCGATGGTGTGGTTTTGGAACCGACCCTTTATGTGGACGATATAAAAATAATGGAAGACGGCAGACTGCTGATCGATTAAACAGAAAGCCGTAACGCAGACCGGCGCCGCGGGTCAGGTGTACAAGCAGTCCGGACACGGATGTCTGCTCTTTTGACCGGCATAACGCCTCTCTGTATCACTTATTACAATTGGAGTAATCATTGGAACAAACAAACGGATATCTCGAAATCTTTCCGAAAGGGTTTGGGTTTTTAAGGGATATCAACAACAATTTCAGGCCGTCCAACAGTGACGTTTTTGTTTCGCCGGTTCTGATACGTAATTTTTTCCTCGAAGAAGGAATGTACATCGAAGGTAAAACCAGCAAACAAAAGGACGGAAAAATTCAGTTAGCGTCCATCGATAAAATTAACGGACACCTACCGGATGCCGTACGTAAACGAAAAAAGTTTAAGGAACAAACCAGCATTAATCCGGAAGAACAGTTAAACTTATGCCTGAACGAACGTGACGCGCTGGGGAAAATATTAAACTTTGCCGTACCTGCCGGAATGGGACAGCGGGGAATGGTCATTTCCCCTCCCAAAACAGGGAAGACCACCATCCTCAAACATTTTGCTCTCGCTGTCAGAAAAAACCACCCCGAAATAAAAATTTTTATTTTATTAGTCGATGAACGTCCGGAGGAAGTAACCGATTTTAGGCGTTCTGTTGACAAGGCACATGTTTTATATTCTTCTTCGGACGAGGGCACCGCCAATCATCTGCGCCAGGTGCGTATGACCATGAATGCCGCCATCCATGATGCGGCAACCGGCGGAAATGTTTTGGTGCTTATTGATTCACTGACCCGAATGGCGCGGGCTTTTAATTCCGACGCATCCAATAACGGACGCACGCTCAGCGGCGGATTGGGCGCCAACGCCATGGAATTGCCCCGGCGTTTCTTCGGCGCCGCCCGGAATATCGAATTTGGCGGTTCCTTATCCGTCATCGCCACCATTTTGGTGGATACGGGTAGCCGTATGGATGAAATCATTTTTCAGGAGTTCAAAGGCACCGGTAATTGGGATCTTAGGTTATCTAAAAAATGTGCCGAGCAACGGCTGTACCCCGCGGTTAATATCAATGAATCCGGCACTCGCAAAGAAGAATTGCTAATGAACCGGGAGGCCTATACAAAAGCAATGAAATTGCGCCGCTATCTGAGCCAGATGAGTGAAACCGAGGCGATGCAATATTTGCTGTCGCATCGCGAAGTACTAAACGATTTTAGCAAAATCTGAGCATTTCTTTTTACATAAATGAATCTACTTTTGATGGCGGAATAAAACTGATAACATTATAGATGAAGTAAAGCAGTCGTATGTGGGGCCAACGCCTTCAAGAGTCCGGCAGTCGCAGGGCCTGTGAAGACAGTTAGTCAGCAGATTCAAATAAAAAAAACCGCATATAAATATCAAACAAAAATTACCTTGTAAATGCACGTTTAAATTTTAGAATTTGGTGTTTATTTGTTATTTGGCGCTTGTATTTTGGTATTGCCTATATTTCACTTTAGAAATTGAGCAATAGTGTCCGATTAGATCTAAGATTTTCCAAAAAAGGGAAAACCAGGTGAACCGGGTTGCTCATCTTACCCTCCCCTCTTCCCGGTTACCCGTTATGGGCCGGGTCGATCGACCGGGAACTTTCCCCTTCCTGATCTAATTCCGAATATCGGGACGGGTGGATTAACGCCGGGCGGAATAATCAATTCTCCGATACATTCAATGTTTTTAGTCCTTTGGCAAACTTGATTTTTCCTTCGATAGGCTTTCTTTTAACCGGATACTAATGCATGAATATAAAAATCAGATTTACAAATAGTTTTTTAAAGGAAACCTTTACCCCTAAAGGCTTAGCGCCGCAATAAAACGTTTCTTCCTGTGGGAACAATTTGCCTGGGGGGGTTGTGAAAATAAAAAGAGACCGTCCTTTTCGGAACGATCTATGTATAATTTGGCGTGATATTAAAATAACGCTTCTAATCCTTGCATTTAGCGCACAAGCAGCATCTTTTTAACAACCCTGCGATGGCCGCTTTTAAACTGATAAAAATACACTCCGGTGCTCACCATTGCCCGCTGTGCATTTCTGCCGTCCCAAACAAGCTGATGCTTTCCGGCGCTTACCCTTCCGTTTAACAGCGTACGCACCTTTTGCCCCAGCATATTATAGACGATGAGAGATACATCGGAACTCCGCTTCAGATTGAAACGGATGGTAGTACTCGGGTTAAATGGGTTGGGAAAATTCTGTTCCAGTGTAAAATCTGCGGGTAGGTTAGGAACTGTTTTACGGATACCGGTAACGGAGATTCCGCCGCCGCGCACACAGCGTACCAGGGCCGTTCCGCTTTCCGATTGTGTGGCCGTTTTAAACAGAGGATGAATATTGCCTGCCAGGTAAGTATTAAGGGAATCGTATCCGCTAAAATCCACGGCCCAAGCCTGAGCGGGATTGGCGGTATTGCTGGTACTGCTCCAAAAGGTTTCCACTCCCGCAGTATTGTTTTTATCTGGTGAAGTGTGGTAGTATTCGGCTAATTTATACAATTCGCGTACATTGGGCAGACGCCAATCCGAAAAGCCCCCGTCGGTAAGTGTTTCGGCGTAATTCAACGCTTCCTGCCAGGTGAGTGCTGCGGGAGCTGTCGCATGCTGCCAGGTCAGTCCGCTGGACGAATCGGTTAATACGCTTCCGTCGTCGACAATCCCCAGTGAATCGGTATAAAGCGGTCCGCGTACGCAGCGCACATAAAAGAGCGTATCCGCATCGGAAAACCGTGTTTGCCCATTACCGAAATCAAGCGCCAGAGGGCGTCCGTTTAATTGATCGGCGCGGGAACCGGTCCAGTACTCAAGCGACTTCTTATCTTCGGGTAATGCCGAAAAAAGGCCGGTGTCAATCATCACCTGTTCCCGTCCAAAATCAACAAGCGTCAGCAGTTCTTCCAGAGCAGGCAGACGCCAGTCGCTTTTGCCGTCCAGAGTTAACGTATCGGCATAGTGTAGCGCATCCTGTAAATTCCGCAATTGTCCGTCTTCGGCCTGCTGCCAGGTGAGTCCCGTGTTCATATCCAAAACGGTTCCGTTTTTATAATCACGGTATGCTGCCTGATAGCCGGCATACATGGCGTCCTGTCCGAAAAAAGGATCTGCTTCGCCGGGATGCGGAATTAAAGTAGTATTGTTAAAATAGCTTTCCTGTCCGCTGTCAACAATGGGATATATAAAAGGCGGCGTATAGAATTCAAGCGGAGCGCCCGGAGTCAAATCCCGCCCGACCAGGCCGGAATAGTCGCTTGTAAAACGGTAGGCTCTAAAAACAGCATTTCCGGCCTTATCCGTGGATTCACCCTGAATCAGAGGACCGTATGTCCCGACTGGGTTAACATAGTTCCAAACCGTTTCTCCGAGCCTGGTTACTTCAAAAAAATTACCGGTAGGACCCGAGCAGATCAATGTATTTCCGTTGGGTTGGCGCTGAGCGCCGGAAATAAATTTTGCGAAAAAATCCTGCGGGTTTTCGGCGCTGTATGTCCAGGAAAGGGTTTCCGGCCCGTAAATGGAATCTGCAAAGATATAGTTGCCGGCATCATCTACGGGCGGTACAATTTCGTCTACCGAACTATAACTGATATCCGAGCGTTGCCCGCCGTTATTGAATATTAATATATGGCCTTCACCCTCCAGCCCGGGAGCAATCCAATGGGCATTATGCTGCCCAAAAAGCATATGATTGGTCTCATTTCCGGTGCGGTAAGCCAGCGGATTTCCCCAGCGATAGAGTAGATCGCCTCCCTTACCGGAATTGCCGCCGCTATGCCCGGCCGCTTCCGCCGTTGTTGTACTGTGATCAATGATATAAATTTCGTCGGTATTGTGCGAGCTGACCAGTATCTGATCCAGTTGCGGATTATAGTCGATGGCATTAAAATGTGTCCAGTCGGCAATGGCCTTGTTCGGATTTAAAACATAGTTAATATCCAGCAGCTCGGGGTGGTCTTTTACAACCCCGTAATTGGCTTTTGTGGAATCAAAATCCTGGATCAGATGATCCCAGAAATGCCATTCCCAAACAATGCGTCCGCTGTCTGCGGAAACTTTTTCAACTTCGATTATCTCATCCGGCCATAGCTCGCCGTCTTTTAACAGGCTTGAATCGCGTCCGGCCGCAATGGCTTCTTCTTTTGTTTTATATTCCCAGGCCACTACCAGTACATTGCCATTGGGCAACCGTTCGATATCATGATGCTGGCGGTGTTCCGTACCATGATAATAATAGCGCCACAGCAAATTATTGTCCCAGTCGAATAGTTCAAACCCGCCGCCTTTACCGCCAAAATTAAAATTTTCGTTGTCGCTTACCTGAAGCGTGCGCAACAGATTTCCGTCTTCCAGCAGATAAGCCGTCATGGCCGGTGGATATTTACTTTTCCAGGAATGCACCACATAACCGTCATTATCAATTAAATAGGTTTCGGAAGAATGCATGGGAGTAAATAAGGTATAGCCCTCCTGAGCAGAAACCGTGTTTAGAAAAAGACCAACGGTCTGTTCCTGTGCAAATACAGAACTGGCAATTAGAATAGAAAAGAAAAACAGAATGTTCTTTTTCATAATACACTCCGGATAATAAAAATAAGGCACAGACAAATTTACAACGATTTGCTATATATCTCAACGGTTCTGATGTGATTTTTTATTCCGGTTTATGTAAAGCAGACCTTCCGGGTTTTATGTCCCGGAAGGTTTACAAAAGGAATAAAAAGATACTGTTTTTCTAACGCACTACGGTCGTCCGTTTTCTTCTCTCAACAATAAGCCGCTTAAACGTAACAACTCCACTTCTGCGGTTTTGGCCTGAAATTTTGCCTGAGAAAGATTGTATTTTACCCGAATCAGATTCAGTTGGGCTTCACGAAACTGGGTATTGGTTAAGCGTCCCAGTTCAAACAGCTCTTTACTGCGTTTAAAATTTAACTCGGCCGAGGCGGCGCTTTTTTGTTCCATTTTCAGAACAACCCGTTTATTTTGATAGGCGCTGTAAGCATTGCTGAGGTCTTTTTTAAGATTCAGGCGAGCCTGCTCTACCTGAAGTTTTCGTGTTCTGACTACGATTTTAGAATTCTGAGTCTGAATACTTCGTTTAAAGCCGTCAAACAGATTGAGATTTAATGTAAGTCCGGCGCTGGCGTTTTTATGCGGATCGTCCCATTTTACCTTAAAATCCCATTCATATTGACTAAGTCCGTACGACCCGCGCAAATCCAGGCGAGGCAAATGAGAAGACCATGATTTATACCGGTCAAATTGCGCGCCCTGAAGCTCCTCTTTTGCCTGTAAAAACAGCGCGTTGTTCTGAAAAGCGCTGTTAAGTAAATCCTGTTCCGTTTTCAACGCGGCAAAAGACACCTGATGGGATACGGTGAACGGCGCGTCGCGTTCCACACCCAACAACACATTAAAACTATGCTGCATTTCCTTTAATTGCTGTAAGGCATTCAGGTAGGTAACCGAGTCTGTATTTAAATCGACTTCGGCATTTAACAAATCCAGTTTGTTGGCCTGTCCGAAATCGGCCCGTTTACGCGCCCGCTGCAAACGCTCCAATGAGATGGACAATCCTTCTCTGGCAATCTGCGCTGCCTCTTCGGCCGCTGCCAGAGCATAATATCCGGCCACCGTCTGAACAATAACGCCTTCGATACCATTGCGCGCAGCCAGTGTGCTGCTATGGGATTGTGATTTTAGTTTGCGATATGTAAAAAAGGAACCCAGGCCGTCAAACAGATTATAACTCACATCCACTTTAGCAGACGTAACGGTTGATTTAATATCGGCCAGTCCCGCAAAGGTCTGCGACACGGCGTCATTATAATTGATTCCTGTACTGGCATTAATTTGCGGCAAAAAACCGGCATTTCCCACATGGACATTATTGGCGCTGATTTGCGCCGTATTGCGAAAAATCCGAATCTGTTGATTTTTTTTCAGCGCCGCCGCAATAGCGTCGTCCAGAGTTAATAATTCCTGGGCAAACAACGGGACAGCAGCTAAAAAAAAGAGTTGTACATAAAGGATAATTTTAAAATTTTTCATATTAATTCCTTATTTCTACCCTTCGACTCCGCTCAGGGTACAGTTTTATTGGTAGCTGAACGAAGCCGAAGCCAATTTCTACCTTTCGACATGCTCAGGGTGTATGCTATTGTTCCACCCGTCCGAACGCCTGGGTACATTTTATAGCCCTTTAATAAACAGGTCTTCCCGCACAGCCGGCTCCACATCCCGCGGTTGCATTTGTTCTTTGCTGAATAATCCGTATATAAAAACTTTTATATGGTTCAAAATCATTAACAACGCCGGAATCATCAACAAGGTTAACATGGTGGCAAAAAGCAATCCGTAAGCGAGCGAAATAGCCATAGGCGCTAAAAACTGTGCGTGAAAACTTGTTTCAAAAATCAGCGGTCCCAGCCCGGCAATGGTCGTAAGTGAGGTTAACAGTACCGGACGAAAACGACTGACGGCGGCTTTGTACAAGGCTTCGCGGAAAGGTAAGCCCTGTTTTAACAATTGATTCATTGCATTTATCAAAACCAGGGAATCGTTCACCATAATACCCATCAGGGCAATCATTCCAAACATCGAAAGAACGCTTACAATATAGCCCTGAATGAAATGGCCCCATATCACGCCGATTATTCCGAAAGGGATGGTAAGATACACGATAAAGGCCTGCGAAAAGGAGCGGAAGGTTATCACGACAATGATAAACATCAGCAACAAAACAGGAGGAATAACCGCTCTGGCAGATTTCGCGGTTTTAGCCGATTCCCGGCTCTGACCTTCAAACGCAAAATGAATATCCGGATATTGTTCTTTTAGCGACGGTAAAATATTGGCTTCGATATTGGCCAATAAATCGGTTACCGATTCTTTGGGATTGGAAATATCGGCTTCCACTTTTATTGTGCGCTGCGTATTAACATGGTTAATGGTTGTGATTCCCCGTTTGATGGTTAAATCGGCAATCTCATTTAACGGGTATTCGCGGTTATTAGGCAGACGGATACGCATCTGCTTTAACTGACTTAAAGTGGCGCGTTGATCTATTGTGTAACGCACCCAAATACGAACTTCGTCAATTCCGCGCTGAATACGCTGTGCCTCCGCCCCGAAGAAACCGGCGCGTACCTGATCCATCACGTCTTTTGGCGTGATACCCAGAGCCAGCGCTTTTTCTTTTAAATCAATTGTTACTTCACGCAGTCCCGGCGGGTCGTTATCGACCACATCCTTAATAACGCTGATATTGCGCAATTCTCTTTTCAGCATATCTTTAGCGCCGCGTACTTCCTGCAAGTTATCTCCGGTAATGGCAATGGAAACCGGTTTTCCCCAATGGCTGCCCCCGCCAAATTCCAAATTCACCGCATTGGGAATAGCGCCTGTCTTTTTACGTACTTTGTCCACGATTTTTAAGCTGGGCCAGTCGCGCTTATCAACGGAAACAAAATTAGCCGTAACCGAACCCGTATTGGTGCCGGGTCCAATATTACGTACCACACTGGTAATCAAAGCGGAAGCGGATTTATGAGTCTTTCGGTAGTCTTCGTTAACAGTCCAAACGGCCTTTTCGATAGTGCGTAAATGGCCGTTTGTGACGGCTGTACTGGTTCCTGCCGGCATTTGCAGACTAACTTTTACATTGTCCATTTCGATATTTGGGAAAAAGGTTGTTTTAACCAGGCTGCCTTTTAGCGCCCCAATGGTAATAATTAGCAAAGCCACAGGGATGGCTAAAGCAATCGCCGTATGTTTGATATTAAAACGTAAAAGGGGGGCATATATCCGATCCCGAATCCAAAACAGAAAGTTTTCCGTTTTTGTTTCAAACCAGTTTTTCTTTTCGGGTTCAATTTTTAATGCTTTGGAATGTCCCACATGGGCCGGCAGAATAAAGGTTGCTTCCACCAGTGAAAAAATCAGGGCGGCGATAACCACATAGGCTAAATCTCTGGTGCGATCGCCCATGCCGCCTTCTAAAAAGAAGAAGGTGGAAAAGATAACGACAGTTGTCAATACGGCCGACAGTACCGAAGGCAGTACTTCCAGTGTGCCGTCCACGGCGGCTAAAAATGGTTTTTTGCCGTTTTCATAATGCTGATAAATGTTTTCGGCAACCACGATGCCGTCATCTACCAACATCCCCACTACAAGGATCATAGCCATGAGCGACATTACATTTATAGTGATGCCAAACAACGGTCCCAGGGCAAACATACCGGCAAATGCGATGGGAATCCCCAGTGAAACCCAAATGGACAGACGGGCATTAAGAAAAAGGGTTAGAAAAATCATCACCAGAATAATACCCCAAATACCGTTGTTAGTTAAAATATTTATACGCTCCTGGATAATTTTAGAGCCGTCCCGCAGTACTGATATTTGGGTTTCATTATGCGTTACGTTGTATTTTTTAATATACTTTAAAACGTAATCGGATACGAAAAACAGATCTTCTTCGTTTGTGGTGTTAACATCAATACTTACGGCCGGTTTTCCGTTAAAATAAACCCGGTCGGGGCGATCTTCCCAACGATCACGCAATTCGGCCACATCTTTCAGGCGGATAATGGCGCCCTCTGCCGAAGCGCGGATAACGATATTTTTAAGTTCATCCGCGTAATACCCTTTGCTGCTGGCCCGAATAAGGAGTTCTTCCTTACTTCCTTTTATCCGGCCGCCCGTGACACGGATATTTGTTTTGCGGATGGCATTGCTAACTTCGGTAAAACTCATATTGTAACGCCGCAAAGCGTCTTCACGGAACCCTATTTCAATCTCTTCCTTTGGGAAACCTTTTAGCGTAATTTTTGAAATACCGTCCACATTGCGTAATTCGCGTTCGATTTTACGGGCATGCTTTTTTAAAACTCTGAGATCCACATTGCCATGAACGGCAAAATTAACGGCAAAATCCATCATCTCCCGCTTAAAAATTACGGGCGGTTCCATGCCAACCGGGAAATAACTGATTTTATCCACGGCATTTTTAACATCCTGCAATGCAACATCAATCGGATAGCCGGTATGCAACTCCACCGTTATGGTACCCAGATTTTCGGAGGAGGTTGACGTCACCCGGTCTATTCCCGTAAGTCCTTTCAGGTTGTCCTCAATTTTAAGCACAATGCCTTCTTCTACTTCTTGTGGAGAGGCGCCGGGGTAAACGGCCTGAATAACAATGAATTTACTGGGAATTTGCGGAAAAAAAGTGGTCTTCAGACTTCTTAGCCCAAAGAATCCAAATATGAGCACCGTGAAAACGATTACATTTCCCAGTACCGGATATTTTATAAATTGTTTAATGAATTCTTTCATAGGTCTTCCAGTTTAATTTTTAATATTTCAGTAATAGACCGGACTTAATGCATCTCATCGGCGGGAACAACGGCATCGGTCGCGTTTACTTCCTGTGCAAGGATTGTTTCGCCTTGCTTAAGACCGTGCACTAAAACATTGTCATCCTGATCCAAAATAACCTGAACAGGGCATAGCATAAAACTGGAATCTCTCAGGAGATACACACTATTGCCGTTCACCAGCCATTTTTCGGGAATTTTTGCGCAAACAATGTTGCCCGAAGCCTGAATGGAGGCATTCATATACATACCGTCTTTTAGATTAGGATCCGAAACAGAAATAAAAACCTGAACCGTTTGTGTATTGCGGTCGATTTTTTCATTGATACGCCGGATCTTCCCTGAAAATGTACCGGGCAGCTCTTCCGAGGTTAGGGTAACACGATCACCTATTTTTACAAAAGGAAGATCACTAAGATTAACAGGCATTGCCGCTTCATAAACAGAGATATTTGTAAATTCGCCCAATTTCTGACCGGCGCGCACTAAACTGCCGGCAGTAATATCCGATTCGGTAACGATTCCTTTATAGGGCGCGCGAATCGTATATTTTGCCAGTGTCTCTTCCATACTTTTTACCTGATAATATAAACTGTAAATATTACGGGAAGCGATAAAATACTTTTCTTTTGTATCAGCTGCGGCCGGCAGGGGCGCCATTGGCCGGTTCAATTCAAAATTATTCAGATAGGCCTGCCATTTTTTTGCGCTTTCGGGATAATCAATAGCAAGATCCGGAAGAAACAGGGTAAACTGATTAAGCAGCGTACTCTTTTGTGCCAAAACATTATTACGATACACCCGATCATCAATTTTTAAAATAATCTGTCCCGCGTTAAAATGGCTGCCGCCGCGAAACGGTGTACCTGTTTCGTGCAGAATGCCGCTTACTTCCGCAAAAAGCATAATTTTATTGTAAGCCTGCAAGGTTCCGCCGGTATTAAAAACAGGAGCGGTTTCTTTTATTTGAACGGTTTCGGTTTTATATGATTTCACACTACTATCATGCGCCCTGTGCGGCGGGTCTTTTTTTTGTTTGGCAAAGGCCGAGGCAATGACGATACTTATTACAATTATACCTATTGTTCCTGCCAGACCAATTAATTTATTGCGCATTGTTCCTCCGTTAAATAAGCGTTCGTACTTAAAATTTGATCGTAAAAAGTGTTCCTTTGTTTATAGAACTATCCATTTCAATGGTACCCTTATGGGCTTCGATTATTTTTTTTGTCAGACTCAGTCCCAGCCCATATCCACCGGTCTCTTTGGAACGTGATTTATCCACCCGGTAAAAAGGTTCAAAGACAAAAGGGATGTCCTGCTCGGGAATACCCTGGCCATAATCCTGAATTTTAACGATAATAGTACTGTTGTTTTGAGCGATGGTGACAGTCGCTGGTTTCTGGTCGGTATTCGAATATTTCAGAGCATTCTGAAACAGATTGGAAAAAGCCGTTTGCAGACGTTCCGGATCAGCCCGAAACAAAACCTCAGTCGCTGTTGTATTAAAAACAATGCGCTGCTTGTCGCTATTGTATACAGAAATACTTTGCCGCATAAAATCCGTAAAATTAATTGTCTGTAAATGCAACCCGCCATATCTACTGTCTAAGCGTTCCGATTCCAGTAATTCAGCGGTCATCAATTCTATTTCCGTCAGATCTTCACGAATGGTTTCTCTGGCCGGACCGTCTTCTAAAAATTCAAGAGCCACTTTAATTCTGGTTAAAGGTGAACGCATTTCGTGGCTGACATCCAAAAGCAGCTGATCGCGCATTTTAAGCATTTGTTTTAAACGGGAAGCCATCTGATTAAAGGAGCGAATTAAATCGCCAAACTCGTCCCGACGGTTGATACTAATCCGGTGATCCATATTCCCCCTGCTTAATTCAACAACCGCCTTGTCTAATAATTTTAACGGACGTAACAGGAAACGAATTACAAAATACAAAATCGTCAGGATAACCATCATGGTGGCGATCATTAGTAAAAGGCGCCATTGCGCCGTAGCGGCCTCTTTATTTGTATTGGTATCGTAAATAAATAAATAGTGCCCGGCGGAATGCACAATTTCTACATAAAAATGATCTCCCGTTAGCCCTGACTTTATCTGTTTCGAGCTGTCGGTCATAAAAAAACCAGGTAGCAAAGATTCGCTTTGCCAGTGAACGGTGGCATCTTTTAATTTAATTTGAATATGGTAGTCGTCGCTTAATTGCCGGGCCCGAGCGGTATCGGCCGGCAAACCGATTTCTTCAGCCAGAAAACGACTGTAATGCACCATGTTTTTTATAATGGAATCCTGATGATGCTTCACAGCAAAATATCTGTGTACCGTAAATCCGGCAACGCCAATAATGATATGCGCTCCGAGAAAAATTAAAATTATTTTCATAAAGACAGAGGTTTTAATACGTTCGCTCATGCTCATTATATATTTCCTCCAATGAACATGTATCCACTGCCCCAGATGGTTTTAATAAAACGGGGAGTTTTGGGGTCATCGCCAAGCTTTTGCCGCAACCGGCTGACCAACACGTCTACCGAGCGGTTAAAGGCATCCCACTCAATACCGCGGATTTTGTCCATTATATCGTCTCGACTTAACACCTTTCCGGGATTTGTTCCGAAATATTTTAAAATCTCAAATTCTGCTGTGGTCAGATCGATTTGTTCTTCGTTGAGCGCGGCGCTATGTCCGGCTAAATTAATTGAAAGTATACCGAACGTTAATATTCCTACATTTTTCCGTAAAGAGCCGCGGCGTAAAATAGTCTGAATGCGGGCAACCAGCTCTCGCGGTTCAAACGGCTTAGGCATATAATCATCGGCTCCAATTTCCAGACCGGCAATACGATCGGTTACTTCGCCGCGCGCTGTGAGCATAATAATGGGCGTGCTGTAATTTTTACGAATGCGCCTACAGACTTCAAATCCATTCATATCCGGAAGCATAATATCGAGGATAATCAAATCGGGAGAATGCTCTGCAAGATAGCGTAAACCGGTTTCGGGATGGGTAACGGGGTACACTTCGAATCCAAATTTCTTAAGATAGTCCGACAAAAGACTATTTAATCTCCTGTCGTCATCAATGAGAAGAAGCGTTTTGCTCATATCTGCTGTTCCGCTTGTTTTTAAATAGCAATTTAAATATACATAGAAGGCGTAAATGAATTATGTCTGAAATGTAACAAAATGTAACATCAGAAGCCCCAAAGGACAAATAGCAAAACACAAACAGATAGTAAACAATAACAGAAGTTCGCCCCGGTGTGTGGCTTTGAAAACCATGTAACAGGAAAGCTGTATTATTTTCGGCGCAGAGATTCAAAAAAATCCACCATCAAGGCGGCGCACTCTTCTTTCAGGACACCCGCAATCACTTCAATACGATGATTAAGACGAGGATCGTTAAGCAGATTGAATAGACTGGAATGCGCGCCTGTTTTAATATCCGGCGTTCCGTAAATAACCTGTTTCAAACGCGCCAGCACACTGGCTCCCGCACACATGGAACAGGGTTCGACGGTTACATATAGGGATGCCTCCCGCAACCATTTTTCGCCGATGGAATTAGATGCCGCCGTTATGGCAATCATCTCGGCATGGGCCGTCGGGTCTTTGAGCAGTTCTACCTGATTGTAACCGCGGCCGATAATCCTGCCATTTAGAACAACCGTGGCGCCAACGGGAACATCGCCGTTTTTAAGCGCTTTTTGGCCTTCGATGATGGCCTGTTGCATAAAATATTCATGGGATTTTTGTACAGATAAATTTGAATCGGACATAATTTAGGCAAGTTAGTAAAAGAGTAGCGCGTACGGGGGTCGAACCCGTGTTACCGGCGTGAGAGGCCAGCGTCCTAAACCACTAGACGAACGCGCCAAAAAAAACTACAAATAAAAAAATCAGTTGTCTACATTCGTGCATAAATCAATGAACAACGAATGTGTGTTGCTTTCTGGCGCAAACACGAAACCCGTGTTATCCCGAGAATCGGGACGTCCTAAACCACTAGACGAACGCGCCAAAAAAAACTACAAATAAAAAAATCAGTTGTCTACATTCGTGCATAAATCAATGAACAACGAATGTGTGTTGCTTTCCGGCGCAAACACGAAACCCGTGTTATCCCGAGAATCGGGACGTCCTAAACCAATAGACGAACGCGCCAAAAAAAACATCAGATGTAAAAAAGCACCCATTACGAGTGCTTTTTTTAATGTACGCCCAGGAGGATTCGAACCCCCAACCTCTTGGTCCGTAGCCAAACGCTCTATCCAGTTGAGCTATGGGCGCAGATGGTGCTGTAAAGAACTGTGCTGCGGGACAGGGATTCGAACCCCGGCTACCTGGGCCAGAACCAGGCGTCCTGCCACTAGACGATCCCGCAAATAAAACATATACTTAATTTAAAAGAGCCTTCCCTAGTAGCCGGCGGCTATCCCGAGAATCGGGACGTCCTGCCACTAGACGATCCCGCAAGAATCATTTGGAATCTCTCCTAATTGAACGATTCCGTAAATGAGTTGCCAAAGATAAGAATATTCTTTTTGTATGTCAATAGAATGTAACTTTTTTCGTACTACGCATAAGTACCGCTTACCATAATTTAAAACGCTCATCCAGAGTGAGTTCTTTTCCATATTTATCCAGAAAAAACTGCAAATTTCTCCAGTGATTGTCTTTTACGGTATCCGGCAGTGATTTCAATAAATGCAGACAGCCTTCAAAATGTCCTTCCATATAGGAAAAGTAGATTTCTTTTAAAGAGTCGCTCAGTTCTGTTACACGGAGAATGCGTAAAGAACGATCGAACATGGCCCGGGCTTCTTCCAGGCTATCCTGTTCGGCTAAATAAAATCCCAGTTCTTCATATTTTTGACGGATATACTTTGTATTTGTCGAAGGAAATTGCAGTCCTTTTTTTATCGCGCTCCAATAAGCCTTTTTGCTACCCATGGCGCTATCGATACGACTTTTTTTATGAAAAAGATCAAAGCCATAAAAGTGCATGGTCTTTTCGGAGGAGTCTTTTAAAGCGTTGTTTAGACGATACCACTCAACAGACGCTTGCTGCCATTTTTTCGCGGCTATCAATGTGTCCAATGGTTTAAAAAAACGAAAACGGTAAATGATTTTTAACCGATTGCGGATACGCATATACTGCATAGTGTCTACGTAATTCTTGCTTAGCGCCGTTCTTAAAAATTCTTCCGCCTGTATGTATAAACCCTGTGCACTAAGCCGATCGGCTTTTTTTAGATTAGGTGCTTCTTCTCTGCACGAGAGTATCGGATAGCATATCGTAAACAACAAGGCGAAAGACACAAGACGAAAGAGAAAAGATAAAACTGGATGTTTCATTGTATTTCCCGCTAATTCGACCGCTCTAAGTTAAAACACAATTACTAATAAACAAATTACAAAATTCAATTAGTTGCTGCGGAGGACACAAAGAATGTTTAAGCCTATCGATTGTAGATTTGTAATTTGAGTTTTGGGAGTAATTTCTGTTTTGATTTTTAACTCTCTTAATTGATCGTCTTCACAAGAACGAAGGGCGAAGTGATTCCTTGCAATTGAGGGTGGATTGCTTTGTCGTCCCATATAACCGATTGCGGCGCGAAGGCTGTTGAAATTCGTACCGTTAAAAATTTCTGCAATCTGCGTTCATTAATCTTCAATCGTCCGTTAACAAGCTTTGTGACCTCTGTGGCAAAAGTTTGTATTTTAAAAATTGCTTTTTGAGATTTAGTTGCCATTTGGTATTTGTTTCCTGGTATTTCTCCTTTTGGGTTTTCTTTTTCCCCTGTTATGTGTAAATTCCTAAGATTATAAATCTGAATACTATAAACACATAATTCAACTATTTAGAGGATTCTTGTATGAATAAAGATTTTGTATCGATTGCGGACTATTCCCGCGAGGAAATCGAAAGTATTTTTGAGTTAACCGCCGAGCTAAAGGCTAAAACAAAAAAACGGGAAGAGCACCATATTTGTAAAGGTCTGACCATGTCAATGATCTTTGCCAAACCGTCAGCCCGCACGCGCATCTCTTTTGAAACCGGCATGTACCAACTGGGGGGCTACGCGCTCTACCTTTCGCCCAATGATATCGGTATCGGTAAACGCGAAGCGGTTAAAGATATTGCCCGTGTGATTTCGCGCTATAATGATATTATCATGGCCCGTCTGTTTTCACACGATCATATGCTGGAACTGGCCGAATACGCCACCGTTCCGGTGATTAACGGCCTAACCGATTACAACCATCCCTGCCAGATTATGGCGGATATCTTTACCGTGAAAGAACATCGAGGCAATCTGAATGATTTAAAAATAACCTATATCGGCGACGGCAACAACATTGCCAATTCCTGGATTAATCTCGCGGCCAAGTTGCCGATGCATCTGGTGATTTGTGCGCCGGGCGGATACGAACCGGATAAGGCGACCCTGGATTTCGCGGCACAGGCCGGATTGAGCAAAGTGGAAGTCCTGGCCAATCCCGTCGCCGCAGTGAAAGATGCGGACGTAGTCTACACAGACGTCTGGGCCAGCATGGGGCAGGAAGCGGAAGCCGCCGAACGCCGTAAAATTTTTATGCCCTATCAGGTAAACAGCGAATTAATGAAGCACGCCCGCAAGGATGCTTATGTGATGCACTGTCTGCCGGCACACCGCGGCGACGAAATTACCGATGACGTGGTGGACAGCAAACAATCCATCGTGTTCGATGAAGCGGAAAACCGTATGCACGTGCAGAAGGCGGTCATTGCCCGTCTGCTTGGCCGGGGTTAGCGGCAACATACCGCTTCTATGCCTCTAAGGATTAGAAGCATTCTAATATCATTACCAAGCTTCTAAGCTTTTGCAGATTAGAAGCGTTTAAAAAATTGTTGAACAGTATCTAAACATCTGATTTAAAACAATCCGGCGATTGTTTTATGGGTTAAAACCAATATGTCCAAACCGTTTAAAATAGTCCATCTCGATCCCGGAGAATACACACGCTGGGATCGTTTTGTTTTGCAGGCGCCGCTGGGCTCCCTCTATTTCGGCACAGCCTGGGCGGAAATCCTCAAAACCGTTACCGGCCGTGATTTCCGCATTCTGGTCGCCCTCACGGATGAAACCATCCGGGGCGGTATTTTATACTGGCCTAAAAAAACGGGCGGTATCCGGGCCATAACACAGGCTGCGCTGACGCCGTACCAGGGTATTCTGCTTGCAGCAGACAGTTCTCAAAAAGCATCATCGGCGGCAGCGGCGCGCAATGAAATCACCGGTCGTTTGCTGGATTATCTGATGGAGCGGTTTGATTATATCGACCTAACCCTCCCCCCGGGAAGTAGCGACATTCGCCCTTACCTGTGGCGCGGATTTAAAGAAGAGACCCGCTACACCTATCGTTTTCCCATCCTGTCCGCGGACGAACTGCCCCAACAGTACAGCCAGGCGCTGCGCCGAAAGATTAAAAAATGCCGCCAGGGAAACCTGTGTTTGGAAGAATCGGATACACTGCATCCGCTTATGGATTTTATTTTTGACAGCTACCGGCAGCACGGATTAAAACCGCCCCTGCCTCGCGCGCAGATGGAACCGGTTTTTAACGCAATGCTGGGTCAAAGGCTGGGCCGTGTTTTCTATCTGCTTCTGGATAAAACGCCTGCAGCCGGCATCATCGTGGGCTTTGACGAAGGCCATGTATTTTCTTTCTTTGCCGGAATGTCGGCGGCCTTTCGCGCGGCATACGGTTCCGAGTATTTGTATTCCGAAATCCTTGCCCTGCCCGGCTTTGAAGGGCGTACCTTCGATTTTCTCGGCGCCAACACACCGGAATTCGAACAGTTTAAGCGCAGCTTCGGCGGCAGCTTACAGCCGACCTTCCGCGTGATATATCAAAAAAATCTTTGGATTAAACTACTGACCACCCTGCGCCGAAAACAACGGCTCTGGATGCGTAAATCCCGCGGTACGGCCTGATGCAAATTTACTGTCTGAAAAATGAATTAAGTACGCCGGAGGTGCAAAGCATTCTCAGCACTATTTTAGATAATGGCGGTTTTTTTTATTCCTGGATTGATCCGGCAGAAGCCGCCGAAACGGTCGGGCTTTTTCTGGAATATGCCCCTGCAGAAACCGAAACAAAAGCACCTCGGCCCTGCCTGCATATTCCCGCTCTGCGGCCTCCCGACCGTTTAAAGGAAAAACAGTCTTCCTGGGAAGAGATGGAATTTGACGGCCAAACAGTTCCCCTGCTCACCGGCACGGTGTTACACTCGCCGCACAGCAACTGTTTTAACTTTGATATTTTCGCCAACGTCTATTATCATTTGATGCGTATCGAAGAAAGCGTTTTTAGCCATCCCGATCAAATGGACCCCGAAGGCCGGGAGAGTATCCTGTACGCCTACGGCGGGGTTCAGCTTCCGGTGGTGGACATTCTGACCGATCATTTCGCGCAATGGCTGGAACAAAAAACGGAAGACTTAGAAATTCCGCTGATAAAAAAAGCCGCCTGGCCCGCGGGACAAGCATTCGCCGTCGCCCTGACACACGATGTGGATTTTGTCCGCGCTTTTCATCCGCTTAAAAAAGCCTTTTTAAAACTGAAAGCCCGCGCAGGATTCACACCGGGTTTGACTGTACAGGACATTGAAAACCAGGATCAGCGTCATTGGGGATTTGAGCAGCTTTTATCGTTTTATAGCAACAAAAACTGGCAGGCTACCTTTTTCTTCATTGCCCGCTATTTGGAAGGGCGCCATTTCCGTTACCGCATTAATGGCCGAAAAATAAAAACGCTTCTAAAAAAGCTAACCGCGCGGCAGCACGAAATCGCGCTGCATCCCAGCCGTTTTGCCTTTGAGCATCCCGGACGCTATGTGGCAGAGAAGCGAAAATTAGAGTGTGTTTCCGGCATAACACTTAAAGGAATGCGCCATCATTATCTGCGCGCCCTTTTCCCCAAAATATGGGACATCGCCGCCCGCTTAGACCTGGACTACGAAACCACTCTATCATACAGTCGCCGAAGCGGTTTCCGCTCCGGTACAACCCGTCCCTATTTTGTAAACGAACGTAAAAAACAGATTCTGGTTATTCCTACAAATTTCTTCGAAAATACCCTGCCAAACGAAGGGGCTAAAGCAGAAGTATCAATAAAAGAAATTAAACAGATTATGAATCGGGTGAAACGGCACGGTGGACTATTCACCGCTCTGTGGCATACCAATCATATTTTGCAGCCCGCAAATTATGTGAAAATCTGGCAGGAATTTATCAATTTATTAGAGCAGGAAAAACCCTGGATTGTCACCCTAAGCAAGCATAGTCGCTGGATAGCGCAACGCCGGGCCATCTGCATGCAGCACCTTCCGGACGGCAAAATCCAATTCATCTTTCCGGCTGAGATTGAAGCGTTTACGCTGCTTTTGCCTAAATCGGCAGCGCCGCCAAAAATCGAGGGTGCGGATATTTCCTTTACGGTAAAGGACCGCTTGCTGTATATTCAAAATAAAAACAGGCAGAAAACCTTTATCCTAACCCACGGTTCGCCATGAAAACAATTTTATTCATCAGCATCGATCCCATTGAGAACCGCCGACGAGTATTAAACGAAATGGAGACAGCCCGTGAAGCCGGATTCGAACCGGAAGCCATTTCCATCGCTGCAAGCAGCAACCGTAAAATACCTTTTAAATTGATCCATATTTCGGTTCCTTTCAGCGGCGGCCCGCTTAAATTTATCTGGTTTAATTTTGTTCTGCTGCTGCGTATTCTATTTCGAAGATTCGAGGTGATTCATCTGCGCGGCCTCTGGGTCGTGCCCGCCGTTCTCATCCGTCAGCTCTTTAATCCCAGCCGCCTGATTTACGATGCCCACGAATTTTTTCCAGGGTTGGGCGTCTATCAAAAGCGCCCGTTAAAACGAGATTTTTGGCTCTGGTTCGAGCGTAAAATCGCACCTTTTTTAGATACGCTGATCACCGTTTCCGAGCCCATTGCCGAGCGCTACCGTGCGCACTATTCATATTTGAAACAGATTGCCATCATCCGCAATGTGCCGAATTTTCATGAGCCCAAAACGCCTGAACCGCCGGAATATCAATTACAGCTTCCCCGTCCCGTCGTTCTGTTTCACGGCTATTTTATGCCACACCGCGGACTGGAAAATCTAATCCGGGCCATTGCACTGACAGACAACGTAACGCTGCTTCTCGTAGGAGAAGGCATGCTCAAATTTGCTTTGCGGAAACTGGTACGGAAACTTAAACTGGACCAGCGGGTTATTTTCCGTCCCTTTGTGCCCAATCGTTTAATCGTTGATTTTGCCAGCCAGGCAGATATTGCGGCGACCCTGCTGGAGCCTGTTTCCGAAAACCATAAATTTGCCCTGCCCAATAAATTTTTCGAATATATTATGTCCGGTGTGCCCGTACTGGCCGGCAACACGCCCACCATGGTGGATTATATTTCCCGTTTTGATGTGGGCTTAACCGTTAATTCCGAAAATTCACAGGATATCGCCGACGGAATTAACGTCATGTTGTCCGATTCGCAGCGGCTGCAAAGGTGGAAAGAGAATTGTAGAAAAGCGGCAAAAGAATTATGTTGGGAAAATGAGAGCCGGGAATTATTGCAGATTTATAAACGTATGAATCATTCTTAGGAACAAACGACATGCCATATACCGGAAATGAACAAGTTGAACTGAAGGAATCGATCGGTGGAATAAAACAGGCCGTTCTTTCGCCAGGAGATTCCAAATACAGTCGAAAAAGCGCCCAAACCTTTATTGGCTTTTTTAAATAATTGGGAAATAACGGCAAAAAAGTGGGGAAAAAATAACGTAAAAATATTCTTCGCTATTAAAAAAGACCTTACTCGTCTATAATAAAAATGAGTATACTTTTAAATACCAGTGTAACGGCTGTAAAAAACAATCTTTAAAAGAATGCAGGGAAAACAACGCATTATCCGCATTGGGTCTGCTAAAGGAGAACGTTGGAGCATCCTCATTAATATTGAAACGGTATTTACTAACAAAGAAGAATCCTGATAATCGGTTTTATGAAAAAATCCATCCTGAAAAAATTAACAGCAAACGACTTTTTTAAAAACACGTTTACGCTGTTCAGCGGCACCATAGTAGCGCAGCTAATTCCCCTCGCCGCCGCGCCATTTTTAACCCGTATGTTCAGCGAAGCAATCTTCGGCCTCTATTTTATTTACGCTTCCGCCCTGGCGGTTTTGGCCGTCTTTTCGACCTTAAAATACGAACTAACCACTGTTTTGCCCGAAAAGGAAAGCGATGCGGTTAATCTGCTGGCTGTCAGTCTCAGCGCGGCGTTAACCGTCAGTTTTTTATCTGCCCTTTTACTCTATTTATTTTATGACGCCATTCTACTCTTTTTAGAGAATGACGCCATTGGCCCCTGGCTCTCTTTTATCCCGATTAGCGTTTTATTGGTTGGTTTTTTTCAATCCTTCAGTTATTGGCATAACCGGCAAAAATATTTTAAAACAATCTCCTATGCCAAGGTACTAAAATCCGGAACAGCGGCAACAGCGCAGTTAGGCGGAGGAGCCGGGGGCTTTGAAACGCTGGGTTTAATTCCCGGTCTTATTGCCGGGCAATTTATTTCCGCCCTGACTCTGGGCGTCTCTTTTTTTAAAAAACAGCGCGGCCTGCTGCGCGAAGTAACGCCGCAACGAATGCTGCGGCTTGCTCTACTCTATAAAAATTTCCCTCTCTTCAACACATTAATGGGGCTTTTAAACACCCTCTCCAATCAACTGCCGGTTTTTTTACTAACCCGCTTTTTCGGCATCTCTTCCGTCGCTTACTACGGGCTGGCCAACCGCATCATCGGCGCGCCGACCGGATTAATCGGGCAATCGGTGGGACAGGTTTTTTATCAGCAGGCGGCGAATATTTACAATAAAAAGAGCGGCTTCTACCGGTTTATAAAACGTATTTATAAAAAACTATTTCTGACGGCCATCCCCCTTTTTACTGCGTTGTTCGCCCTCAGTTTCTTTTTTGGATTTATCTTTGGCGCCGAATGGGAAACAGCGGGCGCCTATGCTTTGATCCTGCTTCCCTGGCTCTTTGTGATGTTCATAAATTCGCCTATCACATTTATAATCGCTATCTTAAACCGCCAGAAGCAGATGGTGATCTATGATATTTTTCTGCTCCTCTTCCGGGCCGCTTCGCTTTACGCAGGATTTGTTTTTTTTAACAGCGCCTATTATTCCCTCTTCTTTTTTTCCCTGACAGGGCTTATATTCAACGGTATTCTAATGGTTTATTTATTGTACATCGCCAGGAAAGCAGAAGAGTGAGCCAACCCCTTCACGTACTATTTAGCGGAGACCTGAGTTTTAGCGGAATATTTAAAACAAAGGTAAACGCCAACCAAACTGTTTTTAGCGACGGAATCCGGGCGGCGTTAAAATCCGCCGATTTTGTGGTCGCCAATCTCGAAGGTCCGGTCACCTCGGAAACGCTTAGCGCGCAAACAGCCGTGGACCTGCGCCAGCCCCCAAATACCATCGCCTATTTAAAACAGCGCTGCAATCCGGTATTGAACCTGGCAAACAATCATACCCTGGATTGCGGACAGAGCGGTTTACAGGAAACGGTTAAAACTATCGAATCCGCCGACGCTCATTCTTTTGGAATAGACCAAACAGCCGCCATTCAATACCTTTCCAGCGGCGAACTAAAAATTGCCCTGATTGCCATATTACTTCCCGGAGCGTATGCCGCCGCAACAGGCGCGGAATCGGTTTTTACATTTTCAAATTCCAAAAAATTAAAATCCCTTATAAAAAAAGCCTCGGAAAAAGCGGACTGGGTCATTCTGAATATACACGGCGGTGAAGAGTACACCCGTTTCCCTTCTCCTCCCCGAAGAAAATTATTGCGGCGGCTGGCGGCCCTAAACGGTGTGGATATTATCATCGCCCACCACAGCCATGTTTTTCAGGGAATTGAAACGGTGCAAAAAACGCTAATCTTCCATTCGCTCGGGAATTTTGTGTTTCATATTACAAAACACGGTACCTTTCCCGCAACCAAAAAAAGCGCTCTGGTTCAATTTCAGTTTTCAAAAGAAAGCTTTCGCTACGATCTTCTTCCCACTAAAGCGGATTTGCAAGAGGGACGGATCCGGGAAGGGGAACCGATGTTTTTAGAGGAAATAAAACACCGCTCAAATTTTACAGCTTACTACAAAAAATGGCGGCGGGAAGCCCACGCTGTTTTATACGCCACGGCCGAACAAAGTCCGCAAGTTTCCGGACTGAGAGGGCAAGCGTTTTATCAACTGCTGTTTTCGGGCAATTTTTATAAAAAAGGGTTTAAAATCATTACGGACGCCCAAAAACGGTCGCTCTATTTCGGCGCGCTTCTGTACCGCCTTTTACAAAAAGCAGGATTTAATAAGTGATAACGGTTCGGTTAAATTTCAATTACGGGTATAAATGGTTCCGCCGGGACGGGCTTTCGGTTAAGGGCTATCTGTTTGATGAAAACGACCGCCTGTTTAGCGGAGCAGAGCTGCTGGAATACTTTGATTCTGTTTCCACTTTAAATAACTTCCGGAAAAAAGTGCAAGGGGCAAACGGGCTCTTTAGCGTGATTCTGCAAAAAGGAGATCAGTTGTTTGCCGCCGTGGACCGCCTGCGCAGTTTTCCCGTTTTTTATTGGCAGAATGGAGCAGACCTTTTTATTTCCGATGAAGCCGAATGGCTGGCAGCGCGGCGGGATGTTTCTTCTCCGGACAAAACACGGATCAGCGAGTTTTTAGCCACCGGATTTGTCAGCGGCAATCACACCCTTCTTAACAGAATTTTCCAGGTTCGTCCGGGAGCCATCTTTCATTTTGACGGCGTTGAAGCGCGACAGGAATATTATCATGTATACTTCACCTCCAAAATCAATCCTGCGAAGTATGAACGACAGCGCAGGCAATTAATCGAACAGATTGAACAGAGTTTTAACCGTTTCATTCAGTCCCTTCAGGGACGGACGGCTGTTGTTTCGCTAAGCGGTGGGTACGATTCCCGCCTAATTGCGGTGATGCTAAAAGAGGCCGGATATAAAAACGCGGTCTGTTTTACCTTCGGGCGCAAAGACACTCCCGAAGCAGACTATGCGCAAAAAACGGCAGAGATTCTTGGATTTCCCTGGCATTTCATTTCCCATGACAGCGCACGGATTTCCGGTTTTATGCAGGATCCCGTTTTTAATAAATATTACCGTTTCGCGGCCAATTGCGCTTCCATGTTTTTTATGGAAAGCTATTTTGCGCTTAAATATTTAAAGGGAAATAATATCGTTCCGGAAAACGCCATCTTCAGCGCCGGACATTCCGGTGATTTCCTCGGCGGCAGCCAATTACTGAAAAACGGAAATATCGCGGAAGATGCGCCGCTTTCCGAAATTGCTCGCCAGATTTATGCGATCAAATATGCACTGTTAAAAAGATCACCGGAAATAAAACAGTTTTTTTTGAATGAAATTGAAACCACCCTCTCCGAAGCCCTGCCTTCCGGCAAACAGCCCTTTGCCTATTCCCTTTTTGAGAACTGGGATTTAAAGGAAAAACTGGCCCGGTTTATTTTTAATTCATCAAACGTCTATGATTTTTTCGGGTACGAATACCGGCATCCCTTTATGGATAACGGTCTCTTTGATTTTTTTAAGAACGTACCTTACTCTTTTAAACTGAATAAACGGTTGTATGACGATGTTCTTGTTAATCACTATTTTGCAAAATATCATCTAAATTTTAAAAAAGAGCTCCAACCCCGTCCTGCGGCTTATAAAATACAAAATATAAAAAACCGCCTGCGGCCCCATTTACCGGGAAGAATGAGACAGCGTCTTCGCGAAAAAAATGACCCCAATAATTATGCGGAAATTACCCGCTATTTTACAAATGATTTAGAAAGAAGAGTAATAAGGGTCGATAAATCCGGCAGAAATTTTAACGCCATCATTGTTCAATGGTATGTGCAACAGGTAAGAGAGGCGTTAATCAAACAATCCCAATAACAAATTATTTTCCGTTTCAAACTCCCCGCTCATAACCTTGTAGGCCCAGTAGTTTTTTAATACCTTGCGTACATAGTCGCGTGTTTCGGCAAATTCGATGTTTTCGATAAAAACATCGCTCAAATTGGCGCCGATTTTTTTCTGCCAACGTTTTACCCGGTTCGGTCCGGCGTTGTATGCGGCTAACATGCGCTCTTTACGGCCGTCAAATTGGTATTGCAGGCGTTTTAAATAACGGGCGCCAAGACGGATGTTAAAATCGGGATCGTATAGCTGATCGATTGACCTTAATTTATTGCCGGTCAGGCTGGCCATCTCCCGCGCGGTAGCCGGAATTAACTGCATCAGCCCGTGGGCATTGGCCCACGATTCGGCGTCATTCTTATACTGGCTCTCCTGTTTGATGACCGCCAAAATTAATTCTTTTTCCACGCCAAAGCGTTCGCTATAGCGTTCGGTCGACGTATCGTAGTAATAGGGAAAACGCTCTTTAAGCATAAACGTTTTTTCTTTATAAGAGAGACCGGAAAAATAGCGGCGGTTTATCAAATCATAAATTTCATAAGCCTTTCCATAGTCTTCAAACTTTTTATAAATTTCGGCCAGAGCAATCCACTCTTCTTTATTCTTAAGCAAAAATTTAATATCCGAAAGCGCCGCTTTACCATACCGCTCACCCAGCAGAAGCCGTAACTGAAAGGCCTGTTCGATTTTAGTTAACAGCCGCCCCACTCCGTTTCCGTAATCGAGCAGTGGATTTCCGCCAGGATAGGCGGTACTTAGAGGCTGGTTTAAACTGTCTACGTTTTCCCGTGCCCAAAGATAGCTGCGCATGGTATAGTAATCGTCCCACAAATTAGTGGCCAAATTAAGACGAATCGTTTTGGCGGCAACCGTATCGCCCAGCGCTTCGAGACATAAGGACGACCAGTACCCGGCGCGGTTGATATGTACATCTTCCCATCTTTTGGATTGAATATTCTTAAAAACGGTGTTTGCCTTTTCGTACTGTCCAAAACGGAAATAGGTAAAACCTTCGCGGAAATAAGCCTCTTTTGCAAACTGGCTGCGCGGCCAGCGGGAATAGACCAAATGGTACAGGTCAAGCGCCTTTTTAAAATGGTTCATCTCTTCTTCGAGCCAGGCCGATTTCCACACAGCTTCCGAAGCCAGTCGTCTACGCGGAAAACGTTTGGCGTAATCGAGATACAGCGCCACAGCTTTTTGTTTATTTCCCAGTTTACGGTAGGTCCGGGCGATATAAATACGCAGATGCGGCTCCAGGTTTTTATCCTTAATATTTTTTAATACATTCTTAAAACCATACAAAGCCGAGCGGTATTTCCCACGCTGATAGTAAATTTTAGTGAGCAAAAAACGAGCTTTCTCTATCTTTTTATGCGCCGGATTTCCTTTAATATAATCTTCGAGTAAATGGCGGGACGTCGTAAATTTACGGTGGGCGGTGTAAACCTTTACAATATCAAAAAGGATATTTTGTACAAATTCGGGTTGCTCGGCACGCAACCGGTTAGCCAGTTGTAACACAGCCGGTTTGGACGCATATTTTTTTATAATCTGCCGGAATAAATCCCGGGCGTTCTTTCGATATCCGGCCAGATACATTGATTCTGCGGCGCGGATTAAATACTGAGCATTCCGTTTTTTATCGATGCGCAATGTTTTGGCAAGCCGGTAAAACCGTTCTGCCTTTTTATATTTACGGTGTTCAAAAAAATAATCTGCCGTGGGAATAATCAGCGAATCGGCAAAGGCATGCCGGCGATATTTATTGATATATGCTTCGGAGAGGCGCGCGGCTAATTTGGGATCGGTATTCCAGGTACTTTTCAGATAAAAATAGGCGCTATACTCGGAAAGAAAATGATATTCGGAACTCAGTTTTAAAAAGATTTCACTACTCAGCATATAGTTTTGAGATTTGTAAGCAGAATAGGCGGTGCGAAAGAGTGTGGATGGATCGCGCTTTACGGGAGGAGTATTTATAATTTTTTGGTATGATTGAAGAGCCGGCGGGTAGGCTCCGGCCGCATACAGACTATCGGCATATTCTAATCCGCGGACATATTCAAACACCGTTTTCCCACTGCCCTGAACTCCATGCGGAATCTGCGGCATCAGAAAAATAAGGGTCCAAATCACTCCGTGGATTTTTTTTAACATAGTCACCTTCCCGGTATTGTGTTTCCTTTTCTAATATCGTTCAGAAATATGTTTAGTTTAATATAATACATTTATCTGTTCAGGTTGTGATGTATACCATTCCAATTAAACGGCTCGGTTGAACGAACACCCCCGCCGCAAGTTAAAGACACCGATATAGATGCAACGGGGTAGCCGGAAGGATTTGAATCTTTATCACGATATAAGGATCGGGAAACTGAACCGGTCTGGATGGGATTTAAACGAGCCTCCGTTGAAACTAATTCCGATCTCTGTCATTTTGCCAGACAAACGTACCATCCGTCAAAAAGCAGATGCAAAGGATAAAAGGAAATTGGTATTCACATATATCCGGAAGCCTTGTTCTGCTTATAAAATTTCTTTACAAACGCTCCCCCCGTGGCATTAATTAAACGGGGTTCAAATAGCGTGAAACGGCCTCCGTAAGCGCCTGTTCCACTTTGTCTCCGGAAAGGCTGTTAAACAGAATCAACTTCTTTTCCGAAATATCCCGGAGCTCTTTTTGAAGCGTTATTTACGCGCTTTCATCAACCGATGCTGACGAAAGGAAGAGAAGCGGCGTTTTATACCGTTGCTGCAATCGCTGTATTGCGTTTCGTACCGCATCTGTTTCCCGGGCGATTAAAAGAAGGATAAAAGGGACTTTTGTTAATAACAGATCATAGGCGCTGAGATCCGTTGTCTGCAGAAAATCTTTTATACGATATAAATAGACCTTCCGGTTGGCCGAAAACGTGTATTCGCAAAACGAAAAAGCATCCGTTTCGTTGATGGCTGTAAAATCCGATTCCTCCAGGAAGAGCGTTTCTTCCCTGTCATCAAGCGCAATAACCGGGATTTCCAATAAAACTTCCTCCGGGACGATAAAACGTTCCAATGCCTTCGGTGTATTAAACAGAGATTCCTGCACGGGCATTTTAATAAACGTATCTTCCTCGTCCATCGTCTCTTCAATTTCATTTTCCGCTGAAAAGAGATCGTCTTCTTTTTTAGAAAACACCTTTTCAAACATTTTCCTAAAAGGTGATTTTCGGGCATCTGCTTTTACTTTAGCCTGCAACAGACGATAAGCATCTTCTTTTAAAATCCATTTTCTGTCCAGCCAGAGGAGAAATTTTTTAAAGATGAAATTCCAGCTACCCTCGTACCCTTCCATAAAGCGGCTTAGGCTCAAACCATTGCGGAATTTCTGTAAAATCTCCCGGTCCTTCGGCCCAAATTCCTGATATTCCAAATCGGGATCGGTATACAGTGGAAGATTCCAGTCGGGCAGTTTTTTCAGATACTGTTTATAGGCCTTTTGATAATTCAGACATTCGTCAACTACCAGTTCCGTATCCAGAAGAATGCGTTCTTTATGCCTGCCTTTATCAAACCGGCCGGAAAAATACCCCTCTTTCCAGAGGGACATAACCATGACCGCTTCCACCGGATCGCATTCGGCCAAAGAAGCATTCGCCAGTTTTCCTTTATTAAACTCCAACTGTCCTTTGGCGGCGCCTTTGTTCAGAATTACGGTACCGCTCCTTTCTCCGGAAGCAAAACTGCGGATAATATCAAGCACGCTCATATCCTGCAATTGCCCCTGAATTTCCACGGCGGGGTCCTTCTTATGTCCGCCTGGCTGAATCAGAAAAGCGCGAATAATGTATTCCAGTTCCTTGCGGCTGCGCGGCAACTCTACAATATCGCTTACGCCGGTTTTCCAGAACATTTCGCGGTCGGCCCAATCCAGTGAGCCGATAAAGGCCACTAACGGAATCTGAAATTTCGACGAATCATAGGTTGTCAGCCACTCCAGCAGGAGTTCTTTTTTCCTCGATATGGCAAAGAGGATAAAAGGTTGTTCCAGGGCCAGATTCTCAAGGGCGTCCGGCATCGACTTATTCCATGAAAAATGAACGGGAAGATTCGAAAAATTAGACGAGAAAAGAGTGAAATCATCCCTATTTTCGGCAATTACGATAATGGTGTTCATTCCTGCGCGTCCTTCTCTTCAGGTTCTGATTCGTTTTCTTCTTCCACATCAAGGGGATAAACTGAGAACAGCAGGTTCAATGAATCATCCGGTTTTTTTATCCAAATAAGCTGTTCGGGAGCGGTAAATTTTTTACGTATACTGGAAACCGATTCATGCTCCGGGATATTATAAACCGCACAAACAGAGGGTAAGGGTTTATCGCTCAGAATCTGGTTCATCACATAATTAAGATATTCAAACTGCTCGGAAGCTTTCCCGTCAATGAGAAAAATAAAGCCGGCCAAACCGCCAAAAATCTGGTTTACCGCCTCCGCCGCTTTTTGATTCATTTCCAGACCGATGAGAAAAAGGTTCAGTGTTTCATTGATACAAACACGCCCGACTTCCAGATTTTCACTGCCGCCACCCGAGCGAAACTGGCCGGCAATATCCCCAATAAATCCTGTTCGGCTGTCTTTATCCGCACTGATCACAACAATTTTTGCCGTTGTTTGTTCATCTAACTTCAAATTTTCATGTAACGCCTTAAATTCGATATCGCTTAAAGTTAGTTGCACGTCGGCTTTTTTATCGACCTCTTCGCTTTCGGAAGGTTCAATTCCTACCGGTTCATTGATGATTAAAAACCCATCGTCCCTAAGCCGGAGTAGAATTTTAACCGTTTCCAGAGCCGTGTAGAAAGCATTTTCAACCGCGGTTTCCATTGTATGCGGCCGTTTAATAAAATCAACGAAACCGGGTTTGATTTCCAGGTTAGACATCTTTAGATCGCCGAGACGGGCGGCCCGAATGACGTTTTGCAGCGGAGCAATTTTCGCAACGAGGGTCTCGAATTCTTTTTTAATCTGCCGGCCTTTAGTAATCAGACCGAAATTACTAAGCGTAATTTTATTTTCGGGCTTTAAATCGGCCAGGGACATAAACACAAAACGTCCGCTATTCCATAAAAGCATATGAAAAAAGGCTTCTTCTCCGTTATGCGGCCCGGTTTGGGCATTCATAATTATCCCGCCGTAGAAATAGATTTTTCCGCTGCCGCTGGGCGTATGAATACTTAAAACACCGGAACGCCGCTCCGACGCTAGAATCGGAATCAACGCTTCCAGAGGTAAATCTTCTATATTCCCGTGGGAGTTTTGATAAACACGGTTATTTTCATCGGTCACAATACGCATCAGCCAACGCAAACTAAAATACATTTCTTCCAGAGAATGGCCGGAGTCATATACACGTCGGGCGCCCAGTTCATAAAAAGCCAAACGGCGGGCAGCGTCTTCCGGAACGTTATAAACGGAAATCTCCTGATCTTTCATTATTTGAAAAAGCCGGATAACTTGCTGCCGGTCCGCTTTTAGCAGGCTATGATAATCGATCAATGATAGCGCGGGAATCTGATCGGAGAAAGCAGCGGTCAGATCTTCAATGGAATTAAAAAGCCGCCCTTCGTAGTGATCTTCCGCAATCAGATTAAACAGAATTTCCGTTTGATTTTTATCATTATCTAAAATAAATATTTTTTTATTAGTCATGCTTTGCTTTCAGGCTATATCAAAAATCACCACGTGGTCTTTGTTTAAAACGGATTCTTTGAAACCGCAAGACCCGGACAAATTAAGCGGTTGTTAAAAATATGTCAAGATTTATGCTAATTTCCTACTCGCTTACAATATATCCGTTTCTAAGGAAAACTTCTCATCGTTTTGTTGAAAACGGGAAAGAATATGGTACAGTACTATTCCGTATGCTACCGACACATTTAACGATTGTTTTAAACCAAGCATGGGAATATCCACGGCCATGTCCGCCTGCCGGATAACTTCCTGCGAAACACCGTCCACCTCATTGCCCATCACGAGGCAAACGGGAAAATGGTATTCCGCTTCGCTGTAGGGAATACTGGCGCTGGTATGTTCTACCACAACAATCTGTACCTTTCTCCCCTTTAGTTCTTCGATAACCGGCAGCGGATCTTTGCTAAAAACCCAGGGGACACTGTCGGTGGCGCCAAGGGCTGTTTTATCGATTTCCTTACGGGGCGGCCGGGCCGTGTATCCGGATAAAAACAGTTTTTCAAGGCGCACCCCGTCGCTGCTGCGAAAGAGACTGCCCACATTGTGCATACTGCGGATATTTTCCACCAAGGCATAGATGGGCATACGCGCCATGGTTTTTAGTTGCGCAAGGTTTGGCCTCTGGCTGAAAATTTCATCAAAGGTTAGTTTTCGCAGACTATTCATATTATGCTTTCCTGGTCAATTTAACCACTGTTTCGATGTGGTACGTATGCGGAAACATATCCACCGGCTGTACCCGTTCAATGGCATAGTGATCCTTGA
The DNA here is from genome assembly GCA_024278755.1 of Calditrichota bacterium. Classification (GTDB taxonomy): domain Bacteria; phylum Calditrichota; class Calditrichia; order Calditrichales; family Calditrichaceae; genus JANTFQ01. The sequence continues at coordinate 123,870 of JAJRSO010000061.1, read as the reverse complement.
GCAACGCCAAATCCCTGGCCAGAGTGGTGGGATTACAGGAAACATAGACGATTCGGCGCGGTAAAATCTCATTCAGATAACGTACTACTTTCTCGTGCATTCCTGCCCGTGGCGGATCGGTTACCAGTACATGCGGTTTGGGACGGGTATCGCGTAAACGGTGCAGTAAATCACCGCCAACAAAGCGAGTATTTAAAACATCGTGCTCTTTGGCGTTTTTAAAAGCGTCTTCCACAGCGCTGTCGGCCAGCTCAAAACCGATAACTTCTTTGGCCTGCTGTGCCAGAAACAGACTGATGGTTCCCGTTCCGGAATACAAATCCCAAACAATATCACCCCTTTTAAGCTCGGCTGCCTGCAGCACCTGTTCGTATAGGCGCTCAGCCTGTTTTGTGTTAGTCTGGAAAAAAGAATTGGCCGATATTTTAAACCGGAATCCGCCCAGTTTTTCCTCGATCCAGGGTTCTCCTGCCAGCAGAATTTCTTTTTCACCCAGGGCAATTTGCGCCGGACGGCTGTTAATATTATTAACAACAGAAGCAACAAAGGGAAATGTCTTCATCAAATCAGTGGCAAGAGGCTGAAGCACTTCGGGCGTCTCTTCGGAAGTTATCAGATTAACCATAATTTTTGCGCTGTAATCGCTACGGCGGATGACCAGAAAACGCAGATATCCCCGGTGTGATCGGATACCATACGGAACCAGATTATGTTCGCGCACATAGCGGTTAACAAATTGCAAAACCTCATTGGCCTGTTCGTCCTGTAGCAGGCAACGGTCTATCTGAATAATTTTATCAAACGTACCGGGTACATGCAGCCCCAAGGCAAAATCCTTATCCATCTCTTATTTACCCAGTTCCTCCGGCAATAACCAGCGCCGGTCGGAAAAGGAGAATTCCATTTTGTTACGGTAGCCAAAATTCGGTTCCGCGGGCATCACCGGTAACACGTCCGCATCCTGTATTTTAGTCAAATGTTGTAAAGATTCGGCTGTAATCTCCCGTTTGTATTTAAGCTGGTTTTCGTAACTTAGATTTTGCCAGGTACAGCCGCCGCACCATTCGAAGTAGGGACAGGGAGCCGTTTCCCGTTGCGGAGAGGGGGTTAGCACTTCTAAAAGACGGGCTTCCGCAAAAGAGGGTTTACGTTTGAAAATCCGGGCTTTAACGCGATCGCCGGGCAGCGCCCCCTTTACGAAAATAACATAGTTCTCCACCCGGGCCACTCCGGCCCCGCCAAAGGCCAGCTTTTCAATTTCTAACGCGTATTCTCCGCCCCGTTTTACCGGGTATTTTTTTTCACTCATCGGTTCTTTCCGTATTAATTCCGTACTAAAATAGCCACCGGCCGTTCTGGCAGCTCAGAGCCGTTTTACTCCGAAGCAATCTGTCCCACAATGCGCCGCACATCGGCTCCGATTAGTGTGTCCGTAAAGAGGGACAAACCGCGCAGGGCCGCTTCGTTCAGCGTTTGCGTAAAGGTACGGATTTTCCGGAATGATTCATAACTGAAATGCGGGCCGCTTAAAGGAAAGATGGATTTATTGGTCAGCAAGGGATCGATATCCGCGGAAATCAATCCCGCTTGTACCGCTTTGTCAAATTCCCGCGTACCGTGAATAGGCGAGAATGAGGCCAGGCTCACCCGCACACCCAAACTATGCACAAATACGATACTGGCAATGACTTCGCTTAAATCCTGTCCCGGTAGGCCCATTAGCACATATGCTTCCAAATCCTTCGGCCGGTAGCCTGCTTCCGTTAGATAGCCAACCGCCCGAATCATATCATCATTACTTACCTTACTGTACATATCTTTGCGGCGCGCCTCATTGGAGGTTTCAAAACTGATGCGAATGGTTTTGAAATTACTTTTGTACATCAGTTGCGCCAATTCTTTATCCACATGTTTGGCAAACAAGCCGTTTGGAGAATGTAAACGCAGGGGTAAATAGCTACGGATTAATTCCTCAAGAATAGGTTGAATGTGTTTTTCTTTGGCAATAAACAGAGCGTCATCATAAAAAGCAAAATCCCGCAGACGAAACGATTTATAGCGATCTTTAAATTCCTGCACTACCTTTGCGGGCTCTCTGCGTGTGTAGGGCATGGCTATTTTTTTTTGTGCACAAAAAGAGCAATCGTAAGGACAACCGCGTTCGGTCATAATTATCAGGTATTCCGGATTTTTAATTAAATCAAATGCCGGGTACGGGTAATCGTCCAGAGAAAGCGGTAGCGGGATGCTGTCATTTTTAAAACCGGTTAGTTCCGATAGTAGCCGCAGGGCTTTAATTTCTCCCGGGCCGGTAATCAGATAATCGGGTTTAACCGTTTTTTGAGCGTGCTGCGGAAGCAGGCTGGCATATATACCGCCAAGAATAACCGGTACGCCGGGAAGATGTTCGCGTACCAGTTCCACCACCCGCTGCACTCCCGGGTACCAATAAGTCATAATAGAGGTAACCAAAACGGCGCCGGCCTGTTTATGTTGCAACAGTTGTTCTAAAAAAGCATTTTCGGAGATACCGTAACGCGCATAGTGGCGCGGGACATGATTTAGAATTTCGGGTTTTTCGATTATTTCGCGGCGATAGGGTCCCGAGCCGTATTTTCGTGACGCAGGCGCATTGTCTTCTTTTTCCAGACAATCGATATACTGAACGGAAAAACCGTATTTTCGCAGAAAAGAGGCGAGATAAAGCAGCCCTAACGGCTTACTCCATAAATCGTAGGCGGTAAAATCATAAATCCACGGATTGATGAGCAGCAGTTTTTTTTTCATAGTCTGCTCATCCCACGTTTACAGCTTTTTCCTTTTCAGGCTTTTTTACAGTGGGTTTCTTTGGAGCGCGTCCCTGTTTTATCTCGTCTTTTGTCAGACGGTCCGGATAGGTATGGTAGTTCACTTCATCAATTTTATAGCGGTTCATAATATCCGTCCAGGCATCCAGTTCGGCCTTTATAAACCGAATGGTTCCTTTATCGGCATCAAAATAGGAAGGCATTTCACCGTTAAACGCTTTGCGCGTTAAATCAAACGGGCGTTCAAACCCCAGATAACGAGCAGCGGCGGCAGCGTTCCACCGATTGCTTTCATTTCCCTCGTATTCCGGTAGTTTATAGTCCCAGTCCTTTTTTATTTTTTCCACAAGCCAGTCGGGATCTAATTTATAAATTTTATCCAGCAGGGTTTTATACCCTTTACCCTGTTTATAGGCTATCATCGCCCGTCCAAACAGAACAGATAAACTTCCCGGTTCATTTTTCTCTAATTTGGCAAATGCCTTATCGGCCGCTTTAAAATCGTATAAGCTTAAATAAGCTGCCGCCAGGTCTTCGAGACTTTCGGTAGAATTTTCCGATTCGGCATATACTTTTAAATAGTTCAGCGCCTCATCGAAACGACCCAGTTTTTTTAGCGCAGTGGCCATGTATTTATTGGCAACGATATCATCTTTTTTAATGGCCAGCGCATTTTTTAAATCATCCACAGCGTTTGTCCAAAGATCGCCATTCATTTTATTAGCTCCACGATTCAGATGGACAAAGAATTTAATAGTATCATCCAGCGGTTCAAATTCAAAATCATTATAAAAAAAATCGAGGCTACGAGTGGAGATCATACGTTGCCGGCCGTTACTGCGCTTATTATTGTTAAACTCTTTCAGAATTTTTGTTAAAAACGCATTTAGTTTAAGTTTTATCTCCGACTCATTGATTAAAACAATATTATGCCCGGCTTGCTGCATTCCGGCCGTATCACCGGTTTCGCCGGACACCTGTTCCTTGGCCCGGTAAAAACAATGGTTCATAAATTCGTTGACCATATTAAGCGGTGAAGAGATGCGCATATCCACATAGTTACGCACATAGGTCTCGTTCATACAAAAAGAATAATTGAGGGAAATCCGGCTGTCACCGAACGACCATTTCTTTAAATATGTAGACAATAAATACAGATGATTAAACTCCATTTTGTTTCTCCCCGGGAATAATGTGTTTGATCTTCCCGATCATAGATTAAAATAATAAAACAGATATACACGTCTCATATTAAACAACTAACATAAATGTTGTAAAAAGAGGGCTGTAACTGCAAAAAGAAAAAGCCGATTAAGCGTGTTGGAATTTAAATTTTGTTTAATTCGATGTCAACACTATCGGTGTATTTAGTTATATAAACAGCAAACCTACAAAACAGCCGGATTATTAAAAAAACAGAACAAATTATAGGGGGGTGTAAATGCCCATTTCCCTGTTCTGAATTTCGTTTGGTAAAGAATCTTTTCTGTAATAAACCGTTATTAAAATAATAGAACGAATTTAAGACAAAATTGTTCCTAAAATTTATATTGTATTTCGGCAGAAAAAATAGAACTTCTGGTATTTCCGGTATCGCTGTCCAAATCCCGGTCATTATCGTAAGAGGCATACATATTTAAACTGAATTGCCGGGCAAACGGTATCTGTAAGAGTAAATTAAGGTTGAATACGGAACGGTTATTATTAATACTGCTCCACGATTCGGAAAGGGTTTTGGGGGAACGACGTTGAGCGTATCCGGTTTCTATGGAGATAAGCAATCCCTGATATTGATAGTATTCCAAACCCAATAAAATACCGGCGCCGGTGTAATCCTGTTCTTCGATATAAACCGATTCGGCTCCCGGAAAAGTAAAATGCTTTTTATATTCCAGCAATCCTCCGGTTGAAAGGCGAACACTGCGGAACAGCGTAAACTGTAACGTATTGGACAATGTATGCAATTGATAATCGGGATCCTGTTCGGTCTGTTTTATATAGTGTTTGTAGAAACCGTCATATGCAAGTTTCCAATGCAGAGCTGCGTTCAATCCCATATCGGTCTGAAATCGTAAAGAAACCGATTGCGCGCGGTTTGAAATAACCGAATCGTTTATGGCATAGACAAAATTCTTTATTTTGGCCGTCAATCCGTATTGTAGCTCCACCGTATTCCGTATCTGTTCCGACCCGTTAACGCCAGCGGTTTGTTCAAAATAATCATTATTGGAATAGTCTGTGCTTTCATTGAAATCCGCAGTGTAAACAAACGAAACGATATTTCCGGCGGGAGTAAAATAGCCGGATGTTACACGCAAAGTGTTTTTTAAAAAATCGGGGGTTGTTTGTGAGGGGGCTTTATACTTTTTGTAACGAATTTCATTATCAGCCCGCATGAACCAGGCCGAAGATACTTTCCAGTTTGCATTTTGCCTGCTGTTAAATTCCGAAAAAGTAAAGTCAGGATAGGCTCTGTTGTTATCATAAATAAATCCTGCATCTACCTGGTAACCTAAGGTTTTTATTTGTCCTAATGCCAGAAGTTGAGTTCGTAATGACGTATTCTCTTTATCGCCACGAATGCCTGCCTTTAGATGAATTCCGTTTTCATCCGTTCCGGAAAGACGTGCGGTTACATCAAGAGCGGCAAATGGTTTTTTTATTTGATCGGCAAGCACAGAATCACTTTCGATATAATCCAGTTCAAACTCCTGGTGATTGTAATCAATTCCGCTGCTAATTGTAAATGAAACCGGCTCTGAACGGGATTTGTTTTCCTGCTTAATGATCGGTTTGGAACCGGTTTGTTGTTGTAAAAATTCTTCCAGGAAAACCGAGGCAAGAAAATAGTCTTTTTGCCGGGCATATTGTTTGGCCTAATCGATTAAAGCCGCTCCGGATGCAGAAGCCGGATTATAATGCAAAAAGACCGATGCCTCCGTTAATAAAAATTGGTATTCATCGGTCTCCGCTGCCTGAGCAAACAGAAAAGTACTGCAATAAAACAGTACGGATAACCAAAATATTTTATTCATAGATTTAAGTAACTTAGTGAGCTTCCGATTTCATAAGACTATTAATTCTGCCCTGTATAAAATTAAGTGTTTCTCCGGCCGTTAAAAAATCGCCCCGGTCTATTGCTATTCGGACTTTTTCGGAAAGAGTTCTTAACAATGGCAATAAAACCGCACTTCCGGGACTTGTATATGTGTTTTTTTCTAAAACCTGTATGGCGCGTTTTGCCTGCTGCAATCGTTCCTGCAGTTGCGAAGCAGTTTGCCCGTTAGTCTTCGGATTACTTAAAACAGATTCAAGGCGATTAATTAAATGAAGCGCCGTTTTAGTTTTTTGAAAAGCAATTTGCGAATCTCCGGATTGAAGATCGTTTTCGGCAGAATCTAGCAAATGTTCTGCCTGCCGATGGAACAATCGCATAAGCCGCCCCTGTTTGTTGACGGTTTTCTGCTGCTGTAATTCAATTAAATGCCTGATCTCATTAATACGCCGTTCGATATCCTCAAGCGCAACAGGCGTATCCTGATCGGAAAGGCGCAGAGCTTTTGCTGCCATACGCTGGGCTAAGGCAATTTTAGATTCTGCCTGTTTATAAGCATTGTTTTCATAATCATGACGTGCGGCGCGTAAAAAGTCTTTGGCTTTGCGCAATAAACGTAAGCTCTGACGATTATTTTTATTCTGAATATCGGCTTCGATTCCTAAAATATACCGCTCCAGCGACATAAGATTGGAATTAATCTGCTCTGTTCTCCCCTGCCCCTTTTGCTGACTTAAATCCGCCGCCCGGTATAAAAGACGTTCACAAATTTGCAGTTGTAAAAGTGCCTGGCGACGACGTCCCTGCTCGTTGGCCTTTTGTGCTAAACGAAGGGCGTTCTGCGCTTTTTGCAGCAGCGTGTTTAGTGCGGCATCCGAACCGGCCGCCGTACTCAAATCACCATACAAATTTGTAATATCTTCTAACAACTGCTCATAACTTTGGCCTGAATTGTTTCCGGTTGCGCCTTTGGCAAGTTTAATGGATTTATTAACAAAAAATAGCGCAATACGGTAGTACTCGCGGGCTTTTACAAATCTGGAATTACGAAACGCCGTTTCGGATTTGAAACGAAAAGAACGCGCACGTGTTAGCATATAGCGCGCTTCGGCATTATTGGAGTTTTGTACCAGCGATTCGGCCTGGAGCAATAACCGGTCCATTTCGGCGCCGGCGCGTAAAGCCGGCTTAATAAGCAGTATTTTAGCGGCCTGATCGGTAAGCGCTTTAGCCTGACGGTAGGCGGCCCAGGCGGCATTAACCCTGGGCGGAATTTGTCGTAATAGAGAATGGGCCTCTTCCAGTTTTCCCGAAGCCTGATTTAAATATTCATTGGCTCTGTTAACCTGATATCGATCGGCCGTTTGTTTTAAATATTCGATCCGGTTTTCCAATTCATCTGCGGCTTTGTTAAATACAGAAAAATTCTGCGCCTGACTCAGCGAGAACAATAGAATTAACAGAAAGAATATTTTAGTATTGGTATTCATGGTTTTTCCTTATCCGTACTAAGATAAGCGTATCTCCCGATAACTGCAAACAGCGGGCACCAAAAGCGCCCGCCGCGCAGTGTTTTTGGTGTAATTAAAATACCGTTACCATATAAGGCGTTGACCACGTATTTGAATTGTACGGATATGCATCATTATCCGAGCTCAGTACCGTTCCGTTATCGACTACGTCAATAAGTGCATGGTGCCGCATACCCGGAATCTGCTGTATTGTCCAGCTGCCTTCGTACACATTATTGCCCAAATCATCTTTTCCAACCCAGGTAAACGCCTTGCGGGCAAAGTTACCAAGACGGTTGCGTCCGTAATACAGACGTACCATTTCGGTAGCTTCGGTACCGTCCGGATAAATCATCGGCGTAGCGGATGTATTTTTTACGATTACACGTACGCTTACATCCGTAAAGCGCGGAAAGAGAAACATATTGTTACCGTTCATAAAATAGCTCAGCGGATCGGTTATTACCACAGAGTCCTGTTCGGAAGGCATAACGTCCACTTCAACAATTTCAACCGTGGCATTGGGAGAAGCGCCGCTTCGCATGGAAATATCCGTAATTTTCCAGTTCAGACGAGCCTGCTCCGTGTCGCGTACTTTTTTAAGATGTACTACACGTTCCACTTCATGAGTCATCGGTTTTTCATAGCGACTAACAGAAACGGTGTCTCCCACTAGTTCGGCTTTGTGTACAACAAATATGCCTTTAAGCTTTGTATAAATATAAGCGGTTGCCGTTGTATCCGTGTCGAAAATGATTTGAATATTACGTTCCACCGGATGTTTGCGTATACGGCCGTAATGAGTCCGCATCGCCGCTGTTTTTCCGAGAGAAGCGCTTCCCACCCAATTCGGGTCATCATTATCGATATTATTTTCATCTCCGTCATCCACAACGGTAAAATTCAAATCTTCGTCCGCATTCAGAACATCCTGAACCTGCTGGGTATTTTCTTCTTCCCAGGCGCTTAATTCATCATCGTTTACGCTGTTTGTGGAACAAGCCACAAATGTGAGTAAACTCAGTCCTGTCAAAACATACATTAATCGTTTCATTATTCCCTCCAAAATAAATATCACCATTTACTGAATCTTTCCGGGCCCTTGGTCGGATTCACACCTTTCGTTTGTTACCGGTTATCAGGCATAAGACGTGCCAAACTATTTTCTTTACTTACAACTTATTATAAATAAAGAAAATAGGAGAAACTATTATTTAAATGGAAGGACAGAGCCGTACCGTATCGTACAGATTACTGTACGCAGCGGTACAAATATATTTTTCGTGGATTCTTAAACGTTTAAAGTTGTTTTTCAATTTCGTTTAGAAGAGCGCTTATAACATCCTGTTTATTTCCCTCAATCCTGCAACCCGCGGCACGCTTGTGCCCGCCTCCGTTAAAAGCTTTGGCAACCTGATTCACATCAACTCTAGTTTTTGATCGCAGACTTATTTTATGAAAATCGGGTTTAATTTCACGTATAAATAAACCGGTATCCCCGCCTTTAACGGAAACACTAAGATTGGCCAGCTCTTCTATTTCGCTTTGTTCCTGGCCGATAAGATCTTCACTACTTAAGTAGATGGAGTTTACCAAACCGTTTAAATGTTGCTCCAGCGAAAACAGACCTTTGCCGATGGTTTTAAGACCGGTAAAACTATTTTCAAAAAAGATACGACTGGTAATCTCTGCCGGACGGACGCCTATTTTTAACATTTCCGCAGCAATGGAATAATCACGATCAGTGGTATTGGAATATGAAAAACGTCCCGTATCATATAAAATGCCGGTATACAATGCCCGGGCCATATCCAAATTAACTTGAACACCCGATTGCAGATAGAGTTCATAAACCATTGATGTTGTTGAGGATGCTTTTGTATCTACCCAGTCAATCGGGCCAAAAACATCCTCGACGGGATGGTGATCAATTTTTACCACATGTTCGGATTCCGGCAGTAAATGACGAACATCTCCAAGGCGAAAATAACTGGGTACATCCAGAATAATAGCCGCCTGAGCTATTCCGTTCGGCAGATATGTGCTTAGATCAAGCTGCTCCGAATAATGTAAGATCGTATTAAAATTTTTTAAAAAATCATACCGCGTAACCGTCTTTTCGTCCGCTAAAATCATAACCGAATTTTTTTTCAGGGCACCGAGCAACTGATATACCGCTATCATCGAGGCATAGGCATCGCCGTCGGCATTGATATGGGCGGACAAAATAAAATGATTGTGATTCTCAATGAAAGTAAGTATTTCGGTAGCTGCCCTTTTATAGGCCTGTATTGTGTCCATATGTTCTCCACAGAAAACGTGCCCGGTAAGAATTGGAAATCCTATATACCGGCCGGTTAATTTACCCCCGAAAGGGCGCTAAAGAATTCAAAGCTGAATAATACGTCTTTTCAAAATCAAAATCCAGAACGAGGCAGAAAGGATGCCAACCAAAGCACCACTAAGAACATCAAACGGATAATGCACGCCGACGGCAATTCTGGAATAGGCAACCAAAGCTGCCATAGACCAAAGTATCCATCTAAATCGTCTGTAGAAATAAGAAAAGACTGTTGCCAATGCAAAAAAATTAGCGGCATGTGCCGACGGCAGAGAGAGCCCCCGGCTTTTATGAACCAGCAAATGTACGCCTTCCAGCGCATTGCAGGGGCGAATTCGATGAAACAGCGGTTTTAAAATTCGGCTTACCAGCGGATCGGTTAGCCCAAAAGCCAATACAGCCATCAATACCGCCCATCTTCCGCGCCTGCCGCCTTTCCACAATAGCAGCACAAGGGTTAATAGCCAAACAGGAATCCATGTTTTTTTATCAGTAATAAAAGGCATAATAATATCAAAAACAGGATTGGCCAGGGTTTGATTTAAAAAAACGAAGAGGCTCGTATCTATATGCTGTAAATACTCTAACATAAAACCCTACTAATAAAAAAAGGCGTCCCTGTACGGGACGCCTGTGTGCTGGAGGCGGGACTTGAACCCGCACGGGTATCTCACCCACTACCCCCTCAAGATAGCGTGTCTACCAAATTCCACCACTCCAGCAAAAGCCTATTTTGTCGGTGCATCTTCCTGAGGAGGAGTTTGCTGCACCGGCGCCACCGGAAGATTGGGCGCGGGCATTGCTTCTTGCTGTTGCGCGCGCTGCTGAATCAGACTCTGCTGCGCAGAATCGGCTTCGGATTTATAGAGTACGCCGATGAGTACGGCAAACGCCATATATAAAACAGCCGCCCATGTTGTGGCTTTGCTCAGAAAATCTGCCGCACCACGGCCGCCAAAAACAGAGCTTCCTCCGGCGCCGCCGCCAATAGCTCCGGCAAGCCCCTGACCTTTACCGGCTTGCAATAAAATAACAATGACCATGGCAAAACTAACAATTATAAACATTATTACTAAAAACGTATACATTTTTGTACTCACTCCAAGTTTTCTAACGAACGTATAATTTACTATTAAATGTTCGCTTGTTCAACTTTTTTTATCGTTTTAATCCCTCTGCCGTATGGATAATTGCGGAAAAAGAATCGGCTTTTAAGCAAGCTCCACCCACCAATGCGCCATCAATATCCGGCTGACTTAAAAGAGATTCGGCATTTTCGGGTTTGACACTACCGCCGTACTGAATTACCAGATTATCGGCAGTCGTTTCTCCAAACCATTCTGTTATGGCGCCTCGGATTACCGAATGCACTTCCTGCGCCTGTTCCGGTGTGGCGGTTTTTCCTGTCCCTATAGCCCAAATTGGTTCATAAGCAACAATAAGCCGATCGACGTGCTGTGGTTCTAAATCGGCCAAAGCACCGCGCAATTGTTTGGTAACTACTTCTGCGGTAATATTTCCTTCGCGCTGTTCCAGAGTTTCTCCAATACAGACGATGGGTTTTAAACCGAATTCCAACGCGGTTTTAATTTTTTTGTTTACCAGCTCATCGGTTTCACCGAAATACTGCCGGCGTTCGGAATGTCCTAAAATCACATGAATGGCGCCTGTACTTTTAATCATCCCGGCGCTGATAGCACCGGTAAAAGCGCCTTCTTTTTCCACACACATGGTCTGCCCGCCCACCGCAATAGCTGAATCGTTTACAACTTCGGCCACAGCAGCCAAAGCCGTAAATGGGGGACATATAATAATTCCGGTATGCCGGATATCTTTTGTTTTGATTTTTACCTGGTTGGCCAATTGCAAAGCTTCGACATTGGTTTTATACATTTTCCAATTGCCGGCAATTATTGTTTTCCTGCTCATTGTATTCTCCTGGATTTTTAAACTTCGGTTAAAGCGGCAATACCCGGCAAAACTTTCCCTTCGAGAAATTCCAGTGAGGCGCCGCCTCCGGTTGAAATATGGGAAAATTGTGCATCCATTCCAAACTGGCTGATAGCCGCAGCAGAATCACCGCCGCCGACAACACTTACAGCGCCGTGTTTCGTTGCCTCGGCCACGGCTTCGGCAATGGCCCGGGTTCCTTCGGCAAAATTTTCCATTTCAAAAACACCCACGGGCCCGTTCCAGATAATGGTTTTTGAAGCTCGTATTTCTCTGGAAAAAAAATCGCGACTAGCCGGCCCGATATCCAGCCCCATAAAACCATTGGGGATTCCCTGGGACGGAACTATTTTTGTTTGTGCATCATTGGCAAAGGCATCGGCCGCAACGACATCCACTGGCAGTAAAAGATTTACTTTTTTTTGTTTAGCTTCTTTTAAAATTTCTGCGGCCAATTCAATCTTATCCTCTTCGAGCAGCGAATCGCCAATTTTATACCCCTGCGCTTTATAAAACGTATAGGCCATTCCCCCTCCAATGAGCAGCGTATCTACTTTTTTAAACAGGCTCTTAATAACATCAATTTTGCCGGAAATCTTCGCGCCGCCCAAAATGGCAACCATTGGCCGAACCGGATTGGAAACCGCCTGTCCTAAAAACCGGAGTTCTTTTTCGATTAAGTATCCGGCGGCGGCTTGTTTAAAGTATTTGGTCACTCCCTCGGTGGATGCATGAGCGCGGTGGGCCGTTCCAAAGGCGTCGTTAACAAACAGATCTGCCCCCGAAGCCAGCTTTCGTGCAAAGTCCGTATCGTTTTCCGTTTCTTCTTTGTGAAAACGCAGGTTCTCCAATAATAAAACCTCACCGGGAACCAGGTTATTTTTTAAGGCGTCTACTTCCGATCCAATGCAATCTGTGGCGCTTTTAACCGGAATACCAAGAAGCTCCGTTAACCGTTTTGCCACAGGCGTTAAACGCATCTCCTCCTTAACCTGTCCCTTTGGCCGCCCCAGATGGCTGCATAGAATCGCACTGCCTCCTTCAGCCAATACTTTTTTTATGGTTGGCAGTGAAGCCGTAATACGGCGATCATCGGTAATTGCCTGCTTTTCATCGAGGGGCACATTAAAGTCACTGCGAATAAGGACTTTTTTTCCTTTTATATTTAATTGCTCAATGGTTAATTTTGCCATTTTTCACAAGACTCCGTCTGTTTTTTAAAGGTAATCAAAATCGACTTTAAATTCTAAAGTACAAATAACAAAAATCACCCTAAAGATGCATGTTTAAATTTTAGAATTTGATATTTGGCGCTTGTATTTTGGAATTTCCTAAATTTTACTTTATAAATTTAGGTCCGAATTTAAAAAAGAGAGGCTGCAAAAATGCAGCCTCCCGGTTTTATTTATATTTTTGCCATTTTTTTAATTACATCAACCGCCCGACTGGAATAACCGAATTCATTGTCATACCAGGAAAGAACTTTAACCATCGTACCTTCCATAACAGATGTTGACAGACTATCAAAGATACTGGAATGCGGATTATCAACGATATCAATGGAAACGATGGGATCTTCGCAATATTCCAGAACGCCTTTCATCGGGCCTTCGGCCGCTTCTTTAAAAGCGGCGTTTACCTCTTTGGCTGTTACACTTGTTTCCAGGTTGGCCACGAAATCAACAATTGACCCATCACTGGTGGGAACACGCATGGACATTCCGTCCAGTTTGCCGTTTAGCTCCGGAATTACTTTTCCCACGGCAATGGCAGCGCCGGTCGTGGTGGGGATCATACTAACCGCCGCAGCGCGGGCCCGGCGCAAATCGCTGTGCGGCAGGTCCAAAAGTCTTTGATCGTTCGTGTAAGCGTGAATTGTGGTCATCAGGCCGTGTTTTATGCCAAATTTATCGTTAAGTACTTTAACAATGGGCGCTAAACAATTGGTGGTGCAGGAAGCATTGGAAACAATTTTATCTTCCGGACGCAAATCATCATCATTCACGCCAAGCACGATGGTGTTATCAATTTCATCTTTGGCTGGAACCGTAAGCAGCACTTTTTTTGCGCCGGCTTTAAGATGCATCTCTATCTGAGCCCGTTTACGGAAAACACCGGTTGCTTCAACGGCAATTTCCACACCCAACTCTGCCCAGGGCAGTTGCGCCGGGTCGCGTTCGGCCAGTACTTTAACTTTTAAATCGCCGGCAACCAGAACATCGCCTTCCGCTTTAACGGGCAGCGGATAACGACCATGCACCGAATCGTATTTCAGCAGATGGGCCAGAGTTTTTGCATCGGTTAAATCGTTAATGGCAACAACTTCTAATTCGGGATCGCTCTGAGCGATTTTGAAGATCAGGCGTCCGATACGTCCAAAACCATTGATGGCAATTTTAGTCGGCATATATTTCTCCTTGGTTTAATAGTATCTATCAATATATAATCGAACAGTTTTTTATTTCTTGAGTTTAGCAAGCTAAAAAAAGCGTTTATAGCAGTCAAGCAAAAAAGCCGACTCGTGTCTTTTTTTCCTCTTGATAAAAGTTCTCATAAGATTTATATTTTCTTAATTTTACGAAGGTTATATCTTCACCTTCTGAAACGTTGATTTTAAAAGATTCGTAAAAAACAGACATCCTTTTTAACGACAGGCAAATATAAATATATTTATGAATAAAACCGTTTTAATAAAAAATGCTCATATCGTTACCGTGAATCGGCAAATGGAGGTTTTTAAGGGCGATATCCTTGTGTCCGGAAAGCATATCTCAGCGGTAAGCAGGCAAATTGATTGGCAGGCGGATGAGGTTTTTGATGCCGAAGGATACATTATAACGCCGGGATTTGTGCAGACTCATATACATTTATGCCAGGTTCTATTTCGTAATTTAGCGGATGATTTATCTTTGCTGGAATGGCTTAAAGAGAAAATATGGCCGTTCGAAGCGGCGCATACGGAACAGAGCATCCGTGTCAGCGCCCGGCTTGGCATTGCCGAACTCTTTCTTTCCGGGACTACAACCATAATGGATATGGGAACGGTTCGGCATCAGGAGGCTGTTTTTCAGGAATTAGCAGAAGCGGGAATGCGCGCCGTCGCCGGAAAAACCATGATGGATTTTGGCGAATATCCACCGGGCTTACAGGAAACAACCGCGGCCAGCATCGATACCAGCTTACGCTTGCTGGAAAAGTGGCACGGCTTTGACGAAGACCGTTTGCAGTATGCTTTTGCACCCCGCTTTGCACTCTCTTGCAGCGAAGACCTGATGCGTCAGACGGCAAAACTGGCCCGGGAACACAATGTTTTATTTCATACCCACGCCAGCGAAAACAAAGACGAGGCCGAGCTCATCCGTCAGCGCTTTGGCGTAAGCAATATCCGGCTTTTCGAAACCATAGGCGCCGCCAATGAAAATCTATGCCTGGCCCACTGCGTGTGGAGCGATGAAAACGACCGGCAATTACTAAAAGAAACCGATATAAAAGTACTGCACTGCCCCTCGGCTAATTTAAAATTAGGATCGGGTATCGCACCCATTCCTGATTATCTAAAACGGGAAATAACCGTTTCGCTCGGCGCAGACGGCGCACCCTGCAATAACAACCTGAATATATTTCAGGAAATGCGGCTAGCCGCCTTAATTCAAAAACCGCTGGCAGGCGCCCGGACGATGCCGGCCGAGCAGGTATTTAGAATGGGAACCATTAACGGGGCGCGCACGCTTGGAATGGAAGATAAGATTGGCAGTATCGAGCCGGATAAACGCGCGGATCTTACTTTTATTAAAATTAATCAAGTTCACGCAATTCCGTTCGACAATATCTACTCAAAATTAGTATATTCCACACAGGCTGCCGATGTGCAGCATGTAATGATCGACGGAAAATGGGTTGTTCGTGACAGGATTCTGCAAACAATTAACGAAACCGGGCTACCCGATGCAGTGCAAAAACAGATACAAATGCTAAACATATAAACGATCATTAGAGCCGGCTTTACGGCGCCGGATTTTTAAATGATTCAAAATCATAACGGGAGTAAAATATGAAGTTCTCATATCTTCTTATTCTCATTTCGGCCATTATTTATTTTACGGCCGGGTGTAGTTCCAATAGGGAAGTAAAAGAATCCGATCAGATTACCGATCAGGAAATGATGGATACCGCAAACAAAGAACTGGCTGCCGGGAAATATCAGGATGCTGTAAATACCTATAAAAATATGATCCTAAAATTTCCAACCTCCGACTTGCACATCGAAGCCCAGTTAAAAATCGCCGAAGCTTATGGTAAATCGGAAGACTACGAAGCACAAATGGACGCCCTGCTGACCCTGTTAAAAGAGAATATAATTCCGGAAGAAGTGCCGCAGATTTATGTTCAAATCGGGCAGTTTTACGAGCAGGCCGCCCTGTTTAATCCGGGCAATGTTTCCACCGATACAAGCGATTACGAAACGGCTATCTAGTATTATAAAAAAGCATCCCAGTATAAAGACAGCGAAGATAAAAATTCCAAAGCCGCCGGCGCATACCGTCAGGCGCTTGTAGAAGCAAAGATCGGCGCATTTAAAAAAGCAGCCGAACATTATCAACTGGTGCAGGAATACTATCCGGAAAGTGATTTTGCGGTTTTGGCGGCAATTAAATTACAGAACCCTCAGGATACTTCGGAACTTCCGTCGGATGCGGCTTCCATCGAAAAATATAAGCAAGAACTAAATATCCCGGAAACCAGCGCCGAGCCGGAGACAACCGAAGAGCAGGCGCCGGCAATGGAAGAGGAAGCCGTGGAAAGCATGGATGTTGAAAATTCGGTTTTCGAACAAGCCGTACCGGACAGTGGCGCGGCCAATCCTGTTTTTGAAAATACCAAAGCGGACAGCAGCGGCGCTCAATAGTGAAAATCGGTATCGGCTCCCAAAACAAGGCAAAAGTTTCCGCCGTACAAGCCGCCTTTTCTATCCTGCAACAAACCGGTTCGGCAGAGTTTAAAGACAGGCTGCTCTTTGTTAAAACCGACACCCAAACCTCGATTTCGGAAATGCCGCTCAGTCAATACGAATTAATGCAAGGAGCTCTGGAAAGAGCTCTTTTTACATATAACAATTTTTCAAAACCAGATTTTGCCATTGGCCTGGAAGGCGGTGTATATATGGATAAAACACACAACGCCGTTTTTCTTCAGAGCTGGGCTTATGCTTTTAACGGCAGCCGCGGATATTTCGGAAGTTCTGCCGCTTTGCCTTTGCCCGATAAAATTACAGATGCCCTTTTCGGGCAGGGCCGGGAACTGAGTGCGGTTATCGATACTTTAAGCGGTAAAAAAGATGTGCGTTCCCATGAAGGTACTTTTGGAATTTTAACGCAAAATATCATTACACGCGGCCAATCGTTTGAAACGGCGATTATTGCGGCAATGACGCCGTTTTTTAACCCTGTTTTTTATTAAATAACGGAACGAAATGAACAACCCCGCCGCAAGTTTAAAATACCGATTTATCGGGGCAACGGGATATCCAAACGATCTGAATAATTATAACAACCCAAGAGTCGGGGAATAATACCCATCCGGATGGGATTTAAACCCCGTTAGTAAATCGACAGACAATCATATATTTTAGAGGTTAAAATGACAATAGATAAAGATGTAATTCGCCAGATGCCCAAAACAGATCTGCACTGCCACTTAGACGGAAGCGTGCGCATCGATACCGTAATTGATTTGGCAAAAAAACAACATATAAAACTACCTACCGATGATAAAAAAGAACTGGAACAGTTACTGGCTCCGGGGTTAAAATGTAAAAGCCTTGTGGAATATTTACGCCCGTTTGATATCACACTCTCGGTTATGCAGGAAGCGGAGGCTTTAACCCGTACGGCCTTTGAACTGGCCGAAGACGCCGCCAAAGAAAACATCTGGTATCTTGAGGTACGCTATTCTCCGGTGCTGCACACACGCAAAGGGCTAAAATTAACTGAAATTGTGGATGCCGTATTAGCTGGATTAAAGGCTGCCGAAAAAAAGTATTCCATTAAAACCGGCGTTCTTATCTGCGGGATGCGTAACATCAACCCCGAAACATCGCTGACACTGGCCGAGCTGGCCATGGCTTACAAAAATCAGGGCGTTGTGGGATTCGATCTGGCCGGCGCCGAAGAGAGCTACCCGGCCAAACACCACCGCGAAGCCTTTTATCTGATTTTGAACAACAATATTAATTGTACCGCACACGCCGGCGAAGCGTACGGGCCCGAAAGCATCCACCAGGCGCTGCACTACTGTGGAGCACACCGGATCGGCCACGGTACACTACTAAAAGAGGACGGTGATTTGTTAAACTATATAAACGATCACCGCATCCCGCTGGAAATTTGCCTGACCAGCAACATTCAGACAAAAGCAGCCGCCTCGTACGAAACACATCCTTTAAAATTTTATTATGATTACGGTTTGCGGGTTACCATCAATACCGACAACCGTTTAATTTCGCAAACCACACTCACCGACGAGCTTTATCTCGCAGCCAAATACGCCAATTGGAATATGGCGGATTTAAAGAATGTTATCGTTTCCGGTTTTAAAAGCGCTTTTATGCCTATGCGCGAAAAAGCAATTATGCTGAGTATGGTTAATGCGGAACTGGAAAAGTTTTAGGGTATTATTTTTTACGGTTGGACCGAAAACGACGGCGCAGCTTTTGCATGGTTCCCTTTTTAAGCAGAGCAATTGCCAAAACAAATAAAAGAATGCCGGGAATAACGGGTACGATAATTCCCGTTAACCCTATTAAAACCAAGATTAATGCAGTAACATATTTATTTTTACTGAATTTAAGGATATCATTCCAGAGTGGTGTTTTTTTGGAATTGGGATCGTATTTTACAATTGCCATTACAGCCAGTTGTTTTTCTGATACCAGGAAAGTGTTTCATTAATTCCGTCTTCCAACGAAATTTTTGCTTCAAATTTAAAATCTTCTTTGGCCCTGCGCGGACTGCACACCCAAAAATCCTGTTTCATGTCAATTACCCGTTCGCGGCTTACAATAGAAACTTTTCCGGTAAGACGGCTTAACCCATCCGCAGCAAAACTAAGCCCGCTCATAAAAAAGGCGGGGACATTAATCCGAATGCCTTTTTTCTTAAAATACTGAAGCGCAATAACACCGATTTTTTCCCAGGTATAAGGACGCGGACTGGTAATGAAATAGGTCTTGCCTTCTGCCTTTTTTCGGATGCCCGCTAACACAATACCACGTACCAGGTCTTGCACATGGATCATGCTTACATATTTTTCTTTGCCTTCAAATTTCGGAATCAGCCCCATTTTTACAGTTTTAAAAAACTCCAGAACATCTTTGTCCCGCGGTCCGTAAACAGCCGGCGGACGCACAATGGTCACGGGAACCCGGTCTTTAATGCTGTTTACAATCTTTTCGGCTTCCAGTTTACTTCTGCCGTAGGCGGTAACCGGATTAGGCGTATGCGATTCATCAATGGGCTCGATACCGGGACTAGGTCCGACCGCAGCCTGAGAACTCACCAATACAAAACGTTTCAGCTTCTGTTTATTTTCCAGAAGCGCCTGAACCAGATTCTTGGTGCCGATTTCATTTACTTCCGTAAATTCATAGGGTTTCAGCGCTTTGGTAAGCCCGGCGGCATGAAAGACATAATCAACCTCTTTCAATGCAGACTTTAACGATTCCAGGTTAAACATACTGCCGTAATGGCACTCTATATCCAGATCCGCAATCCAGCGCAAATCACTGGTCGAACGCACCAGACAGCGGACTTCATAGCCCTTTTTAAGCAGATACTCGGTTAGATGACTTCCTACAAATCCGGTGGCGCCGGTTAATAGTACTTTCATTTTTATTCCTGTTCTATAGAGAAATCGGTCGTATATTTTAACAAAGTTTCGTATATTAAGCAACCTTGATCATTAAAGGAGATTTACCTAATTTGATATTTTCGCCAAAGTACTAACACATTCTATCCTGGAGGTTATTTGGATATTTTCGATAAATGTCATCGTTTCACACGCGCCAAAGAGACAATCGAAGCCGGAATTTATCCCTATTTTATTCCTCTTTCCGGCAATGACGGACCACGGGTAATGATGGAAAACCGGGAAGTTATTATGATTGGTTCCAATAATTATCTCGGGCTGACCCATGACGAACGGGTTGTGGAAGCTGCCGTAGAAGCGACACGCCGATACGGAACCAGTTGTTCGGGTTCGCGCTTTTTAAACGGAACGCTTGATATTCATCTGGAACTGGAAGAAAAACTGGCCCGCTTCATGAATCGTGAATCCGCCCTGATTTTCAGTACCGGCTATATGAGCAATGTGGGGGCAATTTCTACTATTGCCGGAAAAAACGACTATATTATTATTGATAAATCCGACCACGCCTCTATTTATGCGGGTACCTGGGCGGCCACGGGAGCCACCGTTAAGCGTTTCCCTCACGGCGACATAAACAAGCTGGAACAGGTGCTTGCCGGTCTGAATGTAAATAAGGGTAAAATTATTGTCTGCGACGGTGTATTCAGTATGGAGGGTGATGTGGTGGATTTACACTCCATCGTTCCTCTGGCCAAAAAATACAACGCCCGGATTTATATAGATGAAGCACACGGGATAGGCGTTCTTGGCAAGCACGGACGCGGCGCTTGCGAGTTTTTAGGTATGGAAGAACCGGTTGATATCGTTATGAGCACCTTTAGCAAATCCTTTGCGTCTTTGGGAGGGTTTGTAGCCGGCCCCGAAGTAGTTATAAATTTTATTAAACATTTTGCCGGTCCGCTGGTTTTTAGCGCTTCGCCTACGCCTGCCGCCACGGCCGCTGTATTGAAAACTTTAGACATCATTCAAACAGAACCCGAGCACATGCAGCGTCTTAAATATATTGGCGACACAATGCGCAGAGAATTTAAAACCTTGGGCTTTGATATCGGCACCAGCAAAGATACGCCTATCATACCCATTTATATTCGCGAAGACGAAAAAACCTTTATGTTTTGGCGCAGACTTTTTGATGAAGGAGTATTTGCCAATGCGGTAATCAGCCCGGCCGTGGCACCGGATAAAGCGCTGATACGTACCAGTTTTATGTCTTCCCTTACCGATAATGATTTGGAACAGGTGCTGGCAGCAATGAGAAAAGTAGGAAATGAACTGCATATTATTTAATTTTCGGAGTTATTATGGCAGTTAAAATCATACAGGCAGCAAGCAAAAAAGAGATAAAAACCTTTATTAATTTCGAATGGACGATCAATCGGAACCTTTCCAATTGGGTAAGTCCGTTACGAATGGCGCGGAGGGATATTTTAAACACCAAGAAAAATCCATTTTACCAACACGCCGAAATTGCCTTTTTTCTGGCCTACAAAAACGACTCTTTAGCCGGTCGTATTGCAGCCATCACCAATCAAAATCACAATGATTTCCATAAGGATAATGTGGGCTTTTGGGGGTTTTTTGAGTGTATTGAGGATCAGGAAACCGCCAACAGTTTATTTAATGCCGCGGCGGAATGGTTACGTGCCAAAGGGAAAGATTCCATGCTCGGCCCGATGAACCCCTCTACCAATGATGAAGCAGGCCTGCTGATTGACGGATTTGATACGCCGCCCTATTTGATGATGACCCATAATCACCCGTATTACCAAAAGCTGGTGGAAAAATTTGGTAACACAAAAGCAAAGGATCTGTTCGCCTGGATTATTACACCAAAAGCGGCCGATGAAAACACCACTGATAAAATGCGCCGTGTTGCCGCAAAAGTGCTCAAACGGCACGATATAACCATGCGTAACCTGCAAAAGAAAAATCTAAATGAAGAAATTAAAATTATAAAGGATATATACAATAACGCCTGGAGCGATAACTGGGGCTTTGTTCCATTTACAGACGCCGAAATAGATAACGTAGCCGACGAGCTTAAACCCATTGCCGATGAGAACCTTTTATTTATTGCCGAAAAAGCCGGCGAACCCATTGCTTTTAGCGTAACTATCCCCAATGTCAATGAAATTTTCGCCAAGATACCAAATGGTAAACTGCTGCCTACCGGGATTTTTAAATTATTGTTCGGTTTAAAAAAGATAAAAACGTTGCGTGTTATCATTCTCGGTGTAAAACGGGAATATGAACATTTGGGACTGGGTTCGATTTTTTATATGGAATCCATTAAGAAAGCGTTGGAAGGCGGTTATACTGCAGCTGAGATGTCCTGGATTTTGGAAGACAATTTTCCAATGAACAATGCGATTCAGAATATTGGCTCAGAGAAATATAAAACCTACCGGATTTACCAATATTCATTATAAAAACCGGTGAAAAGATCCACCGGTTAGTATTCATCGTCATTATAATAATCTGAATTTGTCGTAAAAGCGATGGAGTTATATTTTTTCTCTTTTTTGCAAAAATCGAAAAACTCACAATCCTGACATTGAAAGTCATCACAGTTGACCATGTTTTCGCAGGTACCGTTCAAATCGAGCGTAATGGATTCCCTGTAACACAGCGCTTCGTGATTATAATGACAGTCTTCACACCCGCAGGTTAGATTTTCAAAATATGACATTTCACATCCCCTCCATAGAGAAAACCAATTATTTGTATGAATGCAGGCGCCAAATACAAACCGTATCGGGCTGACATTTTAATTTAACAGTTTTTATGAAATTTAATTCATATTATTTTTATCGTGCTCCCGCAAATAGCGGCTTCCCTCTTCCAGTTTTCTTTTTTCATCTTCAGAGAGGTTTAAATAACCGACACGATTAATTTTATCTAATAATTCATCTATCATTTGACGGTAGTATTCGGTCTGATCGGTACCGCCTTGCGTATATTTCATTTTCGAATCGGATTTCCCGCCTTTTTTATAAATATCTTTAAAAGCGGATTTTGCTTTATAAAACAAATACCAGTATTTCAGATACACATAAGCAATTACAATTCCGCCAAGATGCGCGGCATGGGCAACCCCGTCGGAGAACTGGCTGAAGGTGGAGAAAAACTGCACCATAATCAGAAAGCCCATAAAGTATTTTAACTTAACCGGAAAGAGAAAGTAGATATAGATCATCCGATCCGGATAGCGCATGGCATAGGCCAGCATGACCCCGTAAATGGCTCCGGAAGCGCCTATGGTCGGCGCGGCCGAAATACCGGTTAATAAAATATTTATAACCCCGGCGCCGATACCGGTGATAAAATAAAACTTTAAAAACTCTTTGCTACCCCATTCCCGTTCCAGTTCAACGCCAAACATCCAAAGAAAAATCATGTTAAACAGGATATGCATGATACTATAAGGATCATGCAGGAACATATACGTTACCGGCTGCCATATTTTAAAATGATAAAGGACATCAACGGATTTTAATCCGAAATTATCAATAAAAAAATAGGCAAGATTTTGGTTTAAAAACATCATCAAAAAAATGACGACATTGGCAAAAATAATGTTTTTTATCGCGGGTGGCAATCCACCGCCCGGACCGATACGGAATGACTGGTTTCCGAACATTTATCTCTTTCGATTCATTAATATGCTTTTGCAAATATAACGCGGCCTTCGGATTTCCCGCCGCAAACAAGACACGTTCCCGCTTCTTTCTTCTGATCAAACGGAATATTACGGATGGTCGCTTTCGTATCATTCTTTACTTTTGTTTCACATTCGGCGCTGCCACACCAGTGGCTCATTAAAAATCCGGTATCTACTTTTTTCTTGAATTCTTCGTAATCGTCAATTTCAAACGTATTGGCTTCCCTAAAAACCCGCGCGCGCTCCAGCATTTCATGCTGCATTTTTTCTAGTTCGGTCGTTACCGTTTCCAGAATACCATCCCGGTTGACAAACTGTTTTTCCATGGTATCGCGGCGTACGAGAACCAGCGCGTTCTTGGCCACATCCCGCGGGCCTATTTCCAAACGCAACGGTATGCCCTGTAATTCCCATTCTGAAAATTTGAACCCTGGTTTGTACTGATCCCGATCATCAAAGATAACCTGGTATTTGGTTTTTAACTCGGCCAAAATACTCTCTGCATATTCCAGAACCGCTTTCTTTTCGTCATCGCCCCGCCAGATGGGAACAATTACGATGGGTCGCTGCGCCATTTTGGGCGGCAGAACAAGACCGCGGTCATCGCTGTGGGCCATAATCAGAGCCCCGATTAGGCGGGTGCTCACACCCCAGGAAGTGGCCCAGACATACTGCAAACCGCCGTCTTTGTCCTGGTATTTTACGTCAAAGGCCTTAGCAAAATTCTGTCCCAAATTATGAGACGTACCGGCCTGAAGCGCTTTTTTATCCTGCATCATTGCTTCGATACAGTAGGTGTGTTGTGCCCCGGCAAATTTTTCGGCCTCGGATTTTTACCGGTAATCACCGGAATGGCCAGATAGTCTTCGGCAAATTTTTTATAAATCTCTAAAATTTTAAGCGTCTCTTCTTCCGCTTCTTCGGCGGTGGCATGAGCGGTGTGCCCTTCCTGCCATAAAAATTCCGAAGTACGCAGGAACAAACGCGTACGCATTTCCCAGCGCATCACATTAGCCCACTGGTTTATTAAAATCGGCAAATCGCGATAACTGTTGATCCATTTTTTGTACATGGCCCAGATCATCGTCTCCGAGGTCGGCCGGATATATAGCCTTTCTTCCAGCTCCTTTCCGCCGCCAATGGTCACAATGGCACATTCCGGTGAGAAACCTTCCACATGCTCCGCTTCTTTTTCCATAAAACTTTCCGGTATGAGCAGCGGAAAATAGGCATTTACATGGCCGCTTTCTTTAAACAGACGGTCCAGGTTACTTTGAATCAGTTCCCAAATGGCGTATCCGTTGGGCCGGATAACCATGGCGCCTTTAACCGGCGAGTAATCGGCTAATTTCCCCTGTAAAACAATATCCGTATACCAGCGTGAATAATCAACATCTCTGGGCGTAACTTTTTGGGCCATGTAATCCTCTGTCTCTGTGCAGGAGTAGTAAAAGGTCAGCAGAAAAGAAGTACGCCTGGAGGGGTTCGAACCCCCAACCTTTGGAACCGGAATCCAACGCTCTATCCAGTTGAGCTACAGGCGCGGCTGCTGCTAAAAACGGTTGCAAATATATTCGATGAGGAGCAGAATGTCAAATTATATTAAAATAACTTCGGGTGCGTGTTTTTGTGCCGATTTATGGAGCCGGAAACTCTATTTCTGATTCTTTGTTTAATCGTAGGAATATGGACAAACCCAATAAAAGAAAAGCCACTAATTTAAAATGATATTAAGGGCATTTTAAAACTCTGAAAATGGTTTTCACTGAGTCCACCTTTTCATAGTTCTACGGTACGATTGTTTGTATCTGTTTTAATCAGGCGCTTAAAGGGTTTGGCTTTAGCGCGTATCACGGAGCGAGGAGGTTGAACGCCTGCGGTAGTTTCTTGCAGATCTATCCGTAAAAACCGGTGTCAGTTTGCGGCATTTCTTTAAATTACGCTATCCACATAATACGACAAAGCATTCTGTTTTTTAATCCGAAAAGGGGTTACAAATTTGATAATTTTTGAATATTTTTACTCTGTCCAATTAAAACCAAAATATCATTTTCCTGGAAGACGACATCGGCGGCCGGATTACTGTCGATAATCGGCGGCACGTGTTTTCCGTCCACCTCCGGTTGCAGATGATGAATGGCTGTTAAATTGACATCATACTTACGGCGCAGTTCCAGCTCGGCCGGCGTTTTACCGATAAACAGCTTAGGCACCCTGATTTTGGCTGCCACCGAATTGCCCCCGAGAAAATTAATATCCAGCAAACCGCTGTGTACCAGCCTGTACGACAAACGTTCGGCCGCCTCAATTTCCGGAGAAATAACCAGATGTACGCCAACGGCCCGCAGAATTTTTTCCTGAGTCGCGTTGGCCGCCCGGGAGGCAACTTTTTTAACACCCAACTGTAACAGATTTACGGCTGCCAGCAGGTTGGCTTCAAAATTTTCACCGATACAAACCACCGCCATATCTACATCCTGCACTCCAAGGCCGGAAAGCGCCCGTTCATCAATGGCGTCGAGACGAATGGCATAGGTGACCATATCCTGAATTTCTTCCACCCGTTCCATCTGATCGTCAACGGCTATTACTTCGGCGCCCTTTTCGATTAAATCCAGCGCCAGTTCCCGGCCAAAAATTCCCAGCCCGACAATTAAATAGGTATTCATATCTTCTCCTCAATATGCTCAAAATTTGCTTTTAGCAGGGTCGGCTCTATGGATCCGGCATTGCACCCTACAAAACAATCCGCCTACCCCACCATCACACTTTTTTCCTGCGGATACTCGATGCGTAACCGTTCTTTAGGCGCGGTTATGGCAAAGGCCAGGGTCAGGGCGCCAATTCTGCCGATGAACATCGATAAAATAATAATCACTCGTCCCCACTCGGATAAATTCGGCGTTAACCCGCGAGAAAGTCCCACGGTGGCAAAAGCCGAAACCTCTTCAAAAAAAATGTTAATTAAAGGCGCATGCTCGGTTATCGTTAAGAGGAAGGTAGAAACACTAATCACCATAATCGAAAACGCAAACACCACCAAAGCGCGATTAAGAACGGTATATGAAATACTTTTCCGGAATAAAACAATGCGGCTTTTACCTGTGATAATAGATACAAGACTGGCAAATAATACACCCACCGTTGTGGTTTTAATACCCCCGCCGGTAGAACCGGGGGAAGCGCCGATAAACATCAAAACAATAATCAGCAGCGCCGCGGGAACGCCAAATGTACTGAAATCGACCGTATTAAAACCGGCGGTACGGGCCGTAACCGAAGAGAACAGAGCCTGCATAAAACGGTTAAACGGACTACCTGAAAAATGCTGCGTAAACAACAGCAGAATCATTCCCGAAACTAATAAAATCGTTGTAATCAGTACAACTAATTTCGTTTGCACCGACCAGCGCCGGACAATTTTCCGGCCGTGCAGAGGGCGGATGTGAATGCCTCCGATATTCATTAAAACAATAAAACCCATGCCACCCACAACAATCAATACCATAATTACCGTCATAACGGCGTAATTTTGACTGAAACCGGCAAAGGAATCGGGATTAAGTGAAAATCCGGCGTTACAAAAAGCCGAAACCGAATGAAATATCGAATGATAAATCCGTTCAAAAAAGCTCCATTCCGGGCGGTTCCAGCTAAAAAAGAGAAGAAACGCGCCTGCCGCTTCGAACAAAAAGGTAAGGCTTACCGCCAGCCGCAGAGAACGGCCGATCATTCCCAACCGGTCGATATTCAGCATTTCTTGCATTAGCACCCGTTCTTTTACAGCCATGCCCCGGCCGAAAAAGAGGGCAAGAAAACTGGATAAGGTCATTATGCCCAGCCCGCCGATCTGAATTAAAATCAGGATGATCATTTGCCCAAAATAGGAAAAATGAGAACCGGTGTCGACCACAATTAAACCCGTTACGCAAACCGCGCTGGTCGATGTAAAAAAAGCGTCCAGTACATTCAGCTCTTTTCCCGGAGCCGTTGCCTTGGGCAGTAGCAGAAAAATAGCGCCAGCAATGATAACGATTAAAAAACTCAGCAGCAGGGTTTGGGCCGGGTGAAATTTTAGCGCCGCTATTTTTCGGTTTAAACGCAGGCTTCCGCTGATAAGCGACAGGACAATTATAATCTGAGCAGAGGCAATGGTCAGTTTGGTTATCACACCTACGTCAACACCGGTAATAAAACGTGAGATGGCAGCCATGCCCAAAACATTAATCAGGAATATGGTCCGGACAATAATTACAATTATCAAGAGGGTTTCGAACCAGTGCCTTTTTAAAAACGATAGACGCCCCTGTGTAAAAACCGTTTTAATTAAAAACTGCAGGACAAAAAAGAAGAGTATTAAAATATCAAGCCGGGCCAGTCTGCTTTGCCAATTACTGGAAATATAAAATCCGTATTCTGTAACGAGACTGAATATTGCCGTCAAAGCCAGCAGGTAAGAAAAGATCCGCAAACTGCGGTTAACCGGTTCTGACCAGGCTATAATTTTTAAATTTATAGTTTTTAACAAAATGTATTCGTTTCGCGTTAAACTAATTTAAGCCCTGAATATAATAAAAAAGTGTACTTTTGTGAAACAGTTCGATAAAATTAATAGTATTACCCCTTTTGGATTAAATCGACTGTATCGATTCTTTTAATATGCATTGACACAGTCAACGCACTCCAAATACATCCTAACAAGATCAAAACCGAAAAACAATTCGCTTGAATTATTGTGCGCATCTTTCTAATTTCTATTTATTTTTAATAAACCATTCTAAGTGAGACTAAGGTCTGCTATGATTATGAAATTCCTGCACCGCCTCGATACCGCCGCCGCTCGTCTGGAAGAGTGGATTCTGATTTTCGTCGTCATGAGTATGGTGCTCTTTTCATTTTTACAGGTTGTCCTGCGCAATATCCTCTCCGAAGGGATTCTGGGTGGCGATATCGTACTGCGCCATCTTGTACTGTGGGTGGGTTTCATCGGTGCTTCTCTGGCCACCCGCTCCGAGCGGCACATTAACATCGATGTTTTTTCCCGCTTTTTTAAAGGCCGTGTCAGGCTGGCAAGCGCAATTATCGTAAATCTTTTTTCGGCGCTTATCGCCTATTTTCTTGCGTCCGCCTCGGTTTCGTTTGTTTTAATGGAACGCGCCTATAAAACAGTTTTGTTCGGGTCGGTTGAATCCTGGTATTTCCAGATTATTATTCCCATCGGCTTTGCAATTATCACCTTCCGCTTTATTGTCCTGTCCGCAGATAAACTGATTCAGTTCTTTTCTGGCACAGGAGAAGAGAAATGATAACCTTTGTTATCGGACTGGCGCTGTTGCTGTTTGCTTTATTCGGCACACCGCTGTTTATCATCATTTCGGCCATTGCCTTGCTGGCTTTTCATGCGGTGGAAATCGATCCCAGCGCCATGATTATTGAATTGAACCGTTTAACCACCCAATCGGTTTTACTGGCTATCCCGCTGTTTACGTTTGCCGGTTACCTGCTGGCCGAAAGTAAAACGCCGCAACGGCTCGTCCATATTTCGCGCTTGTTATTTAAAAAACTGCCCGGCGGGCTCGGTATTGCCGCCCTGGTAACCAGCGCTGCCTTTACCGCGCTTACCGGCGCTTCCGGCGTGACCATTATCGCTCTCGGCGGGCTTTTATATCCTATTTTATTAAAAGAGAACTATCCCAAAAAATTCAGCCTCGGTCTGCTTACCTCTTCGGGAAATCTCGGGCTATTATTTCCACCCAGCTTACCCATCATTTTATACGGACTCATTTCACAGGTCAGTATTGATAAGCTTTTTTTGGCCGGTATTCTGCCCGGTCTTTTAATGGTGGCTCTGCTTTCGGTTTACAGCGCTCTGTATATGAAAAAAAGCGTTCCTGTTACCGTTGAAGAAATACCGCCCTGGCAGGCCATTAAAAATGCCGGCTGGGAAGTTCCGTTGCCTTTTATTATCCTCGGTGGCATTTACAGCGGTACCTTTACCGCCGTCGAGGCCGCTTCGGTAACCGCTTTTTATGTGTTTATAATCGAAGTGTTTATTTATCGGGATATTTCTTTAACAAAAGACCTGCCGCGGGTCATTCGCGAAAGCATGATTCTGGTGGGTGGAATTCTGGTCATTCTTTCCGCCGCCCTGGGATTATCTAATTATATGATCGACGCCGAAATCCCCACACGTATCTTTCAGAGCATCAGCATTTACCTCACATCCAAGTACTCCTTTCTACTGGCGCTTAATCTCTTTCTTCTGCTCGTAGGCGCGGTAATGGATATTTTTTCGGCCATCCTCGTTATTGTACCGGTGATAATTCCTATTGCTACCAATTTTGGTATTGACCCGATACATCTGGGAATCATTTTTCTGGCCAATCTCGGCATCGGTTATTCCACTCCGCCGGTGGGCATGAACCTGTTTATCGCCTCCTTCCGTTTTGATGAACCGGTACTGAAACTATACAAAGCCTCGCTGCCTTTTCTGGCCATCTTGCTGGTGGCCCTGGCCATTATCACCTATATCCCCTGGCTTAGTTTGTGGCTGGTGAGCCTTTTTCAATAGTATCATTTTACACAAATTTTATTTCTTTTGTGAAACTTTTAAAATGTCAAAGCGTAATATAAACAAAGCACTTCTTTGAACATCTGTTCTCGGATTTTGACCGGCAGGCGACTCTGCCGGTCTTTTTTTTGAAATTGATTTTGCAGATTTCAGTCCCATCTTGTAAGTTACATTCTCATAATAAATAATCCCGCTGTGAGCAACGGGTATCTAAATAAAATTGAATAACTATTTCGGCCCGGGGGCCGGTGGCTTTAACCAATTTTGTTGGATTTCAATGTAGTAAGGAGGAGTTTTTTTATGCAAAAACTAGCTGTTCTTTTAAGCATCTTTCTGTTGATTGCTTCCTGTACACAACAGAACCGGGAGCGTTTTTTAACGGGAACCCTCTCCGCATCCAATGGAGTCGTGCCTGCCCTGGCGCATGTGCACATTCTGCAATTTGGAGAAAATCCATATAATACGAAGAAAATGGTAGCGGTTGAAACAGACGGTTCTTTTAAGGTAAAGCTGCCAAAGGAAACTTACCTGCAAGTGATGTTTTCTGCCGCCGGCTGTAAAAGTCTGCTTATCCCACTGCTTTCCGAAGATCCCACTGCAGATATCGCGCTGAAAGTTGTTCTGGAGGCCAATACATACAAGGACGATTTATCCAATCTGCGAATAACCGGTAGTTGGAATGACTATGGATTCAGTTCGGCCGAAGCGATGCAAAAACAAAAAGACGGAAGCTATCGTTTTGAAAAACAGCTCAATTCCAAATCGGCGGCCTACCAGGTTATCAACCTTGTTGCGGACGGCCGTAGTGTAAACGGCCCCGTTTACGATTCGCTGGAGTACGACGGCGGCGGCGATTACCGTTCCATCGTAAACACACCGGATGGAAAACTGCGCCTTGTATTTACGCCGGCTATGCTGGCACAAACAGACAAAGAGGCGGTGGCTTCGGTAAAAGCAGAGAGCGCTTCTTCCGAAATCAACGCCATTATTGCGCTGGCCCTCAAAAGCCGTCGGATTAAGAACCCCAAAGATATAAACGCTCTGCGAAATTCATTACTCAACAAAATGAATAACAAAAACCTGCTGGGACGCTATTCGGCGCTCCAGGCCGCCCGGCTTACCAAACCGGAAGAGGATGGAGCCAAAGAGGTTTTCGGAAAAGTGATTGCCGTTTTACCCATTACCGATCCGCTCTGGGCATCGGAAGCAATTGGCACCACCTATATTTTTTCCCAGGCCATGGGAAGTATGAAAGCCCAGGCGTTATTTGAACAGGAAAAAGACAATATCAAAAATCGTCAGGTACGTGCCGGGATTCTGGTCAGTTTGGGAATCCGGGCAAAAGCCGACAATAATATTGAAAAACAAGCGCAAATTTATCAGGAGCTTACAAAGAATTACAGCGATCTCAGTGAAATTTCTTATTTTGTGGAACAGTTGAATCCCGAACAACGGATTGCCAAAGGTAAGCCCATTCCTGAGTTTACTTTTAAACTGCTAAACAGCGGCAAAACCGTTTCTAATGAGAGTCTGCTCGGAAAATACTATATAATGGATTTTTGGGCGGTTTGGTGCAATCCCTGTGTGGGCGAAATGCCGGTTATGCACAAAGCCTATAAAAAGTTCAAAGATAAGAATTTTACAATTTTAAGTTTATCTTTTGATAAGAAGAAGGAAGATGTTGAGGGTTTTCGCAGGGGAGGGTGGAAAATGCCCTGGCTGCATGTTTATTTAGAAAAACCGATTCGTCAGAGTCTATCCGAAAAATTTGAAGTGCATGGAATTCCCAAACCAATTCTCGTAGATCCAAACGGAATCATCATTGCCACGGAATCGGAACTGCGCGGAACCAACTTAGATGAAACGCTGAACCGGCTAATAAAAGAATAAACTCTTTATGCGCAAAACATCAAACGGCAGACAGATATATTAAATACTGCTCTGCCGTTTTTTTATTCTATAAAATTCTCCTGAAAATCAGTCCAAAACCCCAATCAATTCTGCAATCATTTCATCCACAATTTTTACAATTACGCCAATTTCCGTTTTAGTAAGATTATCAAAATGAATCCCGGCGCTCACGGATACGGTGCAGCGCAACGCTCGGCTTAAACGCAACGCCGCCGCCTGCGCCAATTCATCTTCGCGGTGTCCCGGCAGAGCAATTTTCATGGCTCTCCTATTATCCGGGACAGAATCGCCGTATACGGCCAGCGCCACGGCGCCAATATGTTCCCGGCCGCCGCTAATGCTCACCTGCAGGTCCTTCCCCAGATGCAGATAACGCAGCCGAACGGCGCCATTTTTAAACGGTCTGCTTAGTACTTTCATTTTTCCTTACAGAAATCAAAATACTTGAATAAATGAAGCGGATAAAGTAGATTTATCCATAAATGAACAACCCCGCCGCAAGTTAAAAATACCGATATATATGTGCAACGGGTTATCCGGAATAATTTGAATCTTTATCACAACCCAAGGGTCGGGAAATAAAACCCATCCGGATGGAATTAAATCGGATTCTCTATGAAATTTTTTATTATACTGTCTGTTCTCCTTACCCTGTTTTTCGCTTCGATGATTGCCTGGGCCGTATTTACCAACCCGAACACAATCCTGGAATCGGAAGTAACCGTTCAGGTACCGGCGCCGGTTGTCTTTAAATTATTAAGCAACCCGGATGCCTTTTGTCAGCAATCCTCTATCGTACAAAGCGTTCGGCAGGGAGCAACCCCAGATCTTAGAACAACGACCTACCGTTTCGCAGATAAAACCCGCAGTATCGAAGAGAAGGTTTCATTAAATCCTTCTCAAAATCGCATACGTTTTGAACAAAACAGCGCTCAACCCGGAGCATTAATCGGAAATATTTCTAACACAATTATCATTAAAACTTTGCCCGACGGAGCCGTCTCCGTTTCCTGGCAATTGCAGTATTCCGCTTTTTCTTTAGGAAGCCGTCTGCTCAATTCCATTTTTATCAAAACAAAAATACGGCAGGCCCTGGATCGTAGCGTCGCAGCTCTGGGCGTTTATATCGAACGCTGACGCACCTTATAAACGGAATTGCGAATACCCGTACAGGGCGCGTGAAGCAATCTTATTTTAAATCCAGCTTTGTGAGAAGACGAATAAGAATCACTCCATTTAGGAATTATTTATTTGGTTCGGAAGTCCAGCCGTTTATGGCGCTGTTCTTACGAAACGCTTTCCCTTTTAACAAAAACGTACCCTCATCAGGATATTCGACCACATCATTTTCGTCGTTCAGTCCACAATCAAGTATTTCCAGAACCTCATCTCCGTCATTGATAAACTGATGCGCAATTCCTTTCCCGGCAGGCTTTGCCAGAAAATCCCCCTTTTGCACCGCAAAAATTTCATCTTTTATGCGCAGGCTGCCGTGGCCGCTGAGAATCAGAAAGAACTCCTCTTTAATGGAATGCGAATGGTATTTTGCGCTCTTTGCTCCCGGCTTCAGCGAATCAATATTTACGTAAATTTTATCACTTCCGGCCAAAGCGCCGAGATACTTTGTACACATGGCCGATTCGAATTTCGGGTCATCCGTAAATTTATCCGGTATCGAATTTATATTAAAAACTTTTGTCATGGCGTTTCCTCTGAATAAGAATTTTTCGGCAATCGCCGGATTTAGAATAACCCGACTATGCATTACGACCGTACTTTTTTCATGGCCTGATTGGCCGCCACAAGCAAAGCGTCCCACACCGGGGCGAAGGGCGGCGAATAGCTTAAATCCATCTCTGCAATCTGCTGAACGGTCATTTTATTGTAGAGTGCCGCGGCCAGCACATCGATGCGCTTTGCAACGCCTTCTTCCCCAAGAATCTGAGCGCCAAGTAGCCGGCCATCCTGTTTGTTGATGATCATCTTTACGTAAATATCTTTTTGTCCGGGATAATAGTGGGCGCGTGTTTTTGAACGGATGGAAACGGCGGCAAAGGGTAGCCCTATTTTTTCAGCCGTTACTGAATTCAGCCCGGTGGAGGCCACTTCCAGCTCAAAAATCTTTACCGCGCTGGTCGTGGTGATCCCCTTAAACTTCGAATGCCCTCCGCTGGCATTGTCCCCGGCTGTTTTACCCTGCTTGTTAGCCGTAGTGCCCAGCGGCACCCAGGTTGCTTTATTGTTTACCAGACACCGGGTTTCCGCGCAATCGCCGGCGGCAAATACATGCCTTAAATTAGTCTGCATACGGTCGTTAACCTGAATGGCGCCTGTGCGTCCGATTTGCACGCCGCCGCTTTGGGCAAAAGCAATATTAGGACGAATACCCACCGACAACAACACCATATCCACTGCAAGTACGCGCCCGTCCGCCAGCATTATTTTTTCCACGTTTCCGTTTCCGTCTATGCCGGTAACCATACTGCTTAAATAGAGTTTTACCTCCTTCTTTTGCAAAACTTCGGCAACCTTCGCGGCCATATCGCTATCGAGATAGGGCAACGCCTGCTCCTGCGCCTCCAATACATGCACCTGAAGTCCCTGTTTTGTCAAAGCCTCGGCCATTTCCAGCCCGATGTATCCGCCTCCGATGACCGCCGCTTGTTTTGGACTTTCTTTTTCTATAAACGATTTAATCCGTATGCCGTCTTCGAGAGTGCGTAATACAAATACATTATTTAATTCGCCGCCGGGAATCTTTGGGACAACCGCCGAGGCGCCCGTTGAAATAATCAATTTATCATACGACTGTTCGAAGAACTCTCCGCTTTTTCCGTTTTTTATCCATGCTGTTTTTTTACGGGGATTAAAAGAGACCGCTTCATGAAACAGCTGTACATCGATATTGCGTTTATGGCGGAAATCGTCAACCGGAATGGCAATCAGACTGTCCGCGTTTTTAATATCATCTGAAATATAGTAAGGCAGGCCGCAGGCGCCGTAAGAAACCGTTCCCGATTTTTCAAAAACAA
This sequence comes from Calditrichota bacterium, assembly GCA_024278755.1. GTDB lineage: Bacteria > Calditrichota > Calditrichia > Calditrichales > Calditrichaceae > JANTFQ01. Next base: position 89,108 of record JAJRSO010000061.1, on the reverse strand, counting down.
TAATTTCCGCTTGCGGATCATTACGCCGCGCTTTGCTGGCGGCCGACATGCCGGCGGCATTTCCGCCAATGATGATTATTTTCATTTGTTCCTTCTCCCGGCGAATGTTTTTCGCCTAATTAAATAATTCCATGCAAACTCTTCCCCCTTACTGCCAGCGCATCCACACTTTTAACCGTTTCGGGATCGGGTTCTAATACGGGAGCGTGATGCGGTTTAATACGAGCATCAACGATCAGCGGGCCGCGGCAGCCCCAGTGTTTATCTTCCGTAAAACTATCAACCCCGTAAATATCGGCGGCCGGATCGGAGCGGGTAAAGGTGACCCATAAAAAATTGTCAATAGTTGCCGCCGTAAAAGCGCTGTCGTCCGCCAAAACAAACAGGGGGAAGCCCCGTAAATGTTCCCAAACCTGCTCATTCAGAGTCTCTGTTAATAGAGCAATTTCGTTCCCGGACCGTTTCTTATCAGAATAAACCGGCGCCTGAATTACCAGAATGCCGGGCAGGGGCATTTGCATATTTTTAAATCCTTCGGGTAGGCGTAATTTCTGTGGTAATTTGCGAGCGACTTTTCGCACAGCCTCTCCGGCGGCGGCAATCACAACTTTCGATCCCTTATTTAATCCGGAACCCGAATAATCCAGTGTATCCATCGTCGTTCGCGTCTGAAAATGCAAATCACGCTCCCATTGCACCCGTTCCAACAGATGGTTAAAAAACGCCGGAATGTCCTTAATATCCAATTGCGGGTTGTCCTCCTGAGCGGCGATAAACAGATATTTCGCCAGCGAAAGCTGACCGAACCCCAGGATGGCATTGGCCATGGTCAGCAATTCCTGCGGTTCCCGTTTTTTGTAGGGTACGTAACGCTCGCTGCCAAGAGCCAGCAACAGCGGATGCACACCGGCGGCATCCACAGCATGCACGGCTTTTAATCCGGGAATGGAAGCGGGAATCATAGGGCCGGTCATTTCGTGAATCAACTGCCCGAAAAGCGTATCTTCCTGCGGCGTACGGCCGACCACGGTAAAAGGCCAGACAGCATTCCGGCGATGATAGACTTTGTGCACCTTTAAAACGGGAAAATCATGTATTAAGCTGTAGTAACCGAGATGATCGCCAAAAGGTCCCTCGGGAAGCGTATCTTCTTCAATCGTTCCGGTAATGACAAAATCGGCATCGGCGGAAAGGATATAACCATCTTTTTCAAAATAACGGAAACGCCGGCCGGCCAGCACCCCGGCAAAGGCTATCTCCGGCAATCCTTCCGGCAGGGGCATAATGGAGGCAAATGTATGCGCGGGCGGTCCGCCGATAAAAATACTGACCTTTAACGGCTCTCCTTTTGCACGAGCAGCGGCATGATGTACGCCAATCCCTCTGTGAATTTGATAGTGCATTCCGATCTGTTCATTATTTTTGTAAGAATTGCCAGAAAGTTGTACCCGATACATGCCAAGATTCGATTTCAGTATTTTGGGCTCATCCGGACTCATACTGAATACCTGGGGCAAAGTGATAAACGCACCGCCGTCTTGCGGCCATGATTTTATCTGCGGAAGCGCATCGATGGTGGTTTCCGAAAAACCCGCGCTCGCCGGGCGTACCCGCAGAGGCAGGGCGTTCAGTCCGGCCGCCGGAAGCGCGCCGAGCATATTTAAATTACGACGTAACAGTCGCGGCTCGGCTTTGAAACGAATTATATCTTTTACGGTTTTTAATGTATGACGAAACAGGTATTCCGCCCGTTCCTTTGTGCCGAACAAATTGGAAAGCGCGGGAAACGGGCTTCCCTTCACCCGCTCATATAGAACGGCCGGGCCGCCCGCGGCAAAAACCCGGCGTTGAATTTCCGCCATTTGCAGATTGGGATCCACCTCTTTATGAATCCGAACCAATTGTCCGGTTTTCTCCAGATCCGCTACAACATCAGATAAACTTCGGTACAATTTTATTCCTCTAATTTGATGTGTTCCATTTTACTGTCTTCGAAGATTAGGGTCAAGCACAAACGGTTTCTTTTAAATCTCCACAATTCCATACACAATTGCTTCAATAAATTTCACAATTCCTGTTTGCATCGCGATTTATCGGGCCTTCCACTCTTTTTTCAAGCGGTAAAGTTGATATTAAATCACAAGGGAAGATTCAATATCAAATTCATATCCGGCCCGTTCTCTTTTAATATTTTTCTTTGCGCTCTCTGCGTTTAGTTCTTCATTTTGCAACAATTTTTTTGGTAAAAATAACTCATACCTTAAATTCTAAAGCACAAATATCAAAAACCACTTTGTAGATAAAGGTTAAAATTTTAGAAGTTAGTGTTTATTTGTTATTTGGCGCTTGTATTTTGATGTTTCCTAAATTTTACTTTAGAAATTTAAGTCATAACCAAAAGCTATTTTACAATTAAACAAATATCATGGGTATATGGATCGTTCCGGATTAAAGCATGATATTCCCGGATTAATCCACCGCTAAAACCGGTTGATCAAACCAAAATGGATTTTTGCTTCGCCGAAAGAATCGCCTTTACCCAATCCAAAATCAACGCCCATAATACCCAGCGGCGTATCGAAGCGCACGCCGAGTCCGTATCCCGGTAGCAGTTTCTCAAATACGGTTGATTTGTCTTTATAGTGATAAAACCCCCAATCACTGAATAAAAACAGCCGGGCATTGCGTCCCATTAAAAAACGGTATTCCAAATTCGCCCAACCAACCGTACTGCCGTAAAACTGGTTTTCCCGATACCCGCGTAGCGTCCGGCTGCCGCCAAACCAAAAATAATCGGTTAATTGTAAACGCGAACCTTTTATCTGCCGACCGTTCAGCTTAAAAGCCAGCACCTGATTAGACCATAGATTATAGTAAAATTCCAGACGCACTAAAATACTATGTAACGCTTCGTTCTTTTTTAAACTATCTTCCCGGATTATATACGTCGGGCCGGAATTGTGTTTTAATCCATACGCATAACTGTTTGAATAAAATACGCCTTTTCGCGGATTTGGCGCATAATCCCGTGTATCGTATTCCACTCCGATTTGTGAATTCAACACCTCATTTTGCAGCAGGCGGAAATCTCTGCTGGCGCTGGAATCGGGGATATAACTATTACGCTGGAGTTTCCACAGGACGGAAAGATTGCGCAGCAAATGGAATCGCACATTCAAGGCATAATTCCACTGAATAAAGGTTGTATCGCGTACGGTGCGTTCCAGACGGCCGGCCAAATCCAGCGGATAATTGAACACCCAGGGTTCCGTATATTCCAGAGAAAACTCATCGGACAGGGCATTAGGCTTTTTCCAGTGCACGGAAAATTTTCTTCCCGTTCCAAATAAATTTTTAAACGAGATATCCAGCAATCCGGTAAAGTAACCGTTTCCTTTTTTTCCCGTTTCCGGAATATAGCCTACCACCCCGTCAAAAGAAGCGGCGCTGCCCTCTTCTATCGTAATCTCCAGGGCAATGCTGTCCGGCGCCGTACGATAAAGGATTGGCGGTTTCACCGATTTAAATATCCCAAGCCGCATAAGTTGTTGTGGAATATCCTCTACAATTGACGTAGCATAGATTTGTCCCGTTTTTAATCCCAGATCGCGCAGGATAACTTTTTCGTCGGTGTATTTTCTTCCTCTGATAATAAGGTCGCTAATATAAATCCGTTCATTTTCGTGTATATACAGGTTAATATCAACCAGATTACGCCTATTTTTTTGGTATACTTTCATTTCGCCCGATTGCACCCTGGCAAACAGAAATCCCGCCTCGGCCGCTGTTTTTAAAAACCGCCGGATGGCCTCATCCACCAGAACGGCAGACCAGGGACGGCCCGGAACTAAATCGGACTGATTTTCATAAAACGAAACAGGCAACGAATCGCTTTTAATATTTACGGCCTCAATAAAGGCCTGTTTGCCTCTACTGCCAAAGAAATTCAACATAACATACAGCGAATCGCCATCGGGTTTTACCTGTACCGAATCGACACGGACAAATAAATATCCCCGATTGTATAAATATTGTTCTATTTTTCGGGCATACAGAGGCAGGTCTTTTCGAAAAAACGGTTGTCCTTTTGTAACGGATGCGGCTTTTTGCAATTCGTTTGCAGAGGTTTGAAAGGATTCCGAAAACTGCACCCGGCGGATGGTTTTATTTATAGGACTGCGGCCGGCAAAAGCGGAAACGAAGCCAAGCAGAAGAAGAACGGCCGCCGCATAGAACGGACTTTTACAGGAGAAGTTATTCGGCATAATTAGTCATCGATTATATCTTCCGCCTTGCCGCTGTATCGTCCATCCGGGTATTTTTTCAGATAGGCACGGGCGGCTTGCCGGGCCTGCGATTTATGATTCAGTTTTTTCAGAGTTTTTGCCCGTTTGAAAAGCGAAGATTCGAAGGAGGGATTTTTTTGCAGGGCCGTTTCGAACATTACCAGCGCAGAATCATACTGCTCCGACTTCAAAAAAGCGTCCCCTTTACTATCGTAAGCATTCGAGTTTTCCGGTTCCAGAGCGACATATTTGCTAAACCAGTTTAGCGCTTTTTTCGGTTTATTTTGGCGCAGATAAAAATATCCGGCCTGATTGAAAATATTACCGTTAGTAGAATCTATCGCGGCCGCCGCAAGGAATTCTTTTTCGGCCAGTTCCGATTTTTCCTGTTTACTGTAAAAACGGGCCAACAGCATATGCCCCGCCGCCGGATTTAGTTGTAACACCTCGTTGGCCAGAGTTAGCGCTTTTTCGTCATCGCCGCCGGCGATTCCCGGCGCCATTAGATAATAGGAAAACAAACGCTCCCGGGCCGAAACCAGATCGGGTTTGAGTTCGATGGCCTTTTCCCAGTTGGAACGCATATCGCCAATGACAAAAACTGCTTTAAAAATGCTTCCTTTTTGCGCTTTCATGCCATAAGCATCGCCCAAATTTTCGTAGAAGCGATAATCGCTGTCATCTAATTTAATAGCTTCTGCAAAGTGGTCAATGGCCTTTTCATAATCACCATCCATTAAGTTTACGATACCGAGATAGTAAATAACTTCGGGTTGCTTTGGATTTACGGATAATTTTTTAAGTAACCGTTGTTCCGCCTGACGGGTTTTGCCTGAATTCAGCAGTTCGGTAATCCGCTTATTTTTTTCCTGCGTTTGAGCAAACAAAGCGAAGGTTAGTAAAAGAACAAATAAAAAAGATTTAAACATCATTTTATGCTCCGCATTAACTACCGGTTCTGTCTGCCGATTCATAGAAAAATGCTTTCATACGGTTAAATCCCACTACCCGGCGAACGGTGGTTTTCGTTAGTTTTGTTAAAGTTTTGCCAGTAACTCTTTTGCCCTTGCCGCCAAAGGCGATTTTGCATGTTGTTTTAAAATTTCTTCCAAATCGCTTCGCGCATCATCCGTTTTTCCCAGTTCGGAAAAAGCTTTGGCCCGATTGAGTTTTGCCGGATAAAAAGCGGGGTTTTTTTCCAGGGCGCCGTTAAATTGTTCCAGCGCTTTTTCGGCATTATTATCTTTCAGATAGAATTGGCCTAAGGCGTCGTATCCAGCCGGGTCAAAAGGATTATTGGAAACAACCGTTTTAAACGCTTTCTCGGCCAGATCCAGTCTTCCGTTTTGCAGCATAAAACGTCCGGCTTTCATTTGCACTTCCTTATCCTGCGGCGCTTTTTGCAACGCCTGTTCAAACTGAACCGCGGCTTCTTCCGTTGCGCCGCTTTTTGCTTTAATCAACGCCTCAGCCATATACCCGTGCGCTTCATTTATGGACGCAATTTCTGTGGCAATCTGAACGGCTTTCTTTTCATTGCCCCCCGCCGGACTGGGTACAAACAGGTAGAACATAAATAATCCTTCATTTGCACGAAGAGAACCGGGATTCAGTTCCAGAGCCCGTTCAAAAGATTTTTTTATTTTCGGCATAAGCATGGCGCCTTTTAACATACCGGCATTCTGCGCTTTTAATCCATACGCTTCGCCAAACGCTTCGTAAACTCTGGCGTCATCCGGATTTTGTTTTTCAGCCTGGGTCAAAAAACTCAGGGCGTCATCGTAACGATCCTGTTTTATGGCAATTACGCCCAACAAATAATTGGTTTCCGCATTTGTCTTATTTTGGTCATAGAGCGGTTTTAATATTTCCAATGCCCCCTGCAGGTTTCCCTGCTCAATCATTTCCATTGCCTGCTTCATCCTGTAGCCTCCTTTTTTTATATTAAATCATCCGAATAAGTATTTCATTCTGCCGGTTATTTTCATCTTGCAAAAGCCGGCAGTACCTGTTCATATTCCTGAACTGAAATATAGTTATATTTTTTCATCTTTCTTAAAATCCATCTGGATTTCCACAAAAGCCAGCGGCTGTTCTTTTTGGGACTGGTACGCAGCGGGCGGGGAATGATCGCCGCGAGGCGAATCATCTGCTCTAACGAAAGCGCCCATACATTGCGACCAAAATAGTAACGCGCCGCAGCCTGAACCCCAAAAACGCCTCTGCCAAATTCAATAACGTTTAAATAAATATGAAAAATCCGGTTTTTCGACAGAGCCGCTTCGAGGCGTTTGGCAATGAGGTACTCTTTAATTTTCCGGATAACACTTTTTTCGGATGAGAGGTATAAGTTTTTTGCCAGTTGCTGAGTGATGGTACTTCCGCCGCGCTTAAAGCTACCGCTTTCAAAATCTTTTCTTATGGATTCTTTCAGCTCGTCAAAATCAACCCCCTTATGCCGGTAAAAAGAAGCGTCTTCCGTAATGCGAACGGCCTGTTTAAACCGTTTGGGAATACGACTGAAACGTACCCAGCGCTGACGAATACGTATTTTTTTTCCGGTCTTCTTTGCCTGCTGTTTACGCATTTCAATAAAAGAAGTTGTTTTGGGATTATGGCTTTTTAAATAACTCACATCCGGAAGTGAAAAATAGATTAATAACGCCAGCAATACCGTGACAAAAGGCACCATTAGTGAAATGATTTTTATAAGGGTACGAATCATTTTTCAGCCAACTTTGCATATTTTTGCAGAATATATGTTTGCCTCTGTACGGTAAATTGTTTTTAAAACATTTCGGAAAATGCAAAGGTTCCGTATATGCCGCCTGTGTGGATAAAGGCTATTTTCTTACCCGGGATTGTGCCGTTCTTTAAATTATACTCAAATCCCAGCATTGCCTTGGCCGTGTACACCGGATCCAGCACAATGCCTTCACTATGCGCAAAACGTTTAATAAACGTTGCTTCCTTCCGGCCAATTTGCGCATAGCCGGAGCCCACAAATCCATCCAGAATACGAATATCTTTCCTTTCCCAGAGAAGAGAATAATTATAGCGGCTGCAAAAACGCTGCATAATGGAGTCGATTTTTTTTACAAAATAGGCCTCGTCGTCACATACATTGACCGATAGAATCTGAACCGGGCTGTCGCTCAACAACTTTCCCAACAGCAAACCGGCATGGGTGCCCCCGCTGCCCGAGGCCGACACAATGGTATCGACAGATGAATCCTGCTCCATAATTTCTTTGAACGCTCTTATATATCCCCAGGCGCCCACTTCATTAGAACCACCTTCGGGAATCACATAGGCCGGTTCGGGTAGTTGTGCGGCGATGCTTTCCATAATTTCTCCGACCCGTTTGTATTCTTCTTTCGTAACCAGTTTGATATCAACGCCGAGCAGACGGTTTAAAAGCAAATTGCCCGTCATGTTCCGGGGCATTTCGCCACGCAAAACAAGCGTGGTTTTCATACCCAGTTTAGTCGCATAAAAAGCGGTGGCCCGGCAATGGTTCGACTGAATCCCGCCGCAGGTAATGATATGTCTGGCGCCTTTTTCCCAAGCTTCTTTCATTAAAAAATCCAGTTTGCGCACCTTATTTCCGCTCAATTCAACTCCCGTAAAATCATCGCGCTTCAGATAAATTTCATATTTGTTTATTTTCTTAAAAAAGTGACGAACAGGTATAAGGGGAGTCGGTAAATGCGCTTCATTAAAATGTGCCGGATATTCCATAGCTTCCTCTTAAAAAGAACTTGACATTAAAAGTGAATATTACCAATTTTCAAACAAATATTCAATTGACTTTCGTATTTTGGGCTTTGTATGCAAACTGACGAAAAACAAATACTTCCTCTACAAATCAGTTCCTGTATTTCTGTTGAACTGGCGGCACAGCCCGGGTTTCCCGAACGCCTTCCGGAGCAGTTGGAGCGCTGGAATATACAAAGTATCGTTGTCTCGGAAAATGTTTTGCATAATAAGCTTTTTCAGGAGGCGGTTAAAAGCGGGGAACTGAAAACATTTGAAACACACTACCACGTTCATCTGGACATTAAATCTTATTTAGCCGATCACCCGGACCTATCGGGACAGATTCTACGTAAACAGATCTTTTCCGGCACCCGGTATTTTGTTAAGCAGAACACCTGGAGTACCGATATTTTTCACTTTTACGCGCATAAGCCGGAAATTATTCCGTTAAATGCGGGTAAGCGGAAACTCCGTATCCCCAACCCGGAACATGTTTTTCGTTTGTATTTTACCGCTTCACTCCCATTGGATCAAAATGTGCGGCTCCGGGATATCACCGATTCTTATAATCCTAAAAAACATACGGTTGCGGCCCAAAGCGAAAACGGTTTTCTTATCGTAATTCGTACGTTTAGTTTAACCGAAACAGAAGAATTAAACCGGCGCTTTAATTATTTTGATGAATCCCATTTAAAACGTGTGCTTAAAATTTTTACAACGCGCTTTAACAGCCGGCTTGGCGTTAAGGGCAATTTGGTATTCGATCTTGATCGGTTTATAAATCCCCGTTTTACGGAAGAGGGGGTTGATTATCATGAATCGCTGGACGATAGTGAACAACATTTACTAACCGATATTATTCGTTTTTGGCTGGCGCCTTCGGAACTGTTTGCCGCTTACGGAAAAGCATTTAATACATATTTTCAAAAAACGTTAAAACCCATTTTAAACAGTAGCGCAAAACAAGTGCTTTATAGAATCTCCATCTCCAATCCACTACTGCCCTTTCTTTATCTCGATAGCGCAACCCTGCTGACCATCGATGAAAATGCATTTGAACCCGGCACCCCTTTTTATACCCGTTCATTTATCCATTTAAAACGAATGGTTAGCCGGCGGCTAAGCGAAGGGACCAAAAAAGTGCCCGTTTCCATGCATCATCTGCTAAACCTGCACTATTCCTTCAGCGAAAAGCTCCAGCAGTTTAACCATCTGCTGGCGGCGGGAGTCAATCATTTTTATTTAAAATACGACAATACCGATGATTTAGCCTTTAAGATGCATGCTTCGGACCCGAGTTTTTCCGCCTATAAAAACTGGTTTACCCGTTTGCACCAGGCCGGACATTTTTTTAAGGAAGGAATACCGCTAACCGAGTTTTTAGTTTTGTACCCCGGTTTGGATGACAACCTGGAACTATTTTACCGCTCCATGGCCCAAATTCACCGCTCCGGCCTTGATTACACTTTGCTGGATTTTGACCTGTTTAATTCCGATAAAATCTGTTCTATCGATTCCGGCTGTCTTACCTTTAAAGAGCAAACCTTTAAAATTATCTTACTTCCGGCCATACATGTTTTGTCTTTGCAAACGTTGCAAAAACTGGCTGCTTTTATTGAAAACGGCGGTTTTATTATTGCAATGGGCCGCGTACCGGAACGCTGCGCCCAGCCTGAGCATGAGGCGAGTTTTATGAGAATCAGCCATGTCGTTTGGTTTGAAGGAAACCGTACGAACAGTACCAGTTTTAAAGAAAGCCGTTCCGGAGGAGCAAGTTATTTTCAGGCGGATGTCAGCCGTTTTTCCAACCTAATTGCCGATTTTTACAAACATCTGAAAGTGGAAATACGCTCTGCCACAAACGGTATTCATTACCGTTTAAGAGAGACTGAGCATTATTATAATTTATTTCTGACAAATCTCAACCCGTCTCAAACCATTACATTCGAATTTATCGGAAAATTAAAAGGGCGACCCTATATCTGGGATTTTTCTTCGGCGGCTGTAAAACCCTTTGCCAACTGGTACCGCTCCGACGAAGCGGTACACATTAAAATGACACTGCCCCCCGCTCAAAGTGAAATGCTGCTGATTAACAAACTCGAAACCAATGATATCTGGCAGATTTCGCAATCATCATTGGAAGCAATGTCCATCGAAGAGCAGAGCGCATCGGCGCTTAGTTTTTCGGGCTATCAGCGCAAACCCGGCCGCTCCTTTATCATCTTAAAAAAAGGCGGTGAGAGCCGTCAGATTCCGCTGTACATCCCGAGCAAATTACCCGTTTTAACCATTAGCCACAGAGATTGGTTTTTAGAAAGCGAACACTTTAAGGGCATCGTTGACCTGGGTAACTATGCCCGTTTTTTTCCTTTTCGCTCCGGTTCGATTACCTATCATAAGATCATTGTACTCGAAAAACATTATCTTAAAAAACAGCATTTAAAACTAAACCTGGGAAATTTAAAGGACTGGTGCACATTATTTATTAACGAAGAATTTGTTGCCGATAAATACGAAGCGCCATGGGAATTTGATATCAGTCGCTTTTTAAAAGCAGGTGAAAATAAAATCAGCATTACAATTACCAATACCATTGCTAACCGTCTGGCCCGGGAAAACGACAATTATCATGTGCGGGATTATGGTTTGTACGGGCCTGTAAAAATAGTACCCGCCGCGCAGGTTTCGTTTAAGATTGAAGAATAGAATACAAGTTTGTGTAAGCCTGCGGCAGAAATATCTGTAACACCTTTCAACATACATCAATGGATAGGAATATTAATCCTTTGCCCCTTCGCCAATCCACCGTTTAATACCCTCTATCTGTGTTTCGTGCAGCGGACTGCGATTGAGCCAGTAAGGCGGCATTTGATCCCATTCGTTTGGAAATCCTTCCAAAACAATCAGATACAGAGGCGCTAATTGCGGATTCCTTTCGTGAATGGCAATATCAACCAGTTTATCACCGGTTTGTGACAAGCGGTGATTCATCAATGCCGTTTTATCTATCAATTCCAGATATTGCAGTTTTCGTTCGATATCTACCGCCGAATTGGAATGGCAACCCGATTCCGATCCGCATTTGGCCAGTAGCATGGGTTGGATATCATTGTAAAAACTAATATTACTGTCCGGAATGACAAACTGCGCATCCTGCGGCGGAGTGCCTTTATCTGCGCAACCCGGAGTTGACATGAAGAGTCCGACGGCCGCCACGGTTAAGATAATAAACATAAAAATCGTACGCATATCTATCCTTAGCATTATTATATTTATGTATTTATGAGTTTTGCCGATGATTTACAACAACAAACTGAAATGTAATGGAAGAATCATCTGAGATCAATATGGCCAAACGAATTCTCATCGTCGAAGATCACAATGACATGATGAACATCCTGAAGAAATATCTTCAGGAATACAAATATGAAATAATTGAAGCCGGAACCGCTGAAATCGGTCTTGAGAAATTTCATTCGGAACATCCGGATCTGGTGTTAATGGATCTGATGCTTCCGGGAATGTCCGGTCTGGAAGCGGTACAGCGTATAAAAAATGAAAGTCCCGACGATCCGTATATCCCCATTATTATTCTTACCGCTAAAAATGAAGTGAATGATATTGTAACGGGTCTCGATTCCGGCGCCGATGATTATATCGTAAAACCGTTTCATTTTGACGAACTAATTGCCCGCATCAAATCGGCTTTGCGCCTTAAAGAGCTCAATGAGCTTTTAGTGAAACAATCCAAAGACCTGGAACAAGCCAATCGGGAAGTAGGACAGCTTAATAAAAAACTACGCGGGAAGAACAGAGAGTTACGAAAAAATATTTATAACCTGCATTCGCTGTTCGAAGTGTCTCTGGAGCTGAATTCCATTTTGGATTTGCACCGTCTTGTAAATTCGATACTGCTCACCCTTGCCGGCCAGTTTTCCAGTAAATACAGCCTGTTTTTATTTGCACCCAAACCGGAAATCGACCGTTTGCAGCTGTTTAATTCCAAAGGCTATTACCTGGATAATATTGCCGGCTTATTTATTGAGAAAGAGGATCCGCTGATCCACTATTTTGCCGAGCACAATCTGCCGGCGCCAATGAAATATCTTAATAAGAAGATTAAAAAATCCAAGGCTTTAACGGATTTAACAGAAGCAGGGGTAGAAATTGTTACACCCATCAATATAAAAGGATTAACGGAAGGCATTATTGGGCTTGGCCCGCGCCTGAAAGATTTGGAATATACAAAAAGCGATTTAGAGCATATCTCTATTCTGACTAATATCATTTCCATTGCCGTGGCTAATGCTTCGCTGTATTATGAAATCGAGCAGCTCTCATATACCGACGGTATGACCGCCCTGCATAATTTTCGTTATTTTAAACTGCGTTTAAAAGAGGAAATTGTACGCCATAAACGTAATAAAAGCGGATTGTCTTTACTGATTTTAGATGTGGACAATTTTAAAAATTTCAACGATACGATGGGACATCCGGCCGGAGATGAAGTACTTAAAAAACTGGCGGCCATTTTAAAACAAACCGTGCGTGAAAACGATATTGTAGCCCGCTACGGCGGTGAAGAATTTGCGGTAATTTTACCGGCTGTAGAAAAAGACGGCGCGCGAATTTTGGCCGATCGTATCAGAGAAAATATTGAACAGACTTATTTTGAGCACGAAGAGATTCAGCCGCTGGGTAAAGTGACCGTGAGCATCGGGGCAGCGACCCTGCCAGGAGACGGCAATGACTACACAACGCTTTTAAACAGCGCCGACACCGCTTTGTATGCCGCTAAAAACAGCGGAAGGAACCGGGTTGTATCCTATTCGGAAAATTTAAACTCTAAATAAGCTGTTGCATCTGCCGTTCAAATATTTCAAAAACAGATTTTCCCCAGAGGCAAAAATAAATATCCTTCAGGGTTGTTTTAGTTTGTAAAAACTCTACTGTTTCCATAAGCATAATTAAAGCACAGCGTTCTGCCGGAAATCCAAAAACACCCGTACTGATTGCAGGAAAGGCAATACTTTTTAAACCTTTTTCTTCTGCCAATCGAAAGCAGTTCTTTGTGGCGGACGCTAATTTTTTATCGGCGTCGTTATCGCCTGCCCGTGGCCCCACAGCATGAATAACATAAGTTGCTTTTAACAAGCCGCCGCCCGTAAACGTACCGCCAATACGATTACATTCTTCCTGAATTACAGAACCGCCTTTTCGGCGGATAGCGCCGGCCACTCCCGCCCCTAAAATAAGTTGTTCATTGGCGGCATTTACAATGGCATCTACTTGTAGTTCGGTAATATCCCCTAAAACAAGATGCAGGGTTTTTGTACCCAAAGCGAATTGTTTTTCCATCGATAACTCCCGCATTTAATCTATCAGGCAACGTCATTCCGGCGCAGAGACGATATAACCGTTATGAAAAAGAGGAGAATGGTTATGCCGTTTAACATTCCGCCCCATTCGCGCATAAAGGGATTCACTAGTATATCACCCGCAACCCGCAACACCAGTGATAAATGCAATAAAATAAGCGGGACATAAAAGAGTCTTTTATATAAAATTTTTACCTGCAATACAGCCGGGAAAATAATGGGCGCGTGACCGAATATCATCGAAAAGACAAAGCCGAGAAAAATTGTATGCCAAACGGCGTCATACGTCATACCGCCCAAAACGCCGCCGTAAACGAGAGAGAGCAAACCGCTGAATCCCAACCAGAAATATCCGCTGATTAACGAGGCGGCAATGAAACGGGTTAATCCGTCCAAACGAATGGTACGACGGGCAATATCGTTCTGAAACAACCAGGCGGCAATGAGAATATTAACCATACCAAAAATACGGGCACCAATCTCCGGCCGGAACGTGTAAATAATAATTCCCAGTAACAAAAAACCGAAATACGAAATAAAAACCCGTTTTTTGTTTTCACTGATATTTAAAAACTTGGTCAGTTCCAGCCGCTCTCCGGCAATGGTAATAATTAAAAATCCCGCCCACCAAGGTACAATAAACGGAATAGCCGTCCCGGCCATCCAAAAGATATTTCCGATAAACCAGACAAGAGTCCCAAAGGCCATAACCCACAGAGCGGCTTCTTTGTGGATAGAAATAAGTTTTACAAAAATTAGTGTTAAAACCAGACTGCCCAGCGTAATTAAAAAAGCGCCTCCAAAAGGGACCTCGGGAAATAAAAAATACAACACCGTTCCCACTGCGGTAAAAAAAGGCGCGCTATAGCCCCATAGCTTCTTAATCCCCACCGCGCGTTCCAGGCCGATAAGCGTTCCCAGAAAACCTTCGACCATCAGTACACCATGTAGGAGAACAAAATTCCCCTGCGGCTGCGGCCACTGCCAACCCAGCCGTACCAATCCGGACCAGATGCCTGTAAGCATTAGTATGATAGAAAATAATATAAACGGTATATTGTGATAACGCCTTACTTCCATTGGAATTCCTCACTTATTTAAATAGTCAAAAGTTACTATTCGTTTCTAAAAACGATTTTTCCCTCTTTAACCGTAATTACCGTGTGATTAATCCCATAATGATATGCGAGATAATTTAAGTTAGGAATATCAAGCAGAAGCAGGTCGGCCTGTTTACCTTCTTCGATGGAACCCAGACGCGAATCCATGTTTAATGATCGAGCGGCCGTTAAAGTAACCGCCCATAAAATCTCTTCGGGAAGCATTTTTAATTTTAAGGCGGCAATGGTCCAGATCAGTTGCAGATTTTGTGTGGCTGAACTGCCCGGATTAAAATCAGTGGACAGAGCGACTTCACAACCGGCCGCCAGCATTTTTCGCGCCGGGGCATACCCATCCTTCCCGAGGAAAAAAGTAGTGCCCGGAAGCAAAACAGGAATCACACCAGCCAGGGCCATGTCTTCTATTCCCCGGTCGGAAATTTGTACCAGATGATCAGCGGTACGTGCCTTAATTTCGGCGGCCATTTCCGCTCCGCCAAAGGGAGATAATTCATCGGCATGAATACGGGCATCCAATCCATACCTCCTTGCTTCGAGCAAAATCTCACGGCTCTCATCCACCGTAAAAACACCCTTTTCACAAAAGACATCGCAATAGCGCGCCAGGTTACGCTCTGCAATTAGGGGTAACATTTGGTTCTTAATCAGATCAATATAGCCGCGCCGATCCTGCTGAAACTCATCGGGTATTTCATGGGCGCCCAAAAACGTAGGAATCATTTCCAGTGGCTGTTCATCATTCAGTTCATTGATAATCTCCAGCGCCTTAACTTCATCTTCGGTAGAGAGTCCGTAACCGCTTTTGGCTTCGATTGTGGTAACTCCGAATTCCAGAAAGGTCTTTATACGCGTTCGGGTCAGCGTTTTAATTTCTTCTTTTTTTGCTTCGCGAAAACGACGGACGCTGCTGCGAATGCCGCCACCGGCCAGCGCGATTTCTTCGTAACTTTTTCCCTGCACGCGCATGATAAATTCATCTTCGCGGGTTTTCCAAAATACGGGATGCGTATGGGCGTCGATAAACCCGGGCACTAAAGTTTTACCTGTGGCGTCAAACACCGTTTCGGCTTGGGGAGGTTGTTCATCCCCTGAAAATATTTGCTGAATAATTCCATCCTGCACAAACACATGTACCCGATGCATCGTTTTAAGCTGTCCGTATGGCAAACCGGCAGCCGGCGTATATAAATTGGAAATATTTCTTATAAGCAGGCTCATTTTGTTTCTCCGTTTCCAAAGAGTTTTACAAACTCTGCCGCCATTTTTTTCCGCGAAGCTTCGAGACTTTCCGATACCACTTTGGTACCGCTGATAACCGGCATAAAGTTCGTATCGCCATCCCAGCGCGGCACGATGTGATAATGAATGTGCTCATCAATTCCCGCGCCGGCAGTCCGTCCCATATTTAACCCGATATTAAAACCGTGCGGATATAAAATATTTTTCATCACCCGAATGGTTTTCCGGATCGTCTGCTGAACATCCAACAAAACTGCGTCATCCAGCTCCAGTATATCCCCCGTATGTTGATATGGAACCACCAGAAGATGTCCGTTATTGTACGGATATTTGTTTAAAATAACATAGCTCTTGGAAGATCGATAAACAATCATGTATTTTTCATCTTCGTCTAATCCGGGAAAATCACAAAAAATACAGGTATCCTTTTTATCAATTTCATTAAGAATGTATTCCATTCGCCAAGGCGCCCAAAGCTGTTTCATTTCCATTTCCTCTGTGGGTTTGAGTGGTTGTATTGTTTGCAAGTTCCCTACACAAAACAGCCCAACACCGCAAGACGGCATTGGGCTTTTTGTATTATTTTTTAGTATCCATGATTCTACCTTATGGATAAACAGGTCTTTATTCTTCTTCTTCCTTGTCCTTCTTTGCCTGTTCAATGATCTTCTCGGCGGCATCGGACGGTACTTCCTCGTAATGAGAAAAAGACCGTTTATGAATCCCACGACCCTGTGTCATGGAACGCAGAGAAGTGGAATAGCGGTATAATTCGCCCAGCGGTACTTTGGCGTTGATTACCTGAAAACGACCATCGGCATCCATTCCCATAATCTTACCGCGGCGACCGCTGATATCGCCCATTACATCGCCCATATATTCATCGGGAACGCGCACTTCCACATCATAAATCGGTTCCAGTAAAACCGGTTTGGCATCGGCAAAGGCTTTTTTAAAACCCATGGATGCCGCCACTTTAAAAGCCATTTCCGAGGAATCCACATTGTGGTAACTTCCGTCATAAACAGCAACCCGTACATCCACAACCTTGTAGCCGGCCAAAACACCTTTTTCCATAATTTCGATAACGCCTTTTTCAACCGCCGGAATAAACTTACCGGGAATAACGCCGCCGACAATCTCATCAACAAATTCAAATTCACTACCCCGCGGCATCGGTTCCAGACGCAGATGGCAATCGCCGTACTGACCGCGCCCGCCGGATTGTTTTTTATATTTCCCCTGAGCAGATGCTTTTTTCTTGATGGTTTCGCGGTAGGGAATTCGTGGTTTTTCTTCTTCTACTTCTACGCCAAATTTTTGTTTTAAACGCGCCAGGATAATTTGTAAATGTAATTCTCCCTGACCCGAAACAATCGTCTGGTGTAATTCGGAATCCTGATGGTAAAAGAAGGTCGGATCTTCTTCGTGCAGCACATGCAAACCGTGGCTGATTTTTTCTTCGTCGCCTTTTGCTTTGGGATTGATTGCCGAACGAATGATAGGTTTTGGAAAATCAATTCTCGGAAAAACAACCGGTTTTGATTTTGCGGCCAGCGTATCGCTGGTATGCGTGTTTTTCAGCTTCACAACCGCACCGATATCACCGGCGTTTAACACATCTACATTTTTCTTTTCTTTGCCGTTTAATACAAAAAGCTGTCCGATGCGTTCACTTTTTTCGGTGGACGTGTTCAGCACATCATCGCCGGTTTTAATTTGACCTGAGAACACTTTAAAATACGAAAGTTCTCCCATGTGCATTTCGGACAGGGTTTTAAATACCAGCATCGAAAAAGGTTCGTTAGAATCACAGAGAACCGTTTCGCCGCCCTCAGTTTTAAAGGCGCCGTGCTCGCCCGGTGAAGCGCAAAAATTAACAATTACATCCAGCAATCGTTTCACACCAACATTTTCTGCGCCGGAGACACAAAAGACAGGAAACAACGCATCTTCGTTTACGGCTTTTTTTAGTCCGCCTCTAATTTCATCCTCGGTAAGTGAACCGGCTTCAAAATAGTGTTCCATTAAGGCCTCATCACTCTCCGCAACGGCTTCAATCAGTTTTAGCTGATACTCTTCCGCCTTTTCCTGCAAATCAGCCGGAATGGCCTCTTCCTTATAATTTCCGCTACCGTCTTTTTCGAACGTTAACATTTTCATACGCAGCAAATCGATAATCTGGCTAAAATTGGGCCCTGTCTCCACCGGGAACTGAGCCAGCACAACCTGATGGCCAAAACTTTCTATCAGTCCGTCTACAACCGAATCAAATTCGATATTTTCGCGGTCCATCTTATTGAGTAAAAGGAAACGGTGTACGCCGTTTTTAACCGCTTCGCGCCAGACCATTTCGGTGCCGACTTCAACGCCGGAAGCCGCGGAGACTACGACAAAGGCCGTATCTGCGGCACGCATTCCGCCAACCACTTCACCGAAAAAATCGGAATAACCGGGCGTATCGATACTATTTATTTTATGATCTTTCCACACGCCGTGCGCCAGCGTGGTATTTAACGATATCTGCCGGTTAATTTCATCATCATTGTAATCCGAAACGGTAGAGCCCTGCTCCACATTCCCCATGCGGGAAATTTCTTTTAAATTGAATAACAGAGCCTCAACTAAAGTGGTTTTTCCCGTACCCCCGTGGCCGCCAAAAATCACATTCCGGATTTGACTGGTCTGGAACTCCTTCACAAACGCCTCCTTTTATGAGCAGTGTCTGGTCAATATTCTTATTCAGAATACTGCGTTTATTGTTAACTTCTATTATTTACAAGGTCTAACATAAGTCAGAAAAGGTACTAAATTCATCTGCTTTTTTCAAGCAAACTTTGCATATTGTGCGTAGTTGAAACAGAAAATCGAATCGTACAAAACTTACAAACGATGCCGCCTGCACCGTATCAATTTTTGTATTTTATGATAATCGGGAAAACGTTGTTCTGCTTCCTTAAATGCGGGCGGATGAATTCGGCGACGGCCGTTTACGCGTTCGGTAGGAAAAATAATATGCAGCATCTCATGGTACATTAAAAAATCCAACACTTCCGGTTTTGTTTTCCTGGAGTCAAAAATACGGCTGATTACAAGCAAATTCCGTTCGGCGTCGTAGAACCCCAAACGGACATACGAAGGCGATAAACTCCAGCCCAGATGCGGCTGTTCTACCTGCCCGTCAAACCAGGTAGAATTAATACGGTTAAAAATCGCGCTTAAATCAAAATAGCGCCCTTCGGGCCGGTACTCCGGTGAAATTCGTCGTTTTACCGCCGGTAAATTCGGAACCAAATACGTGTCAATATATTTTTGATAGCGCTGTCTTGCCGCTTTATCGGGCTTAAAACGAAACAGTTTCAGAAACAGAACCGAACCCAGGGCGCGCAACACATCGCGAGGCGCATTCTGAATAACAATAGAGAGTCGGATAAAAATCGTACCTTGTTTTAGTTCGATGGTATGGCGCAGTGATTTTGCTTTATAAAAATCCGCCTGAATGGTATGCCGTTTCTGCGGAAATAGTTCGGTAAAAAGTGTTTTATAAAGATCGGTTAGTTCGATATTGGTCATTGAAAAAAGCCCCGCAACCATTAGGCCCGGGGCATCCTTTTTATAATTCAATTCCTTCACCGTATTCGAGAATACGAACGTTAAATCCTTTTGCTTTTAGCTTGTCGGCAAATATTTGCGGATCCACATCAATTATATCAAATGTTTTATAGTGCATGGGAAGCACCAAATCGGGTTTAACAAATTCTACCGCTTTAATGGCATCGTCGATACCCATGGTAAAATTATCGCCGATATTGACTAGCATTACATCGATATGGTCCAGCTCACCAATGAGTTTCATATCCAAAAACAATCCCGTATCGCCGGTATGATAAACGGTTTTTCCGTCAATGGTTACCAGGCATCCGGCCGGAGTGCCGCCATAACTGCCATCGGGAAAGGAAGAACCGTGCCAGGCGGGGGTTAGCTTAACTCGTCCGAAGGGGAATTCATGTGCGCCGCCAATATGCATGGGATGTACCTGTGCGCCCTTTTCCTGGCAATAATTGGCAATTTCGAAATTGGTTATTATCGTTCCGTCCGATGCTTTGGCAATGGGTATGGAATCGCCGAGATGATCGCCGTGGGCATGAGTGACAATGATAAAATTCGCTTTAACATCCGCAGGTTTAAGCGGCGCTGTGGGATTCCCTTCCAAAAAAGGATCGATAGCAATAGTAAAGTTACTGTTTTTAATTAACCAGGATGAATGACTTAAATAGGTAAGTTTTGCCATGCTGCCTCCCAATTGTGAATATAAACTAAAAAACCTTTCCCGCCTGTAAGACGGAAAAGGTTTATGCGAATCGTAATTTTCTTACAAGTTTATCGCATTCACTTCGTCAACCGTTTTCTGAACCGCAGCGGTTGAATTTTTAAACATTTCTTTTTCGGCATCGGTTAAATCCATTTCGATTACTTTTTCGATACCGTTTTTACCGAGGATTGCCGGAACACCGATAAAGAGACCGTTTACACCATATTCGCCTTCGAGATAAGCGCTTACCGGAATGATCTTCTTTTTATCATAAATAATTGCCTCGGCCATTTCGAGGGCGCTCTGTGCGGGTGAAACAAATGCGGAACCGCTGCCAAGCAGTTTAACCACTTCGCCGCCGGCTTTTCGGGTACGCGCTTCGATGGCGTCTAATTTTTCGGGAGAAACAAACTGCTCTACGGGCATACCGGCAATACGGCAGGCGGAGCGGATAGGAATCATACTGTCGCCGTGTCCGCCAAGAACCATGGCGTCAATATTTTCCACACTGATGCCGGCTTCCTGAGCGATAAAATAACGATAACGAGCCGAATCCAGAACACCGGCCATTCCCATTAATTTATTGCGCGATAAACCAAGATTCATATGCAGTCTGTACACGATGGCGTCCAGCGGGTTGGCAATGGAAATAACCGTTGCATCCGGGCAATATTGCTTAATGCAGGCGCTTACCGCATCGGTAATTTTTAAGTTGGTGGTCAGCAATTCTTCGCGCGAAGGAAGGGTGCCGTCCGGACGGGCCGCACGCGGCACACCGGCCGTATTGATAATCATATCCGCGCCTTCCAGAATATCGTATTCTTTAGAACCGGCAACCTGAACATCGCTGCGGATAACGGCTGTACCTTCGGCGATATCCAGTACTTTACCCTTTGCAAAATCAGGTCCCTTTACATCAATCAGGGCGACATTTTTAGCAAACCCTTTTTCGGCCAGAAGCTGTACTAAAACGCCTCCAATGTTGCCTCCGCCAATAACACCGATTTTATTTAACATTTTACATCTCCTTTATATAGAGTTAGAAAACATGATACATCGTGTATAATAATTCACAAAGAATGTAAGAGTGCAAATTAATAAATGCAAACGCAAAACGGTTTCTTAGAATGGTTTTTTAGAATTTACAAACGGAAAGGGAAAAACCTTCCGGGATTCAAACCCGGAAGGTTTCGGAATTACGCCTTGTCAGACATATATTTATGCATGGCCTCGGCTGCTTTTCGTCCCGCACCCATAGCCAATATTACTGTTGCTCCGCCGGTTACAATATCCCCTCCGGCAAACACCCCTTTTTTTGATGTTTCCATGGTCTCTTCGTTTACGACGATAGTGCCGCGCTTGCTGGTTTCCAAATCGGGAGTCGTTTGGGAAATAAGCGGATTGGAACCGTTACCGATGGCAATAATGGAAATATCTATATCCAGATCGTATTCGGAACCTTTGATGGGAATGGGGCGGCGGCGGCCGGAATCATCCGGTTCGCCCAGTTCCATTTTTTGCAGAGTTACCGAATGCAGCCAGTCTTCCTCATCCCCGTTGAACTGAATGGGATTGGTCAGCAGTAAAAACTGAACTCCTTCTTCTTTGGCATGTTTCACCTCTTCCACCCGGGCCGGCATTTCCACTTCGGAACGGCGGTAGATGATGTAGGCATTTTTAGCGCCCAGCCGTAAAGCGGTGCGCACCGAATCCATGGCGGTGTTTCCGCCTCCGAATACGGCTACATTTTTCCCTTCGACCTGCAAAACGGGAGTATCTTCGGAAGGGAACTTATAGGCTTTCATTAAATTAACCCGAGTCAGAAAATCATTGGCCGAATAGACGCCAATCAGGTTTTCACCCGGAAGGCCTAAAAACCAGGGCAGACCGGCGCCTACGCCGAGAAAGACCGAATCGAATCCTTCTTCTTCCATCAGTTCGTCAATAGTGGAAATTCGCCCGATAATGGTATCGGTAACAAATTTTACACCCATCTGTTTTAAACCGTCAATCTCTTTGGCTACAATATCTTTGGGAAGCCGGAATTCGGGAATTCCGTAAACCAGAACGCCGCCCAACTGATGCAACGCTTCAAATACGGTTACATCATAGCCCATTCCCGCCAAATCTTTAGCGCAACTTAAACCGGCAGGGCCACTGCCGGCAATGGCTACTTTTTTCCCGTTGGAAGAGCCCACTGCGGGAATCTCCACTTTATTCATTTCGCGCTCATAATCGGCCACAAAACGTTCCAGGTTGCCGATAGCCACCGGTTCGCCGCGCTTGCCGACCACACACACCTGCTCGCACTGCTCTTCCTGCGGGCAAACACGGCCGCAAATAGCGGGAAGTGCGTTATCCTGCTTAATGGTATGCACCGCTCCGAGGAAATCGCCCTCGGCAATTTGCAGGATAAAATCTTTAATCTGTATATGCACCGGGCAGCCTTCTACACAGCTCGGCTTAGGGCAGGCCAGACAGCGCATGGCTTCTTCCTGCGCCATTTGGGCTGTGTAGCCTTGATTCACTTCTAAAAAGTTTTTATTTCTTTCATTGGGATCCTGTTCAACCATCGGATTCCGGGGAATTTTCATTCGTTCTTTTGCGGTCAATTGCTGCATATGTTCACCTGTATATTAGTTTTAAATGGGTTTCAGCGTTTAAATCTCGTAATCGATTATGCCTGTTAATCGGAAAGTGTTTCGATTTTTTTATCCAGTTTACATTCGTGATTATATTGTTCCAAAGCATCGTGTTCCTGCTTCGCATACATTTTGTTACGATTCATCAGGTTTTTAAAATCCACAAGGTGGGCATCAAACTCCGGGCCGTCCACACAGGCGAACATCGATTTACCATCCACAACCACGCGACAGCCGCCGCACATGCCGGTGCCATCCACCATCACCGGATTTAAACTGACAATGGTTTTAATTCCATGGGGCCGGGTTACCTCCGCCACGGCACGCATCATGGGGATGGGACCGATGGCCAGAACCAAATCCAGCTTTTTCCCTTCATCAATTAATTCCTGCAATTTTTGCGTTACAAACCCATGATAGCCATAGGAACCGTCATCGGTTGTAACGTATGATTCGTCACTTAGCGCTTTCATTTCATCTTCGAGAATGACCAGATCTTTGGTACGCGCGCCGTTTATGGTAATGACATAGTTGCCCTGGTTTTTCATTTCAGCCGCGGTTGGAAAAGCAATTGCCGTTCCCACGCCCCCGCCGATACTAACCGCGGTACCCACTTTTTCGATATGCGATGGCGTGCCCAGCGGACCAACCACATCAAGAAGACTTTCTCCTTTTTCGAGGCTGTTCAATTTGGTGGTGGTTTTACCAACGCTCTGCACAATGATGGTGATGGTTCCTTTTTCCATATCCGAGTTGGCAATGGTCAACGGAATCCGTTCACCGTGTTCATCGATCCGGATGATCACAAACTGACCGGCTTTGCGTTTTTTGGCGATTTTCGGGGCTTCGATTTCGAACAGTTTAACATTCTCTGCCAAAAACCGGGCTTCGATTATTTTATACATAGTTAAAAATCCTTTTAATTATTTAAAAAACGGTTGTTTTTATCTTTAAAATAGAACGGAATTTACTCAGACCGTAAATGGAAAACAAATAGAAAATAATTTTAATTCGGCTGGTATTCTTATTTAACAGAGCGGCGATTCGAATGAGCAAACGTTAGGCACGGACAAACATTTTTCCGGCCATTTGGCGGAGATATCCGCCCAGCTCCAGCGTTAACAGAGCGCTTAAAACTTCGGAAGGAGACAACTCTGCCTGCAAAGCAATCCGATCGATATGGAGAGGTTCCGAACTGAGGATTTCATATATTTTTTTATAATGGCCGTTTAATTTACTTGCATCGGGTTCTGTTTTTTTCACAGAGGAGACCGAAGGTATTTGTCCTTTAAGTTCAGCTAAAATATCATCAATGTGCTCTACCAGTTTGGCGCCGTTTTTAATCAGATTATTACTGCCGGCGCTTTTGCCGGAATAGATTGAACCGGGAACAGCAAATACCTCACGATTCTGGTCAAGCGCATAACCGGCGGTGAGCAGAGCGCCGCTTTTTTCTCCGGCTGCGGTTATTAAAACGCCGGAACTCATTCCACTGATAATACGGTTGCGTTTAGGAAAATTTCCGGCGTCCGGTTTGGTTCCTATGGGATATTCGGTAAGAAACAGTCCGTCTGCGGCAATCTGCGCAAATAGTTTTTTATTTTCGGAGGGATAAATAAAATCAAGCCCGTTTCCCAATACCGCTACGGTGGCGCCGTTATTTTTAAGGGCTGCTTCGTGAGCTTTGGTATCTACGCCGCGGGCAAAACCGCTGATAATGGTAAATCCGTTGGCTACCAGGTCGGCCGTCAGCTGCTCGGTTATCATGCGCCCGTAGGAGGTTGGCATACGGGTACCGACCACGGCAAACATTTTATCATTCAGAATGCTGAGGTTGCCTTTGAAAAATAAGAAAGCGGGCGGATCGTAAATACGTTTTAAACGGTTGGGAAAGGCATCGTCCCAATAGGTCAGCACTCCAACCTGAAGCGCATCCATCTGTTCCAGTTGCCGCCTGACAAAAGCGTTGTCGGGCCCTGTTTTGATTCTTTCCGCTGTTTTACGGTCGATACCTTCGACACCGGAAAGCTGCCGGCTACCTGCCAGCAGTACTTTTTCCGGAGAGCCCAATGCAGAAATCAAATTACGCATTCGCACCGGGCCGACGGTGGGAATGGAATAGAGTCCTAACAAAGCTTCCAGTGAAAAAGCGCTCATTCGGGTTCTTCTAAAGCCTCCGCCTTTTTTATCAAATCGAAGAGCAAATCTTTTAAGGGATCAAGATTGTCTCCGCGTACGGATGAAATTGTAATTACCGGAAGTTTACTGTGTATTTTTGGCCGCGGTTCTTCCGACTGCCAGGTGTCCATTTTGGTTAAGATAATAGCCGCCGGTTTTTTTACCAGTGCAGGGTTGTATTCACGCAGTTCATTTTCCAGCGCTTTGAAGGCCTGATCGAGGTCGTCTTCGTTTACGTCAATTAAATAGACCAGGGCCCGTGTACGTTCGATATGACGCAGGAACTGAATGCCCAGTCCCTTGCCTTCGTGCGCGCCTTCGATAAGTCCGGGAATGTCGGCCACTACAAAGCTGCTGAAATTGCGATAGGCCACAATACCTAAATTAGGCTCTAACGTCGTAAACGGATAATCGGCTATTTTGGGTTTTGCCGAAGAGATACGGGAAAGCAGCGTGGACTTCCCTGCGTTGGGCAAACCGACCAAGCCAATATCGGCAATCAGCTTAAGTTCCAGCTCAATCCAGATATCTTCTCCCGGAAAACCCACTTCCCATTCCCTGGGACTCTGGTGTGTGGGCGTGGTAAAACGGGCGTTTCCTTTTCCGCCTCGGCCGCCTTTGGCCACGGTAAAAGTCTGATTCAGATCGGTAAAATCCATTAGGGTCTCACCTGTTTCGGCATTCTTAACTACTGTTCCCAGAGGGACTTCCAGCACAATGTTTTGTCCTTTGCGTCCGTGACAATTGGACCCCATGCCATGCTGCCCGCGCTTTGCCTTGTAAACCCGCCGGTAAGTAAAATCTTTTAAGGTGCGCAAATGGGGGTTTACTTTTAAAATAATACTGCCGCCGCGACCACCGTCTCCGCCATCCGGGCCGCCTTTGGCAATAAACTTTTCACGATGAAAACTCATGCAGCCGCTGCCGCCGTTTCCGGCAATAAGATGTATTTTAGTGTAGTCAATAAACATAGTTAAACCGAGTTAGCGCTTAAAAACAAGGTGAACTTTCGGCTAAACAGACCTCGATACGTTCGGAATCCGAACGGCCGGCCTTTGCCAAACCCTGTTATATTGCGCCCCTTCTTTTAAATGAAGAAATAACAAATATAGAAATTTACCGGATTTAGGGTATAATACCGCTAAAACCAAATCGGTGCACATTGCCCAAAATACTTAAATTAGAATAAGAATAATCAATACGGAATGATTTCCACAGAATTCCAAGCCCGGCAGAAATACCGCCGAATTTATCGTTTTCGGTACTGTTCAGCCCGTCGTATAAGTTATAATCATAGCCGGCACGCAGCCGCAGCGTTTCACTTACTCTAAACTCTCCACCGGCGGAAAAGCGTTTAAAATAATCGGAAAAGCTGTCACCGCTCCGGTTTAAATCGTGCAGACTCAGCGCTATTTCCAGCGGAAGATGGGCCAGTTTTTTACTGACCCCGATGCGCAGGTTTTGGGGCAGCGGCTCTTTTTCATTTTTAAAATAAGTAATGTTTGTTCCCACATTGGTCAACGTTATGGCAAATGTAAGGTCTTTTTCGAATGGCGCCTTATAGAGCAGGCCAAAATCGAGGGCCAAAGCCGATGCGGAATACCGTTCAATTTTCGAAAAAATATACTTGGCGTTTATTCCATAAGAAAAATGTTCATCCAAATTTGCAGATAAGCCGGTAACAAAAGCAAAACTGTTTGCGCTATACATACTTCCTGTGGAAACCGCGTCATCGTCGGTTTCGTCAAATTCACCAAAATCCATATACACAACACCAACCGTCAGGACGCCAATTTTAGGAATGACTCTGCTGTAGGCCGCCGTACCGCCGGAAATATCCAGCAGATAGTTCGTATAATTAAAGCTATAATTTTGTTGCCGGATATCCGCCATTCCCGCCGGATTACTAAACATACCATTTACATCGCCGGTCATCGTTAAATACGAACCGGCCATTGCGGCCGTACGCGGATTGAAATCCGTTCGCAGAAATTCAAATCCTGTGGTAAGCCGATCGCCTGCGAAAGCGATTTGCAATAATATAAAAATACCTAATAAACTTTTACGCATGACTTTATTCCTGTATCTGAAATTCATCTGTTAAACCGGAACGAATAAGGAACTGATCAAAATCAACCCGTTCTACATTCTTCAGCGGTTTACCTAAAAAGCGCGATCCTACCTCTTCGAATTTGGCAGGAATATCCGACACAAAAAAACGATCTTCTGCCGATTTCGGCCCCGAATGTAACATTCCTTTTTCCGCTAGCATTTTTTGTACCGCCTTTGCCGTCTCTTTACCCGAGTCAATCAGGGTAACGTTGTCCCCGGTAATCGCCTGAATCGCATCCCATAAAACCGGATAGTGTGTGCAGCCTAAAATAAGGGTATCGATATGCGCCTTTAAAAGATCGTGTAAATATTTTTTAATAGTTAGCGCGGTCACATAGTCATCTAACCAGCCTTCCTCCACCAGCGGCACCAGTAGCGGACAGGCTTGTGCATATACGTCTGCCGTAGCGGACAAACGTTTTATTCCATCGGTGTAGGCATTGCTGTTAATCGTAGCAGAAGTGCCAATGACTCCGATTTTGCCGTTTCGGGTTTGAGCAACAGCCGAAGAGGCGCCCGGCGTTACCACGCCGAGAACGGGAATATCTAATTTTTTTTGCAACACATCCAATGCGGAAGCAGAGGCGGTGTTACAGGCAACGACAATCATTTTAACATCATACTGCTGTAAAAAATGGGCGTCCTGCAGCGCATACTGCTGCACCAGTTGCTTCGATTTTGTCCCATAGGGCACCCGAGCCGTATCCCCAAAATAGATGAGCTGCTCATCGGGCATTAAATGCATCAGCTGTTTTACAACGGTCAGACCGCCGATTCCGGAATCAAAAATACCGATGGGATTATTCATTTACATTGCGCCTTCGATATCGCGTTTATATTTTACCACGCCATCACAAATGGCGGAGGCTAGCTTGGTATGCGTTGCGCTGCGTTTTAAGGTACGCGCTTCGTGCTTATTGGAAATAAATCCCATTTCCACTAAAATATTGGGCATCGTAGCGCCGACCATTACCCAAAAAGCGCCCTGCTTCACTCCGCGGCTCTTCATCTCGATAGATGACAATTTCCGGGTCATTGCTTTCTGCACGACCGTTGCAAGATATTGGCTGTGCTTAATAAACGCGTTTTGAGCCATGGTGGCAAGGACAAAATTAACACCCTGATAACGTTTTCGTTCTTTTTTACTTTCAAAATTTATAGATTCATTTTCTTTTAACACAACGTCTCTGGCCCGGGAATCTTTATCCGCGCTTAAAAAGAAGGTTTCGAAACCACGGGCTTTATTATTTGGATTCCAGTTACAATGCAGGCTGATAAACAATTTCCCGTTGTGTTCATTGGCAATTTTCGTTCGCTGGTACAAGGGAATGAATACATCCGTTTTTCGGGTGAATACAACCTTGGTTCCGGGCAGACGTTTATTAATCTCTTTTCCCAGTTTCAAAGCCACCGGCAACACAATATTTTTCTCGTAAAGTCGTCCGTATCCAATGGCCCCCGGATCTTTGCCGCCATGTCCGGGATCGATAACAATGGTATGAATTTTCCAGTCGTTCTTCTGATCGTCTAATTTTCTTTTCTCAGACTGCCGGTTCACCAGCGGTTCTTCGGTACGCAGGGAAATAAGCAGATCTGTACTGTCTGGATCGAGCGCTAATTCCCGCGTGACTATTTTTTTACGCAGTTTGAAGGCAATGGACGCGCTATTATCAAACTGTACCGCCCGAATTTCGGAAACAAGACCGGATTGTAATTTTTGGTTTATAGAATTAACGTCTAACTTGGCGTTAAAAATTTCCACATAAAGCCAGTTATTCACTAATTTAAGATGGATGTTTTTACGGTCGAATTGTTTTGTCGTGTAAATATGGAGCAGAGTACCGTTCGACTTGGCGCTGATTTGAATACTGGCAATATTTACATTTTTTGAACCGATGCTAAAGATTTTTTTATCCGCGTCAAACTGCATAACATGCGCTGTATTTTCATTAAATATAGAAACGAGCAAATCCGCCGGAATCCATATTTCGCGTTCCCGCCAAACGGGTTCTCCCAATACCTGAAGAATACGATCATTCAATACAATAAAGGAATTAGCGGCCGTAAATTTAATCTTATCCCGTCCCGCATACAGCACCGTTTTACGCCGGTCTTCGTTTGTATAAAAACCAAAATTTCCACTTTGGGCAAAATCTATGAGGGAAATATAGATTTGGCCAAATTTTTCAAAATAGGGCGCACGGGATTCCCGGCCGTTTTTCACGATAGTAAGATAACGGCTGCCCTGTGCAAAAGTGGAAAACGGTAAAAATACCAGCGCGGATAAAAAGGATAGTAAGCGGTCTAAAAAGGTTCGGCGAATCATGTTTGTTCGTTTCTTTTCTAACTATAATAATTTATAAGTTACTTAAAAGCGGTAGTTAATTCAACACGACAAATTTTAAGCAAAACGGGAGTATTTATTATTACCTGCATTTTATTCCTGCCGAAATTTCATAAAAGCCAAGGAGCGCTCGTCTGCAACCTTTTTATTTTTTTTTACGTAGTTCTTGAATATTTGATCCTTTTTGTTGTATCCTGACACATAACTTTTTTCAGTATTTTAAACCACAATTCAATGGAGTTAATATGGCGCTTCTTGACGTAGATGATATCTGTAAATCCTTCGGTAATTTTAAGGCCGTGGATAAGGTAAGTTTTAAAGTTGAACCCGGTAAGATATACGGTTTGCTTGGCCCTAACGGCGCCGGGAAAACTACCACCATCCGTATGATTATGAATATTTTAATTCCCGATTCCGGAACGATTTCTCTCTTCGGCGAACCCATCGGTGATAAAACAAAATCGAAAATCGGCTATTTACCCGAAGAACGCGGCATTTTTCAAAAAATGAAAGTGCGTGAACTGCTGACCTTTTTTACGGAACTGCACGGATTACCGGCGACGCGGGGAAAACAACTGGCCTACGAATGGCTGGAAAAGCTGGAGCTGAGCGAGTGGGCCGATAAAAAGGTTGAAGAACTCTCCAAGGGAATGCAGCAAAAACTACAATTTGCTTCCACCATCCTGCACAACCCCGAACTTGTTATCCTGGATGAACCTTTTTCCGGACTGGACCCGGTAAATGTAAACCTGATTAAAGACATTATGCTGGAAATCAAAAGCAGCGGCAAAACCATTATTTTTTCTACCCATATGATGGAAGCCGCCGAAAAACTTTGCGATGATATTTTAATGATCCAAAAGGGCGTAAAGGTTTTGGATGGGCCTATCAATCAAATCCGTGAACAATACGGGAAGAACTCGTTAAGGCTGGAATACAGCGTAGATGTTCAGTATATCCAAAAAAGCAAAGCGGTAAAAAGTATTCATGATTATCCTAATTCCGCTGAAATTGAACTACACGATGGATTTACGCCCAATGAATTGCTGACGGATTTGTTACCGAATATTAAAATTCACAGCCTGCTCAGCAGACAATCCAGTTTGAATGAAATTTTTCTGCAATTAGCCGGAGGGAATGATAATGAATAAAATATGGGCCTTAATTAAACGAGAATATAAAGAAACGGTATTTAAAAAAAGTTTTATCTTTATAACCCTGCTCACGCCTCTGTTGATGATAGCTATGGGCGTTGTTCCCTCTTTAATCATGCAACTGAAAAGTGAAGACGTCGTTAAAACGAATGTAATAGACCATACCGGCTATATTTTTAATGACCTTGAAAAAGCCCTTAACGATACACTGAGTACAGGCGAGAAACAATTTAATCTTGTTAAGGTGCCAACTAAAACAATGCATTCGGAGGATTTACTTAATAGTCAGAAAAAACTTATTCAAGATAATTCAATTGACGCTTTGGTGGTTATTCCTGCAAATGTGTCTGATTCCGGAAAGGTTAATTTTTTCGCTATGAGTGTTTCCGATTATGTACTTAACAAATCGTTCCGCAACGCTATAGGAAAAATTGTAATCGATCGGCGCATTAAGAAATCCGGTTTGGATCCGGATATTATTCAGGAACTTTCTCGCCCCCTGGTGATGACTACAACAAAAATCACGAAACAAGGCGAGGAAAGTGAGACCGGTTTCCAGAGTGAATATTTTAGTACGTTTATTCTTATAATGATTTTGTATATGACTTTGATTATGTATGGCAGCACCATTATGCGTAGCATTATCCAAGAAAAAAGCTCGCGAATTATCGAAGTACTTTTAGGCAGTACAAACCCTTTTCAGTTGATGGCCGGAAAAATAATAGGGCACGGCTCTGTCGGCATGACCCAGTATATCATCTGGGCTTTATTCGGGATTGCTATGGTCCTGTATGGCGGAAATGTTTTGCCTATATCAACAAAATATTTCAACTTTCAACCCGGTATTTTCATTTATTTCGTTATTTTTTATTTATTAGGTTACCTTTTCTATTCCGCCCTGTTTACGGCGATTGGCTCCATTGTCAATACCGACCAGGAAGCGCAACAGCTTATTTTTCCGGTGATTATGTTCCTCATTGTACCACTGATGATGCTGGGAATGTTAGTAAAATCCCCCAACAGCTCCATCATTACCATTATGTCAATGATTCCTTTTTTCTCACCTATCATGATGTTCGGCCGAATTAATATTTCCAATCCGCCGTTTATCGAAATAGCCGGTTCCATCCTGATTTTGATATTTTCAACAATAGCGGTTATTTGGATTGTTTCCAAGATTTTTAGAGTGGGTATTTTAATGTATGGCAAACGTCCTACCTTCCCGGAGATTATTAAATGGTTTAGTTATAAATAAGCGCTTTGACTTTTATACATTAATATATTAGACTTTTAAAAGGGCAGTAATATTGCCCTTTTAAATTGTTTATAATTTCATATGGTACAATTATGAAACCCCTTTCTCTTATCTTTCTTGTTTTATTCCTGATTTTAGTATCCAACTGTGAACAATATATCGGCTATAAATATGATGTCTCTCTTCCCGATAATTCCATTGCCGTTTACGGTACGGTACAAAATACTTTTACCGGTGATTATGTAGATAGTGCCCTGGTTGAGATCGGCAACCAAAAAACCTATACCGATGTGTTTGGCGCCTTTCGAATTATTCATGAAATAAAAACCGACGATGAACGAAACCGTCCTGTTTCCGTTAATGTTTCCGCTAAAAATTATCTACCATATACCAATAGCTTCATTATTTATCAGGAAGATATACAACGCGACATTTCTTTGGATTATGCAGCGCCGGTAATTGACAGTTCTTATGTTTCTACTTATTTAAACACACGCCGACTTATGTGCCATGTTTTTTTACATGATTATCAAGGGAATTATGATATTCGTCTGGTAAGAGGTAGTTTTTTTTATGAAAAAGATGGAGAACATGTATATAAACAGTTGGATCTTGTATTAACCGTTCGGTCCTATCCCTCTACTATAAGCGCAGAATATACGGTTTTCGTACCTATAGCGCTTGAAGGTAACTGGACGCTTATATCGCGCGGTTTTTTCTACTATATCTATGTCGAGGATTATGAAGGATACTCCATTCGTAAACGTTTTAAATGAGATTTGTATTGTGAAAACAATGAACATTCTTTTAATCTGGTTTTTGACCTTTATACTTTTTGTTCCATCCCGGTCTCAGAGTCTTGTAATCTCCGGCCGGATTTTTGACGCTTTCACTAAAAATCCGCTGGCTGGTGCAAATGTTTTTCTTAATGAAAAGAAAATTGGAACCAGTACGGACGCCGAAGGATATTTTCGTCTTAAAATAGCATTTATTTCTATGGATGATTCTTTAAAAATTTCCTATATGGGATATAAAGACTTTTCCGCTGCGTTAAACGATTTCCAAAACAAATCTGTCATTTACCTACAACCTGAGAAAATGCATTTAGGGCAAACTATTATTGTAACCGGTAATCGAAGCGATCTGTTACATGAAGATATTCCGCATGCAAAAGATGTTATCAAAGCGGAAGATATCCAATTGAGCGGCAGTAATGAACTGAGCGACCTTTTAAAGCCAATTGCCGCCGTACGCATAGAAGGCAACGATCTCGATGGACGAAAGATTCAAATTAGGGGCAGTAATTCCGATGAAGTTAATGTATATCTTGACGGTGTTTTAATAAATGCACTGAGTTTTGACAATTCTGCCGATCTTTCCATAATTCCCATAGAAAATATTGAGCGTCTTGAAGTTGTTAAAGGGAATGGGATGGCTCTGCTTGGTAACGGCGCGTTTGGAGGCATCGTAAATATTACCACACGGCAAAGTTTAAACACTTCTTTTTTCTTAAAAACAAAAATCGGTAGCTTTGATACCCGTTACCTTACAGGCAGCTTTTCCCTGCCCTTAACAAAACATTCATATGTCGGATATTTTTTCCAATTCAGTTCATTTAATCCGGAAATAGAATATTTCCCCGGCGAACGATACTCCGTTAAATCCAAAAACACCCGTATTAAAACGACCAAACAAAATCATCATTTAAGTGTAAATTATTTGTTAAAGAACGGACGAATAAGCACAAAATTTATTAACTATTCCTTTGATTATAAAAAACCGCTCTGGGAAAGCAGCTATAAAAATTATCTTGCTACCAGCGCATATTCCGGTAGTTTCTTTACTCTCGATAACGTTCAGTTACAGATAAGTGAACACTATTCCATTAACCGTATTAAACGTAAACCAGCCGGAAGCAGCCGGTATATTTCTTCTTACGAATCAAATCAACTTTTCATACGCGTTGCAAAAAAGATAAAGGTTAGAGATGCAAACATACAATTTTTAACCGAATATATGCATAGTGATTTAAAAACCGATTCAAAGGTAAAAGATATCAATTGGCAAAGTAATTTATATCATGCCTATATATATGATAACCGATTAACTACAGCGGCTGTCTTTTCTTATAGAGATCGTTTAGACAAGATTTCAAATCTTTCATGGGAAACCTTCATCGGTTTACGCGGTGATTTTCCTGCTTCCGGCAATAGCGCTTTTACTAATATGATTGGCGCTCAAATAAATTATACTATGGAACATTGGCAAATCAGTCCCTATTTAAACTATGGTAGAAATGTGAAATATCCATCCTTAACTCAGGAAGCATACAGCCGAGATATAGCCGACAATTCACGAAACGATAGTTCTTTTACGCGTATAGAACCCGAATTCAGCCGTTCGATGGAAGGCGGCCTTTCAACAAAATACTTTCCATCAAATGCTATTTATCATAATATGGAGTTTCGTGCAGGGCTTTTCTCTCGTACCATATACAATAGTATTATTCAGCGTCCGTTTGATGCCATTATGGCTCTGGTTCAACAGGGGCGGGCAACTATTTTCGGCTTTGAAGCTTCTTTTAGGTTTAACAATATTTTTAGATATTTTTACAGTGGCGCTTCCTTTATTTTCCTGAATATTGACAATCCGCTATTATATGCTTACAAGCCAAAAAGCAATTCCGGTTTTTACTCTGGTTTTGTCCTTCCAAGCGGATTTTACCTTTCTTCCACTCTTTTTTATGAAGGTGTAAGCAGCGCATGGTATTATGATTCTCTAAATAAAATTCATACGAGAAAAATCAAACCCTTTTATGACATGGATATTTCCCTCGGCTTTAAACATTATCTTTTTAAAACCTTGGAAATTAACGCACAAATTTCCGCTAAAAACATTTTTGACAATAGCGGATTTAAATATTACTACCTGAAGAAACGGTATCTACAAGCCTCTCTTTCTTTACGATATTAAATCCTTATTTTAGTGTCAGATCAAAAATAGTTGCGTTAATTTTAGAAATTAGCTGCGTTATAGGATCTTCACGTTTAGACCAAAATCAGTCAATGGCTGTTTAAAAACAGATACGAAACAATTGTGTTTTTATTTTAAGAAAAGGATAGAATCAGCAAAACATAATTATAAGCCTACGAAAAAATCGCCCCTCTTTTTAAAGTATTCTTTTTATGCCGGTTTTTACGCGTTGAATCAGTGGATTTTTTGTATTTACACCTACTCACAGGGGCCTAAATATTTTTTTAATACGTCCAATTGACTCGTCGGCCGTTTATTTTTACCCTGAAAGAACTATTAGAACTTGGTTATTTTGCTCTCTTCTTAGACAAATTATATTTAAACAAAAAAAGCCGCCCCGAAAACGGAGCGGCTTTTATACTCACCTTGATTTTTATTGTTTAGAAACCAAGTGTTAATCCAAACATGTTGTTTGCATCAAAAAACTGTGAGTCGCGGTACGCATAATCGATAGCCAGATTGACGCCACCGAGATTGTAGTTAATGCCTGCACCCAGAGAAAAAGTATACAGCTGATCGTCTGCTGGTTGCTCAACACCATAATTGTAACCACCGCGCAGGAATATAAAGTTATTAAAACTATATTCCGCACCTAACCTGAGCTCGTCATAGCCAAAGTTATTATTGACAAATGCCGAAGACAGAAGCATGTTGCTTTTTTCATCAATTGCCAGTTTATAACCAACACCGATGTCAAAAGAAGCCGGCAGGTCATTCGTTGAAGCTTCACGGCTCAGAAAATCCGAACGTCCGGAGGCATCAAGAACTTCGCTGGTTAAACCGGAACCGGTATAATTTAAACCGCTACCGATGTTTTTCACTGCCACGCCAAAAGACA
Source organism: Calditrichota bacterium (assembly GCA_024278755.1). GTDB lineage: Bacteria > Calditrichota > Calditrichia > Calditrichales > Calditrichaceae > JANTFQ01. The sequence goes on along the minus strand of JAJRSO010000061.1, from coordinate 53,454 downwards.
GCGCTTCAATGCCGGCCAAACCATCGTATTGAAGGCCGATATCAAAAGCAACAGCGCTTGCCGATGCAGAAGGAATACTTTCATAGACAAACTTTGCATTCACTCCCACACGAATCGCGTTGGTCAGGCTGTTAGCATAGGTTAAGGTTGTTGTTACAAATGTGGGAGAGAAAGTAGAGCCGCTAAGGCCGTCCATATCTTCCCGCGTTGTAATAGGTATATCACCAAAATCAAATGCTTTAATGCTAAACGCAAAATCACCGAGACCGCCCATTTTAGCGCCTACTGCAAGATAATTAACCTTGATGTCATTAAAAATAGTCATCGTAGAGAACTGTCCTGCGGCTGAATTCTGCATTCTGGATAATCCAGCCGGATTCCAATGAATGGCATGGATACCGCTGGTAAAAGCCATATTCGAACCTGCGGTGGATATATCTCTGGCCCCGGTTGGAACCAGAACCTGAACACCCGCTGCAGTACCAATCCGGTCTGTATCACCGGCGATGCCCGCAGTGTACGTCATCATTAATATTATAGCGAAGAGTACAAATCCGCTAAGTGTTTTTTTCTTTATCATTATAGGTCTCCCTTTACTTATACTTGATTCACAATTGGCCATTAATAAAACTTAAGCATTTCTTGTGCCTGAACGATGAAGACCTTAAGTATTTTGGTCTTACCCGCTTCGGGCATGTCGATATGCGCAATATAAATGCCGCTTGCGACAGGGATATCAGATTCGTTGCGTAAATCCCAGCGCAGGAACTGACTCGGGTCGTCTTTATCTAATTTACGCACCAGTGCTCCCGCTAAATCAAAGATTCTTATGGTTGCTGTAGGTGTTAAGTGATTAAACGTAACATACCTGGTGAAACGATTGGGTTCTGCCGGGTTGTATGCATAATACGGATTCGGGAATACACCCACATTACCAACATCTTCAGCCACTCTGTCTTCGCTGAAGGATTCACCTAAACCAGCGGTTGAGAATGAAAATTCATCCGATCCGATAATAATCGGATTGGCGTATTTAATATAAACTTTCTCTCCCTTTGCTAATTCAGAATCCCACCATACCAGGTTCCAGGTCTGCTCATCCAGCGCGCCGGAAACCGTAGCTAAATCATCACTATAAGGCGTATTGATGAAGTTGGTGTACATCCTGTCATGCGGATTCCATGCCTGGAATTCACCTGTCGTCGGGTCACCTTTACGATCGTAGATATTAATATTTATCTGAACATTATCATCTACATTCCATACCTCAAACGGAACACGCACCATAAACGGAGCGTCCGTTCCCGGATTGGGATTAAACGGATGATCCGCTAAGCTGTAACCGCGGGCGCCGCTTAAATACGCCATTGATCCCGTGCCGTCTTTCACCGTAATGATAGTGACGCCACCAACATCGGTGGTATCAAATTCACCTGTCCAGCGAATTTCATAGTCCTTAATCAGTGTATTCAGATCGGTTGTACCATGGCCTTCTGCATCGATGGAACGTGCAGAGGCGGCCCAGCCATAAAAGCCATAGCTGCCAATGCCGGAACCAGCATGACCAAAATCACCAACTTCTTCTGTTGTGCCGTCAAGACGAGTAACTATTGCGCTTGAAAAATCCATAGGCGCATCATAGCTACCGCCTACGATAATCTGGAAACCATCCACAATCGGTGCGCTCATGGCGTCAGCGGAAGTATACATATGTTCCTGACCGGCCAGTTTTATTTCACCGGTGGTTACATCTTCCAGATTCCATGTGGGAACCGTTTTAAAAGCATAAGCTTCTTCGGAAATGGTTACCGTACCCGTACCGAATATTACAACGCCGGGAGGCAGGCCATAGTTAGCGAGGAAGTAAAATCCCCAGCCATCGTCAAAGATAATATAATCAACGTCTAAGGGAAGGGTCGGCGTATTCACATTAATGGTAAATACTTCGCCACCGGAGAAGGGGCCAAAACCGGTTGTATCGGGCGAACCCCAGGTAACCGTATTGGTCGCTTCGTCAATAATCGCATCATGCGGATTACCGTCCCCGTTACCGACAACGGTTTCGGCGCTGTTAATGGTCACTTCGGGCGGAAAAGTAAATGAAACACCGTCCGAATAATCATAATCCGGGGAAACTAAATCAAGGATAAATTTTAAGTCCCTTGTTCCCGGAGTAGGACTCGTATAGGCAATGGCACTAAACGAACTCGGCGAAACATCACCGGCTTTTGCAACGGGTGCAACAGAATCCGGATAGGCAGTGCGTTTCCATTTTCCGTCAACATCCATATAATAGTGCCAGTATTCATAAAACAATTTGTAATCATCGCCGGTAATTTTTGCCGGGTCAACCACATTAATCTTCAGTGTGGCTTGTTCCGAAACGCCTGCCGAATGTGCATTTGCAATCTGCTCATCTGTGGCAGAACCATCGGAATAACCGGGCGTTTTCGGCTGAGGAATTACGGCAATCGGCGTTAAGGCCGATTCCAGCGACTGCTCGGGTACATTCGGGTCCGAATTATAGTTATAAGCCGTTACTGCAAAGTAATAGGTTTGTCCGTTATAAAGAGGCAGATCATTGATATAATCATGATCAATATTCAGATATCTCTTAATGCCGGAATCGGTACCATATTGAACCGGAACCGTCACAACATCGCCAAAGGAAGGCAAAAATTGTTTCGCGCGGATAATACCAACGCGGTCCACAATGTCATAAGTTGCCACTAATTTGGCCTGGTCTTTACTTGCTGTTTCCGACGGTAACTGATACACATTGTAACCCTGGAAATTAAACCCTAAAACAGGATCGTCGCGTTCTGTTTCGGCAACTGCGGCCGCATCAGAACCCCAGTCGAAAGTTACATTTCCGTCAAATTCGTTAGCGGTTACCTGAGGCGCCTTAGGAGGACTCGGTACACCGGCAAACAGTTTATCGTATAAGAACTGCGCATAAGCATCGTTCAGTTTTAACTGAGCAACAGCATTTCTGTTGTCGCCGCCAGTTTGATTAATAATACCGCCTACAACGGCAACAACCAGTTCCTGTTCGTCACCGGGCGCCATATTAAATGGACCAGACGCCAAACCGATACGGCGATCACCAGGAGGCAGATTTGTGCTCTGTCCGTCCACATCTCCCGTTCCGAGGAAAGGATCACCGGACAAGGGATATAACGTAGGCGTTCCGTTTTTAACATTTTGAACGGTATACGGAGTCGGATTATCTAAGTCCGGAGTCGGCGTAAAACCGTTGAGCATATTGTACCACTCTTTGGTAGATTCATATTCTCCTAAATCCGGATCGGAAATAGGGCTACCGGCGGCAAAATACAAGAAACTGGTCATGGGAAGATTGATCTTACCCGGGCCTTGTCTTTCCAAACCGAATACAGCATAATCATCAGCATCATCCACGCCATTGTGGTTTAAATCCTGGCCGGCAACGCCGTCCACCATTGGGCCCTGGAAAAAGTCATATCCAACGGCTGCGGGTGGTAAACCAAACGGGTCAAACTGAGAATCGGTACGGAAACCGTTATAGGCAAAACCTAAACTCAGGTCAATATCACAACCGGCAAGGTCATCTGCATAATTTCCTAAATCGGGGTCAGACCATTGTGCTACAAACATAGAATCAATGTCATATCCTGATTTATTGATGAACTTGAATTTTTTAAACAGCATTTGTCCCAAAGTGGAATTCGGCTGGTTGTATCCCCAAACCGTAACCTGTAATTCCATACCCATAGGAGGGGAACCATACAGTTTAAGTGTTCTGGCTTCCGTTAAGTCATTTACGACAAACCAAATAACCTGATCGGCGCCGGCAGTTCCCGGACGATCGTAATATTCGCTATACGAACTGGTCGTTGCATCCCAAACACCAATTTGAGGAATACCGTCAACCAGAACCGGATCATAAACGCCGTTACCATTTTCATCATAGTAAGGAGCGCCTAAATCAACCGGCCATTCTTTCCAGTCGGTTTCATACTGGGCCATAACAGCGTCCATATCTTCCGGAGTTACGGCTTCACTGCTTTTAAAGTTTACATCGGCGGCATCTTGTTTAAGCGCTGCCGAATATACCTTATTACCATCTTTATCAAGGGAAACCAAAGAGGTGTAATCCTGGCGGATTCTATAGATACGCGCTCTCGGGTCATCCGCAGAAATAGCAACAGGAGGATTTACACCGTCGCCTGCTGTTTCAATCCAACCCGGCGTTGTACCGATATTATAGGTCTGGCCGCCAACACGAAGGGAGGGTTTTGAAGCGTCTCCATCCTGTACATAACCACCCCAAACGATACCGTCTGTAAAAATGACGCCGGTTGTTCCCCGCGGATAGATACCGCCGGAATCTCCGTTAGGAGTTTGTGCAGACATACCGTCATAATACAACCAATATGCCCAGTTCGAAATATTGAATAATGTTCTTGAATATTTATCTGCGGCCGCTTTTGCAAAAGCCTGATCTGATACAGCAGCAGGATTTTGTCTTGCCATAAGGCCGGACGCAAACGCCAATATTAAAATCCCTATCATTAAGAGGAAGGGGATTTTTTTATTTTTGGTTACCATATATATACTCCTAAAAATCTATCACATGAACATTTAATTAGTAAATTAACTTCATGCCAACCATAACCTGACGTGGATTACCGTATAACTGCATTCCGGTTGCACTCCAATATGCCTGGCCATTTTCAAGATTAATAGCCTTATACATATCTATATAATCCTGGCCGCCATAGGTATTGATAAAACTCTCAGCTTTGGTAGGATCATTGATAAAACCATCATCCTGAGCGCTGCCTGTGGCCTGAAATACGTTGATGATGTTTTTCGTATTTAACAGATTGGTAACGCGCACATATACCTGGGCTTTAAGATTATCTAACACCTTAAAGGATTTATCGAGACGGAGATCAATATTAGAAGTCCATGGAGTTGACGAGCTGTTAATAGGCTCCAAAGCTTCACGGGAACGCGTATCACTCATATAATTAACGCCGGCATCATACCCATTTACCTGACCTAAAGAGAAATCCACCAAGGTAAACGGATGCCCACTTGAGAATGTGTATAACAAGTTAGCGCCAAATCCTGAGAAAATCGGGCCACCGTCATTTTCACCAAAACGATAATCCAGATTTATAGAACCACGGTGTTTCTGGTTATAATCAAGCGGAGATGTAATCGTGGGTTTTGCCGTATTACGATAAGAAGCGGCATGGTATGAATTTTCACCGGAGCCGGTTCCTTCGGCGATGGTGTACGTATAATTTAACTGTGCCTGAAGGCGGTTAAACCGACGCATAATCATCTTAAACTCAAGACCTTTTGTAGTCGCAAAATCGCCATTTGCCAAACGGTCATAGGTCTGGATTGATGAGTTAGGCGCTGCTGTAACCCTGTCCGAACCAATCTGACCTTTCAGGTTTTTATAGAAACCTGTAATATCAAACGAGGCCACTTCGCCCACTTGCTGACGGAAACCAATTTCATAGGAAGTGGTCTCAATCGGCTCTAAACCGTATGCAATCGGCGCAGTATAGTAGTTACCTGCGGTTACAATCTGAGTACCAAGTTCGTTATAACTACGGTAGATATGGCTTAGTTTCGGTGTTTGAACAAAACGGCCATACTGAGTATAGAATACCGTTTTTTCACTAATGGGGAAAGACATTCCCAAACGAGGGCTAATATACTGGAACGGATCCAGATCTCTCCAGGCCTCATCTTTAATCAAGGCTTCTGCTTCGTTTACTGCCGGATCATCGGGATGGATGAGTGTTTTATCATCGGTATCAAAATAATCGTACCGCAGACCGGCATTGATAATCAGGTTGTCAAATTCGATTTTATCCTGAATATAAAAGGAAGCAAATAACGGCGTACGCGCGGCATCCTGACCCTTATCGGTCTCATTGCCAAAACGGTCATAGCCATAGTTCCGTGAACCAAGCGCTTCGGCCCAGGCAGCAACAGGCACAGCTTCTTCACTACCATAAAACTGTGTTCTGTCTAAAGCCGTCGGTGTATAAATAGAGAAATTGCGCACCGTATAATAGCGGGCGTCAAAGCCGGCTTTAATTTCATTATGACGATTAATCTGGCTTACATAGTTCATAGAACCGGAAATATAGTTCTGTGAGTTTTTATTATACCAGCCGCTCTTTAATGTACCATCCTGGCTAAAGGAAAATCCATTAAGCAGGTAGGAATAATTTCCGTGCGCCGCATCGCGAAAAACGACATCGCCATTAGTATGTTCGTATACTTTGGCACTATCCGACCAGGAACGCCAGTCACTGCCAAAATAATCATCTTTACGTTCGGCATAATCATCAAAATAACTTACTTTTAAATTATAAAAAGAAGTCGGATTTAGAATATGCGTCAGTTTTGCGCTAAGCAGTAAGTTACGAGCGTCTGTGTATTGATTTCTGTCATTCAGGATATGCAACACAGGAAGCCCGTCATTTGTATATGTACGCTGGTTATACAAAGCGCTTATGCGAACCTGAATTGGATTATAATCAAACAGCAAAGTACTGTTAACCGTCCAGCGGTTACGCTGATTATCCGGTGTATAGTTTGGATAATACAATTCAGGAATTGTATCGCCAAATGTTTTACTACCGCGCTGATCATCAATCAGCGGATTTTGTAAATTACTTTCGTTGAAACGGAAACTTTTTGTGAAACGTTTTTGAAAATCACCTTCAAAATTGTTTTCAACTGCGGCAAAAAGTCTTATTTTGTCTGTGCCTAAGGGGCCGCTAAACGTTCCGATTAAAATATGATCATTCCAGGATTGTGTACCAAGAAATTCTTCACCAATACCAACAAATTTGTCAGTCTGAAAATCAAGAGAAAGACGATAGTCACGGGTACCGGAACGTAATTCCGAACGGACGATACCAGAATTAGCGCCACCGAATTCGGCCGTATATCCGCCGGCCAGAACCTGAATTTCTTCTACAGCATCATGAATAACGTAAACTGCATTTGTATTCGAAACAGGATCCACCGTTGATGCGCCATCCAGATAATAACCAACTTCATCAGAACGACCGCCACGGATATGCAGCGCGCCATCCTGAACAACAACACTGGGCTGCAACGCCAGAACGGCAGTAATACCGCGAACCGGAAGCTCATCTAATTGTTCGGAGTTTACCTTGGCAACACTCTGGGTAACATGTTTTTCAACAAGCGGCCGCTCTGCGGTAACTACAACAGCCTCACCCAGTTCCAAAGTGGTTGATTGTAACTCGAAATTTTGTTCTGTGGTTTGCCCCGCAGAAACGCGGATATTCTTATAGATGGCTTTCGTGTAACCAACATAACTGGCTTCAACACTAAAAGCACCTACAGGAACATTGAGGATTACATAATACCCATCGATGTCTGTAGTAGCACCAAAGTAAGTATCTTGAATTATAACATTAACACCAGGCAATGGCTCGCCGGTATCTTTGTCTTTAACTACACCCATTATTTTACCCGTCGACTGAGCAAAAAGAAAAATCGGCATAGCTAAGGTCAAAAGTAATAAAAGCACTTTTTTGAACATCCCTTAACCTCCATTAATTTAACAGTTCAGTAAAAAAAATATAGTACACACTCCTATTATGTCATACACCACCTCCTGATATTTTAAATCGGGTTAATCTGTGCGCTTCATCACAAGCGAAAATATATAATATAAGCACCTCTATTGTCAAGGTTTATGTACGGTAAACTGCACGGCAGACACCTTTAATAAGTGCATCCTGCTGAATTTTATTAAAAAAGCGGGGTAAGATCAGGCCGTTGAAATTCCCCGGTTAGGTTATTTTCTTCTATAACGGCTTGTAATATCGTATAAATATTGATTTAGCGCAAGATAATTATATACTTTTAATATAAAAAAAGCCTTTTAAGGCGGTTTTATCCGCCCCAAAAGGCTTTTAAAAGGTATCTTACCGGGCTAACGCATAAGAAGCATCTTACGTTGTAATGCTTTTACCGTACCCGATTCTAAGCGATATTGCAGCTTATAGATATATATTCCGCTGGCAAAACCGGCAGCATTAAAGGTAACCGTATGCATTCCGGCATTTTGTTCTTCGTTAAGCAGTGTACTAACTTCCTGCCCCAGAACATTATAAACAGATACGTTAACCAACCCGGACGAAGGTAATTGATAGCTTATTACCGTACTGGGATTAAACGGATTTGGATAATTTTGATGTAACGAAAATTCTGTAAGAACAGAAGGTTTATCCTGAATGGCACTTGCACCCTGAATATAATGATAGGTACCTGTACGCTGATTATTGGACAGGTAGGTCTGCCATAATCCATCTTCATATTTTGTGCCCTGAACATCAATGGCATTTAAACCTGTGCCTGTGCCAACAATAATTTCCAGATCACCGTCATTATCTATATCAGCAATGGCCGGCGAGCCATCCTGGTGGGTGTCAAAGTCAGCCGGGAAATTACGATAGTTTGAACCATCGCTATGCAAAACATACATATGTCCCAATTCCGTTCCAATTACAATTTCGATGGTTCCGTCATTGTCAAAATCGGCAAAAACAGGAGAGGAAATAATGGAGCCGTTTAACTGAATGGGAAAATTTGATAGTGAAGTACCGTCAAATTTAACAGCATGCAGATTTCCGTCGTCGGTACCAAAGACCACTTCCAACTGGCCATCCTTATTTATATCTGCCACTGCCGGCGCTGAATTCATTGTCGAACCGTAATAATATTTTGATTCAATGACACCACCATCCATATTAATTCGGAAGAGCGTATCCGCTCCGGTGGCGGCAAAGATAAAATAATCATTTTGCGAACTTGCATTATCTGTAATATGCACGACAACCGGGGAAACATCCAGACGGTCAAGCAAATCAATCGGGAAGCCGGGTAATTCCGTTTCATCAGTTTTCTGAGCATGTAACTCATCATTGGACAGTCCGTATACCAGTTCCGGAATTCCGTCTTCGGTATAATCTGCCAAAGCAACTCCTTTTGTAATACGGCCCGCTACATCAAACCAGAAACCAGAAACTTCCGTCCCGTCTATATTAATCGCATGTAAATCACGGGAGCTTGTACCAAAAACAATTTCCAGTTCCGGATCGCTGTCCATGTTGGCAACGGCAATATCGCCGTCGGTAGTCTGACCAACATCATGTAACAACGAAATAGTTCCATCCCGTTCTACAATGCGCAGCTCTCCGCCGCGTTCAACAACAATAATTTCTTTTTGTCCGTCATTATCAACATCCGCAACGACCGGCGCGCCTTTTACAAAGCCTACATAAACAGGGAAACCGGAAACAAGTGAGCCATCGTTATTTACTAAATATAAGCTGTCGCTTTGGTCGATGACGGCTATCTGGTCAGATAAAGAGGCATAAAGACTGTCCACCGCAACCGGGTTAATGATATTCGTGCTCAATGTCGGGAAACCGATTTGGTTTAAGGTTGGAGTAACCTCAAGTGTTTCGGTCGTTTCGTACGGATCCGAACCGGATTGATTAGCTGTAATGGTAAGTGTAATTGTTATGGGAGTAAGCGGTGCGTCCGCATCAATTAAAAATTCCAGCGCATCACTGGTATTTTCTTTGGTCGACCCGGCAGTAATTGTGCCCATTGCTGCATTGCCGTCCGGAAATGAGATATAGGAAGAGGTAGAAGAAAGCACAACATTGGTTCCGGTTGCATCCTGCCAACCGGCGTCGTTCATAAGCGTAATATGCAGGCTTGCATTTTCTCCCGGATTCAGCTGCCCGTCTCCATTGGGATCCGAAATCAGTGTGTAATTATAACTGTCTAAATGGAGGTTTGGAAAAATCGATTGGGCGATGGCATTATAAGGATTTACCCTTCCGGCGCCTAATTGACCCGCATAGTCAGGGTTCAAATCATCAATATAGTCTGCAGACGCCGCAATACGATCGATAATATCGGTTCTGCTCCAGGTTGGATAATATGCCCAAAGCAAGGCATAAGAGGCGGCCGCTATCGGGCTGGCCATTGATGTCCCGTCCCAAGTTTCATACCCTCCGGCATTCCAATGAATGGTGCTTAAAATTGCAGAGCCGGGCGAACTTATATCAATTACGCTTCCATAGTTGGAAAAACTTGATTTTACGTCCCCGGAAGTAGTGGCCGCAACGGCAATGGTATTACTATAATCACTTGGATAATGCGGAGAGACATCGTTGTCAGTTCCATCATTTCCTGCGGCACAAACAACAATACAACCGTAATTATTTACGGCATTGTTAATCGCATTTTGTTCGAAGGGATTTGAACCGGATGACCCATAGGAACAGTTAATTATTTTTGCACCCATTTTGGAAACATAGGTAATACCATCATACGTAGAGTAAAGAGCCGGTTGAGTGTAATCGCCATCCTGTGAATGTTTCGTGGCAATAATTTTACTTCTAAAAGAGACACCGGCAATACCTTCATTATTATCCGGCAAAGCGCTGATAGCGCCGGACACATGCGTGCCGTGGCTTAATTCATGGGTGGTTCCCACATCGGGCGGCCGGATATTGTTATCATTATCGGCAAAATCCCAACCGACCACATCATCCACATAACCGTTGAGATCATCGTCCACGCCGTTGTTATCGGCACTGGTATATACGCCATCATGATTTATGTCTTCCCCGGGATTTACATAAAGCACACCGTCAAATTCAGGATGTTCGGTATCCACGCCGGTATCCACTACACCAACCAGAATATCCGGGTCGCCTGGAGTTCCGCTAAACAGCCCCCAGGCATAATCGGCCATAATTTTTGTTACATACCATTGTTCGTCATAACGCGGGTCATTGGGTGTATAAGGTGTGCTTTCAACACGATAAATACCCTCTTTATAGGCGCCATATACATCATCGACCGCCCGGAATTCATCGATGATACCATCCAGTTCCGGAATATCTCTGTCTTCTGCAAAAACAGCGCGGTAGATATTCATTAATTTAACATCGCCGTCCACATCGCGTTCGTCGGCAGAGGTTATCCAGCGGCTAATCTCGGAAATATTATACTTAGCAATCATTTCGTTTAGCCATGCAAATTGGGTTTCCGGATGCCCATTATTATTTTTTACTTCCAGCTGGGGCATCTCTTTGTTCAAACAAAACAAAGCAATATTTTTATGATAAATATCCTTTGCAAATACTGATTGCCCGATAATCAGCAGACCAAGTAGTAACAGTTTAAACTTCATGTTCTTCTTCCTTCGTTAGTAAAATAAAAAAATATACGAATGGCTCTAATTATTAATTGTGCCCTATTTAACAAAATTCAGTATAACACCAAAAAGGGCATATAGCCCTTTTTGGTGTTATACAATATTGTTTTGCAGTTTTTTAAATCTGCTTTTTAAAAAGAAAACTCAAGGCTGTAATTATGTATCTTGCCTAATAAACCAACATCGTTATAGGCATAATCCAAACGGGCGCCAATGCCTATTTTGGTAAAATCCAACCCTACGCCTGCGGTAAATCCTGCTTCGTCGTAATTTTCTTTGTACCCCGCACGAATCGCAAAGATACTATTCCATTCGTATTCGGCGCCAAAATTGTAATGCAGCACATTGTCTACCGGGTCATTCCCCTCCATAGTCAGTGTAATTCTGTTTCTTTCACTGCTAAATATTTCCGAGTCTTTTCCCATAACATCCAATGCTATCCCCAGGCGGAACAAAAGCGGAATCGGCCATTCCTCCGTTCTTAAACGGGCGCCGGTCGGGTAAGAAATTCCGGTTAGTTCGTTATCCTGTTCGTAGTTTAAATTTGCTCCGTCAAATTTCATTTTACCGCCAAAATTTGCCAGAACCATTCCTATCTTCAGGCCATAAATACCGGTGTCAAACTGAGAACCGATATCAAAAGCAGCGGTAGAAGCTTCCGCCATATCTAACCGTTCGGATATATATTTTATGGTAACACCTAAACTAAAACGTTCCGTAACTCTGCGTGAGACGGTTAATCCCCAGGCCATGTGCGAGGTAGAAAAATACGACCCGGTCCCTTCCGGTTCTGCAATTGTCGTTCGTTCAATATCACCGGACGAAAGATACAGCAACGAAGCCCCAATGGTCGTGTTTTCATCAATCGGCGCAACCGCTCCGATAAAACTATGCTTAATTACCGCATATAAATCCAACTGAGAAACGGCAACTGCCGTATGTCCTATTTTTTGAATGCCGGCCGGATTCCAATACATGGAATGTACGCCGTCCGCCAATGCCGTGTAAGCATCACCAAGCGCTATGCCACGGGAGCCAATCCCAATTTTAAGAAACTGGGCCGTACCCGTTGCGACTTTTGATAACTCGCCCTGAGCAAACAACGAAACATTCAAAACGAGAAATGCAGTCAATGTCAATTTAAATTTCATGTCCACTCCTATTTGATAAGTACAAATTTGCCGGTAATCTTTTTACCATTATCGGCTTCCACCACATAAACGTACAATCCGGGGGCAGCATCCTGCCGGTTGGATGTAAGTAAATTCCAGTCCTCACTACCATCACTGGAACTTTCGTGACGGATTTTTATCACACGCTCACCAACAACGGTAAAAATGTGAATCCAGCACTTATCCGGTAAATTTGTAAACTGTAATTTCCTGACAAAGTCATCCTTCTCCCAGGAAGCATGTACAATATAGGGATTGGGAACCACCTTAACATTATCAAGTGTTGTATCTTTTACGGCTTCCACTTTAAACACATCATCGGACTGAACACGAAAAACATCGCCATGCTCAAACGGTTTACGTACCGGAATAACCATAACATCTCCCTCTTGCGGGCGAGTATCCGCGGGTAGCGTTTCCCCGGTATTCGGATCCACGGTTCCCGGTTCAATCCATTCCCATTTAAACACAAGAGTCTTAATTTCGTTGCCGGCGATATCCGGAAGTGTATCTTCGTATACCTGATAGGTATATTGCTGATTCCATTCGTCCCCGCGCAATGAAACAAGCGTACCCTTGTGATGGGTTATCGTATTCCATACCTGAAATGGAACCAAGTGCAATAGCCTGCCGCCAGGATTTCTTCTAAAAACAGAATCAACCGGTTCGTTAAAAAATCGAATTTCGTAATCGCTGCGTGTCTTTACTGTATTTGAATTAAATTTCAATGAGCTAAAGCGATAGGTACCAACGGAACCCTCTTTCCAGTATACATCATCCAAATTAACGGAAATATCCCGGCTGGTTTTAATCATCCAACTGATACCGTCATAAATAGGAGGCGCTACCTGTTTTTCATCCGTTGAATACTGTTTGCTGTCTTTAACCAGCGTATCTCCGGAAACGGTATTGATAATGGAATATGTCTGAGAACCGGGAACAAGCTGTGTGCTATCTACATCCATGTATTCGGAATCGAAATGGATCTCATAGGTATCGCCCGTAACCAGCGGCGGAGAAACAACTTCTACATTAAAGACGCCGGTTCCGATAGTTCCCGGTAGTTTTTCGACTTTTAAGTTTTCTAAAACCGTATTACTGGCGCCCCGATGCGGGATTACTTTTACAATATGGTCCAGATATGAGCTGTTAGAAAGCAGGTTTTCGAGTGATGGAATTTCGAAGGTCAGTCCTAACTCAGTCGCTTTATCATCCGGATCATAGAGCGGATTTCCAGGGATAAAACCACGGTCGTAAGCACAGACCGCGTAAAGATATTAAACGCCGTTTTCCACATCGGTACCCGTAAATTTAAAAGACAAACCTGTATTAGAGCCAAGATAACGTCTGGGCGGAAGCGGTTCATACCCACTTATCTCATTATCCAGGTCGTATTGTGCTATCGGCTCCCAATATTCCGTGCCGGACTGCGGATCAAATTGTCTTTTACCCCAGGTTTTTCCGTTATCGGTGCTCTTATAGATACGATAACCTTCAAAATCCTGATAACCGGTAATAATGTCTTCATCCTCGGTAGATTCTGAATTCCAATATAAGGTTATTTCGCGATCACTCTCTTTGGCCGTAACAACCGGAGCCACCGGAGCGCGGGCGCCCTGGTAATTATTGTCATACATAAGTTGAGCCACATCCGCATTGATACGCAAATCGGCCGTATCTTGCCCCATAATAACGGCGAACGAGAAAGGGACAGAATCACCGGAGGCTATGCTAAAAGGCCCGGAGGACATAATAAATACACAATCCAAACCCTGCGGATAATCAAGCAACAACCCCTCGATGGAATCAAAACGCGGATTTGTTTCACCGGAGACAATGGCTTCGCCAACTTTATATTTCCGGGGATGGAAATAGTTTTCCTGATCGCTGGCGGTAATGCCCATTGTATCGCCGGCCATTATTTTATATTGAATTTCTTCTTTATTTGCCTGGTAGGGCGTTTGTCCATCGCCGGAGAAAGGCCCATTTACGCCGCCGTCTTTAGCGCCCGGACGCACATACCAGCTAAACCAGTGCCAGCCGGTTAAACCCAGGGGATCGCCAATCTGAATATCATCAAAACCATCATCATCCAAATCAACCGGTTCGGTTGCTTTAGGTGTTTCCAGTAATTTAACAGCCGCATAGGCTAATGGTTCTCCGTTTGTTTCGGGATATTCCGAGCCGCCCAGCAGATCGTAAATATATCCAAAATCCTGATCGGTATTATAACCCATCATATCATCTTCGTTGGTCTGACGCCAGCGAATACCGTTTAAATCGGTATTATAGGAGTCACCATCAAAATAGAAACCGCCATAGACGCCTTCGTAATCCCACTGCGAATCGTTATGCAGATACATCTTAAAAAAGACAATATCTTCGGAAATACTGGCGCTATATGAATAAGCGGAAACGGTAGCGCGAATGCCGATGGGATAGCCCTGGGTCGTATCAATATCGCGGGTGGCAAAGCGATCGTCAAATTCAAAATAGATATCCTGATCGGATACAAAAACACCTTTAAGTTCTTTCGGCGTATCCGACGTATCTGACGGATCCGATGCAAACGGCCCTGGCCAGAACGGTTCTTCTTCGCCCAGCGCATTTACTCGGACAGGCCATGTCTCGGGAATATCACTGGTGGCAATCAGCGGATATTGATCTTCGGGATAAGTATATAAGCCCTGTTCTCCAAAGTATTTACCTGCCGTAATCAGAGGATTGTGCAGGTAAATCTGGGATTCCGCTTTCGATTCCCAGTCCACACGATTGGAATTCGGTGTACGATCCATCCACGATTCCGAAACGGTTGGCCCCCAATAGGTGGTATCGGAACCAAACGTTTTAAAATCATTATCCTGTATGATATACATCTCTTTTTTTCCAACAGCCCAGGGGTAGGGATTTCCGTTTTTATCCTTTCCGGGAATGCCCACCATTAGCGAGACATCCGGGATATAGGTAAAATTACCCCAGGCGGCAGCCGGGAATACATCCCAATCTACAAAACGGCCGTAGTTCTGAACGGCAATCTTAAGTTTTCCTTTATCCAGGTAGGCCCTGGCTCTGCTGATAAGCGGATCATCCGGTGCTTTTAAAAGCGCTGTTCCGCTCTGTTTTTTTATCGGATGTTCGGCAAAAAGAAGCATCCATGTACCAAACAGCAATATGGCAAGTATTTTTATAAAACGTGTCACTATACGTACCTTTCTTTAAAACGCAATTTCCAATGAAAAATCAATTTGTCTTCTGCGGCCATACATAAAGGGCCGATCAAACATTGTTTTGGAGTAGATACCCATTTCAACCAAACGGTTTAAACGGAGCCCGGGATCCGAAGCGGTTCCTGTGGAAGGCCATATATCAATTTCGTTTTTACGGTCAAACACATTTTGAACCATAACTCCAAAAATCATATCTACGCCGTATACATTAAAATAGCGGCGTAAGTTAAAATTGGTCGTAAAATTCCAAGGCCCCCGCTCGGAATTTGTCTCTCCCGCAACCGTACCCAGCACAGGGGTATAAGGCCAGCCGCTAAGCGCCATCGACATTATGTTAAGCCGTGTGCGTTCAAACGGATGGAATCCAAACAGAGCAGGCCCTTCACTCTTATTTATCTGATAAGAAAGTATTAAACTAATGTCATGAGACCGATCATAGCCCATCAGGATTTCACGTTTTGGCATCGTACGCGTTGTTTGAGTAGAACGATATCCTTCCCAGGGATCGGGACGGTTAGCAGTTGCGCGTGAATACGTATACTGCAAAATAGCCGAATATTTTCCCGGCACCTGCCGACGGACAACAATATCCATGCCGCGGGCCGTTGCGTAATCGGTATTTAAGAAGGTTGTATAGGAATACGGAAATTGTGGTATCCGTTCCGTTGAGGTTAAGTTAGAGTATTCTTTTGACCAGCCTATTACCTGAACGATAGTATGATCATCAACGCCCATGTTCACGCCAAATTCGTACGCGGTCATATCTTCCATGCTTAAGCCGGAATTTCCGACAATCGGCGAGTAGGTTTTAATATCACGTTCCGCATTGATATACTGGTTACGATAGGTGGGTAGCTGTGTAAATTTTCCGTACCCAAATGTAAAGGTTGCATTATCCGTAATAACATGCGAAAAACCCAGACGCGGGCTCAGATGATATTTCCATTGCGATTTAACTAACTTTTTATCAACCGCATAGGGATCGTCCCAATATTCATGATTGGAATTAAACATATCCAACCGCAATCCAAGATGAATCGTCATATAATCGTATTCAATCAGATCCTGAATATAAGCTGCCGCCTCTTCGGGATGTTTTTTATATTTTTCTTTATAGGGGGTTAAAAGCCAGGGGAGCTGAATTTCATCGATCATAATGGTATGCCGGCGGTAAGAGGCGCCCATTTTAAGCTGATGATGTTTGGTTGCCTGTGCCAGAATATTGGCAAAGCCTTCGTATGTTTCGGCATAGTTTTGATGATAATAGCGATCATGTCCGGATACAATAAACTCATACCAAAAAGGATTCGTGTCAAAATGGTCGATATCCGTTTCCGGAGCCACATATTCATCCGGATCTAAATACCGTCCATCTTCTTTTCCATTATCCGTCACACCGATAAACATTTTTTGATAAAACCGGGAGAAGCGCAAATCATAGAAAACACTTTTGGAAATTTGGTGGTTAAACATCAACGCTTGCCTGTCAGATGTCTGCGTATCTATATTGCGGCCTTCTTCGTAATACAAATAGCCGAAATTGGCAAGGTTCATCGTCCGGAATACGGTTTCCAGGTTCCAAGCGGAAAAATCCAGCTTCATAGAGTTATTAATACGCCAGCTTAATTTTGAATAGAGATCCCAGCCGGTACGAAAACCCATGGCCCGCCAGCCGGCAATGGTATCAAGCTGATTTACAAATTCATTATCCAAATTATAGGGATCGGCCGTATTAAAAGTTTTATTATCAAATTCCCATACTCCGTAGGAAGAACGCTGTTTATGGCCGGTAACAATAAACTTTAATTTATTGTTGGTAAACGGAACCGGACCGCCAAAACCACCGGAAATCAAACGGTTATCGCGCAAATAATCTTGCCTTAAACCGATATCAAACGGCGCGCTTTTATCTTTACTGAAAAAAGTAGCCGGGTTAAACAATCGTCCCGGATTGGAAGTTCTAATACGGAGGTTTCCCTCAAGTTTATCTCCACCGTCACGGGTAATCATATTAATCATGCTTGAAATGGCGCCGCCGTATTCGGCATCAAAGACGCCGGTTTTTATATCGACCTGTTCCAGAGCAAAATCGTTTAGCTGGGTCCACGAATATTTATGTCCGTAAAAGGGATTGGTTATATACATTCCGTCAATCGTATATCCGATTTCACCGGAACGCCCCCCGCGCACATGAATTTCTTCAATTCCACGGTCCTCGAATCCGCTGATACCGCGCACACTACTTTCAATCTGAATAATACCCGCCTGCGCAGTAACAAGTTCCGAAAAATCCTGAACCGGCATGGCCTGAATATCTTCACTCTGAATTGTAATCTTCTTTGTTACTTCGTCTTTCTGGACTTTAAAGCTCTCTGCCGTAACAACAATCGTTTCTGCCTCGGAGATATCTTCAGATAACTGAAAATTAAGTTTGGTGGTCTGATCGATAAGTATATTCACATTCGGGTGTTTAATTCCCTGATAGCCTACATAGGACACGGTAACGGTATACCGCCCGGCCGGAATATTAATAATGTAATATTCCCCGTCCACATCCGTTGAGGCTCCTCTCATGGTTCCTTACAGTATAATATTTGCGCCGGCAATGGGTTCTTTAGTAACCGCATCAATAACTCTGCCGGCTAATTTGCCTGTCGTTCCTGAAAAGGCAACGGATAAAAGACAGAGTTGGATTATTAATGCATAGATAAATCGTTTCATTTAATTCAACCTTTTGGTTTTCTGAATTAGTCGCTTTACAGACGCTTGCTTTTTAAGTTTTAACTTAAAAAACTGTATCCGCATTATTATTATCTATTATGGAATAAAGGAGTTGTTCTGATTCGATTTTAAATAAACAAATGGCAGACGCTAATGGCCTGCCATTTGTTTATAATATTTCATTTCTACCGGTTCCGTCTACTACTTTACAAGAACCATTTTACGTACAGCTGATTTTCCAGCCATTGTCAGACGATAAAAATAAACGCCCGCCGCTAAGTTAGAGCCGTTAAAACGTACTTTATTGATACCGCTTCGTGCCTGCCCGTCAAAAACAGTCGCCACTTTTTCACCGGTTAAACTAAATACATCAACCAGCGCGTGGGTTGATTTTGCGGCGGTAAACTCAATCAGCGTTTCCGGGTTAAACGGATTCGGATAGTTCTGCTCCAGAGCAAAAGAGTTTGCCGTGTGCACTATTTTACCGTCGACGTCGGAAACATCGCGTAAATCATTTCCGTAGCCAACCCAGATGTAATTAACCATATCCACATATGCGTCTCTGTTTAGGTCCGGCATTGTTCCGGAGTTTTCACCGGAAGCAAGCAGACGATCCGTTGCGGCAATATTATAACCGAAGTATACGGTTCCATTATTTGCCGACGAAACCTGTTTAGCCATTTTAAATTCATATTCATCAATGCTTGGCGTTTCGGTTGCATTCAGCGGCCAGCTCCAGCTTCCGCCGTTGTTGGTACTGCGTGAAACATAAACATCAGTAACATAGTCTTTACTTCCGCCGTCATTTATAGACACATAACGTCCGGCCACCGCCTGTTGCGGATTTAAACGCGGGCGATCCAACCATCCGGCGTATAAATTACCGGCATCATCAATACCCAGATCAATCTCAGGGCCAAAGAAAGTCATGGTCATTTCCGAGTTAGGCGGATCGTCATCACCCTGATAAAAACCAACATTGGCCGCAATGGGCGACATACTCCAGGTATTGCCGCGGTCACCGGTCATTGCTACATAAAATCCGGTATAATTACCATTCGGGTACCAGCCGCTTCCGTCTTCACTGGGACGTCCCCATAATTTCTGAAAGCCAACATAAATAGTATCATTTTCACCGACTACGACATCAATATCACTTTCCATACCGGAGAAGGTAGGACCTTCATAAGAAGTAAGCACCGTATCGCCGGTCGGTAATATCTCCCAATACAGAATCAGCGAATCTGCCGCATATACATAAAGTGGGAAGAAATCGGCAAAATGTACCGTATCCACATTACTCCACGTATTACCGAAATCGGTGGACGTCATATAGGTTATCTTCATCTCTTCATAGTACCAGCCGGAATCGGAAGAATGATATTCTAATTCGCCGGCGCCCACAACTGCGGCTAAACCGTTTTTATTCATATCAACGGCATTGTTTAACATGGTCCAGTTGACATCCTGCGGATCCCACGGGTGCCAGACTTTTGTAGTCCAGTCATACGGATCGTCGGTGTTTGCATACAGTAAATTTTTAGTATGATCTTCACCGTAAACAGATTTTTCCACATCAGACATCCACGTATCCATCATGGAAATCAGATAGTAGTTTTCGGTGCTGACATTCGGCTGTGCAGCTACAGTAGATTGCTGCCAGAGGCGGTTTGTTGTCGGCGCTACGCTCCCGTTGTTGGGATCGGTATAACCGTCATCAAACTGAATGGGTACATCATAGTAACCCGGGTTATTATAACCATCGTAGTTAGGTGATTCGTAGATATGTGATTCGGGCGGATCGGCCAGCGTACCACCGGAATTTAAATATTGATTCCAGATGACAATCGGATAATCGGTAACTACAATTGAAGGATACCGACCACCGGAAGCGCTTCCGTTTAAATCCTGATTCAGGTTTTCGAAGATAACAGGCGTGCTGTTTTCCAGTCCGTTTTCCAGGTTGATAAATGCGCTACCAATGACGCCGGTGTTTTCGTCACTTGCCAGGAACTGACGGTAAGCCATTACCATATAGTCTTCCACAACGCCGCTACCCCAGGTGTCCACATCATTGTAGCGGGCGAGGGTGCGAATGGAAGCATCCAGCCAACCATAACCATTACGGGAAGAATCTATGCGCATATGATAATAATTAAAGGTTGTGGTTCTGTCTATGGTAGGTACAAAATCTCTCGGACCGCGCGGAACCGGATTTTCCGGTGGCGTTGTATTCCAGAACTTTTCAGCCTTAGGCTGAATCATTCTTTTTGACATAACTTTCTGCAGCTGAGGAACGCGGAGCTCCCGGCCGTTTCTCCCGTTGGCCATCAATACTGTAGCCGACGCAAGCATTAAAACAATAAACATAGTAAAAATTCTTCTCATCAGTCCTCCTTAAGGTCTAATTTAGTGATTAGTATATTTACTTTGGATTTTAATCAAGCCATAAGCTCTTACCAATAAAAATAAACAAACGGTGTATTAAAATTGTGATTCATATCGCAACTTTTCCGATTTCCTCAAAAAACAATTTATGTAAAACGCGCTGTTTAATGAGTATTTTTGTATTGTTATTTGCTTAGGATTAGAAGGAAATATAATCTAAAATTATTCGGATAACAAAAATAAATTTGATTTATAATCAACTACGTCGTTTGTGAAAAAAAAGAGAGGCTAAATCTTATTACTTACGCTTTAAAAATATGGCGCAATCCATTCAGCAGATTTGCCGTATATAAAACTATCCAGGCTTGTCGCAATTAGATTTTTAATAAAAGCGGAATAAACGGTTTAAAAAATTCAAAAAAAATCGTGCAAAACCGTACTTTTATTTTATAATCGAAGGATATAGCATACCAATCCGGTTAATATCTTCTTCGGTTAGAAAATCAAACTCTATGCCTATATGGAAGTTTCGCTCGTCAATAACCGCCGTGTTTTTAACGGTTCCTTTCAGTTTAACAACCTCCTCTCCCATTCCCAAAGTCAATTCAATCTTAAGGCCCTCTTCGAGTGGCGTCTGAAATTCAATAGCCGCACCGGTACGACTGATATCCATTGTCTTCGCCATGCCTTGGTTTACAATGGTTCCATCCTTGTTATACAAAATAAATGCGGCAAGAATATCTGATTTTATACGTTCCGCACCTCTGCCCTTAAAGTCCACTGATAACTCCTTTCAGTAAATCAAACTATTGGCTGATTGACATAAATGAAGAATTGTTTTGCCCGACTTTAATTCGGTTTTTCTGTTTCCGGCTGTGCGTCCAACAGGTCCGGAAAGGCCAGTCGTAATTCCGGAGAAATAAGTGACTCCGGGATATGCATTTCTTTTAATTCATTGACAATTGTTTGTAGTTTAGTATCGATGTCGGCTTTACGGTTAATATAAAAAATATTGTCCTCGTGATAGCGTACAAGTCCGCCTTTAAAGTTCCCACGGTCATATTTAACCGTAACAGAAAGCTTTTCTATGATTTCCAATAATTGCAGCAACAACTGTTCTTTATCCATACGCCTGTTCTATATAATGTGATCCATCTTTTTTCGCCGCAACGCATCAACTACTTCTTTTACTTTTTGCGATTGTTCTTTTTTACAGATGAGCAAAGCGTCTTTCGTTTCAACGACCACCAGGTCTTCCACTCCTATCATCGCCACTACTTTATCCGGTGTAAATATATAATTGTTTTCCGAATCCAAGGCCTGGAAAAATTTTGCCTGCACCGCATTTCCCTGCTTATCTTTTTCTGCAATATTGTACGCGGCCTCCCAGGAGCCTAAATCATTCCATATAAAATCCGCCTCAATAATGCAAACGTTCTCGGCTCTCTCCATTATGGCATAATCGATAGAAATGGAACGTAGTTTTGAATAGACATCAAAAATAACATCGGCCATAGAATCCGCTCCAGCCGCCTTGCGAATTACTTTAAAACCTTCGGCCATTTCGGGCTCATGTGTATTAAACTCTTTTAATATCAAATCGACGGACCAGATAAACATTCCGCTGTTCCAGAGGAAATCACCGCTTTTAATAAAACGTTTTGCCGTGTCCATATTCGGTTTTTCCGCAAAGGTTTTTACCTTATACACAGGCAAACCGCCAGTCATGGCTGTTTCTTCTCCTCGCTGAATATACCCATAGCCGGTTTCGGGGTAGCCGGGTTTTACTCCCAGTGTAACCAAACACTGATTGTTGCCTGCAAATTCCTCGGCAGCGCGGATAGTTTGACGAAATTTTTTATCGTCGGCTATCAGATGATCCGCGGGTAGGGTAACCATCACTTCGTCGCGCGCTGTACGACTTTGAATAATAGCGGCGGCCAGTCCGATACAAGGCGCGGTATTCCGTCCAAACGGTTCGGAAATTATATTTTCCTCAGGTAGCTCCGGCAGTTGTTCCTTGGCCAACGCGCTGAGATCACTATTTGTAATCACCAGAATTTTTTCCGGTTCTACCAAAGGTTTGATGCGTTCATAGGTCATTTGCAACATTGATTGTTCACCCAGCAAATTTAACATCTGTTTTGGCAGTTCTTTTCTGCTTCGCGGCCAAAACCGGGAACCAACGCCACCGGCCATCAGAACAATATACATCCTGTCTCCTTATTCTGCTTCCTTTGTTTCAACTTTTAAAAGCCATCGCTTTGCCACCATATTTCCGGGATATAAATCCAAAACGGTATTTAATGTACGATGGGCATTTTTTAATTCATTATTCAGATAGTATGTTTCCGCCAGGTTATTTAGGGCGCCGGCATAGCGCGGCTTTAGCGTAAGCGCTTTTAAAAACAGTTTGATGGCAACTTCATAGTTCCCGGCGGTTTTGTATAAATAGCCCAGATTATTTATAGCTTCGGGATAGTTCTTTTGATATTGAATCGCCTTTTCGAGATGGTAGAGAGCCGAATCTTCTTTACCGGTGTAAAAATAGGCAACGGCAATATTATTATGTGCTTTGGCATATGTGGAGTCCAGTTTTAAAACCTTCCGAAAGGCAATAATCTGATCGTCGTAATCTGTTTTTTTAGCCGCAGATTCACTCAGTTCAAAAACCTGTCGGGCCAGTTTCCCGGCAATAACGCTATCCAAAAGTTTTTTATTTTCCTGCGCCTCCCGATAATCCGGTTTATACTTTAATGCTTGTTCATAAGCCGCTTCGGCCCGGTCGTAATTATTGAGCATAAACCACATGTAGCCGGCATTATTGTATGCCTGAGGGTAAGCGGGATTAATGTTCAGCGCCGCTTCAAATTCATGCAGCGCATCCTTAATTTGCCCCATCCGATGCAGAGCCATTCCTTTAAAATTATGGACTTCCGCGTCATCCGGAATAATGGCCAACGCTTTATCCCAAAACTGTACCGCAAGCGTATCATTCCCTTTTTGATAGTAGGCAATACCACTGGCAACAAAATCTTCGGCTTCGGCCAACTCCCGATCCCGCTCTGCTTTTAGATCTTTTACCGGCGGGGTGACGGGTTCCGGTTTCGGCTCCGTTTTAAACCAGGCGCACGAACTTGCCAACAGGATTACGATAACTAAAACGAGTGCTTTTTTCATACTTCCTCCTGATGCAGTTTTACTTTGAATATCTCCGTCATAAACAACGGGAACTCCAAATGGACAGGGACCTTTTTTACGCTTCAGGAATCGGAAATAATACCATTTGGATATTTTTATCTGTTTTCGATTTCAACAACGGTCTGCCCGACAAAAGCAATCCGGGCGGCGCCATTTAAAAACAGGCGTGTTTCTTCTTTAAAAACTTTTAAACGACCACCTTTTGCCTGAATGTTCGCCGCCACATTGTCTTCGGAAACGGTCGCAATATACGCCGCCACAGCGCCTGTCCCGCAGGCAAGCGTCTCTTCTTCCACGCCGCGTTCGTACGTACGTATTTGGATGGAACGGTCATCTGAAATTGTAATAAAGTTTACATTCGTCCCTTCCGGCTCAAAAGTTGAATCAAAACGTAATTTTTTTCCTATTCCGCTTACATCTGTCTTTTGTAAATCTCCGGAAACCTTAAGCACCAAATGCGGCACCCCCGTATTAAAAAAGCCTAATACCGATAGATCCGCAGTTATTTTCCCACTTAGATCAGGTATAAAATAAGAATTCGGATCTTCGATAACTTCAACCGAGATATCGTCGGGAGTATTAATCCTTACCAGATGCTTTCCATCGCTCGCCTCAAGCTCTACAAATTCTCTATGAGGAATTAAGCCCTGAATATACGAAAACAATACCGCAGCCCGCAGCCCGTTGCCACACATATTGCCTTCGGAACCGTCCGCATTGAAATAACGCATATGCAAACCATTCATAAAAATAAGTCCGTCGGCGCCAACAGAAAAATGACGAGCACAAAGTTGTTTTGCTATTTGCGCGTCAACGGGTATATCCGTCGCATCAAGAAAAATAAAATCGTTCCCGGCAGCCTCAATTTTGGTAAACTGAATTAACCGTTCCATTTTCCCTTTCCGGTACGGGTAAATCGAAAAATACGTTTTCCGTTTCCCACCGTTTGCGTACTTTTATCGTATCAGACGAAAATTTAAAAGGTTCCGAAAACCGGAACGGCGACAGAATCCCCTCAGAAAACCGACCGTCTCCATTTTCATCCAAATACCCGCTAAGCGTATATTTCCCTTCCGGTATATTCTCCAATCGGAATTCTCCGGTAGGCTTTACCATAGTTTTTACCGTTGGTTGGCCTTTTTTTAAAGATCGCAATTTTAAAAATACGGTTTTATCTGACTCTCTCTGAAAACGGACTGTTCCCGAAATCTCTCCCAACTCCCGGAACGGTACGATTGTAAAATAATGGCTGATTACTGAATCCGCAAGCACTTTTCCCCAAACATCGGTTGTGCGGCCTAAATCAATTTCGGCACGATAGGACGAATCTGGCAGCAGAGGTTTCAGCGGCGAAAAAATTGCCGTTTTTATTAATGTAAAATCCCAGCGCCCGGGAACGGCCACCCCGCTTGTTGTAAACAGATGAAAGGCGGATAAAAGCGCATTGCGATTTGCCGGTTGTGAAAACTGAAATTCCACCTTTGTTTGTAGCGGCATGTTTTGAGAGCTATCCTTCGGCAAAAAATTCAATAGCCTAAACTGAACCGTATCCTGTTTTACAGAAGGATGGAAATAGAGATTCGGAATCGAATCGTTTCGATTGTAGGCGCTGTCCTGCACAAACGGAAGAGACATTTTATAAACGGCGCCGCTGTCGGCTCTACCGCTAAACACCGTTACAATATTATTGAACTCGTCATCCGGCCGGATATCCAAAACCGGTAAGGTGTCTCCGGAAATACTGTCTGTAATGGAGAGCGAAAACAGGGTGTCAAGCAAAACGGGCTCACTTAAGCGCAGTTGAATCCTGTTGTCAAATAAGGGACGCACACCCAAAACAGAAGGCGCGGTTGTATCGCTACGACTAAGCCGATAGAAATCCAGTCCGTCAAACTGTGTGTGCAGCGAATCCAAAACGACATCGCTATACGAAATACCAACAGATTCAAAGTCGGTGTCTGTAAGAAGATTATGATTCATATCGTCTACCGCTAAAATCCGGTAATGTCCGTCTTTTAGATAACTCAGTCGGTAGTGTCCGTTTTTTCCGCTTTTAGATACATACAAAGGCTCTTTTCGAAAAGGATCAAACTCCGATGTATCGGCTAAAATATAGGCAAACAGGTTCACCTTTTGATCTTTTTTTAGCCCGAAGACCCGTCCGGCAATACTGTTTTTATCCAGCAGATTCCCCGTGGAAAAAGCCAATTGGTAACTCTGGGCCAAACTGTTTTTATGCAAATCCTGAACACCCGGCGCAATGGAAATAACATACGTTTGATCGGGCAAAAGTTTCTCATTTAAATGGAGCAAGACATGCTCCCAGTTTTTCCATTCAATATCAAATTCAAGCGGGGGTGAAATAAAAAGATTTTTTTTAAGGCTGGATTGTTCCATTCGTTCGGAAAACCGAATCTCAATTTCCGATAGATTAAGCGGTATATGTAAAGAATCTTTTATCGGAACGGTCTGAATAACCGTGGGAGCCGTACGATCCACCGGTCCGCCGCCCGGCGCTCTTCGGGTGGCACAACTTACGGAAAAAAGCAGGATAAAAATAATAACGATTCGGAAATATAATGGTTTGTCATTTAGCATAGCTGAAATTCGCAAATTTTCCCATTCGGCGCAAGAAGAATGAAAAGGATAGCGGAATCTTCGTTCAAAAAAAAGGAAGGATTTATTCCGGAAAGAATCGTAATCCCGCAATTAAAAAACGCCGGCAAATACCGGCGTTTAATTTATATTTCTTTAATTCGTGCAGCTTTACCTTTAAGGTCTCTCAGGTAATAGAGTTTTGCACGACGGATGCGCCCGCGGCGAACCACTTCGATTTTTGACAAGCGCGGTGAATGAAGCGGGAAAATACGTTCCACACCAACGCCGTTTGAAATTTTACGAACGGTAAACGTTTCGTTGATACCGCCGCCTTTACGCTTAATACACACCCCCTGAAAAACCTGAACGCGCTCTTTGTCGCCTTCGATAACACGTACATGTACGGCCAGCGTGTCACCCGCACGAAATTCGGGGATATCGCTGCGCAACTGATTTGCTGTAACTGTATGTAACATATCCATAATCTGTTCCTGCTTTTTTATTTTATTGATTTCTGATAATTTTCATATAAATCCGGGCGTCGTTCCCGGGTATCTCTTTCGCGCACTTCCTGCCGCCATTTACCAATATCCGCGTGATTTCCGGATAATAAAATTTTAGGTACGCGTTTTCCTTCGTAAATTTCCGGCCTCGTGTAATAGGGCGCGTCCAGCAGCTCTTCCGAAAAAGAATCGCTCCAGGCCGATTCGATATCTTTAATCACACCGGGCAGAAGCCGCACCACCGAATCCACAATGGCCAGTGTGGCAATTTCTCCCGAACTTAGCACATAGTCGCCAATGGAAATTTCATCGATATTAAAAAACTCGTGGATGCGCTGGTCAATTCCTTTATAATGCCCGCATAAAAAGACGAGATGCTTTTCTAGGCTCAGACCCACAGCGGCCTTATGGTTAAACCGTTGTCCCCGCGGAGAAGGAAGTAAGATTCGCGCCTCTTTTTCCGGCGCTTCTTTAAAAACTTCCCGCAAAGCACGCACCAGTGGTTCCACTTTTAAAACCATTCCCGGACCGCCGCCGTACGGATAGTCGTCAATAGTACGGTGCCGATCATCGGTGTAATCTCTTAGATCGTGAAGATTAATCTCTGCAATCTTTTTCTTGCGTCCGATTTTAATGATACTCTCATTAAGCGGCGCTTCCAAAATTCCGGGAAAACCGGTGATAATATCAATGCGCATATCAAAGAACGTTATTCCAGCAGCCCTTCCATCACATGGATGGTCATACGACTGCTTTTAAGATCTACCTGTTTAACCACATCTTTTATTGCCGGAATCATATGGCACTTGCCGTCCGGCGCTTTTACCACATACACATCGCTGCTGGGATATGATTCCACTTCTATTAGTTCGCCAATCGGACGTCCGTTTTCATCAAAGACCCGAACACCAATCAAATCGTGAATATAGTATTCCGTTTCACTCAGTTCGGTCAATTGCCCCTGCTCAATATACAACTCGGCGTTACGAAGGAGATTGGCTTCTTCCACCGAATGAATATTTTTAAATTCCAGATATACATATCCATTCGCCAGTTTTGCCTGAGACAGTTCAAGCGTTTGAGAAGCTTTGTCTGTCTTAACCAAAAGTGCTTTAAGTTTTTTAAAATGTTCCGGGAAAGAAGTGACAATTTCCGCCTTTACCTCACCCTTAAGACCACGAGGTCTGAGCACTTTCCCTACTAAATACATTTTATTCTAAAATTTCGAGGACGGCGCGTTTACCGGCTTTTGCCGAAGCGGCAGCTAAAAGAGTCCGTATGGATTTTGCAGTCTGGCCCCGTTTTCCGATAACCTTACCCAGGTCACCTTCACCGACGCGCAACTCATATACCGTTACACGTTCGCCTTCTACTTCTGCAACTCCGACTTCGTCAGGCTTGTCAACCAAGTGCTTCGCGATGAATTCAACAAATTCTTTCATATCTGCGTGCCTCCTCCGTTTGGGAATAACAATACTTAGCCATTTCGCACTATTTAAGGTTTCAAACAATTTCAGCTTAATATTCCCTTATTTTGCATCTGCCTCATCCTGAGTTTCCGTAGCAGCTTCTGCTTCGGCAGCTGCTTTTTCCGCTTCTTCCTTTTCAGCGGCAGCTTTTTCGGCAGCGGCCTGTTTTTCGGCTTCCGCTTCTGCGGCTTCTTTCTCTTCTTCGGCTCTTTTTGCCTTCATTTCCTGTTCTTTACCGGCGGCAATGCGTGCTTCGCGCTCGGCTTGCAGCGCTTCCCATTTTGCAAATTCTTCACTGATTTTTGCTTCGTCCGCGCCATTGCGCATTAAATCCCATTTAAGCCAAAGGCCTTTTTTCTGGAATATATTTTTAACGGTATCGGTAGGCTGCGCACCATTTTCAAGCCAATAATAAACGCGATCTTCCTGTAATTCAACCTGCGCTTCACTGCTGAGTGGATTATAAGTGCCAACTATTTCAATAAAACGGCCGTCACGCGGGGCGCGGCTGTCTGCAGCTACTACACGGTAGAATGGTTTCTTTTTCCGTCCCATCCGGCGTAATCTTAACTTAACTGCCAATTCAAAACCTCCATTACTTTAATCTTAAGCCATCCCAAAGGGCATTCCACCGAAGCCTTTAAAAGATTTGCCTTTCATTTGTTTCATCATTTT
Source organism: Calditrichota bacterium (assembly GCA_024278755.1). Lineage (GTDB taxonomy): Bacteria > Calditrichota > Calditrichia > Calditrichales > Calditrichaceae > JANTFQ01. Next base: position 24,207 of record JAJRSO010000061.1, on the reverse strand, counting down.
TTTCATTTGCTGGAACTGGTTTATAAGCTGATTGACATCCTGAACCCGGGTGCCGCTGCCCAAGGCAATCCGCTTGCGCCTGCTTCCATTTAAAATTCTGGGATTGGTGCGTTCTTCGAAGGTCATGGAATTAATAATCGCCTCCGTCCGAACCAGTCCGCGCTCATCCACCGGCGCGTTGCCAAGCTGCCGCCCGACGCCGGGAATCATCTTTAACAATGATTCCAATGAGCCCATTTTTTTTATCTGTTGCAGCTGATCTCTAAAATCTGTGAGATCAAATTCCGCTTTTTTTAGTTTCTCTTCAAGTTGTTTTGCTTTTTCCTGGTCCAGCGTGCTTTGCGCCTTTTCGACCAGAGTAACCACATCGCCCATTCCCAAAATCCGCGAAGCAATGCGATCGGGATGAAACAGCTCCAATTCTTCGAGCTTTTCGCCGATACTTAAAAACTTAATCGGCTTGCCGGTTACGGCCCTAATGGAAAGAGCGGCGCCACCGCGGGCGTCACCATCCATTTTCGTAAGTACGACGCCGTTAAAATCCAGACGTTCGGCAAATTCCGTTGCCGTATTAACCGCATCCTGCCCGGTCATCCCGTCTGCGACAAACAGAATTTCATGGGGCCGAATCCGGCTTTTTACCTTAACGAGCTCATGCATCATGGCTTCGTCGATATGCAGGCGACCGGCCGTATCGAGAATGATCGTGTCGCAAAATTTTTGACGGGCGGCGCCGATAGCGTTAAAAGCAATCTTTACCGGATCCCCGATTCCTTCGTCGTACACCGGCACGTTTAAACCGCGCCCTAAAACTTTTAGCTGCTCAATGGCTGCCGGACGGTACACATCCGCTGCCACCAGCATGGGCTTACGCCCGCTCTTTTGCAGATGCAACGCCAGCTTTCCGGCAAAGGTTGTTTTACCGGAACCCTGCAATCCGCAGAGCATTAAAATGGTTGGTGGAATCCCGGCTGATTTTAGGGGCGCTGCCGTACCTCCGAGAAGATGAACCATTTCGTCGTGTACAATTTTCACAACCAGCTGGCCGGGCGTGACTGAGCGCATCACTTCTTCGCCAACGGCCTTTTCACGCACGGAAGCCACAAAATCTTTAACCACTTTGTAGTTTACATCCGCTTCTAATAAGGCGCGACGAATTTCGGTTAACGATTCGGCGATATTCTCTTCGCTCAGTTTTCCGTGTCCGCGCAACCTCTTAAAGGCGGATTCAAGCTTCTGTGTTAAGTCTTCGAGCATTCTGTACCGGCGCTACTTCATTCTGATTATGACCGCAGAATGTAATAAATAAAGTCCCTTTTGGCAACATTATCCATTATTTTTTTGAAAAAGTGCGCAGAAGCTTCCGTCCGTATCGTGATTCTGAGGGAAGGTACGCAGAAAATGCCCGCGTTCAAAGGAATGAAATTTTTCTTCGGGCGGGATTACGGAAACGGTATCCGCGTTTTCTTTTAAAAATGAGGCGACGGTATCTTCATTTTCCGCTTCGTCAATGGTGCAGGTCGAATAGGTCATGCGGCCGCCGGCGCCCAGTGATTCCGCGGCGGACTCAAGGATTTCCTGTTGCAGGATTGAAAAAGACGCGGGCTCTTGCGGCTGGCGCCGCCATTTAATATCGGGATGTTTGCGGATTACGCCGAGACCGCTGCACGGGGCGTCCAGCAAAATTTTTGTAAACTGCGCGTTAAAGGGCAGATGCCGTCCGTCGGCACAGACAAAATATCCGCCGGGTAGTTTTAAACGGGTTACATTTTCTCTTACACGTTTTAAACGCATTAAATCAATATCCGCCGCTACCGCCATTTGGGGATTACTTTGTAGTAATTGTAAAAATTTTCCGCCCGGTGCGGCGCAAATATCCAGCACCCGATCTTCTTTTCCCGGATTCAGTAACCGAACCGGAATGGCTGCGCTTTCATCCTGAACGGAACACAAACCCTGCTCCAGCCAGCCCTGCTTTATAATTTCATAAAAATCTTCCACCGTCAGCATATTTTCAAAATAGCGGGATTCCTGAAAGGCGATCCCCCGCTCCCGAAGCCGCTTTTTAAAATCAGTCGCTGAAATTAACGCCGTGTTTATCTGTAAATCGAAACGGGGCGGTTTGTTTAACGAACGGCACAAACGCGCGGTCTCTTCCAACCCCCAGTACGTTTCCCAGCGCCGTACCATCCATAGTGGAAATGAATACAAAACACTCAGCCGCTCCAGCGGATCTGCAATCTTATTTTCGGGTTTCAGCGTTTCCCTTTGGCGAAGATAACTGCGTAAAATACCATTGACCATTTGACTGGTTTTAAAACCGAGCTTCTTTTTAGCGAGATTAACATATTCGTTCAGAGAAGCGCGGACGGGAACGGCATCCATAAAAATAATTTCGTACAGAGCAAGGCGTAACAGTGCCTTTGTTTTGCTTAGCATTTTTTTAAAATTACCGCGGTACAATTGGCTGGAAATCCAGTCCAGATAGAGGAGATGACGAATCACACCGGAGCTGAGATTACGGGCAAAGCGGCGGTTGCGGTTATCGTTTTCAAAAATATTCAGTCCTTCGGCAAGCAAAATATCTAAGCGCGCTTTTTCCTGCTCAAACTGAAAGACGATATTATATGCCGCTTCGCGGGCTGAGGCCATTTTTAAGTCCTTCGCTTTGCTGGATTATCAGAATAGTAACCCAATACTGTCATTCCGACGACAGGAGGAATCCCCTCCATTTAGATACCGTTTTCGTACCGATGACCACATAGACAGTTGCCTGGGAAACCCGCAGCGGAAAGTCGTAAGGCCTTCCGGAGAGGGGATCTTCGTCGTCAGAAAAATATCAGACGCCTCAGAATGACGATGTATGATTTCTATCAGAATTATACTTTTACAAAGATGCTTTTAAAACCGGACAGAAAGAGTGGCTTTAAAGGCAGAATACGAGTGTCCCTGCGGCGCACTTTCAAACTGCAAATTCCATGCGGTTCGTGAATCCCGGTATTTATTGTGCATACGGACGCGGTACATAGCGTGAATGGCGCTGATCAGATGATTCAGCCCAATCGCCGCCTGAAAATAGATCAGTCGGGCCGTTGCTTCGTTGGCGTCGATACGTTTGCGGTCGTATTTAATACGGTGATCATACGAATCCCACAGCCAGTAGTTGGCCTGATTTTCTTCATACACCTCATCAAACAAACGCTGCCGGCGGCGCTGTTCATTGTAACTATAAATATCGTCGTATTTGCCGATATTGGTCCAGTACTGCCAGTCTTTTCCCGAGGTTTGCACATCCGCATGAAGCGCTGCAAAGCTCTTATACTCATCAGCCAGGTTGGCCGCATAGGCGTCATTGGCGTACAGGCCCAGCCAAAGCAGAACTTCGGAAGCCATAAACCAGGCGGTGTATTGCTTGCTTCCGGCATAATATTCCCCGCTTCCCGGAAGGATCAGACTCATTAGCATTGCAACGCCGGGCGATTTTTTCCGGAACCCAGGTTTAACCGTTGTATCCGATTTAAAATGGAACCCGTCCCCAGCCGCCAGTGTGTTTTGGCTTTCGAACGGAATTACGGACTGCGCAAAAAGCGGAAATCCTGCAAAAATTATTAAAGCAATCAAAAGATGTTTCATAAAATTACCAGGTAAAATTAAACCCGTAGGTATTCGTATACCCCGAGCCGTTAAAAAGCGGCTTCATACGGAAAGAATAGTTAATGGTACGGTTATATTTTTTAACCGTATAAGCGGCGTCAAACATACTGGCCAGATGGTTTACCATAACCAGCATTACCATTTTATCGGCAAGACCATATAAGTCGTTGCTAAGGTTCCGCATCCCGCGGTAGGTTTTTACATTGGAGGTGGGATACTTATAATTCCCCTTTGTATCGTAAAAATACGGATCGCCGAATTCTTCCGCCACATCGTCCCAGCCCACGCCAAACTGATGCAGATATTTGTAAATCATCTCATAATATTGCTGAGTTTTTTTAGTAGGAAGTGAATGGGTAAATACCACAGTTTCGGCCGCCTGCAAATCATCCATAGAATTGGCTATATCCGCTTCGTTTAACTGTCCTTCATTATCAGGCGAAAGTGGGCTACCCGGCCATTTACCATCGGCCTCTGCGCGGCGGTAGACATTAGACCAGTATTTTTGCGAATCCCAGTGTTTGTCGCCGTAGCGGCGCATTTGCGCATCTTTATCGTTTGCTTTTGACGTATAAATAAAAACGCCCGACCAAAAGACGGCTTCCAATCCGGCAAACAGAGTGGCTTTCCAGTAGCTTTTTGCATATACTTCCCCGGCGCCGGGAAGCGCCACAGACATCAGCGCCGCCTTGAGACCTGATTTTTTTTGAATATCCTGCTGCATTTCACCCTGTTCGTCCTGCCGGGCCTGCTGCGTTAATGCAAACCGTGATTCATTGTAAACGACCGGATTTTCATTTTTCTGCTTTTGCAGGTCCGCCGCAAAAGCAGATGTATACAAGAAGAAAATGGCTAAGCCAATACGTGTTTTCATACGTCACCCTTAAAAATTAATCTCTGTTGAAAAATCAGCGCATCCTGCCAAACAGGCCGCCCATTCTTTCCCGCAAATCAAACTCGTACAATAAGCCAAAATAATACCGCCATTTACGGGGATAAGTTATGGTGTAACCGCGTGACCCGTCAAAATTACGCGCGCTATCCATAGGATAGACGGCTTCCGCAAAAAAACGGGTCGGGAACAAGGAGTACGAAAAAGCGTCCATACGCAACTGCAAACCGATGTCGCGTTTAAAATCATCAAACTGCAAGGTCTTATTCTCATTCCAGGCATTGCCCCAGTCATAAAAAACGCCAAGATACAATTTATCAAGACTCAGATTCCCCATGCGCAAATCCATATTCTGCCAGAGCGGAAAACGATAGGTTAGCGTCAAAATACTTTTGTAACGACCTTCGATACTAAAATAGGAATAGCCCTTCATGCCAATCAGCCCACCGGCATAAAGATTAAAAAAATCATTGGTTTTCCGATCAAGTAAGCCACCGCGCCAGCGCACCGCAAAACTGTGGGTCGGGAAAAGCGGATTTTTAAAATACTTTTCCACATCCAGTTCCACACGGTTAAAAATATAGGTTTTATAATTTTCGGCATTAATATAACTCAGCACCAGATTCTTTAAAAGTTCATTGTATTCCAAACTGTGTACAAAATGCAGATAGTAGCCGCCGCTGGGATTTATATCCCGGTTTCGGTCGGCATGGGGATGGTTGGCGGTCAGGCTCCACTCCAAGGCATGGCCTTTTAAATAGGTGTAATGAAAAGTCCCGTGCGCCGGCGTCCATTTATCGAGAAGGGTGCTAAAGTATTTATTCTGACTGATTTTTGCCCCGTAATTTCGCCAGATATAAGCCGCCTTTAAATCGATCCTATCGAAGAGACGCATGGTTAGCCCGGCATGCACTTCGGCAAGATTGAAGCGAATATCGCTGTTGTAGATAAGCGTATTGACGCCCTGATCACTCCGCGACACCTGCACCGTATCGCCTTTAATTGTCTGTGAAATATTATAGGCTTCTATAAACAGGGTGGGCTCGGTCTCTTTTACTTCAAAATAGCCGTACAGATCGTAATCGAAATCGGAATTGGCCGCCGCCCCGGCCGTTAGATTATACTTGTTCAGCACATCGGAAGAGGTGACAAAAAAACCGGGTTTAAACGTTCCGTAATCCACCCAAAGGCGCGGCAGGATGTGGATATCCGTAAAGGATTGTTTGTAATCGTTAATTTCCGGCACTACGTCTACCGTATTATCGAAGTTTTTTTGCGGAATACGGGTAATGTACTGCGGATCATAAACAGCCGTGGCAGGATTCAGCGGCTGCGGCTGATCCATTTTATAGATTTGATAATTACTGCTGTCGTACAAGGCATAGACCAGGGCGCCCTGCCGGTTTACCGCCGGCATCACGGCCCCGCCGGTAACATTGGTTAGCAACTCGTTTTGGCCGGTTTGCAGATTGCGGCGGTAAATATTATAGATTCCGGTACTACTGGCCGCGTAATAGAGCCAGGGAGAGCCGGGCTGAAAATACGGATAACGTAGCTCTTCTTCGGCTTCCATAAAAAGCGAAAATGTTTTTTGTTTTATACGGTATACGCCAAGATTGCGACCGTACTCCACCGCCGTATCAAAGACAATCAGACTGTCGCCGCCCGACCAGCGCGGGTGAAAAATTTGTCGGCCGTCCTGAAAGGCGAGTAATTGTTGTATTTTTATTCCGGAAAATTCTGCTTCACGCCAGAGCGGTCCGTCCTGTTTTTCTTCGTGACTCAGCTTCCCCGTTTCGCGATCAAACCAGACACGATCGTTCATTTCTTCCGAAATCGTATCCGGTAACTCCAGAACATTTAACTGGTTCAGGCCGTTGGCCGCCGTAATAAATATTAGTTTTCTCCCATCATGGCTGAAATCGGGATTCAGCGCCCGCATGTTTTTTGTGAGGCGAATCTCTTTATCCTGATGCAAATCATACAGAAACAAATCATTAAAAGATGAATGATGCCGGTTGCGTTCCTGGCGGGCGTAGGCAATCCAGCGCCCGTCCGGCGACCAGCTTAGCGACGAGGTGATTCCGGCAGCCAGTTTTTTCTTACTGCCGCTCTGCGGATCGAATAAGATCAGACTGCTCTTGCTGATATAATCTTCTCCTTTATTGGAAACATAGGCTATCTTTGTACCGTCGGGTGACCAGACGGGATAAAGATTGGCGCTGCCCTCTTTTTCGACAGGGGCGCCTGTATGTAAATTTTTACGAATCAGGGCCGTCTGCGTCGCATAGGTTTTACGTAGCGAATCTTTCCAGGCCGCGTACATGGTTGTTACCGGAAAGCGTACCGCCGACTTAAAAGCGCTTTCGAAGGTAAATTCATCCCACTTTGAGGCCTGCCGCGTAATATCGCTTAAAATATGTTCGCCGAAACGGTGGGTCAGATAGTTGATAAACGAAAACCCCTGGTTGTAAGAAGATTCATTTCCGTTGCTGCCCTTACCGAAAACCGACATGGCATTATAGCTGAGCAGTTGATTGTGCAGAACCCGGTCGCGCAGGATCATCTCCCGATGCGGGTCGCGGTAATCGTAGCGGCTGCCGTTTACCTGGTGCTGGGCTGTGCCTTCGGCAAACCAGACCGGTAAAATAATGGAACTGACCGGATAAACCATTACCGTGGAGGGAAAGCCGCGCACCACATCTTTACGTTTCTCTTTTTCATACGAAATGTACTGCAAAAATCCAAAGGGAAAGGTCAGGTTTGATTTTATCATTTTTTGGATGGAAATCATATGCGTGAATTCATGGGTCACCACATTACGCAGCCAGTTGGTTGTGCCACGGAAAATATAGTCGAGATTGGAGGCCCAAATTTCAACCTTATCGTCTAAAAAATAGGCGCCGCCATTGGAATAATCATCGGTGTCTCTGATGACGAATTGTATTTTACCGGAGGGTTCGTAATTATAAATTCCGGTGACGTGCGGATAAATCTCTTCGGCTATTTTAGAAACTTCCAGCGCGGTATGCCGGGCGCCCACGGGAAAATGAACGATAAAATGTTCGGTCTCAAAGGTTTTCCATTGCAACTCGGGATGGTTGTAATCGATAAATTGTGCCCGTAGCTGCCCTATCGCTAGAAATAAGAACACGACATATAAAAACAGTTTTTTTGCCGTAGCCAGCCTACGAGGATTCTGAATCTGAAGCGGCGATAGATTGTCATTTGCGAATGTTTTTATCGGGAATCTATGCCGGGAACCACTGCCTTGCGGCTTTAAACTGCGGGAAGGGCAAAACGGTACGTTCTTTAGGGTAATGCCCTCTTTTTTATAGAATAAATGCATTTAATGTACAACCATAATTTTAATAATCCGGCTTTCGCTGCGGGTAGCCGACACGGCTTTAACCCGGCATAAATAGACGCCGGAAGCAATGTTTTTCACATTCCACTTAATCTCGTTATCTGTTCCGGCCTGCCCCGGCCCGTCAAATTTATCCACCGGCATTCCGGAAGCATCAAAAATGCGGATGTTCACCCGGGCTGCGTCGTTTAAGTAGTAACGGATTGTAGTCGTGCTGCCGCTATTGGGATTGGGATAATTGTAAACCCGTTTTGCCGGCAGAAGCGCGCTGCCCACTTTGGCCGGATAAAGCGTTTGCGTAATTTGCAGATTATTTGCGGGACTGTTAAACGCTGACAACCATTTGTTGGAAGCAGAACCTTCCACAGCATCTAATTGCCATACATAAACCGAACCGGACGTATTGACGGCCGCCAGTTCCAGCGTGGCATCTCCGTCCAGATTCAGTATAAAAGGCGTTGCGGTCATTTCGCCCCCTGTGCTAAGAGGAAAACCGTTCAGCGCCCGGCCATTAGCGCGCAAACCGACAATGGCGCCTCTGTTTGTTGCCGCGATAAAATCGAGCGCACCGTCTCCGTCGGCGTCCAGAATAAGCGGACTGCCAACCAAAAATTCAGTTTCGGCCAGAAGCGGCCGTAACGGAAATCCGTTTAGTAAAAATCCGGAACGGTTGAAGGCGTAAATACCATCCTGCTGATTGAGTATAATATCATAAATACCGTTGGCATCCACATCCGCAAACGCCGGTGGGCCTACGGGTTGTACGACGGCCGCCCACGACGATTTTAACGTCCTGTCCGGATAGGTATATACTTTAATATTTTGCGCGGACGGTTCATAAACCAACAGATTGTTTTCATTTTCGAACAGAGGCAACAGCGCCGCGAAGGAAGTCGGCGCGTTGAATACAAGCGGTTCCCCCGCCCCATTCAGCAGAAGGGCCGAACTGTTTGCCGCCTGCCCGTAGGTATTTACAATTTCACCGGCGGTATTAAAGACATAAAGGGAATCGTTGGCACATCCGACGGCGACAAATCCAGCAGACACAACCGGTCCGGAACTAACGGGAGAGGAAAAGCCGCGCTTAAAAACAGGCGTACCGTTTTGCAGGTCAAAACCAAAAAGGCTGTCCCCGCCGGCGGCAAACAGACGATCGTATTTTCCGTTCCGGTTAAAATCAGCCAGCGCGAGGGCCGGGCGATTTTCAAAAGCCGTATTCTGGGCAAACAGAACAGATGCGCTGTCAATCAGCCCCTGTCCGTCGCGGTTCATGGCAAAAATACCACCATTGCTTCCCGCGGCAAAAAGGAAAGGCAACGACTGGCCTTCCACCGCTCCGGCGGCCAGCATCGTTTTTGCGGTTATTGCTGAAAACAGAGAAACCGGAAACGGCTGTTCTAGCCATCCGCGTAAAAAATCAAAGGACATCTCTATGCCGGTGTTATCCGAAAAATTATTTATGGTTATATGCGAAGCCGACCGGCTGTAATTCGAACGAGTATTGGGCGATGAATTATCCGAAAATTCGTTGACTACGCCGTTCCGATAGGCCGGATTGCTTTTATACCAAAAATCCGCAAACCAACCGAATTCGATACCGGCGCGGGAATCGGGAAAAGGATATTTTTGTCCGATATCCTGAGCCCGATCGGCCTCTTCGATATCCACCGCCCGCATCAGCGGATCGTCATTGACACTACCGCCCGCTCCCTTTTCCGCAATGATACGTTCGTCCACATGCCAGATTAAAAGCCCCGCCCCGGGGATTCCCCAGTCGTAATCAGGTAATGCGATTAACACGCCGCTTTCGCCGCGCACAATTTGACCGGGGAAATAGATTTCCAGCAATTCAAGATAGGTGGGCAGGGGCGAGCGGCCGTTAATCAAACGTCCGTATAGTGAATCCAGATTCACGGCGCTATCCCCGCGGTATTCTACTAAAAAGTATTCGTCTTCGTTAATGGGAATTCGTATGAGCGAAGGCGTTCCGTTGTCGTCCGCTCCCAAGCGGCGGACCCTGACATTCGTTTGCGGTTCTTCAAGCGTCTCTACTTCATCCCAGCCCAGTTTATAGCGCGAAAAAGCGCCGGGCGGCGATGGAATCAGCCCGTTCATATTCATCAACCCCATGTCCATCAAACCAAAGCGGCCTATACCCGTTCGTTGCTTGGACGGGCTGAACAGATCGTACAAGCCGAGGGCGCTGCCGATATTGGCGGCAAACATACCGGTAAGCGCCAAAGATAAACCCTCCTGATTTTCGGTTTCAGGAAGAATGATTCCGGAATTAATTGTTTCACTTAAACCGACATCGATGCCGGTAAAATCATCGCCAAAGGCGTCTTTTAAAAAATCAGGCGTAATAAAAAGCGACGGAATATCCTGCGGCGTTTCATCATAACCCACATCCACATCTTTTCCGACGCCGGCATGAAACACAACTACAAGATTATAGGCTGAAAAATCCACCTCACCGCTGATCTTTGCCGCTTCAACGGCATCCGATAAAAGCCGGGCCAGCCCAAGATTATTCTGCTCTTCGGTACCGTTGGGATTGTAATATCCCATGGAATGAGGTAAATGATATGCGCTATCTGCTTCTAACGGGAATACCGTTCCGCTAACCTGTTGTTTCCCACCGGAAACTCTATCGAAATAATGGGCAACCGCACGGATTTGATCCTGAAAATAGAGTCGGTTATGCGGGGCCGGATCAATTGCGTAGGGTTCTTGCGTAAGCGTATCGATCATAAACAGACCATTCCCTGTGGTTAGGGTATTTTGGTCTTCGATAAAATCAACCCGCAACGCACAAATGTTTACTGTTTCGGTCTGTGCAAATATGAACGATAAAGAAAAAAATAGCAGCGGAACGATGTGTCGTAGTTTCACCCCGTCTGTTCTCCAGGTTGTATTGATATTGTAACGATAGTCATTCTCATCGGAATTTAATTTTCCCGTCCCAGGGATACCGTTTCCGGCGGATGAATAGTGGCAGAGCCACACGAAAAAAGGGAACCGAAGTCCCCTTTATATTAAAAATTCACACCCAGCGAAAACCGCGTGGTTCCGGCAAGTGGATGATCTTTTTCGGCATTGATATAGCTGAAATCAAAATTAAAGATGCTGTAATTGATTCCGGCGCCAAAGGTCATAAATTTACGATCTCCGTGTTTTGGATCTTCATAAAAATAACCGCCGCGAATAGCAATAATATTGCCGTATTTGTACTCGACCCCAAACGACTGTGTAAAGCTGTTAATACGATCGGAGATATCACCTTTCACCCAACTGGAATAGAAGACTGCTTTAAATACGCCGTCCACTTGGGGGTCGCCATTTTTATCGGTATAGCGTCGGACCAACAGACGGTTTAAATCATAAATCACCGTAATCTTATTAAAACCGTCGTCAAAGGCGTCGTATGCCAGCCCCAAACGCAAATTAGTCGGCATGGGGTCGGCCTGTTTCTGATCGATATAAGTTACATGCGGACCAAAGTTGGACAGATTAAAACCAAGATTCAGGTGATTATCAAAGATATCATATTCCGGTGTCCACAACATACCAACATCAATGGCAACCGTTGTGGCCCGGCCATCTCCGCTTTCGGTACCCACCGATACGCTGGAAAGATTACTCTGGATAATTTTAGCATTGATTCCGATTCCCAGGTTATTAGCCAGTTTTGCAGCATAAGCCAGAGATATGGCATATTCAAACGAATCAAAGGTGCCCAGTTCGGTTCCCTCCTCATCCGTATGAATATTAATACCCAGATTCAGATACGTGATACTGGCGCCCAGAACGCCAAGATCATCAAAAGAATACCGGGCCGCCATATAATCATAATAGAGATCGTTAAAATTAAAGGCCGGCAGCCATTTAGAGTGCATAAATGTGACCTGCCCCCGTTTTTGCGTTTCCGGGTCTTCATACTGAAACGCCAATCCCGCTGGGTTCCAGAAAATGGCGGTTGCATCGTTTACCAAAGCCACACCGCCTTCGCCGAGGCCGCCGTTACGAGCGCCGGGCGCTATTTGTAAAAAGGGCAATGCGGCTTCGCCCTGGGCATACAGGCTATCGGTTTCAATAAACACTGCGCTTGCTAACAGAATAAATAAAATAAACTTCTTCATGATATTTCCTCCTAAAAAAAAACCGGTTAGTAGATTGACTGCTTCAATCTACTAACCGGTATATATTGATCCGGGAACGTTTATTAAAGGCAGACAAAACTATCACTTATTATAAAAAAGTACCTTTAACAAACGGCTTATAGGCCAGCTCCCGATTATTCAATAAAAAAGTACAGAGAATATAAAAGCAGAAATCCAACTTGTCAAGTGCTTAACCCACATATACCTAAAAGGATTCTGCTTCATCGATCAGCATGATTGGAATATCGTCTTCCACCCGGTAAATCAGACGGCAGGCATTACAAATCAAAGTGTCGTTCTGTTCATTATACTCCAACTCCCCTTTACATTTGGGACAGGCTAAAATATCGAGCAGTTCCTGCTGTACCATTTAAAAAAATTCCTTTATTTTTTGAAGAAACACTTTGGGTGGTTTTATGGCCCTATCGTTTCGGTTCATAAAACTGTGCATTGAAAAACCGGAACAAAGCAATTCTTCTTTAGCATTAAAAATCTGATATTTAAATTTAATTTTTGCCCTGGGTCTTTCGGAAATAGCCGTTTTCATCGTCAGTTCGTCTCCAAAGCGGGCCGGTTTCAGATAACGGGCGCCGGCTTCCAATACCGGCAACAGATACCCCTGTCTTTCCAATTCAACATATGAAACCCCGACACTTTCCATCAAGGCTAACCGACCCATTTCGAACCAGACGATATAGTTGGAATGGTGTACAAATTTCATCTGGTCGGTTTCGGCATAGCGTACACTAAACCGGGTTTCGTGCAGAATCATTCCTTCCACTCGCCCATATTGCTGAATTTTTCGATACGCTGTTCGATCAGATCGTCAGCCGGAATTTTAATCAGCTCCCGCAGATTGCGCAGGATGGCATCTTTTACATAGCCGGCTGCTTCGGCCATATCCAGATGTGCGCCGCCCTCGGGTTCCTTAATTACTTCGTCTACAATTCCCAGGTCCTTGGCATCCTTCGCGGTAATTTTCATTGCTTCGGCCGCCTGCGGCGCGTATGCCGCATCCTTCCATAAAATAGCGGCGCAGCCTTCGGGGCTGATCACCGAGTACCAGGAATTTTCCATCATTAATATTCGGTCGCCAACCCCAATACCAAGGGCGCCGCCCGAAGCACCCTCTCCGATAATGACATTGATAATCGGCACCGGTAAATGGGACATCTGAAACAAATTGTGAGCAATGGCCTGAGCCTGTCCGCGCTCTTCGGCGCCAATTCCGGGATAGGCGCCCGGCGTATCTATTAATGTTACAACGGGTTTGTTAAATTTTGCAGCCAGTTCCATAATGCGCATAGCCTTGCGGTAGCCCTCGGGATTGGCCATGGCAAAATTACGATGTAATTTTTGTTTGGTATCCCGACCTTTTTGCTGGCCGATAATGACAAGGGAGAATTCTTCCATCTGGGCAAATCCGGCGACAATAGCTTTATCATCGGCAAAAAAGCGGTCGCCATGCATCTCTTCGAAATAGCTGGTTGAGGCGCTGATATAATCCAGCGTGTAGGGACGCAGCGGGTGCTTGGCCAATTGATAACGCTGCCAGCGGTTCAGGTTGGTATATATCTGTTTACGCAGCAGGCCGGCTTTTTTTTCCAATCGTCTGATATCGTCTTCTAACTCCACTCCGGCAGATTGCGCATATTCGCGCATTTCGATAATTTTATCTTCTAATTCGACGACCGGTTTTTCAAAATCCAGGACGAATTTATGTGTTTTGAGGGCCATAAGTGTTCCTGTTAGTTAATTAAACTGGAAAGACGCAACTTCCATACTAAAAAGATCGCTTCCCACATGATATTTTTAGATAGCTTCGACTCACCAAACTGGCGGTCAACAAAAATAATCGGAATTTCTTTTATCCGGTATCCTTTTTTCCAGGCTTTAAAACTCAGTTCTATCTGAAAACCGTATCCGTTTGATTCAATTTTATCGAGATCAATACTTTCCAGCACCTCCCTCCGGAAACATTTAAATCCTCCGGTGGCATCCTGAATGGGCAAACCCGTTATAATGCGCGTATACATATTGGCAAAATAACTGAGTAGCAAACGGCGCAGCGGCCAGTTAACCACATTTACGCCTTTAATGTAACGGCTGCCCAACACCAAATCATTCTCTTCTATCGCTTTTAAAAAATTGGGGACTTCTTTCGGATCGTGGGAAAAATCCGCGTCCATTTCAAAAATGTATTGAAATCCTTTTTCTAACGCAACTTTAAATCCGGCGATATAAGCGCGGCCCAGTCCTTCTTTAACGGGACGTTCCAACAAATGGATACTATCCCTTTCCTGCTGCATTTTCTTTATACGCGCCGCTGTTCCATCGGGTGAGCTGTCGTCCACAAACAGAATATTGATCCCCGGTTGATAACTGCACAGAGCCTCCACAAGCCGTTCCACATTCTCAATTTCATTATAGGTGGGAACAACAATAACCACCTTAGCCGGATCAACCATCACCTATTCCATTTCCGATTTCATATGGCGCAGCGCGTCTATAACGGAACGGGGCTGCCAGTTAATATTGTTATAAAGTTTATCCAGTATCAACGAAGAATTCATGGGGCGTGCAGATTTTTGCCGGAGTTGCTCGGTGGTTATTTCTTTAATCAGAGCGCTATCCAGTTCGAATACGTCCGCTACCTGCAGGGCAAAATCATACCGACTCAGAGCCTCCGGCCCGGATATATGGAACAACCCATAGGCCTCTTTTTCCAATAAACGGTACACGGCATCGGCCACATCCGGCGCATAGGTGGGGCAACCCGTTTGATCGCCGACAACCTGTACCGCTTCTTTCTCCCGAAGACGGTTAATCAGCCAGGTTACAAAATTGGGACGCACATTTTGTCCGTTTCCAAAGAGTATCTGCGTACGGGCAATAATGTATTCAAAACCGGCGGCATTCAAAATGTTTTCGGCAGCCATTTTGCTTCGGGCATAATTCCCCCGTGGATTGGGAGAATCTGTTTCCCGATAATTGCCATGCTCCCCGTCAAACACATAATCGGTCGATATCTGGACAATAATGGGGGGGGGGTTGTAGGGTGTTTCTAAAACATTTTCCATTGCCAGAACATTTACCGCCCAGCATTTCTCCCGTTCTTCTTCACATCCGTCCACATTGGTATAAGCGGCTGTATTTATAATAATTTCGGGATCGGTTTTTGAAATTAAGTTGCGAACATCGATGCGGCTTGTTAAATCGGCCTGGATATACGGCAAAGACAGCTCCGGGAGGAAACTGCGCTCTTCAAAAGAAGAGACCGTCACCCGATGCATCTGATTAAATTTATGTTGCATTGCCTGGCCCAATAGTCCATTTGCGCCTAAAATGAGAACTCTGCTCATTTATAATCCTTTTATTGTTTATTATCCCGGCTTTCAGCAGAAGCTATAAACCGAGCCTTTAATTAAATACTTTTAAAAATATAAAGCAAGTCGGTATTTAAATTATACCTTAAATTCTAAAGTGCAAATAACAAAAATCATCTTGTAGATGCCTGTTTAAGTTTTTGAATTTGGTGTTTATTTGTGTTTTGGCGTTTCCTAATTTTCACATCAGAACTTTGGGTAATACTCTTATTCCTGCTCAACCGCACGAAACGTATGTGCCATAACTTCCAGTTGGTCCAGATACGGTTTTTTTAGTTCGCCGGGAGCCATAACGGCAATATCAATGAAATACCGTTTGTTTTTAAGCGTATCCTTCAGCGCATAAAGCCGAAACGGGCCGCCTACGACAAGAGAATCGTTTTGCCAAAGCCCTGTCATCTTCTGTGCCGGATAGCCGTTAAAAGGAACCGTTTCCAAAGAGAGATCTTCATCCACAACAATATCACCCTGATAGTATTTACGAGCCATACGGTTGCGGATTTGTTTTAACGTATCCAGGCTAAGGCTGTCTGTTGTGCGTTCCATCTCCCAGATAGAGATCCAGCGATTGGGATGGATACGGCGCAGCCAGACATATTTTGTCTCTTCATCATCGTTGGCAATAAAATAATCCTGCTGCAATTGTATACTCCAGCCAAAATGTTTCCTCAGAAATTTTTGCACAGACGGGTTGTCGTCGCGTTCGAACATGGTTTTTTTAAGCCGGGCCAAATATTTTTCCGTAAATTTATTATATATTTCACTTTTCATTGCTTCAAGATTTGCAAGGAAGGACGAGGTATCCGCGGCCATCATAATAAGGCTAATCTGATCACGGGCAAACATATCTTTATTAAAGGAATAAAAATACTTTCCCTCCTGTACCCCCTGTTTAAAATTTTGTGGCATATATTTGGTAAGATACTGATCCACAGCGCCTTCGCCATTTATAATCCCCATAAAAAAAACATTCATACGATCGTTCAGTGCGTTTAGTTGATCGAGGGGAATCATGGTAATAAAATAACTTTTTTCGGAATGCGGGGTAACCAGCTCTTTTTCGAAAACTGCCCGCACCTGCGGTTCTACCGTTTGCCAAAATGCTGAATCGGCCACGACAAAAATACGATACTGGGCCCCAAGTGTACCCGGCTTAATGTTGCAGGAGTTAATGAAAACCAAAACTGAAAAGGATAAAAGCAGTACCAACAATTTAAGAACTTGTTTTGAGTACGTCATAACCATCTCCTTTTGAATTACGTTTTTGAACAACAAACAACACCGCTCCGGCAATCGAAAGCATCATGGGAATGATCAGATTCATAAAAGACATGGACAATGCGGCTGCATTGCTTACGCCCACACGCGCAAGCAGACCCACAAAACCCAGATCACGGAGCCCCACTCCGTTTATCGATGGTAAAATCGTAAGCACAAAAGTAATGGGAATTACCATGGCCAGAAACATAAAATCTATTTGAATATTAAACGCCAGCGCTAAAAAATAATTCATTACTACAATGGCGCCCTGCGATGCGAGGGAAAACAGAAAAGCATACAACAGAATACGACGCTTTTCACTAAAATAGTGGATTGCTTCCAGCAATTTATTAACCTTTTCACCGATGTTAAAAAAGGTAAGTTTATCAAATAAGCGTAACAATAATTTAAAAGGACGTTCCACAATAATAAAAGCAAACGCGGCGAATATCGATAAAAAAAGCAAAATAGAAGCCGCCATCAGTTTTTTACTGTGAAATTGCTGCGATATAAAAAAGAGGGAGACAATGGCAATAAGGAGCGTTGCCGCGATTCCCATAATACGTTCAATAATAACACTGGCGAATCCACTGGCGCGGTCGCTCGTTTCATTCACTACTTTATAAATACGAATTACGTCCCCGCCGATACTGGTTGGCAAAAAATTATTAAAAAACAAACCAATCAGATAAAAGCCGGTTAAACGGCTGAGTTTCACTTTAAGCCGGTAACCGCTTAACAGCTTCCGCCAACGCATGGACATAATAAATACAGCAAGTATTTCAAAGAAAAAAGCCGCCGCAAGGTAAACAAAGCCGTTTGCCCGCCAGGCGGTCGTTAAAATGTCGATTATTTTCTGCGGTTCCGCCCGATAAACAAGATAAGCCAAAAGCCCCGCTGAAATAAGAATTTTAATCGTATTTTTTAAAATCTTCATTAATTCTTCTGGTTTTTCCCTTTAATAGACTCCAACAGTCTTCTCGCATTTTTGTCCTGCGGGTTCAGCTCCAGCCACTGTTCCAGCGGAGAAATTGCTTTTTCGGCCTGCCCGCTCATTTCGTAGGCATTTAGCAGTAAACCCAAAACCCGCGGATTAACCGGACTGAGCTCGTAGGCTTTTTCTAACAGCGGCACTGCTTTTTTAGGACTGCGCAAACGCAACAGGTGTTCTCCTAAAAGCGGCAAATTACGGTTAAACCGATCATTGCTCAAAATCGTATCTTCGTAAGTGGAATCGGCAATAATGCGAAAAGCGTAGGTTACCGCCTCAATGCCGGGGTTTGTCCAGGGAATTACATCGGGGGAAATCTTTTTGTCCATTTCTTCGAGGATATGTTTAATCTCGCTCTGCTGATTGGTACGAGAGTAATAATCGGCCAATTGCACAAAGGCATGGCGGTAATTTTGCAACAAGCTTAAGGTACTCAAATTCAGATAAACCGACGGATCGTTTAAACCGCGGAATTTATATACCTGTAAGAGATTTTTTTTCATTTCAGGCGCCGATAATTCCCAGTTCTTATAAGGCACCAGTTTCATAACCAGGCCGTCCATTCTGAAGAAATCGGCCAGTTCCGAAACCATATTGCTGCGCGGTACGGTTACGGCAAAATAAACAGGCCGCTTCCACTGGTTGGCTGCAATGATGTTTATAATCATATAATCCTGTGTACGAAGCAGTCCGCCGTATTGACTTTTTATCGCCGGTTTAACCGTAAATTTAATCTCATTGGGAAGAGGTAAATTCTTTTTTTCATATTGCTTTAGATATTCCTCATGATACCGTTTGGCAACTTTTTCCGGCACTTTTATGGATATTTTCTTTTCCTTCCAGGGACGAACACCCACACGGTCAATTTCTCCGTTACTCATACGCATGGGCACCTTCGGCTTCATATCGCGCAACTGGTAAATATACCAATCGGTATTCAGCAGACTCAAATTTACAATACGCACATCGGTTCGGATTCCTTCCACTTCCTGCAGGTACCATAGCGGAAAGGTGTCATTATCACCGTTCGTAAATAAAATTGCGTTCGGCTCGCAGGATTGTAACATATTGTAGGAGTAGTCCCAGGCCACATAATTACCGGTACGATCCTGTCGGTGAAAATCTTTTGCCAGCATTTGGCCGGGAACGGCAATGAGCAAAAAGGTAAACGTTACATACAACACGGACAATTTTAGTGTCTTTTTATCTTTAAAAACAAACTCTTTTAAAATATCAATGAATCCGGCAAATCCAAGCCCGACCCAAATGGAAAAGGCAAAAAAGCTCCCCACATAGCTATAATCTCGTTCCCGGGGCTGTGGATCCGGCTGATTAAGATAAAGTACAATAGCCAGCCCGGTCATAAAAAAGAGGGCCAGTACCGCCAGCGCGCGTTTGGGGTCTCGCCTGAAATGCCAATAAATTCCCAGTAACCCTAACAAAAGCGGCAGCATAAAAAATTTACTAAAATCCACGCTGGCCTCGTCATTGCTCAGGCCGACAAAATTCCATAAAAAATAACGGTTGTACATTTTGTTAACCTGGTAATTCCAGAAGTAATCGGATGTGGAAGTATATTTCCGGGCATTTGGCGATGTTTTCCAAACCCCTTCACGATCGGTAATGGAATGGTCTCCGTATTGCTCGCGCTCAATATAGCCGATAAATTTTTCCAGCGTTTCGGGGTTGTTTTCATCAATATTAGGATTCAGATTAGAGCGGATATAAATGGAGCCGTAACTGGAATAGCCGATCATAATTAAAATAATGGAAGCCAGACTAATCGCATAAATCTTTTTCCCATTTTTTAAAGCCCACCAGGCCGACCATAGAAGCGCTAAAAAAGCAAGCGCTAAGCCGGGAAAACCTATCACCCGGGTTAGTTTTGGAATATATTTTACAATTCCCGGGTAAACCGCCAACATCACCACTGCGGTTACCGCTGTCATAGTCAGAAAGGATTTTAGATTGAAATCAAATTTCTTGTAATAATATATCATTGCAACAAAAGGCAGAGCCAGCACATTGAGCAAATGCACAGCAATGGCCAGGCCGACGATATAGGCAATCATTAGTAGATACCGTTCGTTTCCGGGTTCGTCCGATTTTTCGGCCCAGACTAAAATCAGCCACACCAACAGCGATGTGAACAACATTGAAAGCGCGTACACTTCCGCTTCGACCGCATTGAACCAAAAACTATGGGTAAAAGCAAAGGTCAGCGATCCTATCACACCGGAGAAAATAGCGGTTAACCATTCCGAATCACCTTCTAATTTACTCTTCCAGGCACGTACTAAATGCACAATCGTTAAATAAAGCAGCATAATGGTTAGGGCGCTGGTAATGACCGAAATCGTGTTTATGCGAAACGCAATATCATCGGCAAACGGCAGCAGCGAAAAAATCCGACCTAATAATAAAAAGAGCGGAGCGCCGGGCGGATGAGGCACCGCCATCTTAAAACTACAGGCAATAAACTCACCGCAATCCCAAAAAGAAACAGCAGGCGCGGCGGTTAAAAAATACACGGTAAGAGCGATTAAAAAAACAATCAGCGCAACAATTCGGTTTGTTTTTATCCAGTTCATACGGATACCTTTATTTTATCGTAAAAAATGATTAAGCTAACTATAAATCCAGATTGGATCAAGTTGAACTACCGGATACCTCCCTTAAGAAAATCGGGTATGTTGGGATTTATACGTGGAAGAAAGTGATATAGTTCAATGCCGTCATCCCTGAACGTTTTGTCCACGAATTACACGGATTTACACGAATGGAATTTCAAATATTTAAAGGATATGCGTTCCGGTTCCTCCCTTAAAAATAAGGGGTGGATGTCCAAAGGACAAGGGGGGGGGTGTTCGTGGCGCACCGTCATTCCGAGTGAGCGATGGTGGGGATAAATCCCCGAGGATATTTCCGGAGCCTTTATCCACGAGGTGAACCTCGTGGCAAGTCAGCTCTGAATAGCCCCGGGATTTATCCATGGGATCACCGGCGCCCCCCACGCATCGTCATCGCGAGAGAGCGTTGCCAACGAAGCGACCCCTTGCCGTCACCGAACGTTTTGTCCACGAATTACACGGATTTACACGAATGGAATTTCAAATATTTAAAGGATACGCGTTCCGGTTCCCCCCTTAAAAATAAGGGGGGATGTCCAAAGGACAGGGGGGAGTGTTCGTGGCGCATCGTCATCGCGAAAGAGTGTAGCGAACGAAGCGATCCCTATGGGGAAAGCGGAAAGCCGTTTGCAGTGAACAGGTGACGGTTTGCAGTTCACAGTACAACCTGGATTGTGGTGTTTGGAAGTTGATACTTGGAATTTGCCGCCAGCCCGGCATGGGATCACTTCACTCCTTCGTCGTTCGTGATGACGGGTGCGCCCCGCGTGCGGTCATGGCGGGCGAGGTACGGGCGTGGATTACTTCATCGCTTGCGCTAGTTTCCTCGTTCCACCCGGGACAGGCGCAAAGACGGGGAACGATTCTATCGAAGCGCTTTGTATTGACTTAAATAATCAATCAGCGCAGTTTTCCAGTGGCCCATTAAATCGAGATTTATTTTTTTGAGGTTTCCGTTTTCCAGGGCGCTGTACAGCGGACGTTTAACCGGAGACGGAAATTCCGAAGCGGAACAGGATTCCAGCGGGGTTTTTAAATCTAATTCCTTGAAAATGACCCGGGCAAACTCGTACCACGAAACCGCCTCCTGCGCCGTCATATGATAAAGATCGTATGCTTCTGTCTGAATCAGTTCCCAGGTATTGCGGGCGATCTCCTGTGTGGAGGTGGGCGTCAGAACTTCATCATTCACCACTTTTACCAGCGGACGAGCAGCGGCCGCTTTCACCATCGTATCGATAAAATTTCCGCCCTTGGCCCGGCAGGGGGTTAAACCGTAAATACCAGCCACCCGAATTATAAAATAACGTTCGCTGTAATTTTGGATCAGTTTCTCACCGTCTAACTTTGTCAGCGCATACACATTTAACGGATTGGGGCAATCGCTCTCCAGGTAGGCCTGCTGTTTGGCGCCGTCGAAGACATAGTCGGTGGAATAGTGTACAAATTTATATTTTAGTTCTGTGGACAGCTTAGCGAGATTTAAAGCGCCCAGTCCGTTTATTTCGAACGAACGCAGCGGATCTTCTTCGCATTTGGGCACATTGTGGTAGGCGGCCGTATTGATAACCACATCCGGCTTTAATGAGGATAATACGTTACGAACATTGTCGAGGTTCGTAATTTCGATCTGTTCGTGCGTTAATCCGGTTAAGGTACAGCGCCCGGAAAAATAAGCGCTGATATCCGATCCCAACTGGCCGTTTGCACCGATAACGACGACTTTAAGTTTTTGCATATTTACCTGAAAAATAATTTATCCTTCAAAATTCATCCTTTATCAATAGTGTCCGGTTAAAAAGTAACAAATGTCTAAAAAGCACTATGTACATCAAAGGTTAGTGCATTTAGTAAAAAACTGAGACTTGATTATTAAACATTTCTTTTACCCACCCCTTACTTTCGGCAAGCCCCTCCCTAATTCAATTAGGGAGGGGAAAGGTTCCCGATAAATCGGGAACCGGGGAGGGTCAAAATACGAAATAATCAACCCAATTTTCTTTTTTAAAAGTTCTTTTATTTAACCGAACACTAATGATCATTTATAATTCCTTAAACACCTGGATATTGTAATAAGCGGGATTATCAAAATCTTTAAATTTATCAAAATTCGCAACCAGATCTTTAACGATCATATCAATATCGTAATGCGGTTTAAAACTAAGCATATTACGTGCTTTTTCGATACTTACCTTATAATTGCGATAATCCTGAATGTGCTTAATATTCAGCTTAATTTCCATATCCATATTTTCCTGCACCGAACTGCGTACCATATCGCCCACTTCGCCAACCGTATAATTGGCCGAGGCTACATTAAAGATACCGGAAATCGACGGACTGGCTTCGATGGCCCGGATATAGGCGGTCACCGCATCGTGGATGCTGAGAATGGGACGCCAGATGGCCGGATTATTAACGGTGATTTCCTTATTCAGCACCGCGCTTTTAAACATGGTATTGACGATCAGGTCGAGGCGCATACGCGGACTGTAACCGCTTACCGTACCCTGGCGCAGCGCGATAAATGAAAAGTTTTCATCGGCCATGGCCAGCACGGCCTGTTCGCCCTGAAGCTTGGAAATTCCGTATGGATAATTGGAAATAGCGGGAGAAGTTTCGTCATACAATTCGTCCACTGTGTAGCCGTAAACGGAACAGGAACCGGCATAAATAAAGCGTTTTACGCCGGCCTGTTTGGCGATAAAACCCATAAAGGCCGGCGCCGCCGCATTGGAAATAAAGTTTTGTCCCGGCGAGAATTCGGCCATGGGATCGTTGGACAGACCGGCGAGAAAAATAACCTGGTCGTATTTTTCCATTTCGGACGCTTGCATTTCAAAAATATCTTTTTTTATGCGTCCCACCTCTTTGGGCAGATGGTCGCCAAACCAGAAGAGATCAATCACGTCAATTTCATACCCTCGTTCCAGCAGACGCGGAATAAGGGTAGAGCCGATATAACCGGCGCCGCCGGCAACTAAAATACGCATACTGTTTTCCTTATTTTTAGGCTTAAAATCCTTTTCGTTATTTACCATCTCTCTGAAAACGTTTTTCTCAGAATGACAATCTGTTATTTAGGCTAAATCCTGACCGGGTTCATATTTAAAAAAATTCGACTCGGGCGAATTAAGCCACTGGTTTAGGGTCTGAGCCTTTGTGTCCTTTTCCGAAAGAATCGGATTTTCCACCGGCCATTCAATACCGATTTCGGGATCGTTCCATAAAATACCGGATTCCGCTTCACCGTTGTATAAGCCGGTTACCTTGTACTGAATTTCCGCGTATTCGGAGATAACGGAAAATCCCCGGGCAAATCCCGCCGGCGCATAAATCTGCAAACGACTATTGTCCGACAAAATCCGTCCGTACCACTGACCCAAAGTGGGCGAGCCTTTGCGAATATCGACGGCAACCAAAAAGGCTTCGCCTTTAGTTACACGCATCATCTTGGCCATGGGCGGCTCCCACTGAAAATGCAGCCCACGGGTCACGCCTTTTACCGAGCCGGAATGGTTATCCTGCACAAAACGCGACGGGAGCCCCAGCGCTTTAAACTGGTCTTCCCGAAACACTTCCGTAAAAAACCCACGGGCATCCTGAAAACTTTCCTGTTTAAGCACCGCCACGGCGCCGAGATGCACCGATTCTATTGTTACCTGCATAGCATTTCCTTTTAAAAATGAATTAAGAATATGTTATTATTTTATTATTTAGTCAAGCTTGGCGATGTCCAAATCTTAGTTGAAATTTATTAAGAAAAGGTCACGCCACATTTTTTATAGTTTTCTTTTGTTTAGTCACTTCTTGTTTTAACACAGCACGCATTTCATGCAATTTTTTATAATTATCCACTCTGCGCAT
>JAJRSO010000060.1 GCA_024278755.1 Calditrichota bacterium | reverse complement strand
TTTTCCCTGTCGGATTCGGGTTTCCACCGCCCGGCGGGCCAGTTTCAGCAATTCTTCCTGTTCTTCTTTATTCAAACGAAAATTATCGGACGAGGCCTCCGACCACTCGAGGTCATTGATCAGGGCAAAGGCGGAATAACCCACCACACGGCTGCGGTCGCCACCGGGGATATCTCCCGAGTTGGCATATTTCAACAAAACCGCCCGGTTAGCGCCCAACTCTTCCGCGGCGATCATGGCCGCCACAATCGGCCCGCCGCCGCAGGCTTCCCATAAGCGGCTCTGAAAATTACGGGCCAGGTTAAAATAATCCCATTCTTCGATGGCCTGCAAAACCTTTTTATCCCGTTGTACGGCGTCGCTGTACGGATGGTAATGGGACAGGTCGGAGCTGGCCACGATCAGGGTTTTATCGTCGTCGATCAGTTTGGCCAGCGTGCGACCCAGGTTACGGCAGGTTTGGTAGGATTGGTCGCCCATGACCAAGGCCGCCAGTTTAAAGTCTTTTAAAACCGTCTGTAAAAACGGCAGTTGTACTTCCAGGGCATGCTCACCGCGACCGGTTATGCCGATACCGTGCCCTTTTTCGGAGAAAAAACAAACCGCACTCTTATCGACCAGTTTTTGAGAAAAATCGCTATCGATGGGCACGTCGCCTAAGGGTGTGCGGTAGGCGCTGCCGGAAAAGACGGAAACGCCCTCGAAGGCTTCTATATGGGAAGGGGCGATAACCACAACTCTATTATATGGTTTGTTGCGAATAACGGCATAAGCGGCCGCAGCCACATGGCCGGAATACACATAACCGGCATGGGGCGCGATGATGGCAATCGGTTGGGATGCCAATTGTACCGGCTTGGTATTCTGCAAAAAATTGTTGATCATGGTAAGCAGTTGCGTTTTGTCTGCCGGATAAAACGCACCCGCCACGGCCGGTTGACGGATTTGGGTGTTTTCACCGGCCCTGCAGCCAAGCAGCATTACAAGCAGCCATAAGCCTGCGAATCGATTTTTTGAAAGGATGGATTGCATGGTTTGCCTCCCCGTTAGCAGTATCTGCCTAAGGCGCTATCTTTTTTGTTGTGCGGCGTTTTTATCTAATTTATCAATAATATCGTATTTTGCTTTTCTCTTATGCCACCTATCACGGGCATACTTTTGCATATCTGTAATTTTATCTTTTTCATCTAAAATTTCCAAGCCTAGTAATGTTTCAATTATATCTTCCATTGTTACAATTCCGTCCATTCCGCCATATTCATCAACAACTATTGCAATATGTTCCTTTTTTTGAAGCATAATATCCCATAAATTCATAATTGTTTGGGACTCAGGAACAAAAATGGCTTCTCTTCGAATATCTCGAAGTTTTAGATTTGTTTTATCTTCCGCTAGTTTTTCAAATATAGTCTGGCGAAATACATAGCCGGTAATGTTGTCTTCGTTTCCCGAATAAACAGGAATGCGTGAGAAGTATAGAAAATCCTTATTTGCAAGAAATTCTTCTAATAACATGTTTTCATCTGCAACAGTAACCACAACTCTTGGCGTCATAATTTCGGAAACTTTGACATTTTTTAGCCGAATTATGTTTTGAATGATTTTATTTTCTTTTTCGTCAAAAATCCCTTCTTCTGCTCCGATATCAGCCATTGCGGATATTTCTTCTCTACTTAAAGACAGTTCGTTACCTTTCATAGAAAAGAGACTTGTCATAAATTGTATTAACATGACTAACGGATAGGTTATAATTACCATAATATTGATAATTATCCCGGAAGCCAAAGCTAAACTTCTCCAATACCTTGCGCCAATCGTCTTGGGAATTATTTCTGAAAATATTAATATAAAAAAGGTAAGAGCGGCAGTAGTAATGCCAAAATAATACTCTCCGAATATTTTTGTTGATTGTACGCCAACGCCGGCTGCGCCAATAGTATGCGCAATGGTATTCAAAGAAAGTATCGCGGATAAGGGTCTTTCAATGTTATTTTTAAGTTTAATAAATATTGTTGCCGATTTACGTCCTTCTTCTTGTTTTACATTAAGAAAAGATAATGGAGTTGTTAATAACACAGCCTCCATTATTGAACATAAGAACGAAACAACTAATGCAAGAAATAAATAAAAAAAGAGAAGTACCATATTCGTTTAATATTTCGGTTTAATTAAAGTTGTATTTTGTCTTTTTCCAAATGCCACACAGATGTTTATTTATATTTAAAATGCTCATATTTAGTACTTCAGCCGCCATAAATTATATACATTGTTGTGCGCTGGCAGTTCTGGAATAATTTGTAAAAATACAATCTAAAAGTCTTCCGACTAAAGCAAATGTTTTTGTTACAGTACAAAGTCTTTATAAGGTTCCGATGATATTATGAAAATTATTGTGCTTAACGATGTTAAAAGAAACATGTAAATAAATAATTTAACAATTCCGTTTTTTGTTGACAGTTTATCCGTTATATAGAAATAAAAACCCAATAGTCCGTCGGCAATAATAAAAATAATCAAGGCAATTATAATTGGATAGATACTACTGGTAATTATAGTTAAAAACACTAAACCGCGTGTGGAAACATGAATAAAAGTTGCTAAAACTCTTTCTAAAACGGGAAAAAATAAATTAAATATATAATAATTAGCACCTTGCGTCTTTTTTATAAATGCGACTAATTCTTTTGATTGTTTTTCTAATGCAGTTCCTTTTAAGAGATCATTATCTTTGCTAAAAACAACGATAATGGTTTCCAAAGAACCAATCGCAAGACCAAAAGATATTATTGCATTAAAATCGAATGCAAATTTCGCTTTCATTAAAGTTATTACCAGGTAAGCGGCAAATAATTCAAAAAAACCGGACAATAGTCCATTGATGGCAGAATAAAGTAATTTGGGTATGTTTTTGTTTTTCAATCGAACAACAATTAGTTGATGCGACAGCATTTT
>JAJRSO010000059.1 GCA_024278755.1 Calditrichota bacterium | reverse complement strand
GCAATATGGTACCCCTTTATATTTTCTTTTCCCGGTAACAAGGCCGTCTGTATTCGTTTTGCAAGCTCCATTTCGCTCCATAGCGCATCCCGGGCATCCTGCAATTCTTCCCTTAAAAAGAACTCCTGGTTCACCAGTTTATAGCGTACATGGCTAATACTGACAGCAACCACTGCCGTTGCCGATAAAAAAAATAAATTATTTATCAGAATGGAAATCTCATATCCCTGACCAGACAAAAGATTAAACGACAGATACATTAGCAAAACTAAAAAACTGTTAACCGTCGAATGAATGGTTTCCCAGGGCAGCAACAGGTTTACCCCGATGATAACGAGGTTCAGTCCCGCATAATAACTGGAATTGAATCCTCCGAGGTCAACCGTCATAAGCGCAATTATGGAACCGACATTCAACGAAATTAAATACCCGTGAATATACGAATACTTTCCCGGCTTAGTAAAACGAATAACCAAATACTGACCGATCAGGATAAACGTCGATATCAAACGGTAAACGCCAAACTGTTTTAGCAATTCGGTGGGCATCGTATAAATATCTAGGATAAAGAAGATAGGAACCAGCGTAAACGTAAGTGGCACTAACGTTCTTAACCATTGATGAACAAGATTATCTAAATGTATTGAAAAACTGGCCGTATTTTCTCTTAGACTGGTATTGTCCTCATTTGTCTTTTGTAAATGAAGCATGCGTGTTCCATTATTCTATTCCACGATTAAAATGTAGTCTTTTCCTGCGCCGGTTCAATTTTGTTATAATTTTTTTATTTGCAAAAACATTTGAACTTTTGTGTCTTCGAAATATACCGATTTTTCTATCTTCCATTCTGGATCCAACAACTCCAGAAAATCCGATTCGGAACGATAATACAACACCCAGTCGAGCCAATATTCCATAAAAACACGGCTGGGATTGGAGACATGAAAATTACCGATTATAATTTCGCCGCCTGGTTTTAGTATTTGATATAGTTTCTTTAAAACCGCTTTTGCCACCGGCGGCGTAAGATAATCAAAAAGCCCGAGGGAATAGATAAAATCAAACTGTCCCCATTTTTTATTTAACTCGCGCGTTGTGAGCATGGTACGTACCGATTCGGTTAAATAATTCACCTTTAATTCGGCTTTAAAAGATTTTTCCAGCTGATTGATGACCGTTGCCGCTTCGTATAACGCAGCCCGATCCTGATCCAATAGAGTAAAATGAAGTTTTTCAAAATCTTTGGGGGAGCGGACGATATCCTGCAATTCGAAAGCAGGACCGCAGGCCACCGAAAGTATTTTTGTTTTTCCCTCTTTTAAATCATCTTTTTCAAGCGTATTGATTTTGTTCACAATTAATTTTCTTCTGTTTCGCACCGCCTCCGCGCCGGGAAGCCCCACCGGGTGAAGATGCATAAGTTTGGAAAAGGTCGATTTCCCCTGTGCATCATTCAGATAAATTAAACGCATCATTTCCGAATCGCCGGCATATCCCCGGGGTTTTAGGTTGGTTCGTTTCATCATTTTAGAACAAAGAATAATATTCCACAGTTGTTTTCTAAAATAATAGCCGTGGTTTTCATGCTCTTGCTTATTGTACCCTACAACCAGCGCATTTAACTCATCCAGCTTTTTATCGAGGAAGGCCATAAATTTTTTGCCTTCTGTGGCAATTATTGCTTTCTGAACGGAGTCTTTTACCGATTTTGGTTCATTTGCATATTCTTTATCAAGCTTATCGAAGAGATTTTTATAAACGTTTAAATCGTAGTTTAGTTCGGATGTATAATCTTTAAAGGCTTGTTTGATATCTTTTTTATGCGAAAGTATTAACGGTAAATTTGAAAAAATTGATTGCAGTTTAACAATCTTCTGATTAAAGAACAGATTTTCAAAGTCGTAGACATCGTTTACAAAAGTAATATGCCCGGTATAACCGTCTATATTAGGCTCCAAAAAAAGACGGCAACGGCCTAAATCAATTTTTTCCTCATCGACTTCAAGGATTAATTTGTCAAACTCAAAACCGGTTGTATAGTCAAATTCTTCCGTAAAGCGAACCAGCATTGAAAATTTAGAATTATAGCGAAGCTCAACTGCAATATGTTTATCCCCTAAAACTAATATGGCGTCTATCTGTAAGTTTTCTTTTTGCATTCAGATTATAGTCCTATGATTTCGACTCGTTGGTCATTGGTTGAAAATATTTCGAGGGCAGAAAAACTTAAGCTTTGCCAATGTAAGCCTTTGTTATAATAAACCGAAATTTGCGTTTCCCCTCGTTTTGCCCTCTCCAAAATTTTAATTAGTGGTGTTAATGTGGATGAATTCATATAAGATAATTCCCGAAAGTCCATAACAACGCGTAAGTTTTTATCACTGGCTTCTTTAATGGTTTCCATTAATATGGGGGTAATAAATTTCCCGGGCTCTCGGTCCGTACTTTTTCCGGTCCACTTAACAACCAGAGAATTGGATTCTTCTACCACTTCAATCTTTAACAGATTGTTCGAAAAAGTTTTAATCGGTTCCATAGATTTCCTTTAAGAATTACTGATATCAACTATTGCAGATACATTTAATACGTTTTTTTCATCGACAAAAAAGTCTAAAACAGCCTTTCCTTCATAAGCAATTCGCACAAGTCCCAATCCGCTCTCTATATCATCCAACGGCTTTTTTGATACAAGCCGCAGTCGTTCTATAAAAGCCTCAAACGGATCCTGAAACCCGCGTATCCATTGGATGGTTCTGTCGAGTTTATGTAGATAGTGTTTGTCGCTGTCTGCAACCGGGTTAAGTATTTCGATCTGTACCTGAAAACGAAGTATTTTTACTAAAATTTCAACCATCGCATCCGGATTTGAAAAAGTTCCGTATTTAATGCTGTTTTCCATAAGTTCGCTAATTGTCATCATAAGTGAATGAGAGTCATTTTCTGAAAAATTATGCGACTTAAAAAAGAGATTACACTCGTTCCTGACCTCTTCAATGTACTCCCATTCAGGCCTTTTAATTAACGTCAAAGTCGTATTCATTACTTGGTGATCTCCTAATTCCTGTTGAGTAATATAACCATTTGATGTTTTTATTGCACATTATTTCAATATAATGTATGAGTTCACTGTAAAAACCACGAATTTACACGAATCTATTCAATGTAATTTCAATAAAAACTATCCGTGTCTTTCTGTAGAAATCAGTGGCTATGCCTTTTTAGACTGGACTCATGTATTTATTTAATTTAAATGTGTTGCTCTCGCTGATATTTTTGTACGATTAAACGATTTATTCTTTTTTTTGGGTAAACGAATAGAGAAAAGATATTCTCGGACTACAATATTATTTCTTTAATTTTTATGAACGAGTAGCTAAAGAAGCCTTGAATGGCTGGTGAACCAATACCGGAATTATTCACATGATTCCCTCTTTTTTTGGAAGACACATTTTCATTTACGATTTTTAAAAAACATGTAGTGGCCCTATATCGATCCGGCATCCATGTAAGTTCGCGGTTTTGTTTAAACGATGTTACCCACACAAAACAACACAGTACCCTTTTTGTGCTAAAACGGTTAAACAGTGCCTTTATAATACGCTTCTTTTGCCGGTTCTTTTTTAGTTTACCTCTAATCTTCCTTGAAACACAATATTTATTTCTCTATTTTTTAGCAACATATAATGGTTAAATTCCTGTATCTTCTGTTAATCATTACATGTCAAAAACAAAAAAATTTTCTTCCTATAGGATTAACCACCAAAACAATCCGGAATAGCATAATGGAGACAACTAAAATTCTGACAACGTTTTCCGATTCAGAGATATTTAAAAAATCCAATGCCTATTACAATAAACATAAGCGTTTCGCCCCACTTATTTCTTTTATTGCCGGCTTTAGCTGGGATAGTCTCACCCTGACCCGTATCGATCGTCTTTCAGACAATCTTATTTTATTGGCCTATTTACTCCTTTTGGGGTTAAATATTCTTTTGATTCACCTAATCGAAAACGATCGAATTAAACATACCAACTTATTGAAATACAGCAACTGGTATCCTTTAGCTATCCAGTTTTTCTTCGGCGGTTTATTTAGCGCGTATGTTGTATTTTATTTTCAAAGCGCCACCCTTTCTAAAAACTGGCTTTTTTTATTATTTTTGCTTGTATTACTTATTGGTAACGAATTTATAAAAGATTATCTGAGCAACCATAAACTTAATATTGTTTTATATTTCATGGCGGCCTTTTCTTTTTTTACTTTTTTTCTTCCTGTCCTGTTACAAACGATGAATACTTTTATCTTTTTACTCAGCGGGCTAACCAGCCTCGCCTTTGTTGGCGGGTTGGTTTACATGCTCAATCAAACAAGCTTACAACCCAACCTGCATAAATATAAATCGGTAAGTATCACTGTAATCAGCATCTTTTTGTTTTTAAATATCCTCTATTTTATAAATTGGATTCCGCCCGTTCCTCTTTCTCTAAAAGAAGGCGGTATTTACCACCATATCCATAAAAACGCCGAGCATTATAAAATGCGCTTCGAAAAAGGAAGCTGGTACCAGTTCTGGAAAACATCGGACGCCACGTTTCATTATGCCCCCGGCGATACGGTATTCTGCTTTGCCTCGGTTTTTGCACCTACCAAACTCGATAAAAATATCATCCATCACTGGCAGGTTTATAATGAAAAACAGAGGAAATGGCTTACCACCGATCGGCGCAGTTACCGCATCGTGGGCGGGCGGGATGGCGGTTACCGGGGCTACACCTATAAACGCAACCTGCGCGAGGGCAAATGGCGGGTGGATGTGGAAACAAAAAAAGAATCCTTGTTGGGCCGAATTAATTTTACCATTGAAAAAATTAAAGGCAAGCCTCTCGACCCATCTGCTTTTAATTCTGTTTTACGATAACGTAACCGCCTCTCTTTATATAAAGATAAAACCTTCTTTTTCCGGGAAATTCATTTAAAAACCATTGCCGGATTAAATTAAAAGTAGTATATTTGGCTTTAACATAAATTTTACAAAATATTCTGTAATTAACCATTAAAAAAACAAACATACGGAGCTTCAAATGCGATTTTCTACCTTCTCCACTTCATCGCTGGGAAAGAAGATCTATATGGGTGTAATGGGCCTCATTTTGAGCAGCTTTTTAATCGTACACCTGTTAGGAAATCTTGCTTTGCTTAGCGGAGACAAAGACCATTTTAATGCCTACTCGCATTTTCTGACCCAAAGTACAGGAAATGTCATTTATGTAATCGAATTGATTTTCGGTATTTTTTTCCTGATTCATCTGCTTTACGGCATCGTTGTAACCTGGGGAAACTGGAAGGCGCGTCCCATCGGCTATAAAATGGTGACCAATGCCAAAGGCGCCAGCAAAAAGAGCTTTGGATCCACAACGATGATTTATTCCGGCATACTGCTTCTCATCTTTTTTGTTATTCATCTTCTTAATTTTAAATATGGTGAAGAAATAATGTACGTTACCAAAGACGGCGCTCAAATCCGTGATTTGTACATAACCGTGGTACACTTTTTTACCAATATCTGGAATGTGGTTTTTTATGTAGTGGTTATCGTTTTCTTTGGCTTCCATTTAAGCCACGGCGTTTGGAGCGCTTTTCAATCCATCGGTGTTAACGCGCCCCGCTTTATCCGTTTCATGCAGGTATTCGGTTCTGTTTTTGCGTTTATCCTGACCCTTGCATTTGTTTACATTCCAATATTCATTTATATAACAGGAGGGGCACAATGAAGTTAGATTCAAAAGTTCCCGGCGGTCCCTTAGCAGAAAAATGGGATAAGCATAAATTTGATATTAAAGTCGTTAATCCGAAAAACAAACGTAAATTTACGGTTATTGTCGTTGGTACCGGTCTGGCCGGCGGCGCTGCGGCGGCCACTCTGGGTGAGCTTGGTTATAAGGTAAAAAACTTCTGTATTCAGGATTCCCCGCGCCGCGCGCACAGTATTGCCGCACAGGGCGGTATTAACGCAGCAAAAAATTATCAGAACGACGGCGACAGTATCTGGCGCCTGTTTCATGACACCATCAAGGGCGGCGATTACCGCGGCCGTGAAGCCAATACTTATCGACTGGCACAGGTTTCCAATGCAATTATCGACCAGGCTGTTGCGCAAGGTGTACCCTTTGCCCGTGAATACGGCGGCGAATTTGCCAACCGTTCTTTTGGCGGCGCTCTGGTATCGCGTACGTTTTACGCACGCGGCCAGACGGGTCAGCAATTACTGCTTGGCGCCTACAGCGCGCTGATGCGTCAGGTAAATGAAGGTACCGTGGAAATGTTCACCCGCAGGGAAATGCTGGAGCTCGTCGTAATCGACGGTAAAGCCCGCGGCATTATTACCCGCAACGTTATTACCGGTGAACTGGAACGGCACGTCGCAGACGCCGTTGTTCTCGGTACCGGCGGTTACGGTATGGCCTACTACCTCTCAACCAACGCTATTAACTCCAACACAACCGCCATCTGGCGGGCACATCGCAAAGGCGCGGCATTTGCCAACCCCTGCTATGTACAGATTCATCCCACCTGTATTCCCCGCTCCGGCGACTATCAGTCCAAGTTAACGCTGATGAGTGAGAGTCTTCGAAACGACGGACGGGTCTGGGTTCCAAAAAAGGTAGGGGATAAACGGCATCCCAACGAAATTCCCGAAGACGAACGTGATTATTATCTGGAACGTAAATACCCGACTTTTGGAAACATGGTTCCCCGCGATGTGGCTTCGCGCAACGCCAAAGCCGTGTGTGATGAAGGCCGCGGCGTAGGTGAAACCGGGCTGGCGGTTTATCTTGACTTTAAACAGGCTATCGAAGACTTTGGCCTTCAGACCATTAAAGATCGTTACGGCAACCTGTTTGATATGTATAAAGAAATTACCGATGAGAACGCCTACGAACAGCCCATGCGTATTTATCCCGCGGTACATTACACAATGGGCGGGCTCTGGGTTGATTATAACCTGATGAGCACCATTCCGGGTCTGCATGTTATCGGCGAAGCAAACTTTTCCGACCATGGTGCAAACCGCTTAGGCGCCAGCGCTCTGATGCAGGGTCTTTCGGACGGCTATTTTGTTCTGCCGGCCACCATCGGCGATTATCTGGGCAGTGAAAAACTGGACAAAGTTACCACCGAGCATAAAGCGTTTGCCGAAGCGGAAAATGAAGCCAAAGAACGCATCGAGGAATTGCTTTCCATTAAAGGCAATAAAACGCCAAAACAGTTCCACAAAGAACTGGGTGAAATTCTTTGGAACAATGTGGGTATGGCCCGTAATGAAAAAGGCTTGAAAGAAGCGCTGGAAAAAATCCCCAAACTACGTGAAGAATTCTGGCAAAACGTTAAAGTTCCGGGAACAGCAAACAGCCTTAACAAACATCTCGAATTTGCCGGACGGATTGCCGATTATCTGGAACTGGCCGAACTGATGGCCACCGATGCTTTACATCGCAACGAATCCTGCGGCGGCCATTTCCGCGAAGAAAGCCAAACCGAAGAGGGCGAAGCTTTGCGTAAAGATGATGAGTTCACCTATGTAGCTGCATGGGAATTTAAAGAATTGGGTAAGTGGGAACTGCACAAAGAACCGCTTGTCTTCGAGAATGTAACTTTAACCCAGCGCAGCTATAAATAAGGAGGGCTTAAAGATGGAAAAGAAAATGTTAAATATAAAACTGAAAGTCTGGCGTCAGGAAAATAAAGACGACAAAGGCGCTTTTAAAGATTATGAAGCAAAAGGCGTAAATCCGGATATGTCCTTTCTGGAAATGCTGGATGAATTAAACGAAGAACTTATCCTGAAAGATGAAATCCCGATTGAGTTCGACAACGACTGTCGCGAAGGTATCTGCGGAATGTGCGGGATGGTCATCAACGGCACCGCACACGGACCGAAAAGCGGTTCCACCACCTGCGAGATCCGCATGCGCCATTTTAAAGACGGCGATACCATCGTAATGGAACCGTGGCGGGCAAAACCGTTTCCGGTTTTAAAAGATTTGGTCGTTGATAAATATGCGTTTGACCGTATTATGGCGGCCGGCGGTTACACCAGCGTACGTACCGGCGGGGTTCCCGAAGCCAGAACCTCCTTAGTCCCCCGCGATGATGCGGAAGAGGCTATGGATATGGCAGCCTGTATCGGCTGTGGCGCCTGTGTAGCTTCATGCCCCAATGCGTCGGCCAGTTTATTCGTTGGCGCTAAAGTGTCTCAATTTGCCTTACTTCCGCAGGGACGTCCCGAAGCGGCTAAGCGCGTAGAAGCCATGGTGGCGCAAATGGATGAAGAGGGCTTCGGCGCCTGCTCCAATCATGCCGAATGCGAGGCAGTTTGTCCGAAAGAGATTTCGATTAAAGGAATTGCCCGTATGCGCAGAGAGTACTGGGCGGCGTCCATTAAATAGTTTAAAAAAAAGCCCGGCAATTGTCGGGCTTTTTTAATTTATACACATTAGAAAAACGGTTACGCATATGCGCAGTAGCGGGTTTATATTCCGCTTACTTTGATACGTTCACTATTGTTTGCTCTATTCATATTCCCTTGTTTTATAACGATTACCCGCTATTGCGTATATGCAATGTTGTGGGTAGTGCTTTATCCAAATAATTCATTTGGGGGAATATTCCTATCGTTTTTTATAGCTTCTTCAAATAATTTTACCAATCTTCTTTTTTCTTCATTTCTTTTCTCATTACTTGGGCATAGTTGAAATCTCAAATGAAACAAGTAAACAAATGGATTGTAAATTCCTCCGCCAATTCTAATTTCGTGTTCATCTATTGGAGATTGAATATGTTGATGTATTGCCGGATGAATAATCAAACCGTTTAATACTTTTTCAATGTGATGGATAGATAAGCTTCTTTTTGCTCTACGTAATTTGTTGTATTTATTCAATAAAGAATTTTCTGGAAACGAAAAATAACTATGAGAATCAACATCATGTGTCCACATTAATTCAAGTGAATCGGAAAGATAATACAATTCAATTTCGTAATTATCAACATTAGAGATATGATTGAATTTATATTGTAAATTTATGTTTGAATGAAAAATAATTATTGAATTTGACTCGTTTTTCGTAGGATACTCTTCAATTTCCCAAAATTCTTTTAAACTTTTCCCATATAAATATAACCATACCTTTTTTTCTTTATCACTTGTAGGTGAAAATCCAAGTCGAATAATTTCATTCCAGAAGTAGGCTTGAACAATATTATTATCCATTTTCGCCTCTTTCCTTCTTTAGAAATTCAAGAACAATCTTTAAATTTTTAACTGTTTCCGATTCTGCGCTATTTTCGCTTTCAATCAGATCTTCAAGAAATGAGATATCGCCTTCAATATTCTCTTTTGATAAACTTCCTAACATTTCATCTTCAAGTAAATAAAACTCAAATAATTCTCTTAATTGAATCCAATGCTTTAAATATTTTTTATTTTTTTCATAAGGAACCCACCAAATCATCTGGTAATTAATAAAAATATCTCTATGCTTATTTAATATATCTAGTTGAACATCCGACCAATCACCCTCTAAATCTAATGAAAAAATATCGGTATCTGTAGCTAATATTTCTTCGATTTGATGTAACGGATTTTGATTTTCCCCTCCCGTAATTATCCTATGTTCATATCTTTGATATTCGTATGTATTTGCCTTTGCAAAAATATAAGCACGAGCAGCTTCTAATATTTTTTTATCCTTGTAGGCAATTAAAATTCTGTCCTTACGGTCTTTTGATAATAGTGATGCCGCTATCAAATCCAATATTTCAACAATTTTTAAGGGATAAGGTTCTTCAATACCCGAAGAAAGAAATTCAAATAATATCTCAGATGGTGATTTTTCCACACCTTCTTCATCAAGAGTAGTAAAAGTCAAGCCACTTGCACTAATACCGTGTGTTTCCGCATATTTTGTTAATAAAATTTTTTCTGGTGATTCTGTGATTGTTCTTTCTTTAAAGTAAGATTTAACAAGTGGGTTTATAATTGCAGGCCAACTATTATTTTGAGAACCATCTGTAATGAAAATCCAGTTGCCATATAGCGCTTCTTGAGCAGTATCTTTATCTCCAGGTAAATTAATCAAAGATGATTCGATTTTTTTGTCCCGTTCAACGGCTTTAATTAATTCCAGATTTGGTTTATTGGCAAAAGCAAAGAAATCTTCCGAAGTTTTTTTAATGGACTTTGCTAATTTTTCAGTTTTCGTTAGAGTAGTCTTTTTTTGTAAAGATAGGAAGTAGGATAAGATTCTAATAGCTTGGCGCGGATTTCCGCCCGACCATTTAGATATCAGTTCAAGTTCGTTCTCAACGGATTGCGAATATATTCCCATTCTTTTCTTTAAAATATTAATTATTTGATTATTAGAAGGTGTGGTAATAAGCAATTTTTTTACTACGTTTTTAAAAGGAGTTGTAGCATCCGGCAGAAACAAATGGACTGCATTTACTTCAAAAACTGTTTTAAAGTTTGAAAGAATATCAAGTGAACTTTTTAACTCAAAAAATGCACTACTTTTTGTGTTGAACTTATCAATTCCGGCAGCAAAAATAAAAAAGGAATTCTTTGACTTTTCTTGAATTAATTTTCCTAATTTGATAATTAAGTTTTTAAAATATTCTGAATGTTCAGAAACAACCTTCCTTGCTTTCTTTTTATTTTCAAATGTTTCAATAGAAAATTGAGATGGAATAAGTACTTCTATTATGCCTTTTATGTTCTTTTCTTTCAAATTGAAATAATCATAAGGCAGTTCTAAAGAGTTTATATCTAATTGTAATCT
Source organism: Calditrichota bacterium (assembly GCA_024278755.1). GTDB lineage: Bacteria > Calditrichota > Calditrichia > Calditrichales > Calditrichaceae > JANTFQ01. The sequence goes on along the minus strand of JAJRSO010000059.1, from coordinate 57,669 downwards.
GTCTATTTTTTCCAAAAAACGAGCAAGGATGATTGATAAAAAATCGCCTTCATCCAAATTTAAACTTTCTTTATCAAATTCAATCTTAATTTTCGGTGATAAATCTTTCTGTCTAAATAGTTGGTATAATAAAGTTGTTTTTCCAGAACCAATTTGTCCGCCAACTAATAAAGGTTTTGAACTTAAACTATCTTTTATCCAATTTTCTATTTCCTTTGATAATTCGGGAAAACAAGGCTCATATAATTTTTCTATGCCTTCTGCATATAAAGGCAAACCACTGTCAATATTTATTCCAAACTTATTTAGTTTCATTTTTTCCTTCTTTGTTTTCTCATATTTTCAACGGATTTTTCAAAATCTATTTTTTCTTTTTCTTTTAACCATTCTGACCAAAAATCAATAGTCGCACTTAACGGCTTTTCTTTAGGTGGATGTATTTTGATTCTGCTAGGTAAAAGAACAGCGTCACCGACAACAAGTCCTTCTCCAACATCCATAATCGGTAAAACTTCCAAAAGGCTTTCCAGACTTTCAGGCATAAGTTTAAAAACGGTTTGTCTGTCGGTTCCATTGGTTAATCTTAAAGCAATCACATTGTTACATTGACTTATGATTGTAGTGCTAACATCTGATGGCCGTTGACTAATTATAACAAGAGAAACACCATATTTACGACCTTCTTTAGCTATTCTTTCAAATGCTTCAATTGCTCTAATTTCTACAGGATTTTTACCGGACTTTTCGGGTAAATATAAATGTGCTTCATCACAAATAAGTGCTAATGGATGTCTTTTGTTACTTTCTGTCCAAAATTGAATTTGATAAATAATTCTTGCCACTAACCCAACAATAGTTGGTAAAATATCGCTTGGAACTTCTGAAAAATCAATTACCTTAATTTGTGTTTTTTCTATTGAAAAATCCATCAATTTGGCAACTATTCTATACATAGAGTCATATTGATGTTCTTTTTCAGGAGCACTAAATAAGAACCCATATCTTTTATCACTCAATTTACTGTTTAATCTCGTTAGTAGTCGACTAAATTGACCGAAAAATTGACCTTGTTTTAGTCCACGTGCCCCTTGTACCATTTCTTCATTTAAACTCCTCAATCGTTCTATAACGTTATTCAAAGAAAACGGTACAGGACTATCAATTGTAAAAGCATTTAATACATCTTTCTTATTCAATGATTTTAGTAGCTCTTTTTTTTCTGCAATCACAGCATCTTGAAATGCCATTACTTGATTGTGTGCACTAAATTCAGAACGGTCTATAAACATCGACTGCATTTCTTCAGCATTCAGTAGCCAATAGGGCAGATATAAAAGCTCATTAGAAGCATTATCAAGTTCATCTGGCCCAGGTATCCTCAAATGACGAGCATATGAAAGTTCAGAATATTCCCCGTGTAAATCAAACACAATAAGGTTGGAGGTTGGTAATTTAGCCGCTTGTTCCAAAATTGAAGCAACCGTCCAAGATTTACCCGAACCAGTACTTCCTAAAATTGCAGCGTGACGTTGAAAAAACTTGTTTCCATCAAGAAAAGCCTTAGCTGTTTCATCCAAAACATATTTCCCCAGTTCCAAAGAATATTTTTCTTTTAGAGAAGTCTCAGATAAAACATTCATAAAAACTTCTAAAGACTTGCCTTTCAAAATAAAACATTCATCAGTAATTCCCGGGACTTGTACAATCGAGCGGGTAAATGTTGACTTGCTTTTGACAGCATCCCATCCAAAAGTTCCAACTAATGTTACTTTTACATTATTTACAACAAGTTCTTTATCTGTTTCATCAATTACCTCATTGCCAGTGTCATCTCGGGTTTCTTGTTGACCAACAAATCTAATTACCTTTTCAATAATTGCAATTAACCAGTTATCAGTTGCACCGGATAAATCTATTGCAACTAACTGTCCAACTCTTGCTTTTCGTAAGTCATCATCATTTTCTACAAGAACCGACACTTTTCTCGTGTCAACTTCTCTAACTGTGCCTAATTTATCAGAAGCATCAAAATCAAATTTTGCCATAATCATTCTCCTAAAACTGTTCTTGTAAAAATATCTATTTCCCAGAGTTTATTATTATTTAAAATTAACTTTTTTGAAAATTTGCTGTTTTTTATTATCGTACCGTTTTTATCATTTGTAGAACATATTAACCATAAGTTTTTAGATTCTTTTAAAAGATTTTCAATTTTACTGTTTGAATTTCTTGTAATTATTAAACCGTTACTATTTTTATTTTTTAATTTATCTAATATAGCATTTGTATTGAGCTGGTTATTATTAAACCCGAAACCAAGAAAAAGAAAAAAATTGTGTTTTTCGATAGCATTGTCATATTTCCCCAATAGTTCGCTTCTATATTTGTGTAGTTTCTCATATTTTGATATGCCGGGTGTAATTATCAATCTTTCAATTCCTTTTGGTTTATTATAAACCCACGAATTGTTTTCAATTAAGTTATCATTAAGTAAAAACAGATTTAAGGAACCATGAACTTTGTAAAAAGCAATATGTTTTTTTTCTCGTATCACGGTTTTTTGTTTTTTCCCAACTACTGTTTTATCAGCATAAGTTATTGCTCTTTTACTTTGTTCCCAGTCAAGACTTCCATACAAACTGCCGAAAAAACCATTGTTATAAGGTATTCCGTTTTTGAAAAATGCGCTTTCTGCAAGCAAATCATAATTTGGAGTCGCCACATGTAATTCCCTATCAGTTCCAGGCAATCCTTCAACTAACTTCTTAAATAAAGTAGATGCCGGCCAAATAATTTCACCGGTCAAAATTTTTTGGGAATAGATAAAATCTTGTTTGGCAATGAATTTCCCGGTTTGTTCAACAATAAAAGTTATTAATTGATTGTCTTTAATATTATTCATGGCCGACTCAAATTCGCTGTCATTTGCTAAAGAGCCCTCCAGTCTACTCCATTCTTCTTTTTGAGATTTGCTTAATGAATATTGTGTTATTTCTTTTAACAAATTTTCTTTCAATGCATTCATTCCAAATATATCGTTAACGGCAATAGACATTCCAGTCCCGAACAAAACAAATGGCTTGTCATTAAAGAGCCCTTGTAATTCTTTAAATGCAATATTTTTTGTTAATTCTTTACTCATAAATTGCTGTACTTTCTCTGCATTGCCCACAACGCTCCGATAATTATCAGAGTTTCTTTTTTGTTTTCCATTGCCGGTATTCATCCAGTAATGAAACGGTTTCTGAATTTTCTTTTAAAATCTGCCGCCAATAAATCGTCTTTTCGGTTTTGGGCCAGCTAATGGTAATAATATTTTCGGTTTGATTTAATTGACCATTTGTCTCTATCCGTTCGATATCTTCGTCTTTTTTCAACGTTAAAAATATCTCGTCTTTTAAAATGCGTAAGGATTCTTCTTTGTTGTCAAACCTGAGATTGGTAAAAATCCCCTCGTAGCGGCCATTCAATGCATTGTCTTTTTCAAATAAATAACGTTTTTTAAAATAGATACCCTGCTTTATTCCATTCAATAATTGTTCGTCATCCTGTGTCATGTGCACCAGATCGATAAAATCATCATGGCGATCCTGCAGAATTTCCTGCTTTTCTACGGAGCTCATTGCGGTATCTGTTTTTACAGAGACAAATTTGTCACTTCCAATATTTTCGTACGTAATTACTATTTTACCGATTTCAAATTTTTTATCAAAGGTAATCCGGTATTCGATTGCTTTAAAGCTAAGACATCCGCTTAAAAGAAATAAAATAACCACTGCTGCAATAAAAGAACGTTTCATAGCCAGCCACCTTTTTTTGATTTTAAACCATGAGTCAACTCTAAAAAGCGATGGTATCGATAATCACCTTTTATAGATTAGATTCATATCATAATAAATGGTAAAAATGTAAGAGACAAGAGAAATATTAAAAAAAGGGCTTCTCTATTCAATGAGAAAATCTGTTCGTGGAATATTTTGAATTCTTGAAAAATTGAAAACTATGTTACATTCATCTAAAGTATCAGCTGTAATATTTATCCAGGCGCAGGTTGCAGAAGTATCCGCACCAAGTTTTAGCCCAAGATATCCGGTTTTCCCGGCCCAGTTTCCGCGCCAGTTTTTACGGTAATAATCGCAGTACATAATATTTATTGTTTCGTTGTTCCAAAAATGCGGCTGACCGGATAAAAATTAATCGTGTCGTATTTCGAAAAGATATATGGTTTCTGATCTGCTTCACAGTAAAATTGTATTCCATTCAACGGTTTAATATAGAAGGAAGTTAAATTACGATCGCCAAAAACAAAAAACCGGACATCCATTTTTAAATCTAACAAACCGTCCTCGTTGACATCAACTTCATATTCTCCATTGTAGTATTTTGTATCCGGCTCTGCGTTAACCGCATCATTTAAACTTTCGCAGGAAAACATAAGTAAAAGAAGAAATATTAAAAGTATGGAAACTCTGATATGCAGAACCATTTATATTCCTATTTTATAAATGCTGTTTTTCTTTTCTTTAGAATTCTGTTTTCTGTTTTAAAAAATTTTAAAATATCAGCTTTAAGCCGGCCATAAGTCTTTGAGACGTATGTTCTTCCGCAGTCTGCATCGGCGCTATTTCACCATATTCATCCCAATCGTACGCATAATAGGCTTTACGATCGTATGAGCCGTATGTGTATGAAACTTCCAGAACCGTCGATTCATCCACCCGCATTCCCAGGCCGGCAGAATAAATGGTTTTATCAAAACCAACATTGCTGTCTTTAAACGGAGACGGCACAAAGCGATAGCCTCCGCGCAGGGACAATGTATTTTGGAACAGGTTTACTTCGGCGCCGGCGCCATAGGAAAGAACGGGACGAAATTTTTCGGCAAATACTTCATTCTGATCCAGCAAGGCTGCATAGTCTTCGCTGTCACCATCATCGGGCATTTCGTAGCGCAACTGCGACCAATCCGTATATTCCGCCGAAGCCGCTAATAGCAACAGGGAATTTTTATAGGACACGCCGCCACTGAATTTAAACGGCACTTTAATATTGTATTCAAAACTGCCCTCTTCGTTTAAATCCACCGCCTGGTCATGGCTGTTTAGAACCCAGCCCATATAGGCGTTGTCATTATACGGATCTTCCGTAGATCCGCTGTATGAATAAACGCCATCATTAAGTACATGAATATCGTAAGCCAGCTCATCGGAAACACTCCAAACCTCGTTTACACGAATCGTCATAGGCATAGTAATGGAAGTGCCCAGTCTTAAATTTTCACCAAAACGAAAAAGTCCGCCGAATTTTGCCTCAAATCCACTGTAATCGCTTTTAATTTTTTGGGTCACATCGTAGTATTTAAAATCAAAAACTTCTATTTCATTATCGTTTGCATCCCGGATAGAATAGTTATTTAAATCGTTGCTGTCATCCTGCTGATAACGGGAAAGATAATCGCTGCCGCCACTTAGCATACTTAGCGTAAAACCGCCGGAAAATGAAGGCGACAAATCAATAGCCATTCCAAACGACCATTGGTTTAGACTTCCTTCCGATGAGACTGATTTTTGCTGTTGAATATCCCGGTCAAATTCCAGCAGACCGTAATCAAATTGATTATCATTGATAACATCAAAAGCCAGGCTGTCTCCCTGCGTCCCGGGCAGGTAACCGGAAAACCCGAGATAGCTATCCAGACTTTTAATACGCTGAAAACCAAGCGCCATTACCAGGCTGCCACGGGCCACTTCAAACGGATATACCAGACCAAAATTATGAAGTTTAGTATAGGTTCTGCTGTTCGAAGCAGAATTCCCCAGATAGTCTGCTGCGCTTTTATAATTTAAGTTGGACAGGGCTATGGAAACCTCGTTCATCTTTATCTGCGCCAGACCGGCGGGATTCCAGTAAATGGCCGAATAATCATCCGCCACACCGGTATAGGCATTCCCCAAACCGGCGGCACGGATACCAGCGCCTGTTTGATTGTCGAGTAGATCTACGGCCTCTTCCGCGGATTGCGCAAAAGACAGAGAGGTTAGCAATAATAAAAAAATACTTGTTTTTATAATTTTCATTTTAAAATCCTTTTCAACACATTCGTACGCACTTTAGTCTTAACAAATACCACGAGCCGCTATCTTCTTTTAGACCGTCCCGACGAGTGACTGCGTGAACTTCCCGAACGCGAGGATGAAGAAGAACGCCCCGAACCGGAACTTTTACTCACCGAAGAGGAGCTACGAGTGCGACTGCTGCCGGAATAGGAAGTACCGGCATTATCCGAACGGCTGCGTGGACTTTTCGTTGTCGTTTCGGAAGAGCGGCTTTTAGTGGCGCTCCCCTTACGCACGGTGCGCGGACGACCGGATCGGGCTTTTGTTTTTCCGGTATCCCGTTTTTTCACAGACCGGCTTTTCCGGTAAATTTTACGGCCGCTTTTGTGTGCTTTCGAGCTTCGTACAATTCTTTTCCCGCTTTTTCTAACACTCTTTTTAGAAATACTGGTTCCTGCGGAAGAGCGTCCGGCCCCTGTTCTGACAACCCGGATATCATCGGTCTGCCGAATGTCGGGCGCCCTGTCCGTAACAGTATGCCTTGAAGCACTATTTCGGCCCGAAACGTTAGATACCGAGCGGCTGCTGGAAGCAATATGCCTGCTACCCGTTTTTAACAGGCTTCCACCCCGGGTAAAATGCCGCGGTTTATACGCCACTCTCCTGCCTTCGTTATAATAACCGTATCCATAGTAGTAATCGTTATACCAGGGATAATATATTACAAACGCCGGACGGTGCCAGAAATAATCAAAACGGTAGTAATTATATGGATAACTCCAGGAAGAATAGTAATAATCATCCCAGTAAAAGCTGTCCCAATAATAGGGATCGTAATAATGGCTGCGCCAGGTTGCCGGCGGCGGATAACCGTAATAATTATCCACATCGACATAAGCATCTGATGCCGGTTCTTCATCCTCTTCATAATAAACCGTGTCTGCCGGTTCTTCCTGTTCCACCGTTCTTTCGTACACATAAACCCTTTTCGGTTTTACCACCGCCAACTGCGTATAGCAGGAGGTAACAAAAAAGGCGATGAACAAAAAACTGAAAATCAAACGAGTATACATATATTTTTTCATTTTACTACTCCTGAAACTTTTTCTTCGGTTATTGCAAACCGTGTACCAAAGGTCAAAATACGCTATTTCCGGTTTTTATTTCACCTTTTCACAAAACAATGACTCTTTCGTTTACAGTACATCTTTTTTATGGCTACAGTTTTTACAGTGCTATTAAAATAAACGGTTAAAAAAGCTGCTTTTTAAATTCTCCCGGATGAATTTCGTGTCGCTTTAACATTTTATGAAGCCCGGCTCTGCTTAAACCAAGTTCTTCCGCGGCCCGTAAAATATTCCCTCCGGTCATTTGCAGCGCCTGAACAATCAGAGTTTTTTCCAGACGGGCACACGCTTTTTTAAAATTCAATCCCTCTTCCTGAAAACTAATTTCAGGCAGAGATAGTTCCAAAAAACGCGGAGACAGGCTGGTTTCCTCTATTTCGCTGTTTTCGTCAGCCAGGGTAACCAGTCGTTCAATCTCATTTTCCAGTTCACGGATATTGCCGGGATACTGCGCGCGCACCAACATTGCTTCGGCCTGCTTACTTATCCCTGTGATGTTTTTCCCGATACGCCGGGCGTATTTGTGTATAAAATAACGAATCAGTTCCGGAATATCCTGACGCCGTTCATGCAACGGAGGAAGATAGATGGGAAAAACACTCAGACGATAAAACAAATCTTCTCTAAAACGTCCCGCCTTCACTTCTTCCTGCAGGTTTTTATTGGTGGCCGCGATTACGCGCACATCTACCTTTTTTACCGTGGATGAACCTACCGGTTTTATTTCGCCTTCCTGTAAAACACGCAATAAATTCAGTTGCAAAGCGGGCGAAGTGTCTCCGATTTCATCTAGAAAAACCGTTCCACCGTCGGCGGTCTCGAACAGGCCTTTTTTATCCGCCACCGCGCCCGTAAACGATCCTCTGACATGACCGAACAATTCACTCTGAAGCAGGGTGTCGGGAATGGCGCCACAGTTTTGAGCGGCAAACATTTTATCTTTTTTATCACTGTTAAAATGGATGATACGGGCCAGCATCTCCTTACCTGTGCCTGTGTCTCCGAGAAGCAGAACGGTTGTCGGCGTGTTCATCACTTTTTTAACCAGTTTAAAAATATGCAGCATGGGCGGACTACTGCCGATCAGATTACCCAGGTCAAGCTGTTGCTCCACCTGCTTCTGAAGCTCTTCTTTTTCGACCTGTAATGTTTTATTCGCCCGTTTTAAGTTCTCCTGCAAAGCGCGATTTTGTTGCACCAGCAGAAAGCGTTCCACCGCATTGGCTAAACTCTTTTGTAATTCCTGCGGTTCGAACGGTTTGGAAATATACTGGTAAATTTTCGCCTCGTTTACCGCATCAATGGTGGCTTCGATATCCGCATAACCGGTAATCATCAGACGCACGGCGTCCGGCCGCAAAACAATACTATTTTTCAGAAAGGTCACGCCGTCCATTTCGGGCATACGCTGATCCGAAAGGATAACCGCCGGCCTATTCTGTTTTAACAATTCCAGCGCCTCGGCTCCGGAAGCCGCTGTCAGCACCTTATATTCCGAATTAAACAAGCGCTGCAAACTGTTTAAAATTTCCTGCTGGTCGTCAACAATCAGTATGGTTTGTTTTTCCATTATTTCATTCCGCCTAAAAATATCTCCATTCTAAACCATATTACTTTCTCTCTTCGGAACCTTCCGCTGTGCGCGGCAGAAAAATTCTAAAGTCACTGCCTTTTCCCGGTATACTGCTCACCGTCAGTTTCCCGTTATGATTTTTAATAATAGAGTACGAAATACTCAATCCCAGACCGGTACCTTTGTTTACATCCTTTGTGGTAAAAAAGGGATCAAAAATCTTTTTTTGAATTTCCGGCGGAATGCCGCCCCCGGTATCCGCAAACGAAACGACAAGCCATTGTCCCTCGATTTTTATCGAAACGGTAATCCTGCCTTTTCCGTTTAACGCCTGTATGGCGTTGGATAAAAGATTTACAAATACCTGATTCAGTTGTCCCGGGTTGCAAAAGATTGGCGGATCGATCTGAAAGTCTTTTATAATTTCTATCTCAGGGCCAAGCTGTGGTTTTAAAATTTTAAGGCTGCTTTCAATCCCCTGGGAAAGTCTGCTTTCTTTCCATTCGGCCTGATCCAGTCGCGAAAAATTCTTTAAATTTAATACCAGTTCTTTTACGCTTTTACTGCCGGTTAGGTTATCGCGGATAATTTCCTGCAAATCGCCGGCAATCGATTTAAACCGTTTCGCTAAATCTGTATTCTCTATGGGTAGTAAATTCCACAGTTCTTTCAGTTCTTTTAAATAGGTCTCCAGAGCAATGGTATTGGCATATATAAAGCTAATCGGATTATTCAGTTCGTGTGAAATGCCGGCCACAAGCTGCCCCAGCGAAGCCATTTTTTCCGAATGAATCAGTTGCCCTTCTTTTTGCTGAAGCTCTTTAAACAAACGATTGAGTTCTTTATTTTTTTGATCTAACTGCGCGTTGGTCTCTTCCAGCGCTTTTACATATTTTTCTTTTGTTTTGGCTTCGGTCAGCTCACGAACCAGCTTTGAGCTTTCCCGGATATAAGTGTTATTTTCCACAGCAATGGCCGTTTGATTGGCCAGCGGCAACAGTAAATGTAAATCTTCGCGATTAACGGCGCTTTGGTATTTATCCATATATAAACCAATTACAGCCGTTAAACCGCCCTCCTGTTTTACGGGAAGCAGAATATTTATTTTAAGATCCTCGAAAACAGAACTAAAACTTTTGCCTCCGCTGACGATAAAATCATTTTGCAGCAATTCGTTCTCCTGCCCCCCGGACAGGGATAATACCTTTTTTTGCGGAGCAATTTGTACTAATCTGTTTTTATCGGAATCATATTTAAAAATCAATACCCGTCTAATCTCATCGTGCTCCAAAATGGTTTCGCGCAGATCGCCAAACAGTGTTTCGTCGTCGTGAATATGAATCATGCGCACGCTTAGAGACTGCACCCTGCTCCGAAAACGCGTTCTGCGCCGGCGCAGGCGCAACTGCTTTTCGGAATACAGCGCCGAAAGCAAAACAGCCGTTATCGAGAGGCCGTTCATAAGGCCCAAAACAACAAGCGCCTCACGGTTTTTTACGGCGATAAATCCAACGAGCGAAATAATGAACCATAAAATTAACTGAACCGCAACAAACGGCGCATCCCACTGATAGCGGCGAAGGCCGAAGCGGACATACAAAAAGAGGAGCAAAATCAAAAAGAGAAACAATAACACGTTAATCCAGGAGCTAAGACGCCGGGAATGAAACTGAAGCAGGTGGAGCAGCTGATAACCGCTTTTTAACAGCGCGCCGTACTCGGAAATACGATAGGTCTTTCCGGGTAAAAGTTTTTTACGAACGATTTTACGGCCGGAAGGGTAATAGATTTCGGCTTCGAATAACCGGCCGGAGCCGGTTCCAAAGCAGACCTGCGGGTCTTTGCTGGAAAGATAGCCCGTGTTTACCGTTACTTCCCGGAATCCCGCCAGACGGCGCAGGGAATCCTGTATACTGTATAAAAACACTTTTGCGCCCACGGCATCCCGGTTGGAAACCACTCCGGCCAGATTGAGCTTTATAAAATGATCATTATTCACCGGATTCAAATAGACCTGGCTAATTTTATCTTTATTGGCCACAAAAATATCCAAGTCGCCGTCACCGTCAATATCGCCGGCAGCACAGCCCGTACTGTACGCTTTTTGGCCGTCGGAATCGTAATTTGCTAAAAACCCGCCATTCCCGTCGTTCAGATAGAGTCGGTTATCCCCCTCCCGGACGCTCAGAAAAACATCCGGCCAGCCATCCTGGTTAAAATCTTCTGTTAAAATCCCGTAAACACTGTTCCCTATTCGGTAAAACGGCTGCAGTGTATCGGTTTTAAAACTAAAAATACCGTTGCGGGATTGGTTACGATACAAATAGACAAAACCGTTATGACCGGCAATGAGCAGATCCGTCAGACCGTCATTATCAATATCGGCAGCCGCTGCGCTGTTGGAAGAAGTGGAATCGGTCAATGTTGGCAGCGCTAATGAGGATTTGGTAAAACTGCCCGTACCGTCATTCAGTAATAAATAATCCGGCAGGCCCCAATTGCAAAGATAGATATCGGCATCATCGTCTCCGTCAAAATCGGCGCTCACTGCCCCCTGCGATGTGGCGGAGTCCGTAAAGTCATATGCCCAGGAATGCTCCCGAAACATACCGTTTCTGCTGTTTAAAAACAGGCGGCTGCTATGATGCTCCGCCGTAATAAACAGGTCTAAAAAACCGTCGTTATCGGCGTCTAACCACAGGCCCTGATTCGCGTCTGTAAGGCCCTGCATGTGCAGACCGGCGGTGGTGTTTTCGAAACGGAACTGTCCCAGTCCCCGAAACAGCGTGGTTGTTTTTCCCCATCCGGCTAAAAAAATATCCGGTATGCCATCGTTGTCAAAATCAGCGCAACCGGCGCCCAGCTCCAGGCTGCTGTTTCCCCGGGATGAAAGATCGCCGCCCAGTCCGGAATAGATGGTACGATCGATAAAGGGAACAATGCCCCCGTTATTTACCAGCAAGCGATTCATATTTCGGAAACAGACAAGGTACAAATCCGGATACCCATCGGAATTAAAATCACGCAAGGCTGCGCCGTAACCGTCTTCAATATCCGGGATGAGCCCCGCAATTAAATTGGATTGTAACATTTTAAAATTATTTCCGCTTGCAATCAGTAAATTTGCCAGCGATATTATTAGTAATAGTTTCAGCTTCATATAAAAGATCCGATGCACATCTGTAAACGAAATTTACACTTACAGTTATCCTCTGGCAAGCCATAAAACTGTTTTTGTGAATTAAGTTGGTGTTTTATTTCGTTATATCGGTAAACAGACTGCCTAATAATGCCATATTATCCGAAAGCGGCAATTATATGAAATATTTTCTGACTCTGTTTTTAACTGTTTCGATACTTTCCGCTCAGACGGAAAAGCCTTTTATCTTTACCGGAAAGTTGCGCCACGCCAATACGTATACCGAAATTCCGGACGCTTACGTATATATATTTAATTCTTCTACCGGGGTTATTTCCGCTGCCGACGGTTCTTTTTCTTTGATAATTCCGAACCATCTTCCAAACCATCTCATCGTTTTTGAACATGTGGCATTCGATACCATGCATATTTCTCTGGCAAAAGCGTTGAACCGCCGCACCTTTTATTTAAAACCACGCATAATTCAGCATGAGGCTGTTTCGGTAGTAGCTTATCGCGAACGTCCGGAGTTTTTGCTGGATTTGCCGACGGCTTACTCTACAATTAAAGCCAAGACATTTGAAAACCGCGCTTATATCGATGCGGGGGATTTGCTGGCGACCGATCAAAGTATTCAGATAGATGAAAAACTGAGCGGCAAAAAAACCATCGCCCTGCGTGCCGGAAATCCCGATGACGCTCTGGTTTTATACAACGGAATTAAACTAAACAGCCTTTTCGATAATGTTTCCGACCTTTCGCAGATCAGTCTGGATGATATCAAACAATTCGAAATTATTCGTGGCAGCAATACCAGCCTGTACGGTCCCGAAGCCTTTTCGGGCGTAATCAATATTGTCCCGCAATTGTATAAGAATTACACGGCGCGTTTCAATCAGAAAATAGGCAGTTATTCTTCGGGAAGCTGGGGCATACAATTACATCATACTTTTAAGAACAAGGCTGCGCTTTCCTATAGTTTTAAAAAGGGAAACAGCAAACGGGTATTTACGCTAAACAACCGCCAGGAACAACTGCAAAACAAACAGCAAAATCATTTTGCCAGTCTGGTATATAATTTAGCAACCGGTAAAAAACCGCAAAATGTTAACATCATTTATCTGTATTCCGAGTTACAATACGCAAACTCCCGCTACAAAGAAGACTTGTCCGACAATAACCGTTTGCTTTCTCTCGCCTACAACGGTCCTCTGTTCGGAGGCGGAAATACCACCGTTTCGGCCGCCTACAAAGATTACGATAACCGCCACGATTTACAATCCGGCACTGTTCGTCGTCTGCAAGGTTTTTTAAACCAAAGTTATTATTTTAATTTGCAAACCCAATACAGTTGGCGTTTTGCCAGCTTACTAACGGCGGGACAGTTTGAAATGGGAGAACTAAAATATCATGATTCCACAGATGATCCCCGCCTTACCCAAGCCGGTATTGAATCGTCCGTTTTCAACCGCAATCACTTGGGCCTCGTTTCCGTGTTCAAAATACATACCGCTTCCCGCTCGACTTTTTTGAAACAAGCGGATGTGGATGTAAGCTGGCGTTTTGACCAGGTGAAAAACGAACTATCGGATATTCAATTCCGGGAACGACAAGGCTCTTTACCAGATGTAAAAAACTGGCAGGCCATGACGTATAAATTTTCATCCCATTTTACCGGTCAAAGTCCGTATTTTGCTACAAATGCTTATCTGAACTTTAGTAGCAATGTAAAATTCCCCTCTCTGTATCAACAAATCAGTTCACCGAAAAGCAGCAGCTCTTTTCAGGGATATGCCAATCCAAATCTTAATCCGGAAAAAAATAAAAGCCTCGAAGTTGGACTGGAATTAAGTAAAGAGAATGAAGAGTTCGGTCCGGTAAACGGCTGGCAGCTAACCTTTAATTATTTCCAGAATTATTACCAAAATAAATTTCGGGTCTACTACGTACCCGGTACGCCTATCTCCTTTTATGATAATGTGCCAAATGCTTCTCTTGCCGGGTTGGAATTAAACGGAAAAGGATATCTGCTTTCCAGTAAACTTATTCTCGAAACCGGGATTTCGCACTATTCCATTTCCGAGAAAGCGGCCTTCCCCTTTAAAAGCGAATGGAAATATATCGGAAATATCGAGATTGCCCACCGTGGATATTCGTTTCAAATCCATTCCTTTTTAGAAAGCAACCAAAGCGCCTGGGTGCGCGCTCAAAACGGACGTTACTGGGAAATCGAATTACCGGGCTATATGAATCTGGACCTTCATTTTTCCAAAACGTTAGAGCTGCGTTTTCTGACTTTTCTTTTTAACGCGAGCGTACGCAATCTCGTTCAGGACGATACTCAACTGGAAGGAATTGCCATTCGTGATCGGCGTTATTATCTGACATTTACCATTCAATATTAGTTACATACATATGAAAAATCTTTTCCATTACATCTCTCCGTTTCTTTTCCTGCTGTTCGGCTGTACGGACAATGCCTTTTTTAATGATCCGATTACAATCGATGAATTAACCACTATACGGGGCCGTGTCAATTTGGGAACCGATGTCGAAGCCGGGGGCGTTTACGTTTGGGTGGACGGCTTTGAATATTCCACCTATACGCAAGAGGACGGGCGTTTTTCTATTGAGCTGCCCGATCCTTCCCTTCAGCCCGGCGGAGGATTAAGCGGAATTTTTAAAGTATATTTCTTTTGCGCCAATTATCGAATTAAGTCTGCCTCTTTTTTACTTTTGAACGGTAAAATTGAACGGAATAAAGGCGATGTGGACAATGACGGTAAAATTTTCCCTGCTGTCTGGCTGCCAAAACTTTTGGATATTCAAACCGAATTAAATTACAACCTGTTAACCGCAGCCTCGAAAGACAGCCTGGTTATCCGTGTACATTTAACCAATTTGGCCGATACGGTTATCGTTCGTACTTTTCGCCAGCCTTGGGGTGCGGCTAATGCGCTGGTAATTTTATCGGAAAGCGGAAACCCGGAAGAGGCCATTTTGCTAAAAGGGGCAACGGCTCTCTGGGCAGAAGAGACTCTTACCCATCCGGTTACATGGATTATGATTTATAAATTTCCAAGGGATTTTTTCAGTGTGGGAAAATACTATTTTTACCCCCTGCTCGAAGTTGTCCAGGACGGCATCCCACAAAGGCTGCTAAATAGTTTGGGAGACAGGCTTTACGCTTTTGATCTCGACTATCTGAACGTTCCCTACAAACAGACGCCCGGCATACTGGAAGTACGTTAATTAGAAACCCGGCTATTGCCAATAATAAATATTCCAGCCTTTTAATTGGGCGGCGGCGGTTAGTTTTTTATCGGGACGCACGCAAACCGGATTTCCAACTATCTTCAGAGCATCGTAATCCGAAATGGAATCGGCATAGTAGTAAGCTTCGGAGAGCCTATATTTTCTTAATTCACAAAAGCGGGTTAACCGGGATACTTTTTCTTTTCCAAAACAGAAACGCCCTACCGGACGACCGGTAAATTTCCCATCCACCACTTCCAGCTCAGAACAGATGGAAGTATCCAAACCCAGGTGACTTTCAAATTGCGAGCAAATGTAGGGCATGGAAGCCGAAAGAATAACCACCTCGCCGTTGCGCTCTTTGTGAAATTGTATCGCCTTATAAATTTCCGGACGGATGGCGTGTATCAGATATTTTTTAAATATTTCTCTGCTCAAATCAATTACCGCCGTCTCCGGAAGTCCCGCCATCCAACGGGCCATCCCTTCGATGATCGCCTCGGTTGGTTTTAAGTCCAGTTTATATAAAAGCGTAAAGTAGAACCCCTTCAGAATATCGGTTTTACTCATCAATCCGTTTTTATAGGCCTGGCGTACCAGTAATTCACCGCTGTTCAGATTGATGATCGTTCGATCCAAATCAAAAAAGGCGGCATAGTCGTGATTTTTTCTCATTACCAAAATAACCGGATCCTATATTGATTGACTGAAAAAATGATTCCCACGCGGATTATAAATCACCCGCAGGCTTGCCGGAGCAATCTGTACATCAAACCTGGAATCAAAGAACAGTTCCCCATCCACATGAAACGGCACCATCTCCTTAAATTCCAAAGAAAGTTTATCCGTCTGATAATAGTGCACCTTTTTATCATTGATGTGGTTCCCCTTGGGCACTTGCAGGAGTATTTTTAAACGCTGGCTTAGTGAAAGTTTTTTAATCATGCAAACATCTAATAGCCCGTCGTCGGCAATCGCTTTGGGTGTTAAAAAGAAATCTCCCGCAAAACGCCGGCCGATGGAAACGGTGTTTATAAAGCAATCCGTTTCTTCTTTTGTATCATTGTATTCTATCACGGCCTTTTTTTCTTCAAAAAACAAAAGCGTTTTGAGAATATGCCAGATGTATTTATCGCTGCCGCCTTTTTTAACCCCGTCTTCGACGTTATAGTTTTCCGCCGCAACCTGGGCGTCAAAACCCAGGCCCATTCCATTAAAAAATACCGCTTTATTGCAGGAACCGGTATCCATTGTTTTTTCATTTCTCTTAAAAAAGATTTTCCAATCTTCATCACCGAACCGATTAGGAAACCCTAAGATCTGAATAAAATCATTTCCGGTTCCGGCCGGGATTATCCCGGCAACAACATCCAAATTATGGACCAGCGCGCGAGCCATTTCATTAAAAGTCCCGTCGCCGCCAACAGCAATAAAATAGGTAAAACCTTTTTTGACAAATGCTTTGGCGATTTCGGAGGCATGTCCTTTTCGCTCGGTAAACGCAATTTCGGCGTCCACCTTATTAAGGCGAATCATCTCTTTGACTTTGTCTGCATATTCTTTGGCAAAATTATTTCCTGCTGTCGGATTGATGATAAAAACCCATTTTTCACTCATCTTTGTTCCTTTCGGTTAAGCGTAATCATAGGCCGATTCGATAACGTCTTTCACCGTATTTAAAACTTCCCGGTCTGTCAGCGTGCTAATTTCTTCATTGGATAGCGGCGTATGAATTACAACTTCAATTTTCGCGCTAAAATTTATGGTCTGTCGGTGTTTCGGCTTTAATAAATATAACCCATTTAACGTTACCGGCAAAATATCAAGTCCTGAGGCCCGTTGAATATGAATGAAGCCCCGGCGGAAACGCCCCAGTTTACCGGTAAGCGTCCGGGTCCCTTCGGGAAAAACCGCTACGGTACAGCCTTCCGTTTTTTGGATTAATTGTTCCATCATCTTTTTTGTGTTTTTGATATCGGCCGATTTCATTGGCACATAGCCGATCATTTTTAACACTCGGCCAAACACCGGAATATTAAGCAGCCGTTCCCGGCCAAACCAGGAAACCTGCGGATAAAAGGCGATAATAGCCATAATGTCAAACAGACTGCTGTGGTTGGCCAGCAAAATATAGTTTTTACATGTATCGATGTTTTCGATGCCGCGGACCGACAGTTTTTTCCCGATCAGGAGAAAAGATGTTTTGGCCCAAAAGCGCATCACACGCCGCACCGCTTTATCCCGTTTGAAAGACGAAAGCGTCAGCGTAATTAAAACAATAACAGCGGTAAAGAGATACAGAAGACCAAAGACAGGAATTGTAATTACAGAATAAAAAACATTGCGCAGCATACGGTCTTTCTTTTTAATTTAAATGTTATCGCTATTTTAACAGTTTCTTTGCCAAATCATCCCGGAATAAATCGCTAAGTTTTTTATGAATCCAACCCTTATTTTCTTTTTTGTACCAGAAGAAAAAACGGTTCTGATCTTTTTTTTCTTTGGCGGTTTTAGCGCTGTAAATTTTTTCCAACGTATAGGGGTGATACCCGGAATAATAAATCACCGTGGCCACGGTCATCGGCGTGGGGGTAAAATCCTGCACCTGTTCCAGTTTAAACCCCAGCGCTTTGGTTTGCGCGGCCAGGTCGGCCATATCCTCTATGGCGCTACCCGGATGGCTGGAAATGAAATAGGGTACGAGATACTGTTTTAGTCCGTATTTTTCGTTGATGCGATCAAATTTTTTTTTAAACTCATAAAACAGTCTGAAAGAAGGTTTACGCATAATTTTTAGCGTTTTATCGGACGTGTGCTCCGGCGCCACCTTTAAGCGGCCCGAAACATGATGCGCCACCACCTGTTCCAAATATGCATCGAGTCCCGCGGCTTTGGACTGCTTTGTATTTTTCGGCACTAATAAATCGTACCGGATCCCCGAAGAGACAAAGGCTTTTTTTACGCCGGGTAAGGCGCTGACACTGCGGTAAATATCGGTTAGCGGCTTGTGGTTAATATTTAGATTAAAACAGATATCGGGATGAATACAGGAAGGGCGCAGACATTTGTCGCAAATGCTTAAATCGATTCCTTTCATACGGTACATATTGGCGGAAGGACCGCCCATATCGCTGATGTAACCCTTAAAATCCGGCATTTGGGTTACCGCTTTTGCCTCTTTTAAAATTGATTTTCTGGAACGGCTGGCGATGAATTTTCCCTGATGTGCGGAAATAGTGCAAAAACTACAGCCGCCAAAACAACCCCGGTGCAGATTGACAGAATGGCGGATCATTTCATAAGCGGGAATCATTCCCCGGTTTTTATACTTAGGATGGGGCATCCGCGTATAGGGTAAATCAAAGGAGGCGTCTATTTCTTTTTCGGTCATCGTGGGAAAGGGCGGATTGATAACCAGCGTCCGCTTACCTATTTTTTGGATCAGACGACGGGCCTGAACGCGGTTAGACTCTTTTTCGATAGGTTTAAAATTAGCGGCGAAAGTCTTTTTGTCCTTTAAACAAGCCTCGTGTGACGCCAGCTCGATGGTTTGCCAGTTTTTATTTTTCGGTAAGGCGTGTCCCTCTTGTAAGAAAAAAGCAGTTTGCGGCACCGTATTCAGGGAAGAAACGGGGATGCCTTTATCCATTAAACGCAAAATCTCACGCAGGGGATTCTCGGCCATTCCGTAAATAAGCATATCCGCGCCGCTTTCGGCAAGGATGGTTGGTTTTAAACGGTTCGACCAGTAGTCGTAATGGGTGACCCGGCGCAGGGAAGCTTCGATGCCGCCCAGAACAACCGGTACTTCCGGAAAGAGCTCTTTTAATATTTTACTGTAAACGGTCACCGCATAATCCGGCCGGAAATTGATCGCACCCCCGGGGGTATAAGCGTCGGTGGAACGTCTCCGTTTAGCCGCGGTGTAGTGATTAATCATCGAATCCATACAACCGGCGGTTACGCCAAAAAAGAGGCGCGGCTTGCCCAGCTTTTTAAAATCCCGGTAATCGTCTTTCCAGTTGGGCTGGGGCACGATGGCCACCCGGTAGCCTTCGTGTTCGATAATCCGTCCGATGACCGCCGGCCCGAACGAGGGATGATCCACGTACGCATCACCGGAAATAAGAATCACATCCAGTTCGTCCCAACCGCGGGCCTGCACCTCTTTGCGGGTGATGGGCAGCCAGTCCTGTATTTTATTTGTTTTTATTTCCATCTGTTTTCTTTTTAAACGGTTACTATTTCCATTTCTTTTGGAAATAGCAAAATTACCGAACAAAAATTGAATCAATCCGTCTTTGTAACTAAATTAATACAGTGTTTCACTAAATGCACTTTTTTTACTTCTGAGATAAGAGACTCTTTTATGACCGATATAATTTATTTTTTTAGCGGATTGATTTCAGGCGGTATTTTTGTTGGCCTTTGGTTTTACCTGCACAATAAAAAAACGGCCGAAATCGCGGCGCAGCTCAATGAAACCATGCAAAGCGAAAAAGCGGCGGAAATGGAAAAAATTGTCGCCCAGCTCAAAGAATCTTTTGGCGCCCTTTCCAGCGAAGCGCTTAGCAAGAGTACTTCCGATTTTATTAAAATCGCCAACGAAACATTAAAAAATCAGTCCACGCTAAATGAGCAGACCCTGGAATCCAAAAAAGCGCTCATCGACCAGACCCTAAAAAATATGAAGGGGGATCTGGGTAAAGTGGAAGAGCTGATGCAGAAAATGGAAAAAGATCGTAAACTCAGCTATGGTGCGCTGGCTCAGCAGTTGCAGCAATCATCGGAAATGACGCAGCGTTTGCAGCAAACCACCAACCGGCTGAATACAGCGCTTACCCATTCGCAGATGCGCGGTCAGTGGGGCGAACGCATGGCCGAAGATGTGCTGCGCCTGGCCGGATTTATCGAAGGCGTCAACTATCTGAAACAAAAAACCGGAGAAAATACCGGCAGCCGGCCGGATTTTACTTTTTTGCTGCCGCATAATTTAAAAGTGAATATGGATGTGAAATTTCCGCTGACAAATTACATCTCCTATCTCAACAGCGAGTCCAAACCCGAAAAAGAACAATTTAAGAAACAGTTTTTAAAAGACGTCCGCGATCGGGTTAAAGAGGTAAAGGGCCGGGATTATATCAACCCCGCCGACAATACAGTGGATTATGTCATCGTCTTTATTCCCAACGAGCAGGTGTATGCGTTTATTAATGAAACGAACCAGCAGTTGATGGATGAAGCTCTGCAAAACAAAGTCATTCTAAGTTCGCCGCTTACTCTGTACGCCGTTCTCGCCGTTATCCGTCAGGCGGTGGATAATTTTAATCTGGAAAAAACCGCCACGGAAATATTAAACCTGCTGGCCGAATTTAATAAGCAGTGGAATAATTACAAAGACAGCATGGATAAAATGGGTAAACGGATAGATGACGCCCAAAAAGAATTTCTAAATTTGACCGGCACCCGTACCAATCAGCTGGAACGGCCGCTAAAAAAAATTGAGGATTTGCGCAGCAACAACCAACTTACTTTGCCGGATGAGACCGGACATTAAAACGATAATTAAATTCACTTTATAAATATGGAGGCCCCTGTTATGAGCGCAAAGCAGTATTTTTCATCCGGAACCCAGTGGGAAGCAAATGTGGGCTATTCCCGGGCCATTCGTGTGGGTAATATTGTGGAAGTTTCAGGAACCGTTGCCGTGGACGACTCCGGCCGGGTTGTGGGAAAAGACGACCCTTACACACAAACGCGTTTTGCCTTACAAAAAATTGAAGATGCCCTCAAACACGTGGGAGCAGAACTGAAAGACGTTATTCGTACCCGGCTCTTCGTCGCCGATATCAATATGTGGCAGGCGGTGGGCAAGGCGCACGGCGAGTTTTTTAAAGAGATTAAACCGGCCACCACCATGGTGGAAATAAGCCGGTTAATCGGCCTGGATTTTTTAATTGAGATTGAAGCAACCGCGGTAATCACGGAATAGCGCCGTACGAACGGGATTATGTTTAAACATAAAGAGAAAAAGCTGCTGCGGAATATTCGCCGGCGCTGGGGGAAACCGGCAGAGCATAAAACAGATATGGATAAAATTGCTCTTTATCATAATCTTATATCCGCCGAAAAACCGAACGATTATGTGAGCGGTACAACTTGGGAAGATTTAAACCTAAACACTCTTTTTTCCCGTATCGACCACACAACAACCCCGGCCGGCAGTCAATATCTTTACCATCTTTTACATCGCTATGCCAGCCCGGAAACTTTAAAACAGAGAACGGAAGCCTATTCCGTCTTTTTCAAGGATACCGCCCTTAAAGAACATATTCAATTATTGCTTGCTCCGCTGGATCAAAAAAATATTGTTTACCTGCCTAACCTCATTATAAAAGAGTTACAGGAAAAACCAAAGGCGGCTTTTGTGTTTTACCTGCTCTCTTTTGGTTCGTTTCTGTTTCCCGCTATGATTTATTTTTTTCCGTTTATGCTTTGGCCTGCCATTGGACTGCTGATTACAAATATTATTATTAACCAGCGATACGGACAGCGTTTTTCAAAATACTTTACGGATATTTCCAGTCTTGCCCTTTTATTAAAAACGGCCGCAGAACTGACGTCCCTCAAAACTGCACATCATCTCCCGCAATTAGAAGCTTTAAAACAACAAAAACGGTTTGTAAAAACGCTGCTAAAAAAAATCGGCTGGTTAACCATAGACAAAACACAACTACCGGATATTACCCTTCTATTTGTGGAATACCTTAACCAATTCAGCCTGTTCGACCTGGTTTCCTATTTGAAATCCATTTCCCATATCCGTAAAAATCAACGCGCGTTAACCGCCCTATTCGAAACGGTTACATCATTGGACGCTATGATTGGCGTTGCCTCGTATCTAACCACCGTTCCCAATTATTGTATCCCGAAGTTTGATACTTCCGGAGGGGTCGAATTCGTAAAGGTGTACCATCCTCTTTTGGAAAATGCAGTAAGCAATTCCATTTCGCTGAAAAAAAAATCCGTTCTGATTACCGGGTCCAATATGGCCGGGAAAACCACCTTCGTTAAAACCATCGCTTTAAATATGCTGTTTGCCCAAACCCTGCATATCTGCCTGGCAAACGAAGCCCGTATCCCTGCACTAAAAGTACTTACTTCCATCAAACGCTCGGACGATATCAATCAGCATAAAAGCTATTATTATCAGGAGATTGAAGCGCTGTTGGAATTTATCCGTCTGAATGAAAAGGCGAATCGGTACCTGTTTATCATCGACGAGATTTACCGCGGCACCAACACGATGGAACGCATCGCCGCTTCGGCGGCTGTGTTACGGCATTTGGCAAAAAACAACTATTCCCTTGTCACAACACACGATATTGAATTAAAAGATTTATTAGACGAACGGTTCGAAATGTACCATTTCAGCGAACAGGTTGAGAATGGCCGCCATTTTTTCGATTACCGTTTAAAACCCGGAGCCAGCAGCAGCCGTAACGCCATTAAACTGCTCGAATTAAAAGGATATCCCAAAAGCATTGTGGAAGAGGCAAACCGGCTAACCGAACACTATGCCAATCGGCAAATCTCAAAAGCGAAAGATTGATTTTTATGACAAGCTATTTTCTGCTCTTTGCCATTTTTATATCCGCTCTCTCTTTTATGAAAACGGACAGACAAAAAAAGACAAACCTGTATCTGCTATTTAAGCCGCTGACTACCGTTTTAATCATTGTATTCTGCATTATTCAGCCCCCGGGAGTCTCTGCCCTTTATAAAAATCTGATTCTGACCGGTCTGTTTTTTTCGCTGATGGGCGATATTTTTTTAATGTTGCCTTCGGATCGCTTTATCAGCGGACTCATCGGTTTTCTAATCGCTCATCTTTTTTACATCTCAGCGTTCAGTGGTGTCTTCGGCTGGCATCTGAATTTAATTTACTTTATCCCGGTTTTTTTATATACCGCCTTCTTGTTAAAAGCCATCCTGCCGGGCGCCGGTTCAAAAAAGATTCCGGTCATCATCTACGCCGCTGTGTTATCCGTATTCCTCTGGCAGGCCGCCGGGCGGTTTGACTTTTCATTGAGCCGAAGTGCGGCGCTGGCTTTTTTCGGAGCCGTATTGTTTGTCATTTCCGATTCCATCTTAGCCTATACCCGATTCACAAAAAAATTCCTTTTTTCACAGGAACTAAAAATGACCGCTTACTGGGCGGCACAGATTTTAATCGCCGCTTCCGTTTAGAAAGTACTGTTATCTATGAATGAAAATGAAAAAGCGCGGCGCTTCTTTAACCGCGTTGCCTTTGTTTTTCCCGTTATCGAAGCCAGCCTCTTTCCCGAATACCGCCGCGCTTTACGAAAATTGAATCTGGAGCCCAGGCAAACGGTTTTGGATTTTGCCACCGGCACGGGCATTCTGGCCGGCGCTTTTGCCGAACGCGGGCACAAAACGGTGGGTTATGATTTTTCCCATAAAATGCTAAAACGCGCCAGGCGAAAATTCCCAAATATTCGTTTCGAACTCTTTGATCTGTCGAAGGCCGAACAAATTCCCCATCAATCTTATGATATTGTAACCATGGGTTATTTTCTGCACGGCGTTCATCCCGATTTTCAAAAACAGATATTGGAACACAGCGCCCGCATCGCTAAAAAGCAGGTCGTTATTTTTGATTACTGCTGCAAAGGAAACTGGCTGGTGGATGTAATCGAATGGATTGAGGGTTCGCATTACAACCATTTTGTTTCCGCCGACCGCAAAGAAGAATTTCGCTCTGCCGGGCTGGAAATCATTAAAGAAATTAATCTATCGGACTACGGTAGCGTTTGGGTTTGCCAGGCCGTTCGCCAATAATCCGTTTAACCTTTTCCCGGCAATGAACTGTTACTTAAATTTCTAAAGTGAAATTTAGGTAACACCAAATTCTAAAATTTAAACACGCATCTACAAGGTGATTTTTGTTTGATCTTTAAGTTCTTGCTTTTTTTATATTTATTTTATTATTGTTATTGGTACTTTAAAATTTATGGTTTTAATTATGGCTTTTCATCTGCCGCTGTTTTTCCGAAAAAACGGCCTCATAATTTTATTTTAAAATGAAGCGGAGTACAGAGATGTTCCGAAAAATTTTCCTGCTGATATTTTTTATCGGTACTTTAATTCAGGCGCAAACCATTCGTTACACCCTGTCTTTTACAGAGCCACGGCAACATCTGGCCCAGGTGCAAATGAATATCCCTATCGCCGGGCAAGACAGTATTATCCTTGCCCTGCCGGCCTGGGCGCCGGGCCGTTATGTGATTTATAATTTCAGTAAAAATATATTCGGTGTGCAGGCCAGCGATGAATCGGGGCAAGTGCTTACTGTAAATATTTCGGATAAACAGAGTTGGAAGATTTACTGCCCGGGCAGCGATACGGTTAAAGTTCGCTACACGCTTTTTGCGAATACTCTGGACGGCACCTTCTCAAAAATAGATTCCGACGGCGCTTCCATAAATGGCAGCGGAGTGTTTCTGTATCTGGTCGACGGTAAAGATAACGCCGTGGAATTGAAAATCCGGGCGCC
Source organism: Calditrichota bacterium (assembly GCA_024278755.1). GTDB lineage: Bacteria > Calditrichota > Calditrichia > Calditrichales > Calditrichaceae > JANTFQ01. Next base: position 32,942 of record JAJRSO010000059.1, on the reverse strand, counting down.
GGGCGGATGGCAAGTTGTAAGCGCAATGGCCCGTCGTACTAATGGAAATTATTATGCGGAAAATTATGATTTTTTGATAGACAGCCCCATTGAAACAGGTAAACTTACTCTGTATTCTTTTCGGCATCTGGGCAAAGACCACGCACTTGTTTTCCATCGGAAAATAAAAAAACCTCTTATTAGCGCTTTTAGCAATGACCTAAAAAAAGTGATTACGCAACTGGCAAATGTATTTGACGGTAAGTTGCCGTACCGGCGTTACGTTTTTTTCTTTCATCTAAATCCCGGCCTGACACATACGGACGGAATGGAACACCTTAATTCTTGCCGGGTTTTATTGCATATGAGTCCGAACACAATTAAACCCGATGCCAACAGCGATGCGGACTATGACAATTTAATTTGGCTGAGCGCGCATGAATATTTTCATTTATGGAATGTAAAACGCCTGCGTCCGGAGGGATTGGGCCCCTTCGATTACAGTAAAGAAGCATATACAAAATCGTTGTGGCTTGTTGAGGGACTAACCTCCTACTACGCCTATCTTTCTTTGGTACGCGGCGGTATTTACACACCTAAAAAACTTTTATCCGAATTTTCCGGGCGCATCAACCGTTACGAAAACGCCCCCGGGAAAAACCTGCGCACACTGGAAGAAGTAAGCCTTATCAGCTGGCTGTTTAAGGGAAATATTCCGCAATACGAACTAACAAATATTAATAAAACCACCTATTCGTATTATTACAAAGGTCTCATCGTCGGCCTGCTTCTGGATTTAAAAATCCGCACGGAAACGAATAATCGCAAATCGCTGGATGATGTGATGCGGGCAATGTACCGAAAATTCTATTCCGGCGGACAGGAAAATTATTATTTAACGGGAAGCGGGTATTCCGAACAGGAATTTGAAACAATGGCCGAAGAAATTAGCGGGATTGATCTGGCAGATTTTTTCGATAACGCTGTGCGTAGTACAAAGGAGCTCGATTACTCCATTCTCAACACAGCCGGGCTCCTTCTGCAACGGCGGACGGACGGGAGGTTACATCTTATTCAAAAACAGAACCCCGGCCCTCTTCAAAAAGTGATTTTGCGGGATTGGTTACAATAAAGAGCCGTTAATTTTATGGGATGTTTTAGCCTTTAGCCGATTTGTGCGGGTCTCTATGGTAAAAAATTACTGCGAGATGCGCCGAACATTTTTTGCCGGTTGTATTTTAAGATTTAAAGAAAAGTACGTCTAATTTCTCAAATAGTATTGGCAACTTCTATTTTTGCACAGACAAACAGACCTTGTACCGTTTTATTCATTTGTACCGACAAAAATTTTTCCGTTTTCCTCTTTTATCGGATAAACCGGCAGTTTAATCAGCTCGTTATGATCAAAAGCCCCGTCTTTTAAATGAAATCTCCACTCGTGATACACGCACACCGCGCAGCCGTTTTCCACATAGCCGTCGCTTAAGGGCGCGCCCTGATGCGGACAGGAATCACGCAGGGCAAACACATTTCCTTCGTGGCGGAACAGCGCAATTTTTTGTCCGTTCACCATGACCGCCCGGCCCCGACCTTCTTTCACTTCTGTGCTGGAAGCGGCTTCTGTAAATCCATTGTTCACAGAGCTACTTCTTCCTTCATTTTAAAGCCCTTCTCCGTTTCTTCTACGGTACCGGCTACCCGGAAAGGATCGTGCTCGAACGCTAAAATCCAGTTCTCTTTTACTGCCTGCGGCAAAAGACGCTTTTTTTCTTCCAGCGTGATCAGCGGACTATTATCATAACCCATAATATACGGCAGCGGAATATGCGAGGCCGTGGGTATTAAATCCGCGCAGTAGAGCAGGGTGGTTTTCCCATCCGAAATTTTCGGCAATTGCATTCCCGATGTGTGGCCGTACATGACCAGCATTTCGATTCCGGGAAAAAGTTCGCCGGGACCGCTCAGTTTATTTAGCTTTCCCGCTTCTTCGATGGGTTTAAAATTTTCCGGCATATAGCTGGCGCGGTCTTTCATGGAAGGATTGTTGGCCCAGTACCACTGTTCGCCCTGCATATGGTAGGTGGCATTGGGGAATGTCAGTTCTAACCGGCCGTTGTCTAAATAGGTAGCGCCGCCCACATGGTCAAAATGCAGATGGGTCACGATGACGTCGGTTATCTCCTGCGGCTGAATCCCTTTTTCGGCCAGACCTTTAACCAGCTCGTATTTAGTATGATCCACATTGTAAATTTTCGTAAGCTTTTCATTCATCTTGGTACCCACGCCCGTATCCACTAAAATGATTTTATCTTCACTTTTAATGACCATCGTGCGTAGCGCCAGCTGAATACGGTTTAGTTCATCCGCCGGATTGGTTTTATTCCAAAGCGCTTTTGGAATAACGCCGAACATGGCGCCGCCGTCTAACCAGGCGTAACCCGTTTCTACTGTAAATATTTCGTAAGACCCGATTTTCATAGTTACCTTTCTTTAAGAAATCCCCTCATTAAAGTCGATATAAAAACAATCAAACCACTAAAAGCCGCAGAGAAACACAGTGAATAAAATATTTTTTATGCTTATTTTCTTTTCTCCGCAATTTTGTTTGAATTGCTTCGCGAACGCTCGCAAAGACGAGTAAAGACTTCCTTGCGAAAAGCGAACTAAGTAACGAAGCAATCTCTTGATAATACTGAAACTAAACGATTGATTGCTGAATAAAGCTCTGATCCTTACTTTTAATAAAACTTTTCTTTATCCCAGCGAATTAACGGGAAAGCCGGCGTTTTTAAACGATCCGTACCCCCTGCTATTTTTTGCCTGGCCAGACGGTTAAACGATTCTATCTTTTCTAACAAATTCTCTAATCGAACGCCGCGGTATTCCGGTAAAAATGGCGCAAGCCTTGTTTTTGCTTTAGTCAACTGACTTCGAGCGCCTTTAAAATTTGCATCTTCAAAATGATAAAATCCTACGGCAATATGCAGAAGGCCCTGAAAAAAAGGCTTTTCTGCCGTCGGCGCGTCCATCCAGAGATCTTCCAGCGTATCGTGACATTCAAAAAAAAACCGACCGTTAAATTGCCCGATCGCTATTTCAAATTTTTTCCGCATCCCGGCTAAAGCCGCCTCTACATTTTTTCTACCAGAGTAACCAGCAGATGAATCTGTTCGTCGCTTAGTTTATCAAACGCCGGCATTTTGCCTTTACCCGTTCGTATGCGTTGGGCAATCTCCTCGTGGGTCATTTTCACGCCGCGTAGTGATGGATTTTTTCCTTTGCCCTCGCCAAAGCTGCCATGGCAACGGGCACAGTTTTTAGAAAACAAAGCAATAGCAGTATCGGCCTGATGCGGATCGGTCTGTTGTTGCACTTGTGGCTGTATGTTTCGGAATGGATCCGTTTTAAGCTGAAACACAACGACCAGAGCCAGGGTTAAGGCCATGAGACTTACAAAAAATACAATTGGTTTATTATTCATTCTCTCCCCGAATTAGATGTATGGTTCGAAAAACCGGTTTTTTCGGTTACCATCAGAGTAAAAAGCCCGCAGATACAATGACCTGCGGGCATGTTTTAACAAGAAAACAACAGAACGGATCAAAAGATTCCGTTAAAGAATCCCGCATTACCGTTTATGCATTACTCTGAGCGCGAATAACATTAAGCGCCGAACCTGCCTTGAACCAGTCTATCTGATTTTCATTGTAGGTATGATTTGCTTTAATTTCATCTTTGCTGCCGTCGGCATGGGTAAAGAGCAGAGTCAGTTGCCGTCCCGGTGCAAATTCGGTTAAATCCAGAAAATCAATTGTATCGTCTTCCTGAACCTTGTCATAATCGGCCGGGTTGGCTAAGGTGAGTCCCAGCATGCCCTGCTTTTTCAGGTTGGTTTCGTGGATGCGGGCAAAAGATTTTACAAGCACAACCCGTACGCCGAGATGACGCGGTTCCATGGCCGCATGTTCGCGAGAGGAGCCTTCGCCGTAGTTTTCATCGCCCACCACGATGGTTGGAATATCGGCGGCTTTATAGGCCCGCGCTGTAGCCGGAACCGGTCCATATTCACCGGTTAACTGATTTTTAACCGAATCGGTTTTTTCATTAAAGGCATTTACCGCCCCAATCAACATATTGTTAGAAATATTATCGAGATGTCCGCGGAAACGCAGCCAGGGGCCGGCCATGGAAATATGGTCGGTGGTGCATTTGCCTTTAGCTTTAATAAGCAGTTTCATTCCGGTAATATTTTTCCCGTCCCAGGGCGCAAAAGGCGTAAGCAGTTGCAGACGTTTGGAATTCGGATTTACCACAACTTCCACTCCGCTACCGTCCTCGGCCGGGGCCTGGAAACCGGCGTCTTTTACTTCAAATCCCTTCGGTGGCAATTCCCATCCGCTCGGTTCATCCAACATCACTTCTTTACCGTCTTCGTTGGTTAAGGCGTCTTTCATCGGATTAAAGGTTAAATCTCCGGCAATGGCCAAAGCGGTTACCATTTCCGGCGAAGCGACAAAGGCGTGGGTATTAGGATTCCCGTCGGCCCGTTTGGAAAAATTGCGATTAAAGGAATGCACGATGGTATTTTTTTCCTGCTTGTCCGCGCCTTCCCGGTCCCACTGCCCGATACAGGGCCCGCAGGCATTGGCAAAAACGGTGGCATTAATTTTTGAAAAGGTATCGATAAATCCGTCGCGTTCGATGGTGTAGCGCACCTGCTCGGAGCCGGGCGTAATGGTGAACTTCGCCTTAGTCTTTAAATTTTTCTTCGCCGCTTGTTCCGCCAGTGAAGCGGCCCGCGAAATATCTTCGTAGGAAGAATTGGTACACGAACCGATTAAGCCTACCTCCACTTTGGTTGGCCAGCCGTGCTCTGCGGCCGCTTCTTTCATCTTGGAAACCGGTGTGGCCAAATCCGGTGTAAACGGTCCGTTTAAATGCGGTTCCAGCTCATCTAAATTGATTTCTATTACCTGATCAAAGTACTGTTTTGGATTGGCGTAAACCTCGGGGTCTCCGGTTAAATGTCCGGCGATGCCGTCTGCCAGCTCCGCCACTTCCGCCCGGCCGGTGGCCCGCAAATAAGCGGCCATTTTTTCGCCATAACCAAAGGTAGACGTGGTGGCGCCGATTTCCGCGCCCATATTACAGATGGTTCCTTTTCCCGTACAGGATAAACTTTCCGCACCCGGACCAAAATATTCCACAATTGCGCCCGTTCCCCCTTTTACGGTGAGCAAGCCGGCCACTTTTAAAATAATATCTTTAGGCGCAACCCAGCCGCTAAGCTTTCCGGTTAGTTTGATACCAATCAGTTTGGGAAACTTCAGTTCCCAGGGCATTCCGGCCATCACATCCACCGCATCGGCGCCGCCGACGCCCACGGCAACCATGCCCAAACCGCCCGCATTTACCGTGTGCGAATCGGTGCCGATCATCATTCCGCCGGGGAAAGCGTAATTTTCCAGCACCACCTGATGAATTATACCGGCGCCCGGTTTCCAGAAACCGATACCGTATTTATTGGATACGGAGGCGAGGAAATCATACACTTCTTCGTTGGTGTGTTTTGCCGTGGATAAATCGGTTTCGGCAGATACTTTGGCCTGAATTAAATGGTCGGCATGCACGGTAGAGGGTACCGCGGCTGTTTTTCTTCCGGCCTGCATAAACTGCAGCAGGGCCATTTGCGCGGTGGCGTCCTGCATGGCCACGCGATCGGGAGCGAAATCCACATAAGACTTACCCCGTTCAAAGGGAGTAACAGGCATCTCATCAAACAAATGTGTATATAATATTTTTTCAGCTAAGGTTAGAGGTTTTCCAACCAGTTTTTTTGCGGCCGCTACCCGTTCCGGAAAGCTGGCATATACTTTTTTAATCATATCTAAATCATGTACCATTTTAAATCTCCTATATTTTTACAAAAAATTAAAAATACAAAATCAGGCCGCTAAAATCTATCTTAATTTTATAGAAGATGAGAATAGTTTTTAAGAGATCAAAAAAAGCTGCCACCTGTATAATTCGGGAAGGCAGCCTTAGCGGGGACCTGTTTTAAAGCGGAATGGGAATACGAATCTATTCAACCCAATCGGCAATAAAAATATTGGTGTCGTGCGGTTTTTTATTAAAGCGGTTCGAAGCAAACACCAGTTTTTTCCCGTCGTGGGTAAACATAGGAAAGCCGTCGAATCCTTCAAAAAAACTAACCTGTTCTTTATTGCTACCGTCTTCGTTAATAATCCAGAAATTAAAATCCGGCTTACGGGGGTCCGCGCTGCCTTCATTCGTTACATAAATTATACGTTTGTTATCCGGATGGAAAAAAGGCGCAAAATTTGCAAAACGGTTGTCTGTTATTTGGTGTTTATTGCTACCGTCGGCATCCATCACCCAAACCTGAAAGGCATTGGGCTCAATCATTTCATCGGCCAGCAGTGTTCTATAGCGCTTGATCTCCGCCTCTGTTTTCGGATGATACGAGCGGTAGACGATCTTTTTACCATCCCAGGAAAAAAAGGGCCCGCCGTCATACCCCAGCGCGGTAGTTAAACGCTTTAAGCCGCTGCCGTCGATATTAACCGTGTAAATGTCCAGGTCGCCGTCCCGCTGTGAAGTAAATACAATTTTATCTCCTTTGGGCGAAACCGTGGCTTCGGCGTCGTATCCTGGGGCCGGTAAGAAGGGGTTCGGATCGCTACCATCGGCGTTGGCTGTATATAAATCATAACTAGCGTAAGTCTTCCAAACATAGCCTTTGGACATATCCGCAGGCGGCGGACAATTGGCATCGGCGGCATGGGTGGAGGCATAAATAATTCTTTTGTCGCCGGGTAAAAAATAGGAACAGGTCGTGCGGCCTTTCCCGATGCTGACCAATTTCTTTTCGCCACCGTTTAGATTCATTGTAAAAATCTGGTCGCATTTATAATCGCCATGCGTACTTTGAAAAATAAGTTTGTCTTCGGCAAAACTGAAATAGGCTTCGGCATTTTCGCCCGTGTCGGTTAGCATACGGATATTGCGCAGATGTTTTTCACCTTTGATTATAAAGGATTTTTCTTCTTGTACAGCCGCTTTCTTTTCACAACCCATCACCAGGAAAAGAGCCGCCGAAAACAGCAGGATAACGTATTTCATTTTTAACCCCTACTTAATTTTTTAAGATATCGTTTTGTTTTTCCAAACCCCAAAAAAGGGGTTTTTATTCCAATAAAAAAGGCCGCCCCGTTAGAGACAGCCTCTTTTTTAGCAGATGTTAGGATTACTGCTGTTTAATATTCTTCGCCGTGTTTGCCAAAATATTCTTTCAAACCATCCTGATCGGCTTTCATGGCGTCTTCGCCTTCGGTCCAGCCGGCCGGGCAAACTTCACCGTGTTTTTCGGTAAACTGCAGTGCATCCACCATGCGGATCATCTCGTCAATATTACGGCCCAAAGGCAGATTATTGACTACGGCATGCTGTAAAACGCCTTCTTTATCAATCAGGAAGGAACCGCGCAACGCAACGCCGTCTTCTTCCAGTAAAACACCGTAATCACGGCTGATTGTTTTTGAGAAATCCGATACCAGCGGATACTGCACATTGCCGATACCGCCAATTTTAATATCCTGATTTTTCCAGGCCAGATGACTAAAATGCGAATCGGTGGAACAACCGATTACCTGAACGCCGCGTTTTTCGAATTCTGCCAGTTTCCGGTTAAATTCCAGAATTTCCGTAGGACATACAAATGTGAAATCCAGCGGATAGAAAAACAGAACCACATGCTTGCCGCGGTAATCTTCCAGTTTAAAATCATCTTTAAACGAATTATCCGGCATAACGGCGGTGGCGGTAAATGTTGGCGCCGGTTTGGATACTTGTACACTCATGTTTAATTCTCCTTTGTTTTTTGTTTACAATTATTACATATCCCTTTAAAATTAATCTGTGTGCTAACAACCTGATGCCCATCTATGGTTTGGGTTTGATAAATTGCAGAATCCAGTTCAACATCATAAATATGCCCGCAACTTAAACACCTAAAATGCGCATGTGGCTGTTCGATAAAATCATATTTAATTTCAGTGTCATCAATGTTCAGGGCCGTAATGAGCCCTTTGTCCGTTAGTTGTTTTAGAGTATTATAAACTGTCGTTTTTGATAACGTTGGAATTTGCGGTAATAATCTCTGGTAAATTTTATCAACCGAAGGATGATCCATATTTTCCATCACATAGCGCAGGATACTCAACCGTTGTACCGAAGCTTTAACTCCTTTTTGCTGGAGCAAACTTTTCAGTTCTTCTGTGGATACGGAACGAACAGACATTTAATACCTCTTTTATAATTATTACATATTTGTAATTATCACATTTTAAATATACAAGTCTTTTTGTTTTATGTCAAACAAATTTGCGCCTTAACAAACCCGTTTTTCTATTCGTTTTTTTTATTGGAAAAAATAAAGAAATTATATAAACTTATACACTTTTTGGCCGATGAAAGCTCATTAACCAATTCATCGACCTGAAACCCGGAAACACAAACCCATTGACATGGGATTCTAATGGAATCATCTTTCATCGGCAATGTAATCGATCATTACCGCATTATCGAACAACTCGGTATTGGTGGGATGGGCGTTGTATTTAAGGCTATCAATATTAATATTAACAAAATTGTTGCCTTGAAAATGATTGCGCCCGGCCTTGCCCTAAACGATAACTTTATCCAGCGTTTTAAAACAGAAGCCAAGGCTCTGGCAAAGCTTGATGATTTTAACATTGTCAGCATTACCGATCTCCGCAGGGATAAAGATCAGTGGTTCATTGTCATGGAATATGTCGATGGTATCAATCTATACGACCGAATCAAAAAAGAGGGGCCATACAGCTGTAAAGAATCCATTCCCATTTTAAAACAAATTTTAACGGCTATCGGCCACGCGCATAAAGCCGGCATTATCCATCGCGATATTAAGCCCAACAATATTATGGTAACCAAAGAAGGGGTTGTAAAAATAACCGACTTTGGTTTGGCCAAGGATCAAAACAAATCCACCAGCACCGTTTCCATCACCAGTGGCGGCACTCTTTATTACATGTCTCCCGAACATGTAAAAGGATTTTCGTATACCGACGGACGCAGTGATTTGTATTCTATCGGAATGACCTATTATGAGATGATTACCGGCAAAGTCCCCTTCCAAAACATCAATTCCGATTTTGATATGCGTGAACGGATTATCCGCAAAGACTTTGAAAAACCCAGTATTTATAATCCTAAAATCCCGCCGGGTCTCGAAGCCATTGTCATGAAATCCATTGCCAAAGACCCGGATATGCGCTACCAGACCGCGGAAGAAATGCTGGCGGCGCTTACTAAATTTGAAAAAACTTACAAAAATGGCCAGCCCGTATTTAAGGGAAGCGGCAAAGCATTGGCAGATGGCAATTCCTTCGAAGACGAAACGGAATCGAAGAAGAAGGGTTCTTTTTTTAAAATAGCAGCTTTCGTCGTTGCGCTGCTGTTTTTATTTTATTTGGCCTCGATCTTTTATCCAGAATTAAAAGGCCTTTCGGCACAAAAAGAACAGACAAATATACCCGCCAGGGATACGACCGATATTGTTCAAACTCAAACTCCGGAACCCGGTTCTCCGCCGGAAGGGCAGCCTTTACAAACAGAAAACCGTGTCAAAGAAACGGTGAAACCGACAGAACAAAAGGCGCCTGTTTTTTCTTCTTTATCTGTTCGCTCTGTTCCGGCTAGGGCAAATGTTTACCTTAACGGCCGCTTAAAGGGTAAAACTCCGCTGCAATTAAAAAATTTGAAAAACGGTCAATACCGCCTTAATATCCGCAAGCAGGGTTTTGCAGAATATTCAAAGAGAATCGTTCATCCCTGGGGAAAGAAGAAATCCATAGATGCGCGCCTTACAATTCTCACCGGCGGGTTAACGATTTCTGTAAAACCGCGAGATGCGCAGATTTTTGTTGACGGTAAAGCCGCTTCAAAATTAAATCTCAGCCGGCTTTCCGCAGGGCAGCATTCCATAGAAATACGGAAAGAGGGCTTTGCACCAGATATCAAGACGGTTAAAATAGAACCGCATACTGTTAAAAACATCAGCGCCGCTCTTGTTCCGCTTAAAAGCTCTTTAAGCGTACAGGTTTTACCATGGGGCTCTATCTACATTGACGGTGAACTGCGCAGGGCGGAAACAGATATCCAATATACGGAACCGCTGGCCCCGGGAAACTATTCGGTTAAAATTATCCACCCGACTTTTGGCATGTGGCAAAAAACCGTTTCCGTAAAAGCAGGCGGCGTCTCTTCACTGGTGGTAGATTTTAATAAAACAAGAGCTGTAAAAATTGTTGCCCTGGACGAAAAGGGTAATTCTCTTTCGGCAGCTATTTTTGTAGATGGCAAAGATACCGAGCACCGCACACCAGGCGCCATAAGCGTGCACATCGGTTCACGTTTAATTTCCGTTAAAAAAGAGGGTTACAGGGCAGTGACCGGAACCGTAACATTAATGATTGACGACCGTTTCAATGAAGAACAAACGTTTATCATGAAAAAAGTAAAATAGAAATCCTTTTCAAATGTCCCGTTACAATAAGCCAAACAAACCCGTTTTACAGGTTCTTTTTATTATATTTGCACTGGTAAACCTTCAGCTCTCCGCCGCGTTTGCCGTACCTGCTGATGATAGCAATCCGAACCTTTTAAAAAAGGCGGAAACACACTACCATCGGGGAGAGTTTAACGAAACTCAAACGCTTATCCGCCGGTTTTTGAAAAACGATTCCGTTTCCAAACCGGAACGGGTAAAGGCATACACGCTGCTTTCCAAAACCTTTATTGCCCAAAACAAAACAGCTTCTGCCAAAGAGATTATACGAAAAATTTTTGCCGTTAATCCCGCCTATCATCCTACCCTGGAGCAGGAAAAGCCAAGCTACATCAAACTGGTAGATGCGGTTCGTACGGAATTAAAACCCAAAAAAGCGGTTGCACAAACGTCCCATAGCAACACCTTACTATGGGCCGGCGCGGGGAGCGCGGCAGCGCTTGCCATTCTTATTGGCGTACTTATATCCGGTGATAACGGGGACGGTAGTTCCCACACATTGCCTAAACCACCGGAATTTCCAAACAAATAACTTCTGCTAAACAGAACACAAGACGGATTTACGAGTAAATGAAGAACTATCTTTTTTATACATTTTTAATTTTTTTCACCGGCCTGAAAATTCTTGCCGCGCAAACGATTATTGATCAGACGCCAGTGGACGGCGACATATGGACCTCCGACGGTTCGCCTTATCATATTACACTTGACGTGGAAATTGCCGATCTGCAAATCGATCCCGGCGTTACCGTTCTTTTTGACGGCCCTTATAAATTTGATGTTACCGGAAGTCTCGATGCCGAGGGATTTTATAGTGACTCCATATTTTTTAAACCGGCTTCGGGAAACACATCCGGCTGGCAAGGGATCTCATTCCTTTCAGAAGAATTTTCTTCGGCGCTGGCGTATTGCCGTATTGAGGGTACTCTGGACCAGGGTATCCTAATTAACAGCGGGGAACCACCGGACATTTACAACTGCCGCATCATAAATAATGCCGGCAGCGGGTTACTTGTCCGGAATTCATCCGTTGAACTGAGGAACTGCATGGTTTCCGATAACGGAAAAAACGGTATCTTGTTGGAACAGGCACAGGTTTCGGCATTCAATTCCATAATCAGCCGCAATCGGGAAGCAGGTATTTCTTCTTCTTACGCGTCGGATGCGCTAACTCTATTGAATTCTGTTGTAACGGATAACAAAAGCTTCGGTATCCGCTCTGCTTTAGGCTCAGTTTCGGTTATGAATTCCATCCTTTTTGATAACACCCCAAACGAACTCTCTTCGGATGAAAGTAAAACACAAATTACATATTGCGCCATTGGCAACAATACTATTTATCCCGGTACCGGTAATATAAATGACGACCCCCTCTTTGCGGATCGCATTTCCTATGCGCTTACGGAAACATCTCCCTGTGTGGACGCCGGTAATCCGAATACGTCTTACAATGATTTTTATTTCCCTCCCTCTTTCGGGACAACCCGTAACGACATGGGAGCCTACGGAGGAGAGGATGCAGGTAACTGGTATGCTCCATTGCGCATCATTCCGGAAAATATTGATTTTGGAAACGTAACGCAGGACAGCAGTAAATCCTTACAACTACGGATCAAAAATTACCGTAATTTCCCGGTTTCGGTTTCGGATGTGATTCTTAATCCGGCATTTTTAGCCGTTGATAAAAACACCTTTACCGTTCCCGCTTCGGGCAACAGTAATTTAACACTGACCTTTACCCCCGGAGAAACCGATAATTTTTTTTCAACTCTGGTTTTACATACAAACAGACAAGGCATTGTAAATGCAAAGGTAACCGGCCGGGGCGTCGTTTCCGAAATTGAAATTATCCAAAGCCGGCTTGATTTCGGAACCGTTACCACCGGAGCGGACAGCACACTTAATCTTGACATTGTAAACTGGGGAGACGACACCCTCCGGATACAAAATATTTATTCAACGAATTCTGCTTTTTCGGTGAATCGGGCTACGCTTAATATCGTTCCCGGTTATGCGCTGGAAACAGTGCAGGTTACATTTGCACCACACAGCGCCGTTGCCTATCGGGATTCGCTGATTATTCTGAGTAATGATCCGGACGAACACCGTACGGCAATCCCGCTTAGCGGTACGGGTCAGGACGGACCGCTTTTACAAACGGAACCGGCTACTCTTGCCTTTGGGCCCGTATTGGTTAAAACCGATTCCGTAATACAGCTTACGGTTGAGAACCGTGGCGATTTAACGCTCTATATTTCAGATATTTCGCTTTTTGTTCCGGATACTATGGCCGGGGCGTTTCAGTTACAAAACAAGCCGCTCTCCTTTCCGGTGGCGCTTTTGGCCGATAGTTCTTTTCGGATGCAGGTTCGTTTTAACCCGCAAAAAACCGGAGCCGATGCGGCCGGAATTATATTTACGTCAAACGATTTTTATAATACGCAGGACACGATATCCATTAGCGGAACAGGAATCGCCCCCAGTTTAACGCTTTCGGAAAATACCGTCGATTTTGACAGTGTGGATGTGGGGCAGGATTCACTTAAAACCCTGCACATTGTAAATGACGGAGAAGCTCCATTAAAAATTTTCTCCTTAACCATCAGCGAACAGGATACGGTAAACCCCGTTTTTGAGTTTTACCGCATCGACTGGACCCTGCCTGTCGAAATCGTACCCGGCGGCTCCTTTTCGATTCCGCTGGTATACACTCCCCACGGCTCGGGCGCCGATTATGCTGTACTGCAAATTTCGCATAACGATCCTTTTAAAGAAACGGTAGCGCTTTCTCTGAACGGTTACGGAGTGGCCCCAAAAATTGTGCCCTCGGCCGAGCAGCTTAATTTCGGCGCAATTCCCTTTACCGATAATTCCGTTAAAAATTTTGTTTTATATAACCGTGGCGAAAAAACGCTGCTGATTTATTCCGACAGTATAAAATTTACACCCGATTCAGGCGCTGTTTTTAGTTTTAAAAAACCGGTAACTCACGACGTCGCCCTGGAGCCCGGAGATTCCGCTTCGTTTTTAATTGGTTTTGTCCCCGGGAATCTGGGTGTAAAAAACGGAGATTTATTGATTTCCAGCAACGATCCGGCCCGGAGCAAAATTACCGTTTCTTTAACCGGAACAGGAACCGATACCGAAGCGGCCACCGTAACATTTGATACCTCACATTCAACCGCTTCATTTATCAGCAATAAAAGCGCCCTGCTGAGTTTTGTAATTTCTGCCCCGGCAGGAATTGATTCGGCTTTCCTGTTCTTACGGAAAGGCGGCCAAAACACTTTTAATAAAACGGCCCTCAGCCGGCAAAATCAAAGTAATGTCTGGCAAATGCCGGTGGAATCTACCCGTATTACCGAACGCGGACTGGAATATTACATACAAACCTACCACGGATTCCGAACGACTCTTTCACCGGAAAACGGTCTCGAACACCCTGTGTTCCTCCCGGTTTCGGTACCCCAGCTATCATTTCCGCTACAAACGAAAAAGAAACGATACCAGCAAATTTCTGTTCCGCTTAACACAAGCGGTCAAACCTTAAGCACATTATTCGAAGATGACTTGGGCGCTTACGACAGCGACTCTTACCGTGTGTTCGACTATACCGAGGAAAACGGTCTTACTGAAATTAAAAATATGGATGTTGCACTCCCGCCCGGGAAATCACTTTGGCTGATAACCAAAGACGCACGGCCTTTGGATATTGAAAACGGGCGTTCGGTTTCATCCGCCTCTGATTACGAATTAAAGCTAAAGCAGGGCTGGAACATGATTGCTGCGCCGTTTGCCTTTTCTTCTTCCTGGGCTGATACCGACAACAACCATCCACTCTATTTCTATAATGGAACCGAGTGGATATTTTCGGATCGCTTAATCCCCTTTCAGGGTTACGCTGTTTACGTAAACCGGGATACCTCTGTTTTCGTTCCTTCCACCGAAGCCGGCGCCGGCAGTCTTTTGGCAAAAACATCCGCCCTACTTATTGATGACGACGACTGGCATATTCAAATTCAGGCGGAAGGCGGTATTTATAAAGATCGTTTTAACTTCGCCGGTGTTCGTCGACACGCCTCTGCAGGCGCCGATCGTTACGACTATCACGAGCCGCCACATGTTGGAGCCGGCGTTTCATTATATTTTTTACAGGACGCCAATCAAATCCATTATGCCAGTGATTATCGCGGCCAAAATGAAAAGGGCTACACTTTTACATTTGAAATAAACGGAAATACCGCCGCCGAAAACCTAATCCGGTTTATTCCCCACAACCTGCCCGATGATTTTGACTGGGCTGTTGTATCGCCCAAAACCGGTATTCGCTATACGAAAGAACCGATACGAATCAGACGCATCAGGCAGCGTTTTATTTTGATTGTCGGAAACAAGGAATTTGTTGCTTCCGAATCCGAAGCATATGGTCAGCAGCCGGAAATTTTTAAACTCCGTCAAAATTATCCAAACCCGTTTAACCCGCAAACGACAGCAAAATACCAGTTGCCCGTATCAGACAAGATCACTATCGAAGTGTACAACATTCTCGGCCAGCGTGTTAAAGCGCTGATAATAAACGAAACAAAAGACGCCGGTTACTACACAATCAAATGGAACGGAACAGATGCTGCCGGTGCGCCTGTTTCCGCCGGAATTTACTTCCTGCATTTGCGTTCAAAACATTTTACAAAAACGGTTAAAATGATTCTGCAAAAATAACGTAGCGGATTTTTATGGGAATCGGGGATACTATTTAATTACCGGCCAGACAAACAAAAGGACTTGTATTAAAACGGACATCATAGAAGATGAACACCAGGTATCGCAACACACAACACACAAATTTTTCTTTTCAGTTAAAAACAGAACAGTTTCTCTTTACGCTGGCCCGAAAATTTGTATATATCACACCGGCGGAGATTGACAATGAAATTAATGCCGGATTAGAAGCGCTAACAGCGTTTGCCATGGCCGACCGCGGTTTTATTTATTTTTTTAAACAAAATAATACTCAGCTCGAAGCGGCTTATATGGTTAAACCTAAAAACATCCCCGAAAAAATTCCCCGCCATAGTCAGGTAAACGGAGCGGATTTCGCCTGGCTTTCGGAATCCATCTTAAACAATTCCGCCGTAGCCGTTTCTAATCCGGAACAATTGCCGCCAAAAGCCATCACCATTAAAATGATAATGGAAGCGGAAAAATCAAAATCCATGCTCTTATGTACGTTTATTTCTAACGAGATTATAACCGGATTTATCGGCATAGACACCATATCCAAAGAACTGAGCCATTTTGAAGTGCTGGAACATTTACTGCGCCAGAGTGCGTCTGTTTTTAACGGCGCCATCGAACGAAAAAAAGCGGTTCAGTCCGGCATACGCATCGAGCAAAAGATGCGTTCTCTGTTCCGTGAGATTGCCGATGTGGTTTTTATTTCCACACCGGAAGGGAAGCTGCTGGAAATCAACCCTGCCGGCGCAAAATTATTTGGCTTTTCTTCGGTAAAAGAGCTACTGAATATTCACAATGTTTCCAATTTTTACGCCAATGCCAAAGACCGTATTAAATTTAAAAAAGCGTTGGAACAAAACGGATCCATAAAAGATTACGAATTAACGCTTCGACGAAAGAATGGTGAAAAGATCATCGTTCTCGAAACCGTAACGGCTGTGCGGGACGCCGATGGACAAATTACCTCTTACGAAGGAATAATGCGGGATATAACCGATAAACGGCAGTTGGAACAGCAACTTTTTCAGGCCCAGAAAATGGAATCTATCGGTTTGCTGGCCGGCGGAATCGCGCATGATTTTAATAATATCCTAACAGCGCTTACAGGATACGCTCAGCTGATTTTAATGGATAGCGATGAAGATCAGCCCCATTATAAGAATGTTCAGAATATTGTTCGCAGCGGAAAAAGAGCTGAAGATTTAATTCGAAAGCTACTTGCCTTTAGCCGTAAACAAATGATCGAGTTAAAAACGCTTGATATAAACCAAATTATCACCGATCTGCACAGTATGCTGTCCCGTCTGTTGCCGGAAGATATAGAATTTACTCTGGATTTAAAGAACGAAAAGAGTTTTATAAAAGCCGATGTGGTTCAAATTCAGCAGATTCTCGTTAACCTCATTGTCAATGCCGGGCACGCCATCAATGCTGTTTCCGATAAATCCCGCTCTAAAAACATAACCATCCACACAAGCCATACTCGCCTGGACGACGCATTTACCGCTGTTCATCCCGGAAGTACAAAGGGAAAATATATTTTGCTTTCTGTTTCGGATACCGGTATCGGAATGGATGAAAAGACAAAATCCAAAATATTTGAACCCTTTTTTACCACCAAAAAAGACAGCGGTGGCTCCGGACTGGGGCTTTCTACCATATATGGAATTGTAAAACAGAACAAAGGGTACATTACCGTGGACAGCAAACCCGATGAGGGCGCCCGGTTTAATGTTTACTGGCCGGCCACAACCGAAGACAAACGTAAAACAACGGTTCCCGAGAGCGACCTCGCAGATAAAGAACGCACAGAAACGATTTTATTTGTGGAAGATGATGAAGATGTGCGCGAGTTGGCCTGCACCGGTTTAAAAACCCTGGGCTATAAGGTAGTCGAAGCCCGCCACGGTGCGCATGCCTTAAAAATTATTAAACGAAAAAACTTAGCTCATAAAATAGATTTGGTCATTACCGATATGGTTATGCCCGAAATGGGCGGCGAAGAGCTGGCTCTGAAATTGCGCGAAATTAATCCGAAGATTAAAATCCTGCTCTGTTCCGGCTATACAGACAGCCGTATTTTTATGCTGGAATCCGAAGGACTGGAAGGGTATTCTTTTTTAGCCAAACCATATACCATCAATAAGCTGGAAAAGAAAATTCAGGCGGTATTAAACGAGGTTCTCTAATCAAAAACCGTGCCTTCGCTCCTTCTCCCCTTTCTACAGAATCGGACGTTTACTATTTATCGAATCTGGCGGCCTCCGTCCACCGGGATCACCGCTCCGGTTATATAATCGGAACCTTCCAGAATAAAACGCACTGTTTTGGCTATATCGGCGGGAGCGCCTTCTTTTTTAAGCAATGTCTGCTCCAAAGCATATTGCCGTTCTTTTTCCGTTAAATCTTCCGGCATCATTATAGGCCCCGGATTGATGCAATTTACCTGAATCTGCGGCGCCAGCGCTTTGGCCAGTCCCCGCGTCATGGCTGTAATTCCCGCTTTGGTTAAAGAGTAGGGAAGATAAGCGGGAAAAGGATTTTCCGCCCCGGCGTCACCGATGTTTATAATTTTTCCGCTTCCCTGCTGCTGCATATACCGGCTTGTTTCCTGGGCCAGAAAGAAAGAGGCTTTAAGGTTTAAATTAAAAAAGGTCTCCCAGTCTTTTTCCGTAACGCTGCCCAACGGCGTTTTATAAAAAACCGCCGCATTATTAATCAGTACATCTATTCGGCCCAGTTGAGCCTGTGCTTTTTCAACTAATTGCTTTACCGCCTCCACCCGGCTTAAATCCGCCCGGTGAAAAAAATGAACCGCGCCCGTTTTCCATAAATCACGTTCTAAATCATCTGCCTGTCTTTTACTGGAATGATAATGACAAAAAAGATGTGCGCCCGTTTGTGCCAATTCCAGACAGATGGCCCGTCCCAGGCGTACGGCGCCGCCGGTAACAATAATTACTTTTCCTTTTAAATCCAATTGTTTTTCCTTAGGTAAGCGGCATTTGCGCCGGATTCAGAAAGGGGTTGCTCTGCTTTTCCCTGCCAATGGTTGTGGCAGGACCATGCCCCGGATACACAACCGTTTCATCCGGCAGCACGAGTAGTTTTTCTTTAATCGATTGCATTAGTACCGGATAGCTTCCGCCATATAAATCGGTTCGACCGATGGAATCAAAAAAAAGTACATCCCCCACAAAAACACTGCCGCCAATATGAACGCAAAAACTACCCGGGCTGTGCCCCGGTGTATGAAATACGGTACAGACAAATCCTCCGGCGTTAAATGTTTCTCCGTCATCCAAAAAACCGTCTATTTCGGGCAGCTCGGTGCGCTCCATTCCAAACAGAGCCGCCTGTTCGTTAAGCGATTCCAGCAACGGGACATCCGCCTCACCGGCAAACAGAGGAATTTTAAAATGCTTTTGCACTTCCGATGCCCGACGGGCATGATCAATATGACAATGCGTAAGCAAGATGCGCTCCGGTACCAGGTTGTTTTTTTCTACAAAGGAAATTATGCGTTCCGGCTCGTCTCCGGGATCGATAATCAAACAGTTTTCTCCCTGTTTCGAAGCAATAATGTAGCAGTTCATTTCAAACGCTCCAACCGGGATTTGTTCTACCTGCATTTCCCCCTCCTTTGATTAAAAAACGGGTGTTACAGCCTTACGGCCTTCTAAAACTTCAATAATATTCCGTGCGCAAATCCGGGACATTTCTTGGCGCGTTTCCGTTGTTCCGCTGCCAATATGCGGCAGCAGAACAACCCGTTCCATATGCATCAGTTCTTCCGGAACCTGCGGTTCAAATTCATATACATCCAGTCCGGCGCCGGCAAGCCGGCCCGATTGTAACGCCTCAATCAATGCGGTTTCTTCCACTATTGATCCACGGGCCGTATTGATTAAATACGCACCGGTTTTTATCTGTTTCATCCGTTTTGCGTTTAATAAATGGTGCGTTTCCTCCGTCAACGGACAATGGATGCTAATAAAATCGGCTTCTTTTAGCAATGTATTAAGCGTTTTAAAAGTTGCGTCCGTTTCCCGTTCAAATTCTTTATTTCTGCTACGCGAAAAATACACCACAGGCATGTCAAATCCGGCCGCTCGTTTTGCCACCGCCCGGCCAATGCGTCCCGCTCCGATAATCCCCAGGGTCTTTCCGGCCACATCTCCGCCCAGCAGTAGTTTTGCACCCCAGCCTTTAAACTGTCCGGCCCGGACAAAACGGTCGGCTTCCGGAATGCGTTTGGAAACAGCCAGAATTAATGCCCAGGTTAAATCTGCCGTAGCCGGGGTAAGAATATCCGGCGTATTACTTACAACGACGCCTTTTTTTCGGGCAGCCCTTATATCGATATTGTTATAACCAACCGCATAATTGGCTATTATTTTTAACTTTGATGCCGTCGTAATTATTTCGTCGTCTATTCCGTCGGAGAGTAATGGAATCAGAGCGTCTGCTTCGGCGGATCGTTCTTTAATAACGGTTTTAGGGATGGGAAGAGGCCCATCGTAAATATCTACCGAATAGCCTTTTTCTTGCAGCATTTTGATACCCGCATCCGGGATAGGAGAAAAAATAAAAATTTTTTTTATTGCCATTAAAATCTCTCATCATTAAGCATCGCTGAACAGGAAAATAAAACACTCGGTTCTAAATCACAATAGAAATATAATATTAAGTTCTTTTAATTACAGACGACTCTATTGTGTAAATTAACTATACACATCTTTCTGCAAAACCGAAAGAGCAGCATATATAACATACATCTATTTCCGGCACATGAATTGCTGGAACAATTAACGAACCGTGTTTGTTATATAAAAATAAGCAGGCCCGTTATGAAAAGAATAATTCATTTTTCCATATTAGTTGCACTCTTCTTTTCCGTCAGCTCTTTTTCTTCTTTTTCCGGACGACGCGTTCCGGTAAAAAACAAAAAGGCTTCTCAATTCCGTTTGGAAGCGCTTACCGGCGAACAGATAGCCTTAGCTGATTATCGGGGTAAGGTTGTCGTACTTAATTTTTGGGCCAGCTGGTGCGCACCCTGTCTGCGGGAAATGCCAAATCTCGAAAAGCTGTATAATAAATACCGCCTGCGCGGCATCCAGGTGATTGGCATTGCTGTCGTTTCCAACGAATCAGATGTCCCTCAAAAAGTTCTGCAAACCGGTGTGACATACCCCATTTTATTCGGAAATAAGCGTCTTATCGCCCGGTATGGTTCGTTTAGCGATTTACCCACAACCTTTATTATTGATGAAAAAGGAACGATTCTTCGTCAATTAAGCGGGAGTAGTGACTATAAAACACTGGAAAAAGAAATCTTACCTTACTTGCAAGATCTTTCTTTAACAAATCGATAAACCAGAACTTGATTACCATTCACGGCTGTATTAACATACCCTATTGAAAAATTTAAGGTGATTTTATGCAGCCGGTTCAACGCCTCTTCGAAAAACCGCAGCGTCATATTTTAGGATTAATGTCCGGCACTTCCTGTGACGGACTGGATATGGCCCGGATTCGCATTGCCCATACGGGCCCCAAAATCGATTTTGAATTACTCAACAGCAAAACCGTTTCATATACAGCGGAGCAAAAAAAACAACTGTTGCAGCTGTTGCAATCCAGGACAACATCGGCACAGGAACTGAGTAAACTCAATTTTTATCTGCCGCACATTTGGGCAGAAATGATTAAACGATTTTTAGATGAAAACAGCTTAACCAACAAAGACATTGATCTAATCGGCAGCCACGGACAGACCATCTGGCATGAACCGGTAGCCGGACGGTATATGGACCGGCAGATTTCTTCCACCTTTCAGTTGGGCGATCCATCCGTTTTGGCACAGTTAACCGGAATCCCGGTGATCGGTGATTTCCGTACGGCCGATGTGGCCCTTGGCGGACAGGGCGCTCCGCTGATCCCCTATTTTGACTGGATATATTTTACTAAATTTAAACGGAATATTTTGTCTGTTAATATTGGCGGCATCTCCAATATAACCCTCGTTCCGTCCTCAGGCGATATTAACGCGGTAGCGGCCTTCGATTGCGGTCCTGGCAATATGCTCATCGATCTGGCGGTTGCCCGGCTCTTTGGCCTGCCTTACGACGAAAGCGGGAACCTGGCCCGCGGCGGAAAAGAGAATACGGATTTTTTTGATATCTTAAAAAAAGAAGACCCATTTACACCTTCCGCGCCGCCTAAATCCACCGGACGGGAATTATACGGACAAACTTACTTGGATACAATTTTGCAAAAAGTCGAACCGTTGCATCTTGGCAAGGCCGATATTTTATACGGACTTACCAAATACACCGCCTATAGCATTTTTGAAAACTACCGGCGCTTTATTTTGCCTGCTTATAAGGCAGAGGCCGTAGTCATTGGCGGCGGAGGCGCGCACAATTCGTTTTTAATGGACCTGCTGGCCGTGTATTTTAACCCGGGTAAAGTTGTTTCTGCGAGCGAATATGGCATCGATCAGGATTTCAAAGAAGCAATTGGCTTCGCCGTTTTGGCAAATGAAACCCTTCACGGGACGCCGTCCAATATTCCCGCCGCCACCGGCGCTTTACGCAGGGCGGTACTGGGAAAAATCTGTCTGGTATAGCATTTTTCCAATGGTGTCCGGCTAAATTTAGAGAATTAAGAAATATCCGTTTACAAAATGTAAATTCATCGCCTAAAAACGAGAAAGAGAGAAAGATGACTTTTCAGTTCATCGCTTCAGAAATTATAAAAAATAAAATCTCCGCGCTAAAATTCGGTGTTCTGCTGGCAGATAATTTACAAGTACAAAAAAGCGGCGTGGATTTTGAGCCTGCTTTTTCGGACCTGCGGCGCTTTCTTCAGGAAAAATTTAGTGCCCTTCGTCCGGCCGAAGAGGAGACGGTGAAATATGTCCGGCGCATGTACGGACGCATCGGCTGGGAACCGACCCGTTACCGCCCTTCTTCCGAAGCGCTAATCCGCCGCATTCTTAAAGGAAAGGAACTATACCGGATCAATAATTTAGTGGACTTCGGCAATATTGCTTCGGCCCGGTTTCATCTTCCGATGGGATTATATGACAGCGATAAGATTAGCGGTACAATTGTGATGGATGTGGGAAAAGAAAACGAAGCATACCGCGGTATCAGCAATCCTCAAATACATGCCGCCGGTAAATTGATTTTACGGGATGATAATGGAATATTTGGAAATCCCACCGCTGATTCTCTGCGTACTTCCATTACGGAGAAAACGAAAAACGCCCTTGCTGTTTTTTTCTGTCCGCCGGAAATTCCGGACGACCATTTAAAAGAAGCTCTCGGCTTTTTATCCGGTTTTTATAAAGACTTTTCGGCCGATAAAAAAACGGTTGAGCAAATTATATATTTTTAAACTCACGAATAGTAATCCACTTTACAGCCGCAGCCGTCCCACATCTGGTCGTATGTGTCCAAATGATCCTGCACTAGTTCGTCCGCCTTTTCCCGGCTGTCATATAACCGTAAAACGATTTCATTTTTATTCGTGGTTTCCTGAGTAAAAAAATGTTTTTTATATTTCAAAATACGGATAAAGCCCGAAATCAGCGTATCCCTTTCGTATACGATTTCGCAACTGTTCAGCAAATCATCTAATTCTGAAGGACTCATTAAATACGTCAGTCTATCTTTCATTTCCGTAACTAATTTATCCATATTCATTTTATTACTCCGTAACCATACAATTTTAGCTTGCCAATATTACCTTCAGATGAGATCTTTTTACAAAAGTTACAGCCCCGCAATTCCCATTTTTTGCAACTCTTTGCGCAGCTTGGCCGGGCTTTCAAACAGAAGGGTTTTCATACCTGCCTTTTCCGCTCCCTGCACATTTATTTCCCGGTCATCGATAAACAGGCAGTATTCGGGAGCAATGCCAACACTGTCTGCTGCCAGTAAATATGTTTTCTTATTCGGTTTTAAAATACCAATTCGAAAGCTGAGTACCGGATTAGAAAATAGTTTTAATAGGGGCAGTGTCTCCGATAAGTGTTCCCAGTGTAGTGGACCAATATCCGAAAGTAGCCCCGTGGGATACGTTTTGTGTATCCGACGTACCAACTCGTCCATTCCGGGAATGGGTTTAAACACATTGTTCCATTCTTTTTTAAAGGTTTCAAAATCCATGTCAAGATTCAGACGACGGCAGAATTCCTTTTGGAACTTCTCGGCAGGGAAACGGCCGCAGGCATAATCTTGATAAAAGGAATCTTTCATCAGCGAATCCAGCACCTGTTTTTCCGAAGGTGGTTTCCCCGAGATTGTATATTTAAAAATACCCCTTGTTAAATCTACATCCACCAGTACCCGTCCCAAATCGAATATGATCGCTTGTATCGTTTTTTTCTGCATTTCTTTATTTCCTTTCTCTGTCTCCGGTTTTTGTTTTCTTTCCTGCTTTGGGGCCGTTTCAAATCTCATCCCGTAATTCCGGACGAACTTTGATTTTTTTCTCCTTGCCGATGGTCACCGTTCCCGGTTTTGCCCCGCGCGGTTTTTTTACATATTTTGCCGGACAATAACGCACCGCCACCTTGCCTCCCTTGCGCATTTTCGAAAACCAGGCTGCCAGAGCCGCCGCCTCT
Organism: Calditrichota bacterium; assembly: GCA_024278755.1. Lineage (GTDB taxonomy): Bacteria > Calditrichota > Calditrichia > Calditrichales > Calditrichaceae > JANTFQ01. Next base: position 8,964 of record JAJRSO010000059.1, on the reverse strand, counting down.
TTAATGGATTCTTTATCCGCCGTAAGATCTTCTTCGCCACAGCGCAACAGTACATGGCTGCCCGGCATCCCGCTGACATGAAACCACATGTCGTTGGCATGCGCTATTTTTATGGAAAGCTGATCGTTGCTGTAATCATCCTGCCCCACCCAAATTTCGATCCCTGTGCTACTTTGGTATTTTTTAATTTTCACCGCTGCTCCCGAATGCTTTTTTTAGGTTTCATGTTGTTTTGCGTAAGCAGCTAAAACCAATAAAACAAATTTACCACTGATACGCATGGACTTAATTAACAAAACTCATTCTTCCGCGTTTCATCCGTATTTATCCGTAGTTTAACTATTTTAAAATCATTCTCCACTCCATCGACACAGAACTTTTTTCTGAAATCGTCCTTTTATATTCTTTTTTATTTACGAATACCGATTATGGAATTATAAACAGTTGTTCCTTTTCTACGACCTGTTTACAAACCGTAATTTCACTCTTTTATTTAAATAAAACCAATTCTTTTTCTTCACGACTAATTTATATTGCAGATTATCCGATGATTTTTTATACTTCGTTATGAAGTCGAATAAAAAAACTGATGAAAACCGAGGATTTTATGAAAAAGAGAGTTTTAGTAGCCACCGGCGGCGGTGATTGTCCCGGCTTAAATGCGGTAATCCGCGGCATAGTTAAACGCGCTTCGCATGAAAGAGATTGGGAGATTCTGGGTTCCTACCAGGCGTTTAACGGTGTTTTGCGCGAACCAATGGAACTGATGGTATTGGACGAACACAAGGTGTCCGGTATTCATGTAAAAGGCGGCACCATCATCGGCACCACCAACAAGGGCGGCCCCTTTGCCTGGCCCATTAAAGAAAAAGACGGTACCTGGTCCTCCGCAGATCGTTCCGATGAAATGCTGCGCCGTTTACAATATCAAAATATCGAAGCGGTGATAAATATCGGTGGAGACGGCTCCCAGGCAATTTCACAAAAATTGTTTGAAAAAGGCCTTAATATCATCGGCGTTCCCAAAACCATCGACAACGATCTGGCCGGGACGGATTTTACGTTTGGTTTTCAAACCGCCGTTGAAATTGCCACCGACGCCGTGGATAAACTGGTAACCACAGCCGAAAGCCATAATCGTATTTTTATTCTCGAAGTGATGGGTCGGGACGCCGGCTGGATTGCTTTGCACTCATCGGTTGCCGGCGGCGCCGAAGTTTGCCTCATTCCGGAAATCCCCTACAAGGTAGAAAGCGTTATTGAACGTATTCACGAACGCATTATCAATGACCGCGGGGTTCTTATTATTGTAATTGCCGAAGGCGCCATGCCGGTGGGCGGTGAAGCCGCCGCCGAAGAAAGTGATGAAATCGGTTATGCACATAAACATCTTGGCGGCGCCGCTTCACGCCTTAAAAAAGAGCTTAAAGATGCCGGCTGCGAATCTGATATCCGGGTTACCATTTTAGGACATTTGCAGCGCGGTGGAATTCCTAATGCTTACGACCGGGTTCTGGCAACCCAGTTTGGCGTTAAGGCGTTTGAAATGGTACTCGAAGGTAACTTCGGTCAAATGGTCGCCTACAAGCATCCCAACATTGTGGGCCTGCCCATTAAAAAAGTCATTTCGTCCTATAACCGTATTGGTCCGGACGATCAGCTGGTAAAAACGGCCCGTGGAATCGGGATAAATTTAGGCGATTAGGTAAAAAGAATACCTGGTTTTAAATCAAAAACGGCTGTTTCCATTATCGAAACAGCCGTTTTTATGTTTAGGCAGAAAAATATTCTATTCGCTTTTCATACCTTTCATAATATTAACCAAATCAATCGGAAGTTTGTCATATTCGGACGCCAGATTTTTTAAATTTCCGTCTTTGTCTGCCATGATACCCGCTTCCTGCAGGTTCATCAGCGCATCTTCCGGTGTAATACCCATCTTTTGGCAAACCTCTTCCAATGTCATGCGGCCGTAGCCCATACCCTGATAAGATGATGCTTTAGGCATCTCTTCTGATTTTTTCAGTTGCATCAGGTTGAATAATTCCATTGGCGTAACCTTTTGTTTTTCCGCCAAATCTTTAACCAGATCTTCTGCCGATGCTGAAATTCCCTTAGAGGTCAGATTGGCAATAAGCCGATCCGGTTGCCGTTTCACCGCATCGGCCAGTTCTTTTATGGTCATCTCTTCCGCATGCGGAACAGGCGGTTCGTTTTGTTTTGTCGCCCAGGTATCTTTAATGCTTTCTCCTAAATCCATTACTGATGAAAACGGCGGTATGTTTACCAGCACGAGGGCAAAAATAAAAACGGTTACGACCAACGAAAGCCACATCTCTCCGCGCAGCGTAATCTTTTGCTGAAAACGGGTACGCAGATACGAAACAAGCGGTCTCCAGTTGTAATAAATATGGAATCCGACAGCGATAACCAGAATAAAGGTAAAGATGGTATGCAGAGACTGCCACTGGTCTTTTTCCAGACCGAGAATGGAAATATGCGTCCATTTGGCAATCCGCCCCGCCGGAGCGATGTAGAGGATGACGCCGGAAACAGCAATGATAATTCCGGAAAAAGTCATGTACACACTGACAAAACTGCGCCAGTTAAATTTCTTCTTTGTTTTGGCAGACATTTTAAACTCCTATGAAATTATAACGATTTTCAATGCCGCCGTTATAATCAATCTGCGTGCCAAAAACAAAATATCGTCTTTACGCCGTTTAGCCGAATAAAATACAATCCCGCTCGACTGCCGGGACGAAAAACGGTTGTTTTGGTCGAAAGGACTTTGCTTTCTGTCGAATGCTTTCGTAGTTCCTTTTTTTTACCTCCCGGCGGCAGAAAGCCGAATCGCTTTCGGTAAATACCAACACTATTTAAATTCCGCTATACTTTCAGTAATATCAGGAATAGCATCTTTATGAATTATATAGGCCAATGTTTTTAATTTGATATAATCTCCATGAAAATAATAGTACCCTTTTGCGCTGCCGGTCCAGGCCGTACGCCAGGAATCTTTTACCAGAAACCAGTCGTCACCTTCAATTTGTTTAAAAGCCAGGATATGCATTAAATGGTCATCGGTGGTAGAACCGTTTTTAAAGCGCAACTCCCGCGCCGGCTGATTGATATAGCGCCCCGGAATATCATATTGCGGTACAAAAACCGCATCTTCCCGGCCGATTCTTCCCGGTTCACCCGTATCACTGTCGAAGGCTGCGGTGTACCCTTTTTGAACTGCTTTTTCCAGGCTGCCGTAAAAGATATCCAGCGGTACATTAAAAAATGTTTCCCGATGCGCCCAATTGTCTGGCACTTTTAATTCGATAAATGTATCAAATGGCGCATACTGAAAAGAGGTAACCATTAGGTAATCCTCCCAAGGCAGGCGGACGACTTTTTGTACAAATGATTTAGGTGTATACGTTTTTCCTTTAAATTCAAATTGCTCCGGCGGTACGCCTAAATGTGAATTTAGAATTTGTTTAACCTTTGCGACAACCAGTTCTTCGTCCCATAGTTGCAGCGTTTTGATTTTTTTCATAAAACGGGCAAGCTCTTGTTCCAGACTGCGGTGATTAAAGGTTTTGCAGGGGCGCACATTTCCCGAATACACGTCAAAGGGAATCATTCCGTATTTTTTTACTGTTTCCAGTACCCCGCTAAACAGGTCTCCGGGCGCGAAGCGCGATTCGCCTTTTGTCTGCACATAGCGGCGTGCTTTTTCCACAAAAGAATAATACACCGCATACATCATGGATAATTTTACCGGCTCCAACCCCACCCGCGCCATCTCCGTTTCCAGAAAAGAAAGCGTGGCAAAGCTCCAGCAGGCGTTGGTCGTATCCTGATTTAACGGCGGAAAATGAGACGGTGCTTTGAATACATCGGCCGATGCGGGTTTATGCAGCGTTTTTAAATACGGCAGAGCCGCGTCTTTTAAATCCGGAACCTGTACCTGGCTAAATCCGGCCACAACAAACAAGAATAGAATCAGGATATAACGCATTTATTTATCTCCTTAAACCGGCAGTCCTGTTTTCTTCCGGCTGCTTTTATGATAAAAATATTTCCGTAAATATCCCTTTAATATGTATATTGGACTTATCCGATGCAAGCGGAATCAACAACTCCCAACATTTAACCGGAATAACATATATTTGAATTTGTTTAAATATATACAGTTTACTTTTAAAAATTTGTGGAACCATATGAATTCGACCGAAAAAAATTTTTGGGTTTTTGCCCTGGGGCTTACGCTCTTTCGTCTGGTCTATATTTATTTCTTACCCATTTCTCCTCAGGAGGCTTACTACTGGTATTACGCACAGAATCCCGCTTTGTCCTATTTTGACCATCCGCCCATGGCCGCATATTCTATCCGGCTGGGCGCTTTGCTTTTTGGCAATACGGTTTTCGGCGTCAAAATCGGCGCCGTGATTTGGTCTCTTTTGACCAACGTTTTCCTGTTTTTAACCGTACGGCAAGCAGTAAATTGGGACGAAGAAAAAACTGCCCGCCTTGCTTTTGGGGCGGTCCTTTTATATAATATTACAGTTTTTGCCCACCTGTACGCTTTGCTAATCGTGCCGGACACGCCCCTGCTTTTTTTCTGGCTTTTGTCCATTTATTTTTTTCAGAAGATTATGCTTACCGAAAAGCCGGTTTACTGGCTGCTAACCGGATTGGCACTGGGGCTGGGACTGGTCAGTAAATACACAGCCGCCGGACTATTGCCGGCCTTTTTTATAATGCTCCTTATCCGCCCGGAACTGCGACGCTGGTTTAAAACGATTTGGCCGTATATGGCGCTGCTGGTCACTTTTTTAACCTTTTTTCCCGTTTTGTACTGGAATGCGCAGCACAACTGGGCCTCACTCGGTTTTCAGTTTGCCGACCGTGCCGCGCATGTTAAAAAGTGGCAAACCAAATATTTGCTTCAATTACTTGCCAGCCAATTGGCGCTGCTCACGCCGCTGGTGTTTGTTTTATTTATCCGCCTGAGCGGTAAAATCAAATCTGTCTGGCAAGAAAACAGCAGCATTTTCTTTTTCTTTTTAAGCGGCATTTTTTTAGTCGGCGGGTTTCTGCTGATCAGCCTGCGTTAGCAGGTTAAAATGAATTGGCTGCTCCCGGGTTATCTGGGATTAATAATGGCTTCCGTTTTGTTCTTCTATGAAAAAATAAACTGGCGTTCCGCCTGGATGAAAGTGGGAATCGGGTTTTCTGTTTTTTTAATTCTGATCATGCATCTGCTACAGATTGTTCCGAATATTCCGCTGGGTGAAGGGAATACCTGGAGCGGCTGGCAGGATGCTTCACAAAAAATATATCTGCAGCAGCAGAAACTCGGCGGGTCAAAAAATTGTTTTATCTTCGCCAATTCCTATAAGAGCGCTTCCCTGCTTAAATTTTATCTGCCCGATCGGCAGGATACATACGCGCAAAATATTTATAGCCGTCCGGCGCTGCAGTTTGATATTTGGGGAAAACCGGATTCTCTAAACGGAAAAGACGCCTTGTATATTTGCACAAACCGGCATGAATATAAAAAAGATTTGAAATATATCCGTCCCTTTTTTGATTCGGTGGAACTGTTAACAAAATTCCAATATCGCTTTGCGGGAAAATACGATGTAAGGACTATTTACTGTTATTATGCAAAGAATTATCAACCGGCTGACCGCTAACAGCCTGCACATTCGTTTTATTAAATTCGGCCTTATAGGTCTCTCTGGAATTGTCGTAAATTCTGCTGTACTGTGGTTGCTGCATACATTCGCACAAATTGATATTTTTCTGGCTTCACCGCTGGCCATTGCGGTTGCCATATTTAACAATTTCAGCTGGAACGATCGTTTTACCTGGAAGGTGAACCGGGAGCAACGGCATAATAGTTATATCCAGCGTTTATGGAAATACTATTTTTCCGCCGCGCTTGGCGCTTTTTTAAATTATTTGGTACTGCTCATTTTAACTCTGCAATTCGATTTGTTCTACCTGCTGAGTAATCTGGCCGGAATTCTGGCGGGAATGGTTTCTAATTTTCTGCTCAGCGAATTTTGGGTATTTAAAGATAAACCCGATACAAACTAAAACAAAGCGGATGTTTTACGTTACTTAAAACGTTTATTTAAATTCAGCTATGAGCAAAAATGTTTTCTCTGCTAATCAAACAACCTTTGAACAGATGGCGCCAGATGGGATTCGGGCAGCGTTTGCAGCTTTCCCTTTTGGGTCTAATTGTTTTTTTCTTTCTGATGTCGGAAATCAGTAAATGGTTCTCGTCTTTGGCACAGCCCCCTTTCATCCTGGGTCTATTGATTTCTCATCTGTTTTTACTGTTTAGCGTGTTAAGCGCGCCGTTTATTTTTAAATACGCCCTGCCCCGCAACAAAACCTTTCATCTGTTTTACACGTTGCCGCTTTCCCGAACACAGGGATTTCAACTGCTAAGCTGGTTTTATCATCTTTTTCAAATCCCGCTAATCCTGTTGCTGCTCATAGCTGTTTTTGCGCTGTTCCCACTTAATTTCCTGGCGGGACTTTTAGCGCTTACATTTTCTGTATTATATGATTTTTTAATTCTAACGACGGCCGGCCGGATTTATGCGCGTAATAGCGGCGGCAAAGCCATCCATTTTGAAAAAATATTTCCGCTTACATTCAGACCTATTCAAAAAAACAACGTTCGAAACAGCGCTTTTCAAAAACCCGGCCAACTTCGTCTCCTTATTACAAAGGAATTTTTAAGTCTATGGCGCAATCCTAATTATCGCCGGTTAAAAATTATCACCTGGTTTTTTTATATGATCGTACTAACGGGTTTGTATTTCTCCGGAATCCCAGACAAGGATATGTGGATGATGTTTTTCTCCGCCGTCCTGTTTTGGCTGCATTACAACGTGCATTTTAACAGTAAATATGTTTCCCCCGCTCCCGACTGGTATTTCCGCACCCTGCCGCTCCCCTTTTACAGGGTTTGGCTTTCCAAATTTAGTACGGAAATTCTATTTGTATTGTTTTTATTGCTTTGGCAGCTCATCTTTTTAACACTTGCCGGCGCTCCGGTGTGGATTCAAATTAACTGGATTGGCGCCTTGCTCCTGTTTGCCGTCATGGTTTTATCCGTTGTTATTAATTTTCAGATTTTATTTTACGATAATCCGCGTCTGGCCGGTTACGCCTATCATTTTACGATTTTGTTTATTGTAATCATGTCTTTTAATTACCGCCTGGTCGGGCCGTTGACGTCTGTTTTTTTACTGACTTTTTATTTTTTTAAGACCTGGCGGTTTTACAATTCCTGAACGGAGGTTTGTTAATACGGCTTTGTTTTAAAGCGGGCAAGGTGGTACAAATAAAAACGCTTGCTAAAAGAACTTTCCGAATTGTAAATTCTTTATAGATTTGATGCGGGCTTTGTGGTATTAGATAAAATTATCTTAGAAATAAAAGCGGCTTCAGGCATTGCAGATGAATTCATTGCCCAGGTCATCAATTATCTTAAAGTATCACGAAATAAACTGACGCTAATCATTAATTTCGGGTTGTTGAAATTAGAATACAAAAGAATCGTTTTAGAAAAAAAGGTGATCGAGTGGGAAAATACAAACCGCTAAGGCGCTAATTAAACTTTGCAAAAAGATTCGCGTATTCGCGGCAATGAAAGTAAAGAACGATAATATATGATTAAAATTGATAATCTTACAATACGTTACGACGAAATTGCAGCTCTTGATCAGGTGTCTCTGGAGCTCCCCCCCGGGAAGATATACGGCCTTATCGGCCCGAATGGCGCGGGGAAAAGCACACTGATAAAAGCCTGTGCCGGATTGATTGACATCTATGAAGGGTCTGTGTTTTTTGAAGGGAAAGAAATTCGGCGCCACCGTTCCTGGCAGAAAGAGCATTGTTCGTATGCGCCGGAAGATGTGGAACTTTTACCCTATTTAAAAGGGCAAGAGTTTTTACAACTCATCGGCCGCATTCGCAACAGCGCGCGGCTGGAAGAAGAAATAAGGCAATTCAATACAATGCTGGGTCTTGCAAAAAAGGAGGACGAGCTGATTGTTGATTTTTCCCATGGAATGCGCCAGAAAATTGCCATCGCCGCCGCTCTGATTGGCAACCCGAAGTACCTGCTTTTCGATGAAACGCTGAACGGGTTGGATACGCGTGCGCTTAATAATTTGCGGCAGTATATGCGCAAAATTGCCGGCCGGGGAAAGACCATTCTGCTTTCTTCTCATGTTCTGCCACTGGTGCGCGACTGGTGCGACGAAGTTATTGTTTTGGAAAAAGGACGTGTTAAAAACATTCTTCCGCAAAAGGAAGTAAAACAATGGAAGGCGGAAGATTTTCCATTTTAAAGCATCGGTCCTTTGCCCATTGAAAAGCGCTTGCCAAGTATTGGCGAAACCGTTAATTTCCATTCGTTAGTAAAGAATCTAAATTAACTTCGGGAAAAATATGCCTCAAAATTTTCTTTATAAAAATAATCGTCTGCACTGCGAAGATATCGACCTCGTTTCTTTTTCCGCCGAACGGGAAACACCATATTATATTTACAGTAAAAACGAAATCGTCCAAAACGGCACACAGGTACTGGAAGCAGGCAAAGGAATCGATTTTATGCCCTGCTATGCCTTAAAGGCCAATTACAATCCCCATCTTCTTGCGCTTGTTCGCGACCTTGGTTTCGGCGCCGATGTGGTTTCTGGAGGGGAGCTGGATTTTGCTCTGCGTTTAGGTTTTGATCCGCAAAAAATTGTCTTTGCAGGGGTGGGTAAAACCGCCGCCGAAATTGATTTTGCCATTCGCAGCGGAATCCATTCCCTCAATATCGAATCGGCCGAAGAGATGGAAACCGTTGCCGCCACGGCAGCCCGCCTGCAAAAGAAAACCCGCATCGCTCTGCGCGTAAATCCGGATATCGAAGCCAAAACCCATAAATATATT
>JAJRSO010000058.1 GCA_024278755.1 Calditrichota bacterium | reverse complement strand
GGGTCATAGGTTCGAATCCTATATCGCCCACATTAAAGCTCACGGATGAATTTCTGTGAGCTTTTTTTATTAGAATATGTTCTTTACTTATATCATAGAATCGAAAAAACACCATCTGCTTTATATTGGCCAAACAAACAATTTACAGGACAGGATTGCCAGGCATAATCAGAATCGAAATACCTTTACGAAAAACAAGGGCCCTTGGGAACTAATCTTTTTCCGGAAATTCATAACCCGGGCAGAAGCAGTTCGGTTGGAACAAAAACTTAAGAGATTTAAAAACAAGGAATACCTGTTTAAGTGGATTCAAAATAATACTGGTTTAGAGCATCCCGATTTTCAATCGGGAGGGTCATAGGTTCGAATCCTGGCGGCCAACCGATTTAATTTTGGGCTCGATTGTATCATATCTGTTTTAAGCAGGCATTGAAAGATTTTGGTCAATACATGCATCCACTATAAAAGCCGCTAATCTCAGGAATGAACGCGAGTGTTTTTAACCCGAAAAAAAAACAATACCTCTGCCCGCGAATCCGTGTAAATTCGCGGCATTTTATCTAAACTATGATACACACCCAAACCGGCACGCTGGCTGTGGTTGTCCGGGCTTGGTCATCACTATTTGCCAGAGCTGATTATTGCGACAGCGAAAGCCACCCGCAGAACTAAGCAAGTAGTAACGCCACATACGACGAAAATGTTCATCATATTTCTTTTTAAGCGCCTCCCAGGCATTTTCAAAATTCCGGTACCAGGCCATTAAAGTACGATCGTAATCCGGCCCGAAATTATGAATATCTTCTATCACAAACAGGCCCTCCATCGCTTTAGAAAGCTGTTCCAGAGAGGGAACGAGCCCGTTCGGGAAAATATATTTATCTGTCCAGGCATTGCATGTGGTCGCGCTTTCATTCTGACCAATGGTATGAATCAGTGCGATACCATCCTTTTTTAATAAACGGTTTACTGTTTCCATATAAGTCCGATAATTTCGGTACCCTACGTGTTCCATAAAACCGATGGACAAGATACGGTCAAAGTTCCCCTCGATCTTACGGTAATCCATTAATTCTATTTTTACCCCCAAGCTTGCACTTCTTCGACGGGCCAGTTCCACCTGGTTTTTGGATACGCTTACCCCGGTAACGCGCACTTTATATTTCTCAGCGGCGAATTTAGAAAAGCCACCGAACCCACAACCAATATCCAGAACAGACATTCCTTCGTTTAGATTTAATTTTTTACAGATTAAATCCAGTTTCGCCTCCTGGGCATCATCCAGCGTTTTAGCGTTTTTCCAGTAGGCACAACTATAGTTCATCCGTTTATCCAGCATAGCTTCATAGAGTTCATTCCCCCTGTCATAGTGCTGCCGCCCTACCTGAAACGCCCGCGCAGCGGATTGCAGATTAAACAGCTTAGAACGCAGAATATGCCATTTAATTTTCCAGCTTCCCCGAATAATTTTATCTAATTTTGCCCGTAAAATTTTATCAATAAACTGGTCCAATGCCTCGATCTCCCACCAGCCGTCCATATAGCTTTCGCCGACCCCAAGAGCCTGGTCATTTAAAATACGGGAATAGAGGGCGTCATTCTTAACCTGAATGTCAAACGGACGTGCGCCGTTTACAGAGATATCTGCCAAGGCGAGTAATTGTCTGATTATTGTTTCTGCATTGTGTTTTTTCATTGCTTTCGCTCCTTTCAACACAGATACCTAAACTTTTCTCAAACGAACTATCTTTAATATAGCTTAAATCTTTATTTGCACAAGATAATTTCTGAAAGAGACGAAAGTTTTTTTCTGACAACAAATTACTTACATTGCTTCAATAGCATTCAACTGAATTTCATATCTCATATAAAAAGGAAATGATACATATGAAAATAGGGCTCGCCCTAGGCGGCGGTGGCGCACGAGGTCTATCGCATATTGGCGTACTAAAAGTATTGGAAAAAGAACAATTCCCTGTCAACCAGATAACCGGTTGCAGCATAGGTGCACTCATTGGCGGACTATACGCCACATACCGAAACGCAAAAGCGGTTGAAGATTTTATTTTTAATTTAATTGAACAACCGGTTTTTAAAGAGCTGGATATAGAAGTGTTTAATTCTACTGAACATTCGGGATCCATGTATCAATTCAACCAATATCTTAATAATCTTAAAATGTATTATTCGCTTTTAAAAACCTTAAAAGCCCGCTCCATCTACAATAAAGACCTGGTTCAAAAAATTTTCGCTCCTTTCCCGGACAAACCTATAGAAGAGCTTCCGCTTCCCTTTGCCACCATCGCTACCGATCTGATTTCCGGGAGAGAGATTGTCTTAAGCAAGGGTAGTTTAAAGAAAGCTATGATGGCCAGCTCTGCCATTCCCGGAGTGTTCCCTCCGGTAAAAATTGATGATTTACTATTAATTGACGGCGCGTCGTCCGACAGCATTCCCGTCCAGATAGTAAAAGGACGTGGCGCACAATATGTTGTGGCCGTAGATGTGACCCACTGTGTTGAAGATACAGGAAAACTGCAAACAGGAATCCAGATCATATATCGGGCCGAAGATATTGTCACATATCATTTAACACAGGAACGGCTTGCCGGAGCAGATCATATTATTAGACCAAAAATTCGTCATTATTCATGGGCGGCCATTAAAAATATTAAAGAAATTATTAAAGCCGGGGAAATAGCGACAGAAAAAGCCTTACCGCAATTAGAAAAACTTTTACATTCCGGACGCTTGCAATAAAGGTCTTTTATATTCGGAAATAAATACGGCACTTAGGTATTTGTTCAAATTCTGCGCAGATAGCAAAATACCTGTTTTGAAAACGAACTCTGAAATTTGTAAAGGAAAACACTAAAAATGGAAACAACACAACCAAAAAGAACAATGGGCTTATGGGCCGCCATATCCATCGGCGTAGGCGGTATGGTAGGGGCCGGTATTTTTTCTATTTTAGGAGCCGCTTCCGAAATCGCCGGTAACGCACTTTATATTTCTTTTATTATAGCCGGAGTGGTGGCCCTGCTGAATACTTACTCCTATGCAAAGCTGGGGGGATCTTATCCTTCTGCCGGAGGTCCGGTAGAATTTTTAGTGCAGGGATTCGGCAGTAACGTTTTTAGCGGAGGCCTGAACATCCTTTTATGGATAGGCTACGTTTTTGCATTATCTTTATATGCCCGTGCCTTCGGGGGTTACGCTCTTACCTTTATGCCAAAAGGAACTTCTTCTTTTTGGATTAGTATTTGGGGAACCGTGATTGTTTTGCTATTTACCATGGTAGAATTTATCGGGGCAAAGGCAGTAGCCGCTTTTGAATCGGTTAATGAAATAATCAAGATTACGGTTTTGGCGCTATTCGCCCTTATTGGATATTTTTCGGTAAAACCGGAGTTGCTGGCAACGGCTCTTTGGCCGCATGGCTCCAATATCCTTTTTGCAGCCGCCTTGATTTTTATTGCCTATGAAGGTTTCGGCCTGATTACAAATACCGTCGAGGACATGAAGAATCCGCAGAAAACACTACCCCGCGCCCTGTACTTTAGTGTTTTAATTGTAATTCTGATTTATGTTACGGTTTCAATGAATGTAGTCGGACATCTGCCGGTTAAAAATATTGTTTTAGCCAGGGATTATGCCCTGGCAGAAGCCGCAAGACCTTTTTTAGGACAAATCGGTTTTGTAATCATCGTCATTACCGCTCTGTTGTCTACGGCCTCAGCCATCAATGCTACCCTGTATGGCGGCAGCAATGTCAGTTATATGATAGCGCGTGACGGCGAACTTCCTAAGTTTTTTAACCGCAACGTTTACCATAACGCCCGGGAGGGGTTGTTGATTACAAGTGGATTTGTGATTGTATTTTTAAACCTTTTACCATTAGACCGTATCGCCATGCTTGGCAGCGCCGTATTCCTAATCATATATGGTTCCGTAAATATTGCCCATCTGCGCTTAACAAAAACAACAAAAGCAAACAGGGTGGTTATATGGATTGCCATCTTAGGAGATGGATTATCAATGATTGTTTTGATTATTTATACGGCACAAAAAACGCCTGGCACGCTGATTGTCTTAATCCTTGTAATTATCTTAACTTTTATTCTGGAATATATATATCGCCTTTTTTCAAAACGCGAATTGAAAACCAGAAAAATTTAAATTCCCGGTAATTTTTAATAAAGGACTACTTCTATGAACAAATCAAAAGATACTATTGCAGCCTTTCACTTCCCACAGCCTTTTAAACACACCCATCCTCCGGTAAAAAATGTGAATGATATTTTAGAAGAACAATCGACTTTTGGCCAAAGAACGGCAGATAAACTGGCTTTGGGAATGGGCTCCTGGAAGTTTATCATTATCCAATCCCTTATTTTAATCTTGTGGATAATCATTAATGTGATTGCCTGGATTTATCATTGGGACCCCTACCCATTTATTCTTATGAATTTGGTTCTGTCTCTCCAGGCAGCCTATGCGGCGCCCATTATTATGATGAGCCAAAACCGTCAGGATATCCGGGACCGCCTCGAAGCACATAACGATTATGCTATTAATAAAAAATCAGAAGAAGAGATTAAAGCATTATTGGAGCATACGACTATTCAAAATGAAGCCTTACAGGAAATTCATCGGCTGTTACTAAAACTTAATCCGTCTGCAGATCAATAAAATAGTTTTCTTCCGAGACAATTAGTCGGCATTATGTCGTTTTATGTGGGTAATTCAATATAAAAAAGTACCGCCGATTTCCATCGCCTTTATACTATCTTTTTATCCGGCCGATTATTTTTTTTCGTTAAAAAGCAGGTGAACAAAAGACCGCTATTGTCCACTCTCCCTGTATTTAAAAGCCCGTTGTCAATATATTGAAATTGCCAATGGCAACGGTTCCGTTAAATATAAAAAAAGTTTGTATTCCTCATATTTTTGCCTATATTCAGATATAAGACAATTTTATCTTATTTAATCTTGTGGGGAAAATATGAAACAATTTATATATGGCACTTTACTACTCAGCGTTTTTTTATTTATAGCCTGCGGAAGCGATGATTCCGCAAAAAAAGGAGCTAAGGCCGGGGGAAATAACAGCGGGCTGACCGATTTTCAGCTTAAAAACGGTATCGGCCCCATAACCGCGAAATTAACATTAGGAGAAATTGATGTTGCCAAAGTAAAAAAAGGGGCGGATTTATTTGTACAAAAATGTTCTCCCTGCCATAAACTGGACAAACGATTGGTTGGTCCGGCATTACGCTACGTTTCATTCCGTCGTACTCCTGAATATATTTTAAACATGATATTAAATCCCACAGGCATGGTAAAGGATCATCCGGAAGCCAGAAAAGTGCTGGGAGAATATCTTTCTCCGATGACCGATATGCATTTGACACCGGATCAGGCCAAAGAGATTCTTGAATATATCCGGTCGGTAGGTAAAGAAGGTAAGGAAAATAATATTCCGGAAGTGCCTCTATTCAGAAGCTCAGCAAAATAATTTATAGGATTTATATATGCTATTTTCAAAGGCCTGTGACTATGGTATCCGCGCGGTCATTTATCTGGCCGTCAACCGGAATCGCCCTTTCGTTTCTATTAAAGAAATTTCCGAGATGTTAAATATCTCATTCCATTTTTTAACGAAAATTTTACAGGATTTAACGGCGGCAGGGCTCATTAAATCCCAAAAAGGGGCTAAGGGGGGGGTCGGTTTAAACAATAGTCCGGATAAAATAACCGTCTTTGATGTGGTAAAAGTACTGGATGGCGAGAACCTTTTTGAAGAATGTGTTTTGGGCCTTCCGGGCTGTTCCGACGACAATCCCTGCTCTCTGCATAAATACTGGCGCACCATTAAAGTGGATATAAAAGAAAGCCTAACAAACGAGACCTTAGATAGCGTTGCTCAACAAATTATCGACGGACAAATTCGCCTCTGCGACCCTCCTGCCATAGAAAAACTTCATTAAGGGGATATGCCTAATTAAACCATAAAACACACAACAGTTGTTTAATTTAACTTAAGGGGGACTTGAATGAAAAATTCTGTTTTAGTTTTACTTTCCTTACTGCTTTTTGCCTGTCAGCAAGGGAACCAGCAAAGTGCACAAAGTGAGGATCTGAGTAAAAACACACCAAAAGGCCAGGCCTCGGTTGTTGATGAAGAATCGGCTCTTAATATTTTACAGCTTGCCGTCAAAACAAACGACCTCTCCACGCTTGTGGCAGCGGTACAGGCCGCAGAAATTGAACACGTTTTAGTCAACGCCGGCCCGCTTACCGTATTTGCTCCTGTCAATTCCGCCTTCGAAGCATTGCCGCCCGGAACGGTGGAAGAACTGCTAAAACCTGAGAACAAAGCAAAACTGGCCGCTATTTTAATCAATCATGCCGCTCCCAGTACGTATAAAGGCCGCCTTTTAAAAGACGGGCGTAAAATTTATATGGCCAGCGGCTAATATGTGCCAATCCATCGAAAAGGTGACGATGTTTTTATCGGCGATGCGAAAATATTAGCAACCGTAGACGCCTCCAATGGAGTTGTACATCTCGTCGATAAGGTCATTCTTCCTAAACAATAGTTCATATTTATTAAATCATTTCAAAAGGGGGAAACTATGAAGTTTCTTTTAAAGCATATAGCCATAGCGTTCATTATCAGCGCCGGCCTGTTAATTTCGGCCTGCGGAAGCGGAGGCTCCGGTAATAGCGGAGCTTTAAACAAAACAGCAGCCGAAAAAGTTTTTGTTGCACCCGGTGAATGGGATTCGCATTATGCCTTTGTTTCCGGTGGCTTTAGCGGTCAGCTTGCCGTTTACGGCATCCCATCCGGCCGTCTTTTTAAAGTAATCCCTGTGTTTTCGGTTGATGCCGAAAAAGCCTGGGGCTTTAATGAAGAGACCAAACCCATGCTAACCACATCGCACGGTTTTATTCCTTGGGATGATTCTCATCACCCGGACATTTCCCAAACCAAAGGCGAACTGGACGGTCGTTGGGTTTTCATCAATGCCAATAATACACCGCGTATTGCCCGAATCAGTCTGGAAACGTTTGAAACGGAAGAAATTATAGAAATTCCCAATAGCGCCGGTAACCACAGCTCGTCTTTTGTTACGGAAAATACGGAATATGTAGTGGCGGGCACACGCTTTTCAATCCCCATTCCGCAACGGGATATGTCCATAAAAGAGTATAAAGGTAATTTTAAGGCGGCGCTTTCATTCTTAAAAGTCGACCCTGAAACGGGCCATATGAATATCGATTTTCAGATACTGATGCCCGGTTTCGATTATGATCTTTCCCATCCGGGACGTGGCAAATCACATGGCTGGTTTTTCTTCTCCACCTATAATACGGAAGAGGCAAACACTTTACTGGAAGTTAACGCTTCACAAAATGATAAAGATTTTATCGCGGCTATTAACTGGAAAAAAGCGCAGGAATATGTGAAGGCTGGTAAGTTTAAAACGATGTCCGCAAAATATACGCATAATATTTATGAAAACAGTACCCATTCGGCTACTTCCAAAATGGAAACAAGTGTCCGCGTTTTGGATGCATCAAAATTACCGGGTCTGGTTTATTTAATGCCCACACCAAAATCGCCGCACGGATGTGATGTTGACCCGACCGGTGAATACATCGTTGGCTCCGGTAAATTATCCGCTTCTTTAACCGTCCATTCGTTTACTAAAATGCAGCAGGCCATCAAAGATAAAAATTTCGATGGCGAAGCGTATGGAATTCCTATTCTTAAATTTGATGCTACCCTCGCCGGGACGGTTCAGCAGCCGGGTCTTGGCCCTTTGCATACCGAATTTGACGGCAGAGGCAATGCCTACACCACCTTCTTTATCTCCTCCGAAGTGGTTAAGTGGAAACTGGGCACATGGGAAGTACTGGACCGCAAACCGACTTACTATTCTGTGGGCCACTTGATGATTCCCGGTGGAAACTCAGGCAAACCATTTGGTAAATATATGATTGCCATGAATAAAATTACCAAAGACCGTTACTTACCCACCGGACCCGAAGTCTGTCAGTCGGCACAATTATTTGATATTTCCGGCGATAAAATGGAATTATTGTTAGACTTCCCAACCGTTGGCGAACCGCATTATGCGGCGGGAATTCCCGCGGAAAAAATCATTAAACGCTCTAAAAAATTCTTTAAACTGGAAGAGAACAAACATCCCTATTCCGTAACAAGCGAAGCGGAAACCAAAGTGGTGCGCGACGGAAAAAATGTGCATATTTATATGACCATGATTCGCAGTCATTTTTCACCAGATAATATTGAAGGAATCAAAGTGGGTGACCGGGTTTATTTTCATGTAACAAATCTGGAGCAGGATTATGATGTTCCCCACGGACTCGGCGTTATCGGCGCAAAAACTTCCGAATTGTTAATTATGCCGGGTCAAACCGAAACAATGGTTTGGGAACCCAAGAAACCCGGTGTATGGCCTTTTTACTGCACCGATTTCTGTTCGGCGCTGCATCAGGAAATGCAGGGGTATATCCGCGTTTCGCCGCGCAACTCCAAAGTAAAACTAAGCTGGTCTTTGGACGGCGAATAAACCGGCCATTCATTAAAATATGACACATAGTGGGCGGATATGAAAACCGAATATCCGCCTTTCATTCAGGATTGAATTATGAAAACATCAAAATTATTTATGTTTGGCAGTGCGCTGCTTTTATTATCCCTTTTTGTATTGCCGCTTTGGAACATCACCTTGGAAGCCCCTCAATACCCCGAACCACTGGGATTAAATATTCACATCAATATGTTATCGGATGGCAATAATCCCAATGATGTCAAAAATATCGACCTTTTAAATCATTATATCGGGATGCAGCATCTACCGGTAAACATGCCGGAATTTAAAATCTTCCCCATCGTTATTCTTGTTATGTCGCTTTTGGGTTTTATTTTCGGATTTGTAGGAAAACGTGCCCTATACCTGACCTGGGTTGTGGCAATGGCCCTTCTTGGTCTTGCCGGAATTTATGATTTTTACCAGTGGCTGTATGAATACGGACATAATTTGGATCCTAATGCCATTTTGAAGTTTCTTGATAAAAGCGGAAATCCTATGGCCTACCAGCCACCGGTAATCGGCACCAAGAAACTGCTTAATTTTACCGTCCATTCATACCCGTCTTACGGAGCTTACATGATGACCCTTTCCATGATATCCGCTTTTGTGGCTTTTATTAAATCCGGTAAAGAAAAGGAGTAACCGATGTCTCGCTTTTTTTTATTGCTAAGCATGGCTTTTCTCATTTCGTGCAGTGCAGAACCAAAACCCATCGAATACGGTTCGGATGCCTGCGCCTTCTGCCAGATGACTATCGTCGACCGGCAGCATGCGGCAGAAATCGTAACGGATAAAGGCAAAGCGTTTAAATACGACGCCATTGAATGCATGATCCGCGACTTAAAAAACCATGAATCATCAAAAATCGCCCATTTTCTAATTACGGATTTTGCCGAAAGCGGAACGTTTACCGATGCCCTGCAGGCCACCTATTTAATCAGCGAAAACATCCCCAGTCCCATGGGTGCGAACCTTTCCGGCTTTAAAGAGAATAAAGAGGCAAAAAAGGTTCAGAAGCTCGAAGGCGGGCAGCTGTTTACCTGGAATACACTGCTTAAACAATTTTAATTTAACATCAAAGAAGCGCTTCTTTGCATAAGCGCTTCTCTGTATAAAAACTTATGAAAAAACAACGTTTCTTTAGCATCGTCCTAACCGCCCTTTTAATTCAGACAATCTCCGCCCGTCAAATTACCGTTGGTACAAACCGGGAGTACACGTCCATTTCCGTGGCTGTTTCCGGCGCTGACGCCGGCGACACACTTTTTGTTTTGGCGGGTCTTTATAAAGAAGCCGGTCTCGTGATTGATAGGCCACTAACCTTACTTGCCGAAAAAGGCGCTGTCATTGATGGACAGTTTCATGGGCATATCATCGATATTCAGAGCGACAGTGTTGTTGTTAAAGGATTTATCGTACAGAATGTGAAAAAAAGCTACACTAAAGATTTTGCCGCCATTCACACCTATAAAAGCAAACATTTTGTTATCAAAAACAATACACTCCGAAATGTTCACTTTGGAATTTTAATTGAAAAATCAAAATATGGAATTATTCGGAAAAATGCCGTTATCGGCGAGGCGGTAAAAGAGGCAAGCTCCGGAAACGGTATTCATTGCTGGCATTCTACGCATTTACAAATTAGCGAAAATCATATCCAGCAAATGCGCGACGGCATCTATTTTGAATTTGTAAACGACAGCAAAATTACAGGAAATATAAGTTTAAATAATGTTCGCTACGGCTTGCATTTCATGTTTTCAAATGATAACCGTTATACAAAAAACCGCTTTGAAAATAATGGCGCCGGCGTGGCTGTGATGTTTTCTGCCAGAATAAACATGCTTAATAATTATTTTGGCCTCAACTGGGGTTCCGCCTCCTACGGTTTACTTCTAAAAGAAATCAATGATGCGGAAATTATCGGGAATACCTTTTATAAAAATACAATCGGAATAAATGCGGACGGAGCAAACCGTATCATTTTTACCGGCAATATCTTTGATAATAACGGTTGGGCCATCCGTTTTCTCGGCGCCTGCTATAACAATAAAATCATTAATAATAATTTTTTACACAATGCGCTTGATATTTCGTACAAAGGGAAAATGAACGGGAATCTGTTTGACCGAAACTATTGGAGCGAATACACCGGATATGATCTAAACAAGGACAATATCGGAGACGTTCCCTACCGGCCGGTCAAACTCTTTTCGTACATTGTAAACCAGACTCCGGAAACCATTATTTTACTGCGCAGCCTTTTTGTTGATATTATTAATTTCTCGGAAAAGGTCTCGCCAATTATGACGCCGGATAATTTAAAAGATAACCGGCCACGAATGAAACCGATGGAAAACAATGATAAAAGTTAAAACATTACATAAAAAATATGGACCGGTAGAAGTACTTAAAGGGGTGGATATTACTTTTAAAAAGGGTAAAATCACCGCCATTCTGGGCCCGAATGGGTCAGGGAAAACAACTTTAATGAAAAGTATTCTGGGGCTTGTCGTACCGCAAAGCGGCTCCATTTTTATTGAAGAAAAAAATATATTGGGGCAGTGGGACTACCGCAGCCAAATCTCCTATGTTCCTCAAATCGCTAATTTCCCCGGCAATTTAAAGGTGATTGAACTCATTCAGATGATTCAGGACATCCGTCCCGGGGCCTTGCATCACAAGCGGCTGATCGAGACCTTTAAACTAAAGCCTTTTCTGGATAAAAAACTCGCAGCGCTTTCGGGCGGGACACGACAAAAAGTAAACCTTGTATTGGCTTTTATGTTCGAAACGCCGTTAATCATTTTGGATGAACCGATGGCCGGCCTGGACCCGGTGGCCTTGATTTTACTGAAAGACCTCATTGCCGGAGAAAAGGCAAAAGGTAAAACAATTTTGATTACCACCCATATAATAACCCTGGTGGAAGAAATTGCCGACAAGTTGGTTTTTTTACTGGACGGAACCGTTTATTTTTACGGTCGGGTTAATGAATTAAAAGAAAAAACCGGGCAGATAAACCTGGAAAAAGCTATTGCCGCTGTGTTAAAGGGTACTTATGTTTAAAATTTTAAAATACAGTTTTATGGATTTAATGCGCAGCCGCTGGAGTTATGTTTATTTTTTGTTCTATTTGGTTTTGGGCTTTGTATTGTTCTTTCTGAACAGCAATACTACGAAAGCGGTCATTACTCTGATGAATGTCATTATTTTACTGACCCCGCTTATCGGTACCATCTTTGGCGTGATGTATTTTTACAGTTCCCGCGAATTTACGGAACTTCTGCTGGCACAACCTCTTAAACGCAGTACCATTTTTGCCGGACAGTATTTGGGGGTGAGCTTTTCCCTTAGTATGAGTCTGGTATTTGGCATTGGCATTCCCTTCGTTTTATACGGTATTTTTACATCTTCCGCTATCTGGGATTTTACAACCCTTCTCTTTATTGGCGCTTTTCTTACCTTTATCTTTGTTGCGCTTTCGTTTAACATTGCGCTTCTTTTTAATGATAAAATAAAAGGGTTTGGGTTTTCTATATTACTCTGGTTGTTTTTAGCGGTCGTATATGACGGACTTTTCTTGTTGAGTCTGCTAATTTTTGATGACTATCCGCTCGATAAGCTGGCGTTGGGAGCCACACTGTTTAATCCAATTGACTTATCCCGCATTCTCATTTTGCTTAAGCTGGATATATCGGCACTTTTAGGATACACGGGAGCAGTGTTTCAGAAGTTCTTCGGTACTCCATTAGGAATGATGGTTTCGTTTGCGCTGTTATCGGTATGGGTAATTCTGCCTGTAGTTATCATGTTATTTCAGACACGAAAAAAGGATTTTTAATACTAAAAGAAGAACGGCTTTTTTAGGATGCACTGTTAACAAAAACCTGCGTTCAGGCTTCTGTTAACAGTGTATCCATTCTTGGTTCTGTTTATTTTTGTAAAACGGCTTCTTCGAGAATAAGATCGTATTTATATCCTGCCCCAAAATCTTTATTTAAAACAACCTTGCCTTTAAACGTTACCACATCTCCCTTTTTAACAACATCGCCGGTTGTAATGGTTAAGTCATACTTTGTGCCGTCTTTTGTACCGTCCTGCACATGCACCCAGTTTTTACCCATTATATTCTTATTATATTTGGTAACCTGACCACGGATTAAAATAGTTTTACCGCTATAGGAAGTGCGGTTGGCCCACAACTGCGCAACCGAAACACCGCCATCGGGTTGTTTAACCGAAATGTTTTTTGTTTGCTCTGTTTTTGTATGGTCCGAGGAAAAATTCATCATAGGAGAGCGACCTTTAATCATTGGCTTATCGCCTACATATGAGACGAAAAAAATAGAATCGAAAGTACGGTTTAATTCCTTACTGCTAAAATTTTTCATTTCCAAATCGGGCCGAAAATAAATGCTAACACCAGGTTTGATTTCCTGTTTCATAACAGCCAGCCATTTTTGCAGACCGTTTTCGTCTACTTTTAAATATGTGTACGAATTCGCCTGCAATACCTCTTTGATTACGGCTTTATGTTCTCCGTTAGGCAGGGTGGGCTGTGGATTTTCTTTTTTGCTTTCCTGACAGGAAGCTAAATTAACGAATAATAGCATGGATAGGGTAAATAAAATAGTCCGCATTTGATTCCCTTTGTTTGGTTAATATGGTTTATAGAATATACTGGAACGCCTTTTAAAATTAAAATTTTTTTGTTACAACTTAAATTTCTAAAGGCCAAACAATAAAAATCACCTTGTAGATGAGGGTTTTATTTTAAATTTTGGCGTCTGTTTTTTAGTATTTCCTAAATTTTACTTTAGAAGTTCGAAAAAGAATTAGAAAGCGTCAAGCCAAAAATTGCGGATTGGCTTGACTCGGAAAGAGGATGCGTTCGACAAATATGATAGAACGGTTAAATCATGAGTTTCTTAGAAGAAGCCGGGTGATTCGGATATTTCCTAATGATGAATCCTGTTTACGTTTATTTGGAGCGATGTGTATGGAACAATCGGAGCAGTGGTAAACTGGCCGTAGATATTTGGATATGAGTTTAATAAAAAATACATCCCGGTCAGGGTGGTCGCAATTGGCGCAGGCGGGGTAACCTTCATTTCGCTACGCTCCATTCCGGTTTCCCGCCAGGTTTTGGTTAGGAAGTAATTTACACAAGATTTAGGACTTGACTGGTTTCCAAATTCTTAGATTAAATATTCTCGATAGCCTTCGTGAAATCCCGCGCTTTATTCCCGCGTAAATAATCCACCAAACCAAGCGAGCCTTCCACGAGATATTTACACTGGTAGCCCTGCAGGGTCAGAAAATGGCGGGCCATACTAGCGCGATCGTAGTGCGGGCACATGGTTACAATGAGTTTATCCTTGTCTATTTCATCAAGACGATCCGGTAATTCATTGAGGGGGATGTCCTTTGCAAAACCCAGATTCCAGGCTTTAACTTCTTCCGGGAAACGGATATCAATAAGCTGCACTTTCCCCTCTATATATAAACTGAGCAGCGTTTTAATATTTATCTTCATGTCCAGCCGTTCCTGATAATCGAATAATTTTAAATAGGTTCCGAAATCCATTGTTTAACTCCTTTTCAAATGCCGAACCGGCGGTTCGGGTAATATTTTTAATTCGTAACTTCAAGTCCCTGGTTACGCGCGGCGTCTAAAATGTCTTTTTCCGTAATGGGATCATCAAAACCAGAAACTGCCATTTTCCATAATTCATCCCGGCCGGGCAGATTGCCGATGGCAGCCAGTTTATCGCCCACATAAACCAGAGGGAAAACATTGTCCCCAAAATACTTAAAAGCAAGAGTAAATAACTCATCTTCCCGCCATTTTTCCTTTTTAATATCCACTACAATCGGTTCCACTTTGCCGCTTCCTTCAACCCAGCTACTTAAAATTGTTTGTACCTGTTCGGTTGGATAAGCAGAACAACAGGTCTTTAATTCTCCATTTAAAATTACATGTATTTTCATTCTGGATTCCTTTCACAAATTATATATATTTTTCAAACAGATGTTTCATATCTAAGTATGAATCGTATAATGAAATTTTATAATCGACTTCTTCAGCTTTTTTAAGTTGGTTATATTGCAACGCAAATTCCCACAGTTTTTCTTTTGCCGCTTCTTCGGATTGCGGTTTATGAACCGTCGTCATAAATACAATCACATCCAAACCCAAAATGGTTCTCTTTTCATTTTTTACAATGATCTCAAAGGGCTGCGGCTGGTTACAGGTGCAAATAGCCATTTAATTCCTCTTATAATCCAACCCCTTCCCCTATGCATAAGGTAAGGGACTAATGGATGGGTTAGTTAGTGATACATCTGAAAAAATTAACAACAAAAACCAAAACCTCGAAATTCGATACTATAAAATACCAGCACATCTGTTTTACGCACAAATTTGAACAATGCGTATTTTCCCTGTTATTTTACTGCACTTTGCTTAAACTGAATTTTTCCACAATAAAACCAATGATGAATGAAAAAAGAATCATTTCGATGCTTAATATCACGGTAAATTTTATACCGAAATAGAGTATCATCAAGGGAAGTAAATGCAGTTTAATGGCCCTGTTATAAATGAAGATGGCCGTCAGTTTATCCGACATACCACTATTTCTTAAATCTTTTAATAGGGGATACCACACATAAACCGAACCGACCGAAATGATTCCCGATAATATGGCCAGGCCATAGCCTTTAAAGCCGGATTGTTTCCCAAGGTATTTTTTAATGAGCTCCGGATTTAAAAACCAAAAATTTAAAAACATGATAAAGAAAATGATTACTAAGAACGGAGCGATCTGTACTAAAAGTGCGCTGAATTTCCCGATTGATTTGTGAAACAAAGCGCCATCGATAAAATACAGCATGACATAGCCAACCGAGATTAGCACTAAAACAATGAGCGGAATTCTGTTTTTAGATTTCTTTTTTCCCGATTTCATAAGATATACCCGATTGTTATGGCGATAAATATGGCGCCTAAAAATGAAGTTGCGTTTCTGATTAAGGTAAAACGTTTGCCGAAATAGAAGGTTTCTGCCGGTAACTGAATGAGGCCAACCGTCACCCACGATATGATGAAAGCGGTTACCGCCACAAGACTGACCCCGCTTTGCAACAATCCGTCGCCGATAATGTAACTGACAATCGGATTTCCCAGCGAGACGCTTCCCAGGACAGCCGCGATCAGAGGATCGAAAAAGATGTTGCCGGAAAAAACCTTTTTATACGATTCTACCGGAACAAGCGCCTGCATAAAAGCGACAATCAGCAAAACAGAAAGGATAATGGGAATAACCATTTTAAACGCTTTCCAGGTTTTATTTAAAACGGGTTTAAATTTTTTCTTTTCTGAATTCATCTACTTCTCTTTCTTTACTTTCGCTTATAAAATCGAGACTTCATCGTTGAATTAGGCTATCATATTTCTTGCATACAAATGTGTGCGCTTTTTTTCTAATCAAATTGTTGTATAGATAAAATAGACTCCACCAAGAACCACCAGTATCCCGGCCATTCGCTTGATGTACAGCGTTGTCTTCGATTCGTCCGTCCAGTTCAGGTATTTCTGTACCAGATTGGTCAGGCTGCCGGCCAGCACAATCACTGTAATGTGACCAAGGCCGAATGCCAGAATCAGCAGCAGGGCATTGAACCAGTGTTCCGTTGCCGTCTGAAAAACCACGCCCAGAACCGGCGCCAGAAAGGCAAAAGTACAGGGCCCCAGGCCCACGCCGAATATCAAACCCAGCACAAAGGCGCCCCAAACACCGCCGCGCTGATTCCGGCCTACATTTATGCCATTCCAGTCCCAGCGGATAACATCCATCAGATACAAACCGATGATAATGAAAACGGCAGCCACCAGCCAGTTACCCCAAACGCCCACATCACCCATCAGCCGACCCATGCTGGCGGTAATCAGACCAATAGCGGCAATGGTAATTAGAATGCCGATAGCAAAGGCCAGAGCGAGATAAAAGGAACGTTTTACCTTGATTCGACCCTGACTGCTGATATAGCCGATAACCAGAGGGATGCTGGAAAGGTGGCAGGGACTGAGCAAAATACTGAGTACGCCCCAGCCAAAAGCGGCTGCAAGCGCTATGGAAAAACTACCGCTCATAGCCATGGTCAAATTTGTAAAGAGCTGATCGAGCATTTTGTCTAACTTTACTGTTTTGGTGTAAGGCCCTGTTTCTGCAAAAATTGATCGATCTCGGTTTCCGGGAAAAATCCTTCGTGCCGAAAAATTTCAATACCCTCTTTATCCAGAAAAACCTGGGTGGGAATCAAACGGATGCCATATTGCTGGGCGTATTTTTTCTGATCGGCTTTCCAAACATCATAGAAAATGACCTGCACCTGGCCGACGTATTTGGCTTCGATGGTCCGCATCACCGGCTGCATTTTTTTGCAGGGGATGCAGTTGACCGAACCCAGCTCTACAAAGGTTACCAGCGCTGTTGTTTTCATATCAGCCTTTTGGTTTTGCACTTCCTGAATAACTTGCTGATCCGCTTGCGGTTGCATCTTACCGTCCGCACCTTTCCCCTGACAAGCATAAAAAACGAAAGAAAGGCTAATAATACTTACTAAGATTATTTTCATCTTCATTATGCCTCTTGGATCCAGGTTAATATTTGCTGCTCGTTGGGAACCTTGCCCACGGCTTTTAATTTTTCATTAATCACCAGTCCCGGCGTCATCATAACGCCATAGGACATGATATCATCCAACTGCGTGACTTCCTGCAACTCAAAGTCTAAGCTGTGACTGGATTTTAAATTTTCCAGTTTCTTTTTTAATAATTTGCATTTGCTGCATCCGCTACACCAAGTACCTTAATAATCATTTAACATCCTTTTTGGTTATAGTGTCCCTTATATTTTTTCTCTTTTCTCTCTTTGAAAATACTTTTTACACGAAGACCACGAAAGTATTCTATTTAGATTTTAATTCAAATTACTCTTATTACTCTTCGTGTCTCCTTCGTGGGACTCTGTGATGAAATTATTTGCACGAAGGGCACTGAGATTTCACGAAACTCCACGAAGATATTTTGTTTAGGTTTAATTTAGATTTTTCATTAAGCTTCGTGTCTCCTTCGTGGAACCCGGTGTAAAATTTTTATTGCACAAAGATGCACAAAACTCATTTTTCTTTCGAAGCCTTCTCGTCGGATTGCTTCGTCCGGTTACACCGGAACTCGCGATGACGTTGTTTTATTTATGTAACAATTCCTTTACATCACAGGAATCGCACTCGAACTGCACGGTAACAAGATTGATCTCGAAGGCCTCGTGCAGCGCTTCTTCTATCTCTTTGAGTAAACCGGCGCTCTCACTGACCAGCCGATCGGAAATATCCACATGCGCTTCAAAATAAATATCGTGCTCGTCCATTTGCCACAGATGCACATGATGAATATTATTGATTCCTTCAATGGTAGTGAGTTTTTCATTTACCTGCTCGGTGGAAATGTTCTCCGGACTGGCCATCAAAACGATATTGGTGGCTTCTTTAAGAATATGAAAACTCTCTCTTAAAATATAAATGGAAATTAAAACCGTCAGCAGCGGGTCTACCCAAAAGACGTTCCAATAGTAAATGGTAATACCGCCAGTGATAACACCCACACTGGAAACCGCGTCACTTAAAAGGTGCAGATAGGCCGAGCGAATGTTCATATTGTCTTTGGCCCCGGCCCGCAGTAATAAAGTTCCAAGCGTATTAACCAACAGTCCGATGACGGCAACAATAACCATCAATTGTGCTTCGATGGGCTCCGGCGACATAAAGCGATAATACGCTTCTACAAACAGATAGAGGCTGATGGCCACCAGCACGCCGGCGTTAATAATAGCAGCGATGATCTCGGCGCGTTTTAAACCAAAGGTGTACTGTTCACTTTTGGGCCGTTGATTTAAGCGGATGGCAATGTAACTGATCACCACGGCAATACCATCGCTAAAATTATGCAGGGCATCGGAAATTAGCGACAAACTGCCGGAAAGGATACCGCCGATGATTTCGGCAACGGTGATGATTAAATTCAAAATTAAGGTGATCAGCAGACGCGCTCCCGATGTCGGTGCCGCATGTTCGTGATGATGGCTCATATTAGAATTCCTTTAATTATATTTTCACAAAGTTCCACTAAGTAGTCACGAAGAGCCACGGTTTTTTTATACTTTTTTACCGTTTAATTTCTTCGTGTGACTTCGTGTATTATTCATGGCACTCGGTGTAATATTCATTTTCACAAAGTTCCACAAAGGATGCAATAAGAGCCGTAAAGTTTTCTTATTGCCTTTTAAATTAAAAATCCTTCGTGTGGCTTTGTGCTATATTTCCATTCCGTTTTTCTTTTATCAATAGTCATTGCTGTCTAAAATAAATGAAATATTATAAAATTTCTTTTTAAGCTGGACATATTTATAACATTGTTTCAAGTTTAGGCTTACTTCCTAACCCAACTCCTAACCCCTTCCCTAATGCATTAGGGAAGAGGAATTAAAGGGGATGGGTCAGATATTTGGCCAATATTATTGGCCCTGATAATCCTATTTTGGACAAGTGTAATTAATAGTAAATTACAAACACACATCCGGCGCTTTAACCGTTCCCTCTTCCACTTCTCCCCTAAAATATTTTTTCTGAAACCACAGGGCCACATTCACCAGACCGATTAGAACCGGCACTTCCACCAGCGGACCGATCACCGCAGCAAAAGCCTCCCCGGAATTAATGCCGAACACGGCCACGGCTACGGCAATGGCCAGTTCAAAATTGTTGCTCGCTGCGGTAAAAGACAGGGTGGCCGACTTGGAATAATCCGCGCCGACCTTGCGGCCCATATAAAACGAAACCAGAAACATAATCACAAAATAAATCAATAACGGCAGGGCGATACGCAAAACATCCAGTGGCAGGGCCACAATATATTCGCCTTTAAGTGAAAACATCACCACAATGGTAAATAGCAGGGCGATCAGGGTTATGGGACTGATTTTGGGAATAAATTTTTTATGGTACCATTCTTTGTTTTTTATTTTAATCAGGCTGTAACGGGTGAGCATGCCGGCAAAGAAGGGAATTCCCAGGTAAATGAGCACACTCGCCGCAATCTGCCCGATAGTTACCGCCACGGCTGATCCTTCCAAACCGAACCAGGTGGGCAGGATGGTAATGAAAACATAGGCGTACACCGAAAAAAACAAGACCTGAAAGATGGAATTAAAAGCCACCAGGCCGGCCGCATACTCGGTATCGCCTTTGGCCAGCTCATTCCAGACGATGACCATGGCAATGCAGCGCGCCAAGCCAATCATGATCAGGCCGTACATATAAGCCGGATAGTTCTGCAAAAAAATAATAGCGAGGGTAAACATTAAAACCGGGCCGAAAATCCAGTTTTGCACTAAGGATAAGGTCAGTATTTTCCAGTTGCGAAAGACTTCACCCAGCTCTTCGTAGCGCACTTTTGCCAGCGGTGGATACATCATTAAAATCAGGCCAATGGCGATGGGGATGTTGGTGGTGCCCACCTGAAACAATCCCCAGAAATCGACAATTTTCGGAAATAAATAGCCCGAACCGATACCGATGAACATGGCCAGGAATATCCACAACGTTAAGTAACGATCTAAAAAAGACAAGCGTCTTGTTAATTTTTCCATCTAATTATTTGCTCCAATAGGACCAAACAGGTGTAACCGTCATTCCCGCCTGGCCAGACGGATGCAGGCGGGAATCCAGTTCCCTATGCCGGTGAGGATAATCACACATTAAATTTACCAACATTGCCAATTGCCAAATGACCTCAAGCGATGATAAAATCACACTATCCTGGATACCCGCTTTCGCGGATATGAATCAATTTTGCAATTGGTTTCTTTCCGTCATTTCGTGGTTCTCTGTGCACTATTATTTTTCACAAAGTTCCACTAAGTAGTCACGAAGAGCCACGGTTTTTTTATAATTTTTTACCGTTTAATTTCTTCGTGTGACCTCGTGTATTCTTCATGGCACTCAGTGTAATTTCATTTTCACAAAGTTCCATTAAGTAGTCACGAAGGGACACGAAGTCTTTTTAAAAGATTTTGTCCTTTAATTTTTTAGCTTAGCTTCAGGCTCCCCTTCGTGGCTCTTCGTGAAAAAAACGTACTACGAAAACAAACTAAGTAAATTTATGCCATCAATCCTTTTATTATCATCCATCCTGCGGTGATTATTAATACCAGCGCCAAAATTTGTTTCCGTTTTTTCTGATCCGTTTTAATGGAAAAGAGCGCTCCGATTTGTCCGCCAATTACCACAATGACACCCAAACCCAGGGCCAGCTTCCAGTCGATCTGGCCGGTAAGCAGATGGCCGCCAAAGCCCAACAAGCCGGTCAGACCGACCATCAGTGACGAGGTGGCCACTGCAATTTTAAGCGGTACACTAAACCAAAAAACCATAATTGGTATTTTCAGCAGGCCGCCGGTAATGCCTAAGGCTCCGGAAAGGTAACCGATGGCAAAGGTGATTGGGAAAACGGCAGGCAAAAATAAGCTGTAATGTTCAACTCCAAAATCACGCTGCCAGTAGCCAAATCCGCTTTTTAAAGACCGATTTACATCCGCCTTTTGTTTCTGCATTTTAAAAATAAAATAAGCCGCCAGGATCAGAACCACACCGAAAGCGGTTTTAAGATAATTCGCCGCAAACTGAAAGGCCGTATAGCCACCGGCAAAGGCGCCCAAATCTGTAAAAAAGTCCATCATCAAAGCCAGTTGCCAATCTACCAACTTTGCCGTTTGAAAGCGGGTAAAAGCGGACAGTCCGGTGAGCATAATCAGGAACAGGCTGGTGGACGAGGCGATGGGAAAACCATATCCCAAAACCGCGAGCAGCGGCACATAAAAGGCCCCGCCCCCCAAGCCAACCGCACTTAAAACAATGCTAATTAGTAAAAACAAAATCAGACTAATGCTAAGCATTATTCACTCTTTCTTAGTTAGCGCAATCCTGACAGACTTTTTTAGGGCCTTTAACCCGTGCATAACCTTCCACCACCATTTCGCCGCACTCTTCGCAGGAGAAACTGGAAAACGTATACGCCGGATCCTGATGTTCACAATCCATTACCTCTGAAATTTGCATTATTTTTTCGGCGGGTGCGGACATCACCTTTACAACCAGCGGCTCAACCACATCATCCGGAACCTGGGTCGGTGGAACGCCTTTTTCACGGTAATCCTTAAAAAATGACGTTTCTTTACTGGCCATCATCGCTTCGGCGGTCGGGGTAACCCGCACTGCTTTTTGATTTTTTTTGTCGATTAACGTAACACCCCATTTACCTTTATGGGTTTTCTTAATATTGCCTTTGCCGAATGTACAGCCGGTGATCACCTGGATGCCGTCGGCAAAACAGGTAGCGCAGTGGTCGTCACCAAGATCGAGAACCGCTAATAAGGCGCCATCCCCGGTACGCTGAGTGTTTAGAGCATTTAAAGCGGCCGCGCACGCACGCAGACCCATGGGCATAGCCGGACATTTATGTCCGTGAAATTTTTGGCCGAATTCCAGCCATTCGTTTGGATTAATCATTTTTGGTTCCTTTGGTTTATATTAGCACTTATAGTTTGAAAATCATCTTTACAGCCATCACTAACAAAATAACCGCCAAAATCTTTTTGACGCTGGACGGATTCAGTTTTTTATGCATGAACATGGTTCCCAGGCTGGCGCCGGCTATTCCGGCTACGGAAATGATCAACATTAATCGCCAGTCCACATGCCCCATGGACCAGTAGGTAAGAAATCCGGAAAACGATGAAAATGGCACCACGAAAGCCGTAATGGCCGCAATCTTTTTGGGATTAATACCCAGTATTAACATAAGCGGTGAAATTATTCCGCCGCCGCCAATACCCAGCAGACCGGATAAGAGTCCCGCAAGCGCACCGATTAATGACAGAGAAAGAATAGGCGCGTCTTCACGATACGTGTCTTTCTGTTTGCCTTTAAAAAACAGGAACATAAATCCAGAAAAAATCAGAAAGGCAATAAACAATATTAATACGATTTTTGTTGAAATAAATTTTGATAACAAGGCGCCCAGGATTGCAAACAGAAATGAAAAGATAATAATGGGAATGCCCATTTTAAAATCAAGCCGTTTGTTTTTTATATTGGTGTAACTGGCCCCGCTTAAGCTAACCGTATTGTAAAACAGGCCGATAGGCTTCGCCATATTGATGGGAATCCCGAAAGATATTAGTATGGGGATGAGAATAATTGCCGCTCCCACACCTCCCAATGAAAAAATAAAGGCGGCAATAAATGAAATAATAAATAGCAGATATTCCATCGTTTAGTTTTCCTGAATTAGTTTTAGTACCTTGCCGGGCTTCATTTCATCGGTCAAAGCCGCATATCCGCCTTCAATGATTTGTACTTGCTTGTACCCCTTATATATCAGGTAAACCATGGCAATAGTCGAGCGCACGTTGGCCGGACAAAAAATACCGATCGTTTCGCCTCTTGGGATTTCTTCGTAACGGTCCGGCAATTCATCCAGCGGGATATGCAGGAATTGAATTCCTTTATGATGTTTAAGGTGGATGCCCAGAGTTGCGCGTTCTTCGTGAGAACGAACGTCCACGAAAACGGCTTTATCCATATTCAGTAATTTTATTGGGGTTATTTTGTGACATCCGGCCCCAAAAAAATCCAGGGTTAATTTTTTTAAAACCTCTTCCACTGTATCTTCCGATTATTATTTCTAAATATGATGATTTAGTTAAAAAATAATTGATGTTGTATGATTATTGAATTGCTATTTCCGTGATGTTCAGGCTTCACACGCCAGTCAATCAGCAGTTTTGCCTTTTGTCCCTTAATGAGCTACTCCAAAACTTGTTTGCGCTTTTACCGTGAATTTGTAACCCGATATCTCGTGCACCGCTTTCGGCAGCGGGAATGAGCGCGTCCACCACGAGCGCACGTTTAGCTACAGAAATCAGGTGATCCGGCTGACTGCGTTCTTTGCTGAAATCGGGTTTTTGCTGCCCGAGGCGTATCCAGCCATTCTTAATACGGTATTCTGCAAAAACGTCCTGTAACACAAAATTGCCATGATTTTTGAAATTAAATTTTCCCTGAACCTTATAATACAACAGATTTGAAAACGGTGCCTGGCGGTACATCCAAAGTTTAGCGCGACGTACCTCAAACAGATGTTGATTGCTAAACGCGTTTTTATAGCGCACCTGTACATAACCATTCCAATCCGGTTTGGTTTGCGCCCACAGAGGCAGACAAAGGCTGATTAAAAAGATGATTAAGAATTTACGCATTATTTATAGGCTCTAAAGCGCTTGATAGAATTTTTTAAAATCCCTTTTAATTTCATTGCGGACTCTACGAAAATTTGCCAGAATTTCTTCCTCGGTACCAACAGCATCTGCCGGATCGTCAAAACCGATATGCAAACGATGCGCGACTTTACCCGTAAAAAACGGGCAGGTTTCTTTGGCGTTGTCGCATACCGTAATCACATAGTCAAAAGGAGTGTCCAAAAACCGATCTACATTTTTAGGATACCCTTTGCGGATGTCAATCCCCTCTTCAGCCATCACCTGCACTGCCTTGGGATGGATTTTATCCGAAGGTCCGGTTCCGGCAGAGTGTACTTTTAAATTTGGATTGAACGACTTGAGGAACCCCTCCGCCATCTGGCTGCGACAGGAATTCCCGGTGCATAAAATTAAGATACGCATTATTATCCTCTCTTTTCACGAAGAAACACGGAGCCTTTTTAATGGCTTTTATCCTTTAATCTCTTCCTGTGGCTTCGTGACTCCTTCGTGGCGCTCGGTGTAAAGTTTATTCACGAAAAAAAATGATTTATAGTACAAATCTTTTTAAGCCATTTTTCAGTACGGTCACGTTAAAATTCAGTAGCAACCCTGTTTTAATTTTTGCCAGCCGCATATAGGTTAAAATCTGCGCCGTGTGCACCGGTGTAAATTTTTCAACTGATTTTAGTTCTACAATTATGCTATTCTCTACCAGCAAGTCAATTCTGTAACCGTACTCAAGATTCATTTCTTTATAAATAATTGGCATATCTTTTTGCCGTTTGTAGGAGATTTTCTTTTCTCGTAATTCATAAGCCAGACATTCTTCATAGGCCGATTCAAGTAACCCAGGGCCAAGAATTTTATGGACTTCAATTGCAGCACCAATAATTTGACCAGATAATTTTTCAAAGTTCATTATTAGATTCCTCCACCTTAATGAAAACTATAAAAATAAAATCTGTAATTAGCACGTATTAATTATATTTCTCCCATGAAGTTTCACCAAGCAGTAACGAAGAAACACTGAGCTTTTTTAATGGCTTTTATCCTTTTATTTCTTCGTGTGGCTTCGTAACTTTTTCGTTGTCCTCTGTGGTAACCTCCTAAAATAAACTCCCGTATAGTAACCCGCTAATCGTAGCCATAACCACTACCAGAGAAACATACACCACTGTTTTTTGTGTGCCCAGCACACCGCGAATTACCAGCATATTGGGCAGTGATAACGCCGGACCGGCCAGCAGCAACGCCAGCGCCGGGCCTTGTCCCATGCCACTGTGAACCAAACCCTGTAAAATGGGTACTTCGGTTAAAGTGGCAAAGTACATAAAAGCGCCGCTTACAGAGGCAAAAAAATTAGCAAACAGCGAATTTCCACCGACGAGATCCGAAATCCAGTTTCCGGGAATAATACCCTGTTTCCCTCCGGGCATCCCCAGTAGAAATCCGGCAATCAGCACACCAGCGCCGAGCAGCGGCAAAATCTGTTTGGCAAAACCCCAAGACGCACTCATCCACATTTGCGCTTCATCATTGGCCGTGCTGAGCAGAATACTTAACGCAATTACCCCGACCGAAAAGGGAATGAGCGCCATCTGCGGCGCCAGCAAATAACTGAGAAAAATGGCGACAGCTGCCAATATTACATGCTGCGGTTTTATTTTTATAATTGCAATAAGCGACCAGCTTAAAAGCAGCCCGAATCCGGACGTTAAAACCCATTTCCATTCAAATAAAAAAGCCCAAATGCCCTTCATAGAATCCGGTTTGGCTAAGGTTGCAAAAATCAGAATGAACACTAAAATGAAAAAATGAGCGGCGGTCTGCCAAAGGGGTCGTTCCTCTTCTTGTTTGGGCATGGAGAACTGCGCCGCGGCTTTCTCTGCCTCTTCTTTGCGGTAAATGAGATGCATCAGCAAACCAATAACCACCGAGAAAACCATCGCGCCGACGACCCGGGCCAGACCCAGCTTCCAGCCCAGAATACGCGCGGTTAAAATAATGGCCAAAATATTAATGGCCGGACCGGAGTATAAAAAAGCGATGGCCGGACCCAAGCCCGCGCCCCGTTTATGAATACTGGAAAAAAGCGGCAAAATGGTACAGGAACAAACGGCGAGAACGGTCCCGGAAACGGAGGCGACAGCATAAGAAACCCATTTTTTAGCGCCGGCTCCGAAATATTTTATAACCGCCGCCTGACTGACAAACACGGCAATCACCCCGGCGATAAAGAAAGCCGGCACGAGGCAAAGCAGCACATGCTCCCGGGCGTACCAACGGGTTAAATCCAGAGCGGCCATTACCGACTCGGCAAAGCGCGTATTTTCTATGGGTATAAAATAAGCCAGTACAAAAAATCCGCTAATCCATAGCAACGGTTTGTATTCTTCTTTCCAGTTCATCCTAATCCCTTTAAATAGACCATCCGGATTTTAAAATCCTGAGGAGTTATTTTATTTATCCTGTATTTTACAGGCCTCTTCCCGGCAGGTCGCTAAAACACTTAACCGATCTTCCTGCACATTTTTTTCTTCATTTAGCCATGATTGAATGGCAGGAAGAATGGTTTGTCCGTACTCGTGCGGAGCCGTTTGGTTGAGTTTATAATAAACCCACTTACCGTCTTTCTGATCCGAAATCAAATCCGCATCGCGTAACAAAGAAAGATGCTTTGAGACGGTTGAAGTTGCCAGATTTAATACTTGCGTTATTTCACAAACACAGAGCGGCCGCACTTCCAGCATTTTTAAAATACGCACCCGATTGGGATCGGAAAGGGCTTTAAACGTTTTTACCAGTTCTCTCATATAATTCTCATTTCGTTAGTTGACGAAATATAGATATATTTTCATTTTCTGTCAATTGATATTTAACTTCAATTGCTTCGGCATCGGGAGGGGGGACATAGTCCGTTTCATTTAACGCTTCTGGACTACCAAGTAGGGTTTACGATTATAAATCTCCGGTCAATAATAGGTATATTCAAACCGGAAGAGGTTGCTTCGGCGTTAATAAGTTTTGCAAACGATGGGCTTACATCTTAACTTCATAACTTTTATTAATCGAATTTAAAGGAACAAAAATGAGAGAAATCAGTATTGCCCATAGCCCCGATTCAGACGACGCTTTTATGTTTTATGCACTGGCAAACAATATCTTCGATACCGGCGATTTAACCTTTTCCCACACTTTAAAAGATATCGAAACCTTAAATAAAGAAGCGATGGTGGGTACTTACGATGTCTCCGCCATATCCATCCACGCCTATCCGCAACTTGCAGATAAATATATCCTGATGCCCACCGGTTCCAGCATGGGCGACAAATACGGCCCGATGATCGTTTCCGAAAAAGAGTTCTCCGAAGACGACTTAAACGGTTTAACCATCGCCGTTCCGGGAGAATTAACCACCGCGTTACTTTCCATGCGCATTTACAATCCCAGTTTAAAATATGAAGTAGTTCCTTTTGATCAGATCATTCCAC
Organism: Calditrichota bacterium; assembly: GCA_024278755.1. Taxonomy (GTDB): domain Bacteria; phylum Calditrichota; class Calditrichia; order Calditrichales; family Calditrichaceae; genus JANTFQ01. Next base: position 26,093 of record JAJRSO010000058.1, on the reverse strand, counting down.
AGATTAAAGCCGGAAAATATGAAGCCGGACTGATTATTAACGAGGGCCAACTGACCTATGCCCAGGAAGGGTTGTACAAAATAATTGATATGGGCGAATGGTGGTTTAAAGAAACCGGCCTGCCGCTTCCGCTGGGCGGAAACGTAATCCGCCGCGATCTGGGGGATAAACTGATGCATACCGTTTCTGATTTTATTCAGCGCAGTATTCAGTATTCCATCGACCACCGCGAACAGGCTCTGGAATACGCTCTTAAATTTGCCGGAGATATGGATCCGAAACTGGCGGATAAATTTGTTGGGATGTATGTCAACCACTGGACGCTGGATTATGGCGAAACGGGACGCAAAGCAATCCGTACCTTACTGGAGCGTGGCGTTAAAGAAGGCATTATAAAAAATAAAGTAGACGTGGAATTCTTGGATTAAGGATTACTATGAAAAACCAGATTAAAGAACTAAAATTAACAGCCATTCGTATTCGTGAAGAAATTTTAAAAATGCTGGCCGAGTCCAAATCCGGCCATCCGGGCGGTTCACTTTCGGCCGTGGAAATCGTAACGGCTCTGTATTTTGGCGGTATTTTAAAACACGACCCGCAAAATCCGGACATGCCCGAACGGGATCGTTTTATTCTCAGCAAAGGGCACGCCGCCCCGGTTCTATACGCCGCTCTGGCCGAGGCAGGCTATATTGATAAAACCCTTCTGTCCACGTTACGCAAATTCGGAAGCCCGCTTCAGGGGCATCCCGACAAACGGAAACTGCCTCTGCTCGAGGCTTCCACAGGTTCGCTGGGTCAGGGTATTTCGCTGGCCATCGGTATGGCGCACGCCGCTCTGCTGAATCATGAATCCCATCAGATGTTTGTCCTTATCGGCGACGGCGAATCCAACGAGGGGCAAATTTGGGAATCGGCCATGTATGCCGGACACCATAAACTGGATAATGTCAATGTTATTCTTGATTTTAACGGATACCAGCTGGATGACGCCAACAGGGTTATTTTGGATCTCGACCCCATTGCGGACAAATGGCAAGCCAATAACTGGCACGTGATTGATGTGAACGGTCACGATATGGAAGCGGTTCATTCGGCTTTGCAGCTGGCAAAAGCTTTTAAAGGAAAGCCTACGGTTATCATCGCCCGTACCATCAAAGGCGCCGGCATCTCTTTTATGGAAAACAATAACAAGTTCCATGGCGTCGCTCCTACGCAAGAGGAGTTGAAGCAGGGATTGGCCGAGCTTCAGGAAGCGCGCGCTGTGCTGGTTTAATAGAAAGCCGAATGTTTTGCAGGATAAATAGAATGAATGAAAAAATAAACCGAAAACAAATATACATCGGCACGGCAAAGAAATGGGCAAAAAAAAGATAGGGACTGTTGGTTAAATGCAACAGTCGACGGAAAACTAAAAGCCATAACCTATCTGGGAGAATGTTTTTATGGCAAAGGGCAACTACCGGAGGACTTCAAAGATTTTATACGGTTCTAAAAAACATACTGTGCATTCTCTTCTTGTTGGCGGCTGGACGGGTGGTATTTATGACAACACCCTATAATAGTAAAACAAAAATTCTCTCGTGGGAGCAAAAATGAGAAATGATTATATTTTAGGAAAAGCAACTCGTTTGGCCTATGGTGAAACTCTGGTCGAAATAGGTAAGCAAAATAAAAACATTGTTGTTCTGGACGCCGATTTGTCAAAATCCACCATGTCCAATAGATTTCAGGCGACCATTCCCGAACGTTTTTTCAATGTCGGGATCTCCGAAGCCAATATGGTTTCTATGGCCGCCGGTTTTGCCAGCAGCGGCAAAATTCCGTTTGCCAGTAGTTTTGCCACTTTTCTAATGAGTAAGGGGTTTGATCAGATGCGTCAATCCATCGCTTACCCCAACCTCAATGTTAAACTCTGCGGTTCCCATTCCGGTATCTGTATCGGTGAAGACGGCCCTTCGCAGATGGGTATTGAAGATATAGCCCTGGCCTGTTCGCTTCCCGGATTCACCGTTGTCTGTCCTGCCGATGAAGAAGCCGTTCGCCAGCTTCTGCCTCAAATTGTGGAACATAACGGACCGGTTTATATCCGTACCAGCCGCCCCAAAGCCGCGCAGATTTACGAATCTTCCGATACGCTGACTCTTGGAAAAGCCCAAATATTAAGAGACGGTACGGATCTGACTATTGCCGCCATGGGCATGATGGTCGTGGAAGCCCTAAAAGCTGCGGATACTCTCGAAAAGATAGGCGTTTCGGTGCGCGTAGTTGATTTTCATACGATTAAACCGGTCGACAAAGCGACCATCGTCTCCTGCGCTAAAGAAACGGCGGCTATATTGACCGTGGAAGAACACCTGTTAGACGGCGGGTTGGCCAGTATTATCGCCCGTACTGTCGCGGAAACACATCCGGTTAAAATGGCGTTTATCGGCCTGGATGATTATGCAGAATCGGGTGCTCCGGATGAGTTGCTGGATCGCTATGGTTTAAGAGCCGTGGATATTATCGGCAAAGCAAAGGAATTGGTGGGGCTTTCAAACTAACGCTCTCTCCTTTGTCACAACGAAGTCGTCAAAAGGATTCAAAAAAAAGCCCGGCATAAACCGGGCTTTTTTTTATTCTTTTTCTTCCTTTTGAGCTTGTTCCGCCTTTAAGCGCTCATATTCTTTCGGATGATGGTGTTTCAGATTTTCTTCGGTAATCTTTCCATCCAAAAAGGTTAAGTTAACCGGCGCATTATCGGGATGTACAAAGACAAAGAACCAATGCCAGACGATGATGGCTAAAATGGCCAGCCAGGCTTCGAAATAATGAATCACCTCAGATGTCTCAAACATCCATATAGGTAAAAAGCCGATAAATGTTTCAGGAAACCACAAAATAAAACCGGTGGCGCCCATTACCATGTTGCCCCAGATAAGGGCCAGGTATTCCGCTTTTTCGCCATAATCATAGCGTCCGAATTGCGGTTTTTCATTACTCAAACCTAAATTATAGCGGATATTTTGCCATACATGTATTATATCGTCAACATTCGGAAGAAGTGACAAGAAATCATGCCGACCCTTTTTCGTAAAGACAAAGTAAAATAGCTGAATAACTGAGGTAATTGCCAGACCCATTGCCGCAACCCGATGGATTGTTGAACGGATAGCCTCTGTCATACCCATAGAAACCAGTAAGTGCACCCATCCGGCATCCGGAAATTTTAAGGCAAACCCAGTTACCGCAAGGGTAAGAAAACTAGTTAACATCACCAGATGCTGATACACCTCGAATGTCTGGAAACGTGTCACACGAATCTGTCCCAGTTCTTTTTTTCTTTTTTCGCGTACATGATGTACCAGAATTAAAATATTATGGGCCAGCATACCGCCGATAACAACAAGAATCAGCCAGAAATAAATCCGTTTAAAAAGATAGGCAATGGGATTTCGGGATTTCATATCCAACGGATGGACATCGATGGATGCGAATTCCTCCGTAATATTTTGATGACAATTCCCGCAGGTTTGTTTGCGGTTTGCAATAAAGACCGAAGACAAACTATCTCTGCTGCTGCGAATGGCGTGCACTTCATGGCACGAGGTGCAGGTTGCCGCCTCCGGCGAGCCTTTTAACACGGCAAGTCCATGATAACTTTTCATATAAGAATCAAGACGTCTGGCATCAAGGCCGAAGCGTTCCATCATTGTCTTTGAGGAATGGCAATTAGCGCACAGCTTTGTGGGCTGAAGCAGGCTATTTGTTACTGCATTTTCCCCTTCGGCCAGATGAATATTGTGCTCACCGTGGCAGTCTGTGCATACGGGCGCTTCATAGTGCCCACGCTGCAAGGAAGCCCAGTGGATGCTCTGGTAGTATTCTTTTTCTTCGTCTTCGTGGCAGGTTCCGCAGGTCTTAGGGATATTGAGTTTATTCAATTTTGATGTTGGATCTATGGCACCTTTAATATCATGGCTTCCATGGCAAACAATACAATTTGCCACCGGTGCGGCCGGATCATCCATAAATATTTTACCATGGATACTCTGTTTAAACGTCGCTACCGGGTCCATATTCCTTCTGCCAAATTTAGCCATTATTTCCGGATCCGAATGACACTTACCACAAGTGGCAATCATGGTATCCTGGTGGCTGGCAGAATGGGGCGTAATTCCATGCCCGCCATGACAATCCCAACAATTCGCCGCCGCTTTATCTCCAAGATGATATGCTTTGCCATGAATACTCGTATCATATTCTTCTCCTTCGTCTTCATGACAACTGGTACATGCCGGTTCGGGAAGAGTGTTTTCATTGGGATGATTTTCTGTCCCCACATGGCAGTCAGTACATTCAACATCGGCATGAACCGAAAGCTGAAGCGCGGCCGTATCAACAAAAACCGATACTTCCGTAGAATCGTTTACAGATTCGGTTAAGCCATGTTCCTGATGGCAATCCAAGCATTCATACTTTTCCTGACCGAATAAAAGTACGGTAAAAATAAAAAGCACAAAAAACAATACGGTTTTTTTCAAAATAGAACCCTTCCATTTATAAAAATCATCTTAGGTGTGATTTACTTATTTTAGCTGATTTTCTATAAAACAACTCGCCTCTTTGAGAGTTAAATTTTTTTAATGAACAATCCCGCCGCAAATTAAAAATACCGATTTATCGGTGCAACGGGACACTGAGAATGACTGGAATCTTCATCACGACCAAGGATCGTGGAATAAAACCCCTCTGGATGGGATTAAATCCCGTTGTAACCAAAATATCCATAACACAAATAGTGTTAAAAATAAAATAGTACCTTTCGGGCCTGAATTTTATTAACGGTAAAAATTCGAAACTTTTTCGATGACGTACAGTCAATTTACAAATTTACAAAAAAACCGAACCCGATTACAAAGAAAATTACACTCTTAAACTATTTTTTTTATACAAATAGTTTATTAAATAAATTTTATGTTCAATTTCGGCAATATTTTAAACTTTTTTCGGATAGTTACAATATTTACCGGAATATTTAAAAACAAAAAGCCGGAAAAAATAAAATTTCATCCGGCTGTTTTTCCATGTTTTACTTAAATTACTTATGACACTGAAGACATAAAGGTGCGCCGGGTTCATGACAAACAGCACAGCGATCATAATCCATCCGGGCTGATTCTGCGTGCCCCTCTGCTTCCCATCCGGTCACCTGGTGATCCGCCGGGTATGTCGTATTTGCATGCATATGGCAATCAATACAAAACTGCCGTGACTCGTGGCAGGAGGCACAATCCGACTCACGAACCATATAACTTAGACCATGGGTTAATAAAAACTCGGGCGGATGGCTTTCGTTTTGTAGATTTTCTCCCTGGTGACAACTGATACAATCATTTTCGGTATGGCATGATTTACAGTTTTCACTTTCCGATTCGGACGCCATTCCGTGATTTTTAGTCCATCCGGTTTCATGATCCACCGGTTTCAAATTATCTGTAGTCTGGTGACAAGAATAGCACCCTGCGGTGGAGGCGGGCGTCTCATGGCATGTCATACAAAGATCCATCTTCGGCAAATGCATGGAAGATTCGACCTGAACTTTTGAAGAAATACCTGTATGGCAAACGGTACAGGCAACATCTTCATCAATATGTTTTTTGTGATTGAACTTTACCGCATATTTTTCTATCCTCGGTAAGAGTAACGGGTCGTCCGGTTGTTTATGACATTGCGAACATTCGGTGTCATCCTCATCATGACAGCCATAACATGTTTCCATCTCCGGCAGCAGGTCATCCGTTCCTTTTGTGCTGGTCTCCGCTTTTTCATGGCAGGTGCTGCATTCGGCATCCGCCTCTTCAATATGATATTTATGTGAAAAAATAAGATCCGATTTCCATTCAATTCCGGAAGCTATCACCAGTCCAATTGTAAACAGGACAAGGGCTGCAGGTATAATTTTTTTCATCATTCAGCTCCCAAAAAATAATTAATTTGCAGTCCTCCCCTGAACTTTGACCGCAATAAAAGTGGTTCTTGCTTTTTATCGAACATATAATAATTAAAATTTGCGTTTACCGTCAGGCATTTTAAAACCTGGTACCGGGCCTTAAAATAATACGCCGAATTCGTTAAACTTTTATTGGAATAGCGAGGCTGATAGCTTACCGGCGCCAATCCGCCGGATACGGCAAAGTTTTTTTGCTTATACCTGAGTCCGGCTACAAGGCCTATTCGCTTTAACTCCAAGTCTCCCGAGAAATAACTTAAACCCAGCGTAAAATAGGTATGATTAATCGTGATATACGATAAATAATTTTTTTTATCGGATGTCATGGTTAACAATTGGCGCAGGTTTAGCGTATACTTAGAAAAGAATTTGTAAGAAGCGCCTGCCAGAAACCGTTCCACAAGGTAAGTTTGAAAATCTGTTCCGCCGAGTTTCCAGGGCATGGTACGGAACAGACGGTAATTTCCACTAAAATTCAGTTTACTGTTAACCAGATATAACACTCCCAAACCACCGTCGGATAACCGCTTGTTTGTGATATCAAAACCATAATTCCCGTTATAGCGCAGATGTCTTGTACGGCCATAAAAATCGATACCGGCTTTGGTAATATTATCATCCTTATACAATTTGATTTTTGTCCCATATGCCCCAAACTTTAGGGCCAAATCGGAGTAAACAACCGTAACGGAATTTCCGGTATCATATAACAAACCATAGGGTGTATGTTTACCAGCAAGTACCGATATTTTGGCCAACTTACTAAAAGAATAAGATGTCGCGGCGCCATCGACCGAACCCCAAATCCAACGGTTAAAAGGAACAAAACGCCCTAGTTTTATATTGCCACCCGTAAACATATAGCGCCCGTAAACCTGGTAAATTTTTGTTTCGGATAGATGATTATCACTCTGAAATCCGTCGCTACGCAGAGCATTAACATAAACACTGAAGCGGTTCCCGAATTTCCCGTTAAGACGTAACTGATTGACCGTGCGCATAAAAGAGTCTTCGGTATCTATTACATTTCCGTCGGAATAATTCTCTGAATTCCAGAAGGGTGTGCCCGTATAAAACCCGGTAGATAAACTTCCGGTAATTTCGGCGGCAAAAACGGCGGAAACGGTGGCAAATAGTAATAAAAGTATTTTCTTCATTATAAACCCCAACAGTCAAAAGGGAGCAAAAATAAAATTAAATCCGGAAGAGAAGAATTCTTCCCTTCCGGATTTTAAATATACGAATTAGTTAATTAATTTGTTGAATACGGTTTTGGCCATTTATGTCCTGGTAACTCCGTCCAGTGCATATTATTAAAACCAAATTTGATGTCTTTTACTTCGTAACCGACAACATCCAGATAGGCACAGGTAGCGGCAGCCGTTTGGCCTGTATAGCAATACAAAACATTTCCGCCGGCCGGATCAAATACCGACAGATTTTCGTCTTTTGTTAATGTGCCCGGTGTAACCTGATAAGCGCCGTTGATATGGCCATGGTCTAAATATTCGGTTTGTGACCAGTAATTAATAATATTGTAATTATCCGGAGAAGCAATTACGGTACCGGCGCCAATTAAAGTCGTTCCCCAGGCGGCAATTGCCACATCAATACGTTCGTCTAAAATATCTTCGGCTTTGTCTTTGCCCGTATCCAATTTTGGGAAATCATAACTTGGCAGGGTGGGAGAGGCTGTTTTGACGAGATTATTAGCGTATTGGTCACTGCAGTTACTGGTCCATTTATCCAGACTGGCATCGTAAGAACTCATACCGAATTTCATTACATATGCTTCGTACCCTTTAAGGCGCAGTAGCGTATGAGCAAACGAAGCCGTTTGGCCGCTATAACAGGTTACCAAAATCGGCTTAGTGGAGGCTTCCGCTGCATCAAACATATTTGTTAAAGTTACATTGATAGCGCCCGGAATGGCCATTGCAGCAAAATCTGTTGCGCTGCGTAAATCCAGAACCGTGTATGCGCTGTAATCAAAATTGGCATTCAAAACACCGGCGCCCAAAATCCATGATCCCATATTATTGATATAGTCTCCGTTCGTTCCTTCGAGATAGGTGGTTAAAACATCAAATTCGTCCACTTTTGTCGTTTCATCGCTGCAGCCCATTACAAAAAACATGGAAAGTACAAGTGTTAAAGCAAATAACTTCTTCATAATAACTCCTTAAATAGATTGATAGAACATTTAGTTAATAAGTACTCGTTTTTAGCTTGCTTTTGTTGTTTATTTATCCCCCCTCTTTTGAGTCTACTTCCAGCCGTCAGGTAAAGCATCATCGACAAAAACGGATTCATTGGCGTTCACCTCGTCCGGCCACTCGACACTCACGGAATCACGGAATAAGAAATATGTTTTATTATCCGGATTTCCAAACCCTTCTTTTGTGTGACAACTTTCCCAGCATAATTTTCCGCCGGATGTATCGGTACGCACCGTATATTTTCGGATGGAATGCGAAGAGGTGTATTTCCAGGTCGGATAATCGTCATAGCCGGGTAGCACCGCCGAAGCCGGGCCCCAGTTTTCATAGCTTTTCGGATCGACCGGAACATGGCGCAGAGCGGCATATTTAAACCGTAGACGGCCGGCGTCCGTTTTCATGGGATTTAAACCGATTTTAAAATCTTCAACCGGATTGTTATTCTGGTAATTGGGGTCTGTTTTCCATTCGTCTTTTACATGGCAGGATGTACAGTTGTTATATTCCTGCGAATGGCAAACGAAGCATGAAAGGTCGTTAAAATGTTTTTGGTGATACGCATTTACCGTATTTAAAGTATCGCCCGCCGAGTGACAACCCGCTTCTTCACAGGAGGGTAAATGCTCGTAATGATAGCGGTCTGTGTTTTCCGCAGCGGAAGCATGCATTTCCGTCTTTCCATGACAATCCGTACAGGTATAAAAATCGGAATGAACATCTTTTTGCCTTGGAGGATAATTTTCGTAATCACCCAGAAAATCATGCGCCAGCCGGGAACCATGACAGGCCATACAGTTATTGGCCGGATCCGGCGTCTGAATAAATCGATGCGAATTTACCAAGCCTCTTCCGGCGCTGTTCGGGATAGATACATGGCAATCTCCACAAGTTGCATGGCAGTTGGTGCATTCGCCGTTAAAGCCGTCCTGGGTCGACTGGGGACATTGCGAAAATTGATCCACGCCGGAACGCAGGGCAACCATACGCCGTTCGCCCCATAGCTGCCGGTGCATACTGTTTTTAAAACTTTCGGATGTCGATTCATGACACCCCGCTGCTGAACAAGAGTTCTTTCCATTTTCATCATAGGCGGAAGGATCTTTTATCAACCCCGTATGCGCTTCTTCCATACTGTTCGGTTTTGTTTTGTCCCCGCCGTGGCAGGAAACACAGCTCATATTGGCCATATGGTAATCCAGCTGGGCAACGTCTGTTTTTCTGCCGAGATTAATATATACTTTTTGCCATGGCTCCAACGGAGCGACCGCGCCGCCTCAGCCACCGCCTGCGCCTTCTCCGCCTGCTTCTGCCGGAGCCAGCACTTTTAGACGGCTTTCATTCGTATGGCAGTAAACGCAGCCATCATCACCGCTGTAGATATTCTTTCCGGAATTATCACTTTCCAGAAACTGGGTGCAGGCTGCGAGACCAAAAACCAGCAGAGCGCCTAAATACTTTAAATTATGCATATAGAATCCTGATTTGTTGATTATTTATGTAGGGCTTATGGCAAACTATATGCCAATGAGAATTTTTTCCCAAAAACGTGTATTTCCGCACAAAGATTCGGGTATCTGATTTTTATAATTTTTACTTATTGAAACGATATGTTTCGTTTTTACAGGGATAGAGCATGGAAATTCGTATTTATCACCGGTCACATACTTCGGAACATATTGTTTCATAATCTGTCGATTGAAACGCAAATTGAAACAATTTTTATAAACGTTTATCGTTTTTTTATATTAAAAATATCGCTCTTTCCTGTTAGCCGTGCCCGGTTTTTTAATTAAAACGCTTTTACTTTTCACTTCTTCTTATGATAGATATACCAAGACTCTCTTCTCTTTCCCCAAAACAGTACCCGTTGTTTATTTATGTTCTATTAACTTCCCGTTGTTTAAAGTTTATTCTTTGTCTATAAAGAAAACATCCGCTTTTTAGGGCATACAATTTGCGTAAAAAAAAGACGGCTAAGAAGCATAATAAATCTTTACAATAGTAATTAAGTATGGTAGCTTTAAAATATTTTACTTTTAATAAGTGAATATTTTATCAAACTTCCAGATAAGGGATACATTATGCATACACTAAAAGATTTTTTAAAAACAGCTATTCGGGCAGAAAACTGTATTCAGACATTGTATGAACACGGCCGGGATAAGGTAAAGGATCCGGCAACGCGTAAATTTTTGGACTGTCTTGTTAAAGAAGAAAAACAGCATCAGAATTTACTAACCTCAATTTTGCAAAATAAAATTTATGATCTTCGTGTGGAAGTCCCCAACGACAAAGTATTTGATCAGGCGGAAGTCGCATTTGGTGAAATAGAAGAAAAATGCACGGAGGAATGGACGATTGAACAAATTTTACAAATCGCTTTAGAACGAAAATTTCACGCTCAAAAGCAGTATGAACTTATTAGTAAAAACTGCAAAATTCCCGAAATGAAAGAATTGTTAGAAAATATGGCCTCAGAAGAAAAAGAGCATCGTTTTATTATTGAGCGGGAATTTAAAATCGTAACGCATCAAATGGGATACGAGTTTTAGTTATATTACTATAATATAGAAGAACGTCCAGGGCTAAAACGTTCCTGAACAGACAATATATTATAGCGGTTAAATGTCTTTATAAATTTTATACTTTTTGCAGGAGGAACTTTTAAATGGTTGTAACCGGTATTGTTATTACTACTATCATTGCTTTTATTCTGGTAGATCTGATTCTCAGAACTCTCTTAAAAAAGATAAGGGAATCCAGAATTGTCCGTGAAAGAGAAAAAGCGCTGGACATCGGCTTAAAACTGGACGTAAGTGAAGAAGCAAAAACTTTAAAACGGGTCGAAGTGGAAAATCCGAAGGCCAGAATTTTGGCCGTTGACGATGAGAGTATTATTCTGGACAGCTTCCGAAAAATACTGGTAATCGACGGATACAGTATTGATACCGTTGAAAAAGGCTCCGAAGCGCTGGGACTTATTCGTAAAAACGATTACGATTTTGTTTTTACGGATTTAAAAATGCCCGAAATGGACGGTGTGGATGTAACCAAATCGGTTAAGCATATGCGTCCCGATATCGATGTCATCATTATCACAGGATATGCTTCTGTGGATACGGCTGTGGAAACAATGAAATACGGCGCCATGGATTATGTCCAAAAACCGTTTACCGAAAACGAACTGCTTAAATTTGTAAACGCGGCTCTTATTAAGCGCCAGGATAGAATTGAAAAGCAGATGAAACATAAGGTACGTCTGGTTACTTCCGGTACCCGTGAGTCCAAATCACAATATGAACTGAATGTACCTGCCGGCGCCTTTATTTCGGATCAGCATGCCTGGGTAAGAATTGAACTGAACGGTATCGTTCGTGTTGGATTAGATGATTTGGTACGCAAAATATTTAATAACATTGATGCCGTTCTCCTTCCCGAAGTAAACCGGGAAATTGAAAAGGGTGGTATTTTATTTTCCATTCAGTACGGCGGGGGGCACACCCTGGAAATCCCGTCGCCCGTAAGCGGAAAAATTACCGCCGTTAATCTGGAACACGCCGACCATCCGGAATGGCTTTCTGTGAAGCCCTTTGAGCTGAGCTGGATTTGCGCGATTGAACCGTCCGATATTGCTCGCGAATTGCAAACATTAAAAATTGGCGCCGCTTCCATCGACTGGTATCAAAGCGAAGTGGAACGTTACAACGAATTACTGAAAAAATTTGAAGAAAAAGCTACGACGGCCAATGCCGATTTTGAATTAAGCGAATCGGACAAGACAGAAATTCTGTTTGAATTTTCCAAAACATTTCTGCAGAACAAATAATTACAAGTAGCGTCGAAATTATTTTAAAAATTGTAAAGAGGTTTATATGTTAAAATCAATCATTCTCTTTGGAGTTACAGCGCTGTTTGCCTTCTCCATCGTTAGCTGTGCCGATATGGAAGAAGAAGAGCGGCAATTGGCGCCGACAGCCCTTTTCGATTCACTTTTAACCCATCCGGAAAAAGTACCGGCGTCTGTTACAGAATTTACACACGCCCCCGAAGATATTGTCTTTCCGTCAAAAGTGGGCGATGTCGCCTTCCCGCACCAAATGCACGTGGAGGAGTTTGAACTGGAATGTTCGGACTGCCATCACAATATTAATGCAAAAGCATTAGATACTCCGCACGAAGACTATTTTAATTATTCGCAAATTGACTGCCAGGTTTGCCATACCGGCTCATCGGCTTTAATGAAGGAAGATTACAACTGCTCCAAATGCCACCATTCCGATCCCACCCATATCGGTAAAGAAAAAATAACAGCGAAAGTCGCCATTCATAATAAATGCTGGTCCTGTCATGATATGGATACGGGAAAAGAGGCCAGTGAAGAATGTTCTTCCTGTCATGAGAAAACAGGAAAGTAAAATGCCTTTTATTTTAAAATTTTATAGGAGTTACAATGGATAGACGCGATTTTTTAAAAACAACCGCCGCGGTCGGGGCGACGGCTTTAACGGGCAAAAAGTTATTTGCAAAAGAACCGTTAAAACCAGAAGAATTTGTTGGCGTGCTGGTTGATACGACCCGCTGTATCGGATGCCGCGAATGCGAAATGGCCTGCGGTGAAGCACACGATCTATTGGTGCCCGATGTACAAAATGATAATGCTTTGGAGCAGGTTCGGACAACAAGCGATGAACAATGGATGGTTATTAACCGCTTCGAAACAGACAAAGGCGACGTTTTTGTGAAAAAGCAGTGCATGCACTGTATGCAGCCGGCCTGTGCGGCAGCCTGTCCCACCGAAGCCATGAAAAAAACAAAAGAAGGCCCTGTCATCTGGCGGGGAGATAAATGTATGGGCTGCCGTTTTTGTATGGTTTCCTGCCCGTTTGATATTCCTAAATTTGAATATGATGAATGGAATCCCAAAATAGAAAAATGCACCCTGTGCTTTGATAGGCTGCAGGACGGTGAACGTCCGGCCTGTGTGGAAGCCTGTCCTACCGACGCCCTTATTTTCGGTACCAGGACAAAGCTGATTGAAGACGCCAGAAAGCGTATTTATAACAATCCGGATGATTACGTACATCATATTTATGGTGAACATGAAGCCGGCGGAACCGGCTATCTGTATCTTTCGGCGGTTCCGTTCGAACAAATCGGATTTCGGACCGATCTTGGCACCACACCTTATCCGGAATACACCAAAGAATTTTTGTATTCTGTCCCCTTAGTATTGTTCGGCCTGCCGGCACTATTATTTGGGTTCAGTCATTTAACGGATAAAGAAACGGATGATTCTGAATAAGTTGAATACAAAATGATAAAGGATAAAAAAATGAATAATGAAGTAACGGTACGGGATGAATCGAAACGATTCATCAAGTTTATCATACAAGAAATGAAGCCCCGCGGGAAATGGTTAACCCCGTTCAATATAATTTCCATACCGATTATTCTTCTGGGACTGGTTATTTTATACTTCCGGTTTGTATACGGTCTTGGCTCTGTAACCAATTTATCACAGGAATTTCCCTGGGGTTTTTGGATTGGATTTGATGTGGTAACAGGCGTAGCCTTCGCCGGAGGAGCCTATGTTATTACTTTTGTCGTTTATATTATGCGGGTCGACAAATACCACTCCATCGTCCGTGTTACTGTTCTAAACGGGTTACTAGCCTATATGTTTTACGCCGGAGCACTGGTGCTGGATTTGGGGCGCCCCTGGCATATTATCAACCCGATTATCGGAAATTCCTTTGGGCTAAGTTCGGTATTATTTCTGGTTGCCTGGCATTTTTTAATTTATATGACGGCAGAATTTGTAGAATTTTCTCCGGTCATTGCCGAATGGCTGAATTGGAAAAAGACCGAAAAATTTGTTAAAAGCTTAACCCTTGGCGCTGTTATCTTAGGTATTTCCCTGTCCACTCTCCATCAGTCCGGCCTTGGCGCCCTGTTCCTGATGGCTAAACCAAAAATCCACCCCTTGTGGTACTCCGAATTTATTCCCATTCTGTTTTTTGTTTCCAGTATTTATGCCGGGCTATCCATGATTATTTTTGAGGGCACCATCAGTCACCGCGTGTTTAAAGATCTCATTGATCCCAAAAGTCACCATTCTTTTGATGACATAATGCTCGGATTGGGAAAAGGAGCGGCCATCACTATGTTTGTCTACTATTTTTTTAAAGCCCTTATTTTCATTCACGGTCAGCACTGGACGCTAATTACGGACGGGTGGGGACTCTGGTATCTGACTGAAGTGATTGGATTTGTTCTGATCCCGGGTTTTATGTACGCCTTTGGTGTTCGTAACAGAAGCCTAAGCATTATCCGGATTGCGGCTATTTTATCCCTGATCGGGATTATGCTGAACCGTTTAAACACATCGATCATTGCTTATAATTGGAATGCGGTCGTGCATTATATTCCATCCTGGCAGGAGTTTGTAGTAACACTCATGGTTATTTTTGCTGAGATATGGGTCTTCCGCTGGATTGTTACACGTATGCCGGTTTTTAAATCGTCTCATTAAAAAAGATCTATTCAAAATTATGGAAAGGATATAAAATGGACTCGTTTTATTATGTAAACATTTTCGAAACAAAAGGTTTGGAATATTTACTTTTGATGATCTTTCTGGTATTATTAATATTATTAGTGCGGTATATATCGCCCCCGACAGAAAAGAAAAAACGGTTTTAAATTTCGTTTATTTATTAGTTGAAAGCTTTTACAGGTCCCGGCTGGCAGAAGCCTGTCTGCCGGGATCCGTTTTCGAAAAAAAACTGTGTTTGTTTTTTATCCTAAAAACCAAAATGTGTTTTGGATAACATTAGGTATTAAAATGATTAATAAAATAAGTTTCAAAATTATTTTTAGCGCCACCGTTGCAATAATCATTATTATCGGCGCTTTTGCTTTTTTTAATGTCCGCTTTTTAGAACGCACTCTTGTAAGCGAAATAAAACGTCATGCCAGCCAGCAAAGCGAAACCATTAAAAGCAGCGTACGCTCGGCCATGCTGGCTAATAATCGCAGTGACATCAGCGCAATAATTAAAACAATCGGCAAACAGCAGTGCATTCAGGAAGTACGTATTCTGAATAAAGAAGGCGAAATTAATTACGCCTCCGATTCCTCTAAAATCGGTGAAATGCTGGATAAAAAGGCAGAAGCCTGTTACAACTGTCATGCGACCGGGGTTCCCCTTGAAAAACTGGATATGAAAGACCGTACCCGAATATTCAGGCTGCATCCCGATTCGGCACGTACCTTTGGTGTAATCAATCCTATTTACAATGAACCGTCCTGTTGGAACAGTAGTTGTCATGTGCATCCGCGGGAACAAAAAGTGCTGGGTGTACTGGATTTAACCGTTTGTCTTAAAACCATGGATGACGAACTGCAAAACGCTAAAATTTCTATGGTTGTTTTTGCCCTGTTTGCCATTGGACTGTTGGGTTTTGTACTCTGGATTGTGGTGCATCTGTGGGTGGATAAACCGGTTAAAAAATTAGTGCAAGCCACCAGAGAAGTCGCTTCCGGTAATCTTAATTATACCATTGGCCATCTAAATAACGATGAATTAGGCGCTCTGGCCCGTTCTTTTGATAATATGACCCGTAAAACGGCCGAAGCACGCCAACAATTATTTCAATCTGATAAGATGGCTTCCCTGGGACGTTTGGCGGCCGGCGTTGCCCACGAAATCAACAATCCGCTTACCGGCATTCTTACCTATTCAAGTTTTTTATTAAAACGGGCCAAAAGCCAGCCGGAATTAAAAAACGACCTGGAAGTGATCGTTCACGAAACAAAACGCAGCCGTGAAATAGTGAAAGGGTTACTGGATTTTGCCAGGCAGTCGGTTCCAAAAAAGAATAAAGCCAATATTCGCAATATCATCGAACGCGCTGCTTCTGTTGTTGAGCATCAATTGAATATCAGTAAGGTTACCCTGGAAAAAGAACTGGCGCCCGATCTGCCTCAGGTACTTATTGACGCTAACCAGATGCAGCAGGTTTTTACCAATCTTATCGTCAATGCCAGCCATGCCATGTGCGCCGGAGGCGGCTCTATTCGCATCAGTACAAAACTAATCAGCCTAAAACCATACGGCACCGCCCAGATAAAACAGGCCTTATGTCCAAAAGGACACAATTTGATGGATCCGGATGTAAAAATCAGGGGCATGGCTTCTATTAAACTCCGGGCCAAATCCGGTGGCAGTGAAGGCTTTATCCATCTGGATCCGATTTACGGTAAAAACCGTCACAAATATGGCATTCTGATTGATGACAAAGCCGAGATTGAGCTCTCCTGCCCCAAGTGCCAAACATCTTTAATCGATTCCAGAAAGAGATGCCCTCAGTGCGGCGCTCCGGTTTATTTTATCGAAATTCCCGGCAAAGGGCGGATTGAAGGCTGTGTAACAAAGGGCGGAGAATGGCAACATTGGAAGATTAAAGAGGAAGAGGGCGCAAAAGAGTACATTGAAATCAAAACCGCCGACACCGGATGTGGCATTCCGCCTGAAAATTTAAATAAGATCTTCGAGCCCTTTTTTACGACTAAAGGGCAAAAGGGTACTGGTTTGGGCCTTTCCGTTATATGGGGCATTATTGATAATCACGGCGGATCGATTCATGTGGAAAGCGAAATCAATGTCGGTACTGTTTTTACTATCCACCTTCCTGTTGACGACAGCGATACCGAATAAGGAAAAAGTATGAAAGACGTTGTACATATTCTGGCAATTGACGATGAACAGGTTATCCTGGATTCTATCGTAAAACTGTGCTCATTAGAAAACTGGCAGGTAGACACCGCTATTGACACAGAAAGCGGGCTCGAAAAATTATCCAATAAAACATACCAACTGATTATTAGCGATATTATGATGCCGGGAATGGATGGTTTTGGGCTGTTGGAGTACCTGCGGGAAAAAGAGATTTCCGTTCCGGTAATCATCACCACCGGTTTCTCTACCGTCGAGAATGCGGTAAAAGCATTATATACGGGCGCGGTAGATTTTCTGCCCAAGCCGTTTACCTTAGAAGAACTACTCAGTTCTGTTTCGCGGGCTCTGCAGTACAGCACTATCCGCGATCGCCAAAAGGCGGCAATGCTCAAAAATGACACCGAAACGCTTCTTTATATTCCCTGTCCGGCAAAATACCGGCGACTGGGCTACGGCGGCTGGGCTTTTTTAGAAGCCGATGGTTCGGTAAAAATCGGGCTTACCGATTTGTTTTTACGAACCATTCAATCCACTATTAAACACATCGATCTGCTTTCCGCCGACAATGAAATTGTTCAGGGGAACAGCTGTTTTCAGATAGAAACAGATGATGAATTGACGCATAGCTTATTGGCTCCACTGAGCGGACGAATATTAAAAGTGAATGAACAAATTCTGGCCGATATAACACTGATAGAAAAAGACCCTTATTTTAACGGCTGGTTTTACACCATTGTACCGGCAAATCTGGAATTCGAGTTAAAGTATTTGATTCCATGCAGTTCGGAGAATTTATAAAAGCGAATCGTATTTTTATTACTAAAGGAGAGGGAAATGGGTATACTTTTGGCAATTCTTGCTTTGATTGTTTTTATCCTTGCGGATTTTATCATCCGCCGGATAATCAAAACAACGGCTGAAAAAAAACAGCGTAAAGAGCGTGAGGAAGCGTTGGCAGAAAACCTTAAACTTGATTTTAGCCACGAATCCAAGACCCTTAAACGAGTAGAGGTCAAAAATCCAAAAGCAAAAATTTTGACCGTTGATGATGAGGAGATTATTTTAAGCAGCTTCCGAAAAATCCTGGTTATCGCAGGCTACTCGGTAGACACGGTAGAAACCGGACAGGAAGCGCTGGGGCTGGTTCAGAAACATAATTATGATTTTGTGTTTACCGATTTAAAAATGCCGGCCATGAGCGGAGTAGATGTTTGTAAATCCGTAAAGCATCTGCGTCCCGATATCGACGTTATTATTATTACCGGATACGCTTCCGTAGATACCGCCGTGGAAACTATGAAATTCGGCGCTATGGATTATGTAGAAAAACCATTTACCGAAGACGAGCTTATTGCCATGGTAAATAAATTCCTTATCAAACGGCAGGATAGAATTAAAAAGCAGTTAAAGGCAAAAGTACATATAACGAATATGGAATCCATCGGCGTGCAAGACTCCATTGATTTTTCAATCCCGGGCGGTGTGTTTATTTCGCAGGGACATTGTTGGGCGGCTATTAATGACGACGGCATGGTTGCTGTTGGCATTGACGATTTTGCCAATAAAATTATTGGAAAAATCAGCTCCATCGAAATGCCGGATTTGGGTGTGGGAGTCAAACAAGGCCAGGCGCTCTTTACCATAAAACAGAACGACACTTCAATCCCATTTAATGCGCCGATAAGCGGTAGGGTGCATCAAATAAACAAGCAACTGGCTGATAATTTGCAAGAGCTGGAAAGAACGCCCTATGAAAACAACTGGGTTTGTCAAATTGACGCTTCTGCTCTTGACGAAGAATTGTCTGCCTTAAAAATCGGACAAAGCGCCGTGAATCTTTTTAACGACGACATTAACCGTTTATCCGCGTATATTAAAAAATCGGTTTCTTCTACGACAGATGAAAACCGTATTCCGGCGGACGGGCATGTTTATTTGGGAGAGCTTGAAGTATTAAAGAAAAACGATATTAATACCATCGTTAATGATTTTTTTAAACGTTAAACCGTCATCTATAGCGGTGGACAAGTACGCATATGAAGTCCCGGAAGGTTCCCCGGGGCTTTTTAGTTCGCTCTAAAAAAACTCTCCCTGGCATTTAAGCGACGAAAAATCGATTGTTTTTGTTGGGACAGGACATAGGCCGATTTTAAAGCAAAACTCCGTTCCTTCAGTTTTTTATTTCTTTTGAATAGGAGAGACGCAAATAAGTATCTTCAATTTCGTCAATTACCATCTGTAGCGTGATAGCGATTTCATCGTTTATTCTTCCCTTCATATCTTTCAATTCCGGCTGATTTACCAACGTTTTTACAATGATTTTCGTAGTAAGGCGGATGGCGTTCATCACTTCTTCCACAGGAAATTTCTCAAAATAGCGGTGCTCTGCCAGGTGTTCTCCATAATCCATAATATAGGAACGCTCTCCCGTCCGGATGTCTGTCTCCAGCATTTTAAAAATATATTCCACACAATGGCTGCGGTAATCGGCATCCATTTTTTGATAGTTGGCAAACATTGAGCTATTTTCTTTTGAGTTCAGCTGTTCAAGAATTTCCCGAATGATTTCTTCCTTCAATTTAATCATTGTTTCGTATATTTTTAAATACTGGCTTTCGGTGGGAGCTGCTGTAAGACGTTTCTTGTTTTTATAATGCCATTCAAATGGATTGCTTTTCATTTTTGCAATTAAAAAAAGCAGACGTCGCGTAATACTCAGGCGGTTGGTTGGTTTCCAGCGAATCATTTTTTCGGTTTCAATAGAATCCACAAGGAGCTGCTTATCCACATATTTTATCATCCACAACCGCTCAAACGGTTGTTTTCCGGTTATATACCCAAAAATATTTCGCAAGACAATTCCCAAAGCGGCAAACCATTTGGGAATATATACAGGTTCAACCGGATGGAAATAACTGTATTGATGCGCCGCTTTAAAAAGGGTGTATTGAGAAGCACTTGTCCGGGGACTGGCATTTAAAACATGATAAACAGGTAACGAATCAGACCGGTTTATGACACAGGTAAAAAAAGAAACCAAATCGTTGATATGCAGATAGGGAATGGAGGAGGCTCCTTCCCCGGCAAGCAAACGGCTGTCCCATCGACTCGACAGCCACACGGTTAATAACCAATATAAAGGTAAATACTCACACCAATCGCTAAAAATTGCCGCCAGACGAATTATTGTACAGGGAAAATATTGCGAAAATTCTCTTACCAGTTTTTCCCCGGCCTGCTTGCTCAACGCATACGGATATTTTGCATCGGGTATGCTCTGTTCATTAATCAAACGATTGGATGCGGGAAATTTTATTATGGCAAGAGAGCTTGCAAAAATAAATCGTTTTAATTTTAAATTTACCGCCGCTTCCAGAATATTACGGGTTCCCCAAACATTTGTCCGTGTATATTCCGGATTTGGTTTATTCTTAAAATCATAAAATCCCGCCAGGTGGATAAAATAGTCGGCGCCACCTTTTGAAACAATTTCGGAAAATATTTTATCAATTTCCGGCTTTTTTACAATATCGACACGAATCCAAGAGATATTCTGGTGTACCGAAATTCCGGCTGCTTTCTGTGAACGGCGGGCAAGCGCATAAAAATAATAATCCTCTTTAAGCGCTTTAAGCAGGCAGCTGCCGATAAAACCGGACGCCCCGCTTAAAACGATAATGGGTAACTTTGAAGGACGTTTTTTCATGGTAACGCCTTTGCAGGTTTACATCAAAAACATACGATTCGTTTAAAGCGATGTAAAGATATTTTAATTTTTTCTTCAATTCCGGATTTACAGGGTACAATCAACGGCATAACAAAGGTTGTTAATTCAGCGGAAATTGATGATACGCATTAAGAAACTTCATTTTTTTTGACAAGATGCATATAAACTCTAAATTTTTAAAGTATATATCTGCAAAATACACAGATAAATGAATAAAGTGAAAACTTTTGTTTTTTCTAATGACATTTATAGTGAATATATTTATATTAGAGGCGTTTATCGTCTGATAAGTGAAACTTTATTCAAAGTTGTAATAAATATGCCGAATATTATTTGGGTTACCATTTACAATACATTTTAAAAAGGAGGTTCCTGCTGTGAAACAATCAGCTCTTTCATTTTTCATTATCCTGTTTCTTTTTAACCTGTCTTTTGCCGGAGAAGATCATGCCGAATTGATAGAAGATTCACTTTTTACACCCGAGGAAGTGACACAAACCTGTCTCGATTGTCATGAAGACGCTGCTAAAGAAATGATGCAGACGATTCACTGGAAATGGACCAAAGAGGTTAAAGGCATTCCCGGTCATAAAGGTACGTTTTCTGCCGGGAAAAAAAATGTATTTAACAACTACTGTATTAGTGTAGAGTCAAACTGGCCGCGTTGCACAAGCTGCCATGCCGGATACGGCTGGAAAGACGCCTCTTTTGATTTTACCAAGGAAGAGAACGTCGATTGCCTGGTTTGTCATGATTTATCCGGCCAGTACAAGAAAAATCCCAAAGGCGCCGGAATGCCGGCTAAAGATGTAGATTTAACCGCTGCCGCACGTAGTGTGGGGCTACCCACAAACCAAAACTGCGGCACATGTCATTTCTATGGCGGGGGCGGCGAAAATGTAAAACACGGTGATTTGGATGCCGGTTTGATAAACCCCTCACCCGAATACGATGTCCATATGGGTAATGATTTGACCTGTATCGACTGCCATACCACAGAGGCTCATCAGATTTCAGGCGAATCGATGGCCATCGTAACCGATAAAGAAAATCGTGTCGAATGTACAAGCTGTCACGATGATGAAGCAATCCACGAATCAAAAATCTTAAACAAACACACCAAAAGAATTGCCTGCCAAACCTGCCATATCCCTGTTTTTGCCAAAGGACATCCCACCAAACTGTACTGGGACTGGTCCACGGCCGGGCAGGATATTAAAGCGCAAAAAGATGAAAACGGCATGCCAACTTATATGAAGAAAAAAGGCTCTTTCCGCTGGGGGAAAAATGTGAAACCGGAATACCATTGGTATAATGGCACTTCTACCCGATATCTCAAAGGTGATACGTTTGATCCTAAAAAAGTTCTATCTCTGAATAAACCGCTGGGTAAACGAAGCGATAAGGATTCCAAATTGTATCCCTATAAAGTTATGCGCGGAAAACAGATATACGACGCCAAGCACAACTATCTGATTGTTCCGCATCTTTGGGGCGGCTACTGGAAAGATTTCGACTGGAACAAAGCCGCAGCCGAAGGAATGAAAATTGCCGGTTTGGATTACAGCGGAGAATATGGTTGGGTAGAAACCGAAATGTACTGGGGCATTGACCATATGGTTTCTCCAAAAGAAGATGCGCTGACCTGTACAAACTGTCACGGACGAGGTAAGAACAAACGCATCAACTGGAAAGCGCTAGGCTTTGACGGGGATCAGATGTATAAAAAATACCGTGATTAAATAAATTTTTTAACAACCCCTGCCATTACGGGCTGTTGCAAAAAAAAATTTAGCCGCGAATAAATTTACACAAACGATATAATAAATACTGAAGGGGAGCAATCAGTGTTTATCCATGGCTAAAAAAGAAACGACAACAACCTGATTAGCGGGGGTTATTTATTTTAGGGCGGTTTTATTTAGAGACAGCTAATGGATTTAATCTCTATACCGAATCGGTGGGTTAGAAAAGAACAGAAAAAAGAAAAAACGCCAAGACACGAGTTAACGCGAATGTATTCAATGTAAATGCACAGCAACGTTTTATAAAAAACTTATCCGCATAAAACAATGTAGTACGCATATTTAGCAATAAGTACAAACTCTCTTTTTTAATTATCAAGAATTGTTCTGATTTTTTGAGAGATGCTCTGAAAGGTATATGGCTTTTGAACAAAGTTTACATTCTTTTCTAAAATCCCTTTCTGTACTACATGATTATCCGAATAACCCGATGTAAACAGAATCTTTAAACTCGGGTCTACCTTACTAATAATTTCCGCCAGTTCCTTGCCGCCCATTTCCGGCATTACAAGATCCGTTAGTATTAATTTAACGTTGTTTGTACGATTACTTAAAATAGAGAGCGCTTCTTTGCCGTTTTGTGCTTCAATTATGGAATAGCCCAACGACTGTAATGCCTCCGTTGTAAATTCGCGCACTTCGTAATCATCTTCCACATAAAGGATGGTTTATCTGCCCCCCCTTAATTCCGTAATCTCTTTTTCCGTCTTATTTTCTTCAATATGCGCTCCTTCCGATGGCCAATAGATATCAAACGTAGCGCCTTTCTGGAGTTGCGATGTGATGTAAATACTTCCCCTATTCTGCTTAATAATTCCATAAACGGTGGATAAACCGAGGCCCGTGCCTTTTCCCGTTTCCTTCGTGGTAAAAAACGGTTCAAAAACCTTTTCTATGGTAGTTTCATCCATACCGATTCCCGAATCGGTTACAGACAGCAGGATAAATGCGCCTTCGTAACTACCCACATGCGTTTTTACAAATTCCTTATCCAGATATACATTTTTCGTTTTAAGAACTATCTTCTTTTCTTTCGCTCTGGTCGTTCTTTGGTTAATGGCATCGCGGGCATTTATAATTAAATTTAGAATTACCTGTTCAAATTGACTGGGGTCGGCTTTAATACTATGCAGATCGGCAGACAATTGTTTTTCTATTTTGATATCTTCATCGATTAATCGGTGTATCATTTTATCAAGATTTTGTATTAAGGCGTTTACATCAACTACTTTTAGCTGGTACACCTGTTTACGGCTAAATGCCAATAATTGCCCGGTCAGATTGCTTGCGCGTTCGCCGCCCTTACGGATATGCTGAACCGTTTTATAAAAGGGATCCGTTTTTTTCATTTTTAACAGAAGTAGCTCTGCGTATCCGTTAATTGCAGTTAAAATATTATTAAAATCGTGTGCAACGCCTCCTGCCAGCAAACCGATGGAATCCATTTTTTGAACCTGGAGGAGCTGACTTTGTAACCGCAATTTTTCGGTTACATCTCTGAGAATACCGTGATAGGCAATAATTTTGCCGTTTTTGTCATAAATTATACTGGATGTTTCGTGGACAACAACTTTTTGTCCGTCTTTCCTTTTAAGCGTAATTTCGTAATCTTTAACATACCCTTCTCTTTCGAGTAGTTGTTTAAATTCTTTCCTCGTACCTACCTGATAATACAGGTCTTTTTCGATATCTATGGAAAACAATTCTTCTTTTGATGCATATCCTAATAATTCTACACCGGCATTATTGATATCCAAAATTCGGCCGTCTGCCGAACTGATAAAGATTACATCCTTCGATTCTTCGAAAAGTGTCCGGTATTTTTGTTCGGATTCAAGTAAAAGATCCTGCGCCCGTTTTCTCTCGGATATTTCCTGTCTTAAACTCTTATTTACTTTAACGAGTTCGGAGGTTCGTTCCTTTACATTTTTCTCCAGATCAGCATTCGCTTCGTCTACATTTTTCTTTTCTTCTTCGAGTAAACGCTCCGAAACAAAGTCTCTCCTGGCATAGTATTCCATCGCATAGCTGATAACCATGCCCATTATATTACCGGAAAGAAAGAAAAAATTATTGTTTATTAAAATGGAAAAAGGGGTTGGTTTAACCCAAATAGCAGCGACCTCATACACAACCACAATGGCCCAGCAAACAAATGTTGCCCAAACAAACCTTAATTTAAAAAAAGTATATCCATAAAAAAATACTAAGATAAGGCCGGCATAATATAAGTTTTGTATGGATCTAGGACCTATCACAATCATCCAAATAATGCCCATCCCGGCGAGTAAAACACTGGAAGAGATAGAAAATTGCATATACTTTTTAAAATGTTTTGAATAACTAAACGGAATCAGTAGCGCAAAATACGGGACAACAATGGCATAGCGTATAAACCAAAAACTTGTTTTATAGGCTGGCGCCAAAACGACATCCAGCCCTCCGAACACGCCGTAAAAAAAGACAGCAATAATAAGCGCTATCCGTACCTGAATTAGAGACTTATTAAAATAGCGATTTAAAAACAGCGTCTCTGTTTCGCGGTCAAATGAAAGCGTAAATAAATTAAATTTAATGCCAGAGATCTCTGCCTGTGAGACAATTTTCATTTAACCTGGCTCCAAAATTTTTGTTGTGATTGCAGCTCAAATGGCGATACTTTTTTTATTGCCACTAAAGTCATATCATCCACTTGTTCATGATTAAATGCTTTTACATCACGCATAATGTTATCTAATAGCTTGCCCACCGGGAGATCTGCATATAAATGCAAGGCTTGCTGTAATCGTTCCTGGCCAAACATTGCACCAGAATTATTATTCGCTTCCGTAATTCCATCGGTAAACAACAATACAATATCACCATCGTAAAGCCGAATGCTGGCATCTTTTAAAAACTTACCGATATTATCCGCAATGCCCAGCCAGGTACCGGTAGAAGGAATAATTTCCGTTTTATTGGAAGAAGAACGGTAAACGATGATATCCTGATGTTTCCCGGCAAAAGTCATTGTAGAGCCATTCAGACGAATAGCCATTAACGACATATAATGATCAGAACCCATACGAGAGATATTTTCGCGAATAATGGAATTTACCGAACCGAGCACGGAAGAGGGTTTACTGTATCTGTTATTCTGAATAATCGATAAAATACTTGTTTGAGCCATCATCATTATCAGGCCGGAATCCACCCCATGTCCGGAAACATCACCAATGGTTACCCATTTATCATCATCCGATGCTTCGATAATATCGTAGTAATCCCCCCCTACTTCTTTTGCCGGATCCATTATAGCCGCAATATGGTACCCCTTTATATTTTCTTTTCCCGGTAACAAGGCCGTCTGTATTCGTTTTGCAAGCTCCATTTCGCTCCATAGCGCATCCCGGGCATCCTGCAATTCTTCCCTTAAAAAGAACTACTGGTTCACCAGTTTATAGCGTACATGGCTAATACTGACAGCAACCACTGCAGTTGCCGATAAAAAAAATAAATTATTTATCAGAATGGAAATCTCATATCCCTGACCAGACAAAAGATTAAACGACAGATACATTAGCAAAACTAAAAAACTGTTAACCGTCGAATGAATGGTTTCCCAGGG